>CAMDEF010000100.1 GCA_945895265.1 Bordetella parapertussis | reverse complement strand
GCGCCAATCGGGGCGGGCAAGAAATTGGTCGAGGGACGGTAATCAAAATCCCAGTCAAAAGACTGCTCTTGCAGCGCCATATCCAAGTTGAGCACCACAGGGATGCGATGCACGCGCGCGGCATAAAACGCCTCGGCCATTTCGTCGGCTAAGTTATCGGCGCTGCTGATGTCGTGAAACCGAGCACCACAGGCCTCAACAAAGCGCCGTTGATCCATGGATTGAATATTGTTTTTTGCACCTGCAGCAATTTGGCCGGTAATTAAGACCATCTGTGAGCGGTTGCGCACGGCAATGCTTAGCGAGGTACCGACTTGAGTGAGGCCTGGTCCACAGGTGATGGTGCACAAGCCGACTTGGCCCGTCGTGCGTGAGTAGCCATCGGCCATCGAGACGGCGCCGGCCTCATTAAAAGACGAGACAATATCGATTTTGCCCTGACGCCCTAAAGCGCCCCACAGCGACATATTGCCATCGCCCATCAGGCCAAAGAGTGTTTTGCAACCCTCAGCAACTAAACCAACTGTGACGGCTTCATAGACTTTCATGTGTGTCTCCTGGGTGACGCACCGCGGGTGGGTGCCTTGTAATTTTCCCTATCATAGCAACTAGATGTCTAGAAAAAATAAGTAAATGCTTGTAGCATGGGTTCAAACACCTTAAACAATCACGGAGACAGCAATGACCAAGAGTCGATATTTCGTTAAAGAAGCAGATGTCACCCCTTACAGCCCGGCCAACCATGGCGATACGGTCAACCGCCGTCTGATTGGACCAGAGACAGTAGGGGCTAAGCATCTCGAGGTGTTGTTAGGCGTGGTGGGCGGCAAGCTTGCCGGTGATGGCGGCGGCGCGTTGCCGCATCGTCATCCTGGGATTGAGCAGGTTTGCTACATGTTGTCGGGTCGCGCACGGGCTGAAGTGGGCGGTGAAACGTGTGAACTAGGCCCTGGGGATTCGTGTTTTTTTCCAGCCAACGAAGTGCATGCGTTTACGCGCATTAGCGAAGAACCTGTGCGTGTGTTGGTGATTTATTCGCCGCCCTACGGAGAGTCAAAAGAAAAGGGCATCGCTGCTTAAGGCGGCTCTGCTTTTTGGTTGCCAGCGCTACAGATACATCGATGACAGGTCGCCTGCGCGACCTTGTTCGATCAAGCTTTGCTTACTGCCCGAAAATACCGAGGCGCCTTGGCGCAACACGCACACGTCAGTGGATACCTTGAGTGCAATGGACGCCATTTGCTCGCTCAGCATAATGGCGACGTTTGAACTCTTGGCAAAGTCGCTGATGAATTGATAGATTTGAGTCGTAATTAAAGGCGCAAGGCCAAGCGACGGCTCATCTAACAATAATACGCGTGGCGAGCGAATCGTGGCACACGACAAGATCATCATTTGTTGCTGCCCGCCGCTTAACAAGCCTGCGTGTATTTTTGCTTTTTCTGCCAAGATCGGAAATCTAGCGTACACATCATCGAGGGCGGGTTTTAGCAGCACCCGCCGTGTTCCGAAGCGCCAAGCCAGCCGCAGATTTTCTTCGACGGTTAAATGACGAAACAGACGGCGACCTTCCATCGCATGGGCGATGCCTAAGCGAGAGCGCTCGTGTGCGCCTAAGCGCGTGATATCTGTGCCGTCGAGCTTGATCGAGCCTGAGGTAATCAGATTTAAGCCCGAAATCGCACGAAGCAAAGAGGACTTACCTGCACCATTCGCCCCAAGAATTGCCGTAATCAAACCGTCCTTTGCACCACCCGAAAAGTTTTTAACGGCTTTGATGGCGCCGTAGCTGACAGATAAATCAGTGATTTCAAGCATGCTGCACCTCATCGTCCCCAAGATAAGCCGCGATCACCTTCGGGTCTTGCCGCATCCCGAGCATGTCACCTTTGAAGATAATCGAGCCGCTATCGAGAACAACAACTTCGTCGACTAGGCCGGTTAAAAAGTCCATGTGATGCTCAATCAATAAAACCGTGATACCCAGATGTTTGAGTTTGACTAGAATTTCGGCAAGTCTGGTCATCTCAAGATCAGACAATCCAGCTGCGGGCTCATCGAGCAAGATAATTTTTGGCCGAGCCAAGAGCGCTCTGCCAAGCTCAGTCATCCGACGGTAGCCGTAGGGCAGGCTTTCAACCGCTTGATCTGCAACGGCCTCGATGTCCAGCAACTGCAAAACCTCGTTGCATTGCTCTAGAGCTTGGGCCTCTTGCAGACGCACGCGTGGCATCGACAAGCCCGCTTCAAGCCAGGTGTAGTGCATCATGGCGTGCGCGCCCAACATGATGTTTTCGCGGACGGTGAAATGAGGCACTAGGCGCGGGTCTTGAAAGGTTCGCACGACACCCTTCTTGGCCATCTCCACATCGGCTTGAGCCGTCACATCTATGCCCTGCAAGAACACCTGACCAGAGGTCGGTGGAAATACGCCTGCGATGATATTGACCAGTGTGCTTTTGCCAGAGCCGTTTGGGCCCACGAGCGCCGTAATGTGACCAGCCTGAATATCGAGTGATACAGAGTTGAGCGCGACGAGGCCACCGAACCGCATGGTGATCTCCTGCACCTTAATGTCAGCGGATACCGATTGAATTTTTAAAAATTGGGGCTCATTCGTTTTGCTGTTTGCTGCGGTAGTTTGCCGCTGCTGTTCAATGGCCGTCGCCAGCCAAGTTTGTCGGATAAAGCGAGGGGGCAAAAACAGCAAGCCTCCGATTCCTTGTCTAAATAGAATCAAGGTGAACGTTAGAATCAAGCCGTAAGCGATGAATTGATATTCAGCGAATAGTTGTAATTGTTCGGGCAAAAAGGTGAAGAAAACCGCACTGATGACTTGACCAGCACTCGACCAAAGGCCACCGACAATCGCCACGACCAAGACTTCAATCGAACGTGAAATGGCAAAACTTTCAGGGCCTAAGTAACCAACAAGATGCGCGTAAAAGCCACCAGAAATCCCAGCGAGCAAGCCACTCAGCGCATAAGCGAGTTGTTTGGTTTGTCGGCGAGCGATCCCAACGCTGCCGGCTGCGAGTTCACTGTAGTGCATGACGAAGAGCGAACGCCCTA
>CAMDEF010000099.1 GCA_945895265.1 Bordetella parapertussis | reverse complement strand
CCACCATCTGAAACTGAAAAACCCCTGCCATCTCGCTGGGGTTTTTGCTTGTGTGGGCTTGTAACTGGATGTTTCTAAAGGCGTCTGGTTGTTGCCAAACTCAATTTCAACGCCTAGCATTGGGGTATGCCAAAGATGACTTTAGATTTAACAGATGCTCAGCTATCTGCTCTGTCAGAGAATGCGAGCTATGCGGGACTGGACTCTGCTCACGACTTCATGATGCGTTTTGTGACGCGTGAAGAAGAGCTCGCTGTCTTGCGTCAAAAAATACTGGATGGAATGAATTCGCCAATAGTTGGCGTAGTCGACGAAGCGTATTTTCAGTCGCTGCGCGCCAGAATTCTCGACAGGAAATTAGCTTGACCGGACGCTTACTAAGACGACACAGCCTAGCTGACAAAGACATCATTGACGCAATCGACTTTTACAACGATGCGCTGGCATACCAAGCCAGCACAAGATTTTTAGATGCGATTGAAAAGGCCCTGCGATTTATTCTGGCATTTCCAAAAGCTGGATCAAGTCGTTTGGGCGAAATGATCGGACTCAAACAATTTAAAACTTGGCCATTAACAAAATTCCCTTTTTTAGTTGTATATTTTGTTGATAACCAAGAGATCGATTTTGTACGATTAATTCATCAAAAAAGAGACTTTTCTGAACCATTACGAGCAGAAAGTCGAAGTTAGGATCAGACATCCTCAGCACCAGGTCGATTCCGCCCCAGGCCACCATCTGAAACTGAAAAAACCCCTGCCATCGCGCTGGGGTTTTTGCTTTTCAGTACCATCAGCCAAAGAAGCAACCGTGCCGATCAGCCTCAACAATCTTTAAGACGGATTCGAGGTCTCTCGCGACGGGATCGGGCTCATAGGACTGCCACTTACCGCTGGCACGCACCCAATAAATCTGCCAAAAACTACTAGTTTTAATGTACCTGAATTTGGCAAACGGTCTTCTAGTAATCTCACCAGGTTTCCCACGCCATAAAGGCCGAACCTCAAGAATTGTTACTGCTTGGCCATCGATCTCGTAGTCGTGGTCGATCTTGCTCTTTAACTCCGGCAGCACTCTTTGGACACACCAGTCGCCGACCAGATGATCAATCCTGCCTATTTCTTCAATGCTAAACGCCATGGTCTGTATGTGGTTATTACGAATGTATGGAGCATATTCTTAATCTTACCTGAGCATGACGAAATTAAAGTGTTGACTGTCCAGCAACTAGACGGTTGCGACACTAGGATCGAACATCCTCAGGCCTCGGTCGATTCCGCCCCGGGCCACCATCTGAAACTGAAAAAACCCCTGCGTTCACGCTGGGGTTTTTGCTTTTGTGGGCTTGTAACTGGGGGCGTATTGCGGGGCACCTCGTCAGCAGACTGATAAGCATTTTGAACGGACAAAACATGGAGAGTCTAGCTTCGGCCGCGTTGATTCAAAAGGCAGGATAGTGACAAATTGAAACAGACAGTCGGCTAAAAATCATTCAGAATCGACGGTCTGTTCAGGAGTCCAAAGCCATGTCACCACAATTACCTAATGCCCACAATGCCTTATCTGAACCAAAGCCTTATAGCCGTGATGCTATCGACGACGATTACGATTCAAATAGTTCTCAGGTCCAGCAAGACCGCGCATGGCTGCGTAAGCAATTGCTAGCGGGCCTCAATTCGCCGCTGTGCGATCCAATTACACCCGCTTTCTTCGAACGGTTGCGGGCTCGCGCCCGAGGGGAGTTTTGAAATGATTGATAGTGCTTTTAATCGTGCGATTGACTATACTATTAGTAATGTTAATCAGGAATTCATCATGAGCACAATCTCTGCAAACGACCTCAAAACCAAAGGGGTGAAAGCGATCGAAGAAGCCCTCGCCACGCAACATGAAGTTGCTGTTTCCGTTCGCGGTCAAATTAAGTACATCGTGATGAGCGAAGAACACTATCAATATCTTCGCGAATGCGAACTTGAAGCTGCGCTTGCTGAATCTAAGGCCGACCTCGACGCCGGCCGCTATGTGAAAGAAACGGTTGCCCAACACATTCGTCGTATCAATAAGCTGAACGCAAAGTTGGCGGCATGACTTGGCAGCTAATTTTCACAGAGCAATACAACCGCAAAGCTGCCAAATTCATTAAGCAACACCCAAACGCACTGACTCAGTACACCAAGACCCTTGAACTGCTAACGATCAACCCTCATCACCCTTCCCTTCGACTTCATAGCCTCAAAGGAAAGCTCACGGGCTTACACAGCGTCTCGATCAACCTGAAGTACAGGATTACGCTTGAACTCATCATTACAGAGAATGAAATCATTCCAATCAATGTTGGGGATCACGACGAGGTTTACTAATTGAAGGTAATTATTTCTCCAGGTAAACAATGAAAGCTCGCAGGTTTATTCAATGTGATGTGTTTAGCCCCGTTCCACTCCAAGGCAACGGGTTGGCGGTCGTTGTTGACGCTGATGGCCTGAGCGATGAGCAAATGCAAAGATTTGCAGCATGGACCAATCTTGCAGAGACAACATTTCTACTACCACCCACTGACCTTTCGGCGGATTATCGTGTGCGAATATTTACGCCCGTTCGGGAGATGCCATTTGCAGGGCATCCAACTTTAGGTAGTTGCGCATCGTGGTTGCACACAGGAGGCAAACCTAAGGCTTCAGGGATTGTTCGTCAAGAATGCGGGGTTGGGATTGTTGAGATAGACATTTCTCAAGCTCCAAATCTGTCCTTTGCTGCGCCTCCCACAACAATCAATGAGATGGATCCTGCTCATCGAGTGGAAATTTTGCGTACGCTTGAAATTCCAGCTCACGCATTAGTAAATACTGCGGAACTTTGCAACGGACCAACGTGGCAGTTTTTTGAACTGAAATCCGTAACCGATGTGCTGGCAGCAGATTCCTCAAAGGTCAGATGGCCAACCTTCAAAGCAATTGGATTATTTGCGCCGCATGTTGCTGGTAGCGAGTGTGACTACGAAGTGCGTATGCTTGCTCTGTTGACGCCGATCGAAAATTGACCAGTTGGGGGTGCGGTTAAAAACTTGGACTGGTTTATGCCGTAAGTCCGAGACTTTGTCGGTATTCTAAGGGACTAAGTGATCCAAGGGATATCTTGATTCGTTTTTCGTTGTACCAACGAATA
>CAMDEF010000098.1 GCA_945895265.1 Bordetella parapertussis | reverse complement strand
TCTGCCAGATCGTTCAGATAAAGGGTCGCCAAGTGCTTGGCCTTGTCATTTAACCCAAGTGCGCCAAAGGCCCACGCCAAGGGGTCGCCTCCCTCATCATCCACGTAGACATCTAGGCTTGCAAAGCGTGGGCCCTCAGGCAAGTACTGTCGACTCGCAATACGATGCGCCAAGGTTGAATCACGCCCCTGCAAGAAGGCAATCACAGGCTCGATCGTTGCAAAATAACGTGCACGTTGCTCAACGAACGCTTCGATGGTTTGAGTATGGTGCACTGAAGGCAAAAGATCAACGGCCGCCGCCACCTCAGCTAGGCCTTGCCGCGACAATAAGCGCAGCACAAGCGCCAGCGCCAAATCTTCTTGTACCGCCTCAAAGCCACGCGAACGCAAAAAGCCCGTCAAATAGGCGGTTGAAGGGTATGGCGTATTGAGCTGCGTCATCGGTGGGATGAGGGACAGCACCCTGACTGAAAACGGAGCAAGTGCAGAAGTCAAAACGAGCGGCCTATGCAGAAGGAAGAGGCCCGAAGGCACAGGCAGAAGTATAGTCTTCGAACAAGACTTTGACGTGTTTTAGGCTAGACTCTAAAAAATCCTAAAAACGACAATATCTATGACCGAATCGACAAAACTGTCTCAAGCCGAAGTGGATCAGCTGCTGGGCTTTGTAAGTGATGATGACCAACCCATCCTTTACATGCAACGCACCCGCGACTGGTATTTGGGTTTGGGCTATGGCAACCCCTATCGCTGGGCACACTTTGCTGATGCCCCGTTCACGCCCTTGCGTAAACCTGTCAAAGACACTTGTGTCAGCATCGTGACCACGGCGGCGCCCTATCAGCCTGATAAGGGCAATCAAGGCCCAGGGTCAACCTACAACTCGGCTGCCAAGTTTTTTACTGTGTATTCAGGCGCAACAGATATTGACCACGACTTGCGCGTGTCGCATGTGGCGGTCGATCGCAAACACACCAGTATGCAAGACTCAAATACTTGGTTTGCCTTGCCTATGCTACGTGAGCTAGCTCGCGATAAGATCATCGGCAGTATCGCGCCCTTCTTTTATGGCGCCCCGACCAACCGAAGCCAACGTCATACGATCGAGGTTGATGCCCCTGAAGTTTTAAAACGCTGTCGCGCTGATGGTGTCGAGGCAGTGGTCTTGATCCCAAACTGCCCTGTGTGCCACCAAACGCTCAGTTTGATTGCACGCTATCTTGAGGCCAACGGTATCCCCACGGTCTTGATGGGCTGCGCAAAAGATATCGTTGAACACTGCGGCGTTCCGAGATTCATGTTTAGCGATTTCCCCTTAGGCAACGCGGCTGGCAAGCCCTTTGATGTGATGTCACAGCGGCAAACTCTTGAATTAGCCTTCAAGGTTTTAGAGTCTGCAGTTTCATCGCGCACAACCGTGCAATCCCCACAAAGATGGAGTCAATCGCACGAATGGAAGCTCGATTACGCCAACATTGAACGCGTCAGCCCTGCAGAGCTCACTAAGCTCAAACAAGAGTTTGATAAAGGTAAAGAGGTCGCACAAAACCTGCGCGATAAACAGTTGGCTGCAGCAGATAAAGAACTGACGACTACTAATAAGACTTCGGATGCTCAGATAAAGAAATGACTGCAGCTGATAAAAACTTGGTCGCTTCAGGTAAAGGGCTGACCACTACTGATAAAAATCCGGTCTCTACCGACAAATCGCTGATCTCAGCTTTTAACGACTTAGCAAATGATCACGAGGCGATTAAAAGAATACTCAGTCACTTAAACCTTGCTCAAGACGACGATGCGATTACGATCAAAGCGCTTACGGGCGGCGTGTCATCTAATATCTTTCACATCACGACTCAGCAAGCGCAGTATTGCTTCAAACAAGCACTACCGCAGCTCAAAGTCGCCAAACAATGGCTAGCCCCCGTTGATCGGGTGTTTGCCGAAATTGCTTGGCTGCAAACCGCCGCAACAATCGCACCTGATGCCGTGCCAAAAATTCTAGGCATCGATCAAACAAGCAAAAGTTTTGTGATGCAATACCTTGGGGCCCAATACCTCAACTGGAAGTCAGAGCTTCTAGCCGGTAGAGTCGCAGATAAGGTCGCCGCTCAGCTTGGCAACATACTTGGGCGCATCCACTCGCAAACAGCACTCAAAGAGGATATTGCCAAGCGTTTTGCCAATGACGATACCTTTTATGCCATCCGACTCGAGCCCTACCTCGAAGAGGCAGCGCGTCAACACCCTGAGTTAAGCCCGCGCTTAAAGGCTCTTATCAAACGCACCCAACATAATCCTAAAGTCTTGGTGCATGGTGATGTGAGCCCCAAAAATATTATGCTCGGGCCTATAGGCCCAGTCATCCTGGATGCAGAGTGTGCCTGGTACGGCGACCCAGCGTTTGATGTAGCGTTTTGCCTGAATCATTTTTTCTTGAAAGCCGCGCATATGCCTCGATTGGCATCCGCTTTACTGCAGGGCGCGCAAGATTTTTTAAATGCTTATTTGCAAGAGGTGACGTGGGAGCCCGTGCCAGAGCTTGAGTACCGAATCGTCTCGTTGCTGCCCGGCCTCATGCTTGCACGCGTCGATGGCAAATCACCAGTCGAATATCTTGCCGCTGAGCGTGGTGCGATTGTGCGAACGCTCGCAATCGAATTTTTACAGCAAGATGATGTTTCTTTTTCAATCATTCACGCGCGTTGGGGCCAGGAGTTCACATCATGAGTCTAGCCAAAAATATGCTTGGGTCTTAGTTGGGACTCTATCGCAACATGCTGAAATCAGGAGTTTAAGTAATGAGTCGTATTAAACATGTTCACGCGCGACGTATTTGGGATTCGCGCGGACGTCCAACGGTTGAAGTTGATGTCATCACTGAATCGGGCGCGCTCGGGCGCGGCATTGCTCCGGCGGGTGCGTCACGCGGCACCCGTGAAGCGATTGAACGTCGCGATGGCGGCACGCGCTTTGGTGGGCTGGATGTCATGCAAGCTGTTCAGGGGATTCAAACTGAAATCGCCCCGGCGCTGCTTGGTCTGGCTGTGACTGAGCAAGAAAAAATAGATGCCTTATTGATTGCTTTAGACGGCACTGCTGACAAATCACGCTTGGGTGGCAACGCCTTGATCGCGACGTCGTTAGCGGTACTACATGCCGCTGCGGCCGATGCGCACTTACCACTCTGGCGCT
>CAMDEF010000097.1 GCA_945895265.1 Bordetella parapertussis | reverse complement strand
GGCGCGGATCGGGCTCGAAGAAGCCACTCTGCAAATTGAAAACTGGATCTCACCACAGGTCGTACCATGACAACTCCACACCTCATTCTCGCCGACTACCCGGCCAACCGTCCTCGTCGTTTACGCCATGACGATTTCTCTCGTCGGCTAGTACGTGAGCACTCACTCTCTGTGAATGACCTTATTTATCCGGTTTTTGTGACTGAAGGTAAAAAAGTTAAACAGGCGATTGACTCTATGCCAGGGGTTGTTCGCTATTCGCTCGACACCTTGTTGCCGGTCGCCGAAGAGTGCGTCAAGCTTGGCGTGCCCATCATGGCACTGTTTCCAGTGATTGATCCCGCACTAAAAACTCCAGAGGGCGGTGAGGCGATCAATATCGACGGTTTAATCCCTCGTGTTGTGATCGCCCTTAAAAAGCGCTTTCCTGAGTTAGGTATTTTGACAGACGTAGCGCTCGACCCTTACACCAGCCACGGCCAAGATGGTGTCATCGACGCAGACGGTTATGTCATGAACGACATCACCGTTCAAATCCTGACACAACAAGCCTTGATTCAAGCGCAATCTGGGGTAGATATCGTTGCACCGAGTGACATGATGGATGGTCGCATCGCCTCAATCCGCGAAGCGCTTGAAGACAATGGCTATATCCATACGCGCATCATGGCGTATTCGGCTAAGTTTGCGAGCGCCTTTTACGGGCCCTTTAGAGACGCGGTCGGTTCCGCAAATAATTTGGGCAAATCCAATAAACTGACCTATCAGATGGATCCAGGCAACATTGATGAAGCTCTGCGCGAAGTGGCTGCCGACTTACGTGAGGGCGCCGATATGGTCATGGTCAAGCCTGGGATGCCCTACCTAGACGTGTTACGCCGGGTCAAAGACGCGTTTCGGGTACCAACCTTTGCGTATCAGGTGAGCGGTGAATACGCGATGCTGAAAGCGGCCGCGGCAAATGGCTGGCTTGACCACGATAAGGTCATGATGGAAACCCTCTTAGGCTTCAAACGTGCCGGTGCCGATGGGATTCTGACCTACTTTGCGCTCGCTGCAGCAAAGTTACTGAATCAAAAGTAAGGTGCTTAGGCGCTTGCTTGTGCAGCCTGGCGTTTTTGTAAACGCCAAGCAAATACAATCGCCAAAATAGGCAGGCCAAAAATTCCGATCGGAAATACGGCCGCCAAGTCTAAGTGGTCAACCGCGACAGACGCCAGGATCACGCCTACCGACTGGCCAAAAAACAAAAACGACGCAAATAACGCTACGGCCGTGCCGCGTATCGCCGGAGCCATCTGTGTGGCATGCGTTTGTAATACCGCGTGCAACAGATAGTAACCAAGCCCTGACAAAAGACTGGCGAGCACACCCCAATACCAAACCGAAGAGAACCAATACACCGCAAACGCAAACGCCATCATGCAGCCGCCAGCGACAGCCAAGCGATACTCGCCAAAGCGACGTACAAAGTATTTCGCATAAAACGCATAAATCAGCGCACCAGCGGCAAATAAACCACTAATACCGCCCGCCCAGGCGACCGCGATCTCATGACGCTCGTGCAAGTACGCCGGGACAAAAGCTAAAGGCCCAAAGACAAACGCCCCCTCAAAGCAGACAACGACCAAAACAATTCGTGCCCAGGGCTGCGCCCACACTTCGCGTACAGGATCCAACAGGCGGATCCCACCACTCGCAGGAACCTCAACAACATGGCGACGACGGGAAATTAAGAGCGAACCGACCACCAAATAAATCATCGCCAGAAAAACAAACGCCCAGCGCCAGCCAACCGTATCTGCAAACACCCCGCCCAACAACTGACCAATCGCAATGCCAGAGATCGAACCCAGCAGATATCTCGCAAGCGTCGCCTGTCGCTGTTCGTAAGGCACATGATCACCAATCCAAGCCATCGACAACGGGATGATGCCAGCTGCCGTTGCGCCTGAAATAAAGCGCCCTAATTCGAGGACGCTTAGGGTTGGCGCAAAGGCCACCAACAGACTACCCGCCGCACAACCAAGCGTTGCCAACGACAAAACGAGAAACTTACCGTAACGATCCCCGACTGGGCCGTAGAAGAACTGCATGACCCCATAGGCAATCGAAAAATAAGTGACTGCGCTTGAGGCTTGAGCCGTGCGCACATTGAACTCGTTTGCAAATACTGGCAACAAGGGATCGCAAATGCGAAATGCGCTAGAGCTTGCAAACGCCGCTAGCGCTAGCAAGATAATGACCGGCGTGGTCGACGTCGATGCGCTGGGCAGTGGCTGTGAAGTCATGAAGCGTGAAGTCTTTGAGGCATAGTGAAAGTCATTTACTCACCGAGTGCCCGCATCTGTCTACTTATTTCAGCGAAAGTACGCGATCAAGGTTTGTTGCAAAACGGTTGGCATCCTGAAAGCCAACCACTCGCACGTCTTTTCGTTCACGCCCACCTGACTCAAAAAAAATGATGCCTGGCGGCCCAAAAAGTTTGAACCGCTTAAGCAGCGCGCGATCCTCTGCGTTATTTGCGGTCACATCGGCTTGCAGCAGCAGTAACTGATCCATCCGCTGCGCCACATTGGGTTTAGTGAAGGTGAAGGACTCCATCTCTTTGCACGATACGCACCAGTCGGCATAAAAATCGAGCATCACCGGACGCGTGGACTGGGCGAGCTCAGCGTCGAGTTCGGCGATTGAACGAATGCGCTTAAAAGGTGGATGCGCGCCGGCAGACGACAAGGCAGACTGAGCACGCGGCGCTGTGGGGGATGACTGAACACTTGCTTGACCTTGCAACATATTTTTTGATGAACTCGCTGTCGAGACCCCGCCTGACCTGCTCGCATTGTTTGCAACTGCCGTGGGGGCGCCTGATCCACCTGCATTCTTGTCAGCGATTGCGAAGAGCCCTGATACACCCGGATTTTTTTCAATCGTTACCGCAGCAACTGGGCTGACCGCTGCATTGTTACGGGCAAGATGAGACAAGGGCTGTAGCAACGAACGGCCACCGCTCGCAATCCCCAACAGCCAAATGAAACACAGTAAGGTCAGCAGCAACCCAAGTGTTTTGCGCAATAAGCCGCTAAAACCTGCCTCGGGGCCAAGCGTTTCAAAGGTACGTAACAACACTGCTGAAAACAACACCAAAATTGCCCAGCCAAGAATCTGTAACCACGTCGGCAACAGCGGCGTCACCATCCACCACGCGGTCGCAAACAACAACACGCCAAAAAACTGTTTGACACCTTCCATCCAAGT
>CAMDEF010000096.1 GCA_945895265.1 Bordetella parapertussis | reverse complement strand
CCCGTTCACCGGGGGTGGCGGTGAAGCCCTGATCGCACTGCTTGGCGGCCGAGTCGAAGCGAGCACCGGCTATGCCCCGACCATGTTGCCGCATGTACAAGCCGGCAAGATTCGGATTATTGCTTCGTTTACGAAAGACAAATATTTTGCGTTTCCAGAAGCAAGCTCAGTCGTACAAGCTGGGTACAACGTCACCCTACCCGCCTCGTATGGCATCGTGGCACCCAAAGGGATGCCAAACGAGATCAAAGACAAAATCATCGCCACCTCGCTGGCTATCGGAAACAGCCCAGAGTTTGCACAATTTGCGCAAAAACACGGCTTGATCCTTGATGTCAAAGGCCCCAAACAGATGGACGAAGAAATGGATGAATACACCAGAATCTTTCGCGATCTGATTGTATTTATGGATCAAAAGAAATAGACCTCAAAGACGCAACGAGCCACCCATGAAAATTCGTAAACTGACTGGCCATATTGGCGCCGAGTTACTAGGCGTTGACCTGACCAAAGACCTCACCCCAACGCTAATCGCTGATATTCGTCAGGCCTTGCTCGACAATCTGGTCATTTTTTTTCGCGAGCAGACCTTCACCCCAGAACAACAAATTCACTTTGCTGAATGCTTTGGTGAAATCAGCCGGTCACCCGTTTATCGAACGCTCGATGCCTATCCAAAGATCATGCCGGTCGTCAAAGAGAGCACCGATAAAGACATCATCGGTGACACTTGGCACACCGATGAAACCTTTCAGGCGACTCCTCCGCTGGGGTCTCTGCTCTATGCTCGCGAGATACCACCCTTAGGTGGCGACACACTGTTTGCCAATCTTTATATGGCGTACGAGCGCCTGTCAGACGCGTTAAAAGAACAGCTGTCTGACATGCGTGCGATTCACTCAAATGATTTTTTGAGCACGAACGCTCAATTGCGCAACGCAACACGTTCAACAAAATTACGTGACGATATCGGCAAAATCAATACCTCGCATCCCGTCGTGCGCACCCACGAAGAAACGGGTCGCAAGCTCTTGTTTGTGAACCAACCCTTCACCTACTGCTTTGAAGGCATGACGCGTGAAGAAAGCCTGCCTCTGTTGCAATATCTGTATCAGCAAAGTTCAAAGCCAGAATTAACCTGTCGCTTTCGTTGGGGGCCGGGTTCGATGGCATTTTGGGATAACCGGTGCACCATGCACTATGCCATTAATGATTACCCCGGACATCGGCGTGAGATGCATCGCATCACCGTTCAAGGAAGCGTTCCGCTATGAAAGATCAAACGTGTGAAACGCATGGCATCACTATTCAAGGGAATGTTCTGCTATGAAAGATCAAATGCTCATGAAAAACATCGCGTTAAAAGCAAATATCTCGCGCCTCTTGATGTCGCTAGCGTTATGTCTAACTTTGTCGCCATCGTACTCACAAGCACAAACCAATGCCGCACAACCAACGCTCACGTTTGTTGTCGGTTACGCGCCTGGTGGCACCACAGATATCATTGCTCGCATCGTTGCCAAAGAGCTGACGCTACAAACTGGTCAAACGGTAATCGTTGAGAACAAGGCTGGTGCCAACAGCAATATTGGCGCAGAGTACGTTACCAGTGGTCCCACAAACGGCACACGGTTTTATGTTGGCTCGACGGCAAATGCCATCAACAAAAGCCTCTATAAAAAACTGAACTACGACATTGAAAAAGATCTCATGGCAGTCGCGCTGCTTGGAACGGTCCCTAACATGCTCGTGATCAATCCGGCCTTGCCGATTCAAAACGTTGAGCAATATATTGCCTACGCCCGTGCTAATCCAGGCAAACTCACGTGCGCATCTTCCGGTGCAGGCTCGGCAATTCACATGTCTTGTGAATTATTCAAAATTCAAACTAACACAAACATTTTGCATGTCCCTTACAAAGGCAGCAGTCTTGCCTTAAACGATTTATTGGGCGGACAAGTCAGTTCGATCTTCGACAATATGCCTTCTGTGTTGCAACAAGTTCGTGCTGGCAAATTACGAGCACTTGGCGTCACGACCGCTACGCGTTCATCGTTCGCCCCAGACATCCCCACACTGGCCGAGTCTGGGCTACCAAATTTCTCTGTGCAAGCATGGTTTGGTCTGTTCGCTCCTTCAGCCACTGATCCCTCGTTAGTGAAGCGCGTGAACGCTAACGTGACCCGAGCCCTGGCGGCTGAAGCGACAAAAACTAGCTACGCGAGTGCCGGCATTGCCCTACCGCTAAACCCAAATACCGTCGAAACATTCACGGCCTTTGTCAGTCAAGAAGTTCAAAAGTGGGCGACAGTGGTTAAGCAGTCGGGTACGGAGACGCAGTGATGTTTGAACCGATTTTCAAAAACACCGTTACCCTCATCACCGGCGCGAGTCGTGGGATCGGACTGGCTTGCGCGCAACGCATTGCGCAGCGAGGCGGACACGTCATTGGCTTGGCCAGGCGCCCCTTTGACGGGGAGTTCCCCGGCGACTTTTACACCGCTGATCTGGCTGATGAAGCCAGCACCGCTGAAGCCTTAGCGCTGATCACACAGAAGTTTTCGATCGACCACTTGGTCAACAATGCCGGCAAAAGCACGACAAGCTTGCTTGAAGAAACGAATTCGACCGAATTTAACGAAATCATTCAAATCAACATGCGGGCACCGATGCAATGCTTGCAGGCCTGCCTACCCTCAATGACTAAGAAAGGCTTTGGTCGCGTGGTCAATATCAGCAGCCGGGCCAGTTTAGGGATGCTCAGGCGCACCGCGTACGCAGGCGCTAAAAGCGGCGTCATTGGCATGACAAAAACTTGGGCGCTTGAACTCGGCAGTCGCGGTATTACTGTCAATGCGGTCGCTCCGGGGCCGATCGAAACCGAAATGTACAGAAAAAACAATCCCCTCTCACCGCAGCAAATGACCGATTTTCTGGCGCGCATCCCTGTTCGGCGCCTTGGCACACCCGAAGACGTCGCCAATACGGTCACCTTTTTACTGTCACCCGAAACGGGCTTCATGACAGGTCAAGTGCTTTATACCTGTGGCGGACTAACAGTTGGGGCAGCGGCAGGTTAAAATACTCGGCTAGTCGTGAAACCATCACTATCCGGACGTACTCAAACTGTCGCACCTTATCGAAACATTACCCACGCTCACGCAGATTTCCCCAGATCTGACTCCCGAACAAGAGCATTTCAGCGAGCTTGTTAAACAGGCCGAGCGCCTGACGCTTAAAATTAGAGGGCTGCGCAGCCTAGTCGACCAACATCGTACGGTGCATCAAAGCACACT
>CAMDEF010000095.1 GCA_945895265.1 Bordetella parapertussis | reverse complement strand
TTGAAGAGATTGCTGCGTCTCGCATCGCCATTGTGACGGGAGCAGGAGCGAGTATCGGACGTGCAATTGCGCTGAAGTTAGCCCGTCAAGGTGTAACGGTTGTGATTGCTGATCGCGACCTTAAAGCCGCGCAAAGCGTTCAAACCGAGGTCACGTCGAACGCGGGTCAGGCCTTGGCTGTACAGGCTGATGTGACCGAAGCGGCCGCCCTTCAGCATTTGGTTGACACCACGGTCAAACAATATGGTCGTATTGACTATCTGGTGAACAATGCAGGTACTCTAGGGCCAATCAAGCCTATGTGGGAGACCACTGACGCTGAAGTCGATCGCGTCTTTGCAATTAATGTTCGCGCAATCTTCGCGTTGACGCGCTTAGTCGTGCCGCACATGATGAAGCAAGGGTCAGGGTCGATTGTGTCCTTGGCTTCGGTCGCAGGTAAAGATGGGCCGCAAGAACTCTCTATCTATGCGGCGTCTAAAGCCGCAGTGATCGGTGTGACGAAGTCGTGGGCCAAAGAGTTTATTCCACATGGTATCCGCGTCAATTGTGTGTCGCCAGCGCTAGTCGAGGCGACTGGAATGCGCAACGAAATGCCCGATTACATTAGCACCGATGCAGCAAAAAAGATTCCGATGAAGCGTTTGGTACGTGTCGACGAAGTGGCTAATGTTGTGTCCTTTTTGCTGTCGGATGAGGCAAGCTTTGTGACAGGCGCCTGTTATGACATCAGCGGTGGACGCTCAAACTATTAAGGTCTGCGATTCATTTTTTTAAGGCGAATGAGATGTACGATTTTCAAAACCGAGTATTGCTCTTAACTGGTGCGAACGGCGGGATCGGGCGCGAGGTGGCCAAACTGTTTTATGCAAATGGCGCTCAATTAGTCTTGACGGATCTTGATCACGACGCGCTAAAGCGCTTTGCGACCGAGTTAGATCCAACGGGTACACGTGTCGCGACAATTCGTATGGATGCCAGCGATCCTAAAGACTCAGAGGCAGCGGTTGAGTTGGCTGTGAAGCGTTTTGGTGGGATCGATTTCTTAGTGCCAGCTGCAGCGATTTATTTAGCTCGGCCCGCGAAAGAGATGTCAGATGCTGAATGGCATAAAGTCATTTCGATTAACCTTGATGGTGTTTTTTATATCTGTCAAAGGTCGATTCGAGCCTTGCGCGAGAATAGCGCGATCTGCAATATTGCCTCAGTTGCGGGTCATCGCGGCTCATTTGCCAATTCGCATTATTCAGCAACGAAAGGCGCTATCTTGTCGTTGACGCGTAGCTTGGCACGCGAGCTTGGACCGCGCACGCGTGTCAATGCCGTGTCGCCAGGCATTATCGAAACGCCAATGACGACTGAGTTGATAAAGTTGCGTGGTGCAGACTCAATTGAACAGTCGTCACTCAAGCGCTTGGGGCAACCCGCCGAAGTGGCCACTGCGATTGCCTTTTTGTGCAGCAGTGGCGCAAGCTTCATTACTGGTGAGTCGCTGCAAGTCAACGGCGGCTTGCATATCAGCTAGCCGGCTATCAGCCTATATGTTAGCTAACAGCTGATTAAGCAAGTACGTTAGCTAACAGCTTATTAAGTCTGGTTTTTTGCAGACGTAAATTGGGCTGAGCCACTACCCGTGGTGTAGCCCTTACTTGCCGCCCAGCCACCGTCTACGGGCAAAACGATACCGTTCACAAACTTCGCTTCAGCCGAGCATAAAAAGGCGATGGCATCAGCGATGTCTCCGGGTGTGCCACCTTGGGCGCCCATTGGCACGACTTCGTTGAGCCCTTTGATAAATTCAGGATCTTTGTAATAGCCATCTGTCAGGGGTGTGCGAATCAAGCCAGGCGCAACGGCATTGACGCGAATGCCATCCGCGGCGCAGTCTAACGACAGGTTGCGAGTTAGGCCGATGATGCCGTGTTTGCTTGAGTTGTAAGCAGGGCGGTGCGTGAGCCCCATCATCCCTGCAACAGAGGCGATGTTCACAATCGCGCCACCGCCAGTTTTACGCATGCGAAGCACAGCTTCGCGTGCGCAGTAAAACGGCCCATTTAAGTTAATGTCAATGACGCGACGCCATTCTTCTGGGTCAAGGTCATACACCTTTTGAACCTCGCGTACACCCGCGCAGTTCACTAAGATATCAATTTTCTTGAACTCTTGATCAATTGCGGTAAAAGCCTTTGCGACAGAGTGATGGTCAGCGACATCAAACTGCAATGCCAGTACTTTTTGTTTGGTGATTGCACGAACTTTCTCAGCCGCGGCATCTGCCATTTTTTGTGAATAATCTAAGGCCACAATCGCAGCGCCACCGCGGGCGAACTTCTCGATAATTGCCAAACCTAATCCACCACCTGCGCCCGTCACCACTGCAACTTTATTTTCAAAGTTCATGTCTGTCTCCTGTTTGATTGAAGCGTCGTTGTTTATTTGTCTGTTTGATTAAGCATAACTGACTATCTGGCAGTTGCGCGGCCTAAGGCATCTGCTCTGTTGATGCACTGCGCAATGCGATTCGCATCGGCCGCAGGGGTCAGATTGCCAATATACGGCGCCGCTGCAGTGAGTGTCGCCATTTGTATGATTTCAGCCTCGGTTGCGTTCTTTGCCCCCAATTGAGCAAGCGTAATCGGTAAACCTAATGAGTGACAAAAGTCGATATGAGCCTGTACTTCAGCCTGAGGGCGTTCTTCAGCAATTAGCTGGACGATCGAGCCAAAGGCCACAGTCTCACCGTGTAAAAAAGTACTCATCACTGGGTGAGCAGAAAACCCTCTAGTCAAGGCGTGCGAGAGCGATAACCCGCCGCTTTCAAAGCCCAGCCCGCTTAACAGGACTGAGGCTTCAACCGCGCGTTCGACGCTTTCGTCTGGAGTTCTGTGCTCTTGAATGCGTTTGAGCGCTGGCACACCAAATTCGATAATCGTTTCATAACAGTGTTCGGCGAGAAGGCGCGCCGTGGCGAGCGACTCTGTACCAAAGAAATTCTTCCCTCGTGCCAAATGACATTGAGTCGCCTCGAATTTCTTGCTCAAGGCATCACCCAAGCCCGCAGCAAAGAACCTGGCCGGGGCACGCGCAATGATCGCCGTATCCACCAGTACGACATCTGGATTGCGCGTTAGTCGATCAACCCGCGTCACACGATGCTGATCGTCATACAAGACAATCAGACGACTTGTCGGCGAGTCGTTCGAAGCAATCGTCGGCACAATAAAGAGCCGAAGGTTATGCGCTTTGGCGATGCCCTTTGCCGCATCAATGGTTTTTCCGCCGCCGTAGCCAATGACTACGTCGGCTTGTGTTTGCTCGGCTTCGAGCGCGAGCTGTTCGATCGCTTCGCTGGTGCATTCACCGGCAAAGCGAAGTTGTGTTGTCTGAATACCTGCAGCAGAAAGTGGTTGTAGCAATAAATTACCGACACTCGCGCGCACCAGATCATCCATCAAGACGATGGGTGTTGCTAATGAAAATTCTTTCAATAGCTCAGGTAAATGTTGCACTGCACCAGGCCCTTGAAGGTA
>CAMDEF010000094.1 GCA_945895265.1 Bordetella parapertussis | reverse complement strand
TGACACCAGCCAGACCTTGGGTCGTATTAGTTGCAACCTTAACCGTTCAGTCGCTTGTCGCAATGGCGTTGATCAATCTGCCGGTCGTGACACCCGTGGTGGCGAAGGCGATTGGTGTATCGACCAATTACTTGGGCGCGTACGTTGCTCTTGTATATTTTGCAGCAATGGTTGCTACCCTGCTCGGGGGCGCGGCCGTTAAGCGCTGGGGTGCGATCCGCTTGAGTCAGGCAGGTTTGTTATCGTCAGCGGTGGGTCTGTTTTTGTGTGCGATTCCACATCCGCTTGCGATTGCGATTGGCGCTTTGTTTATTGGTGCTGGCTACGGACCCATTACCCCAGCCAGCTCGCATCTTTTAATCAAAACGACACCTCCTGAGAAACTATCGTTTGTGTTTTCAATTAAACAGACGGGTGTGCCGCTCGGGGGCATGATCTCAGGCGCGCTTGTCCCTTCGCTTGATATCGCGATTGGTTGGCAACTGGCGTTTGTCTCGTCGGGGGTCGCGTGCGTGCTCTGCGCCTGGGCCGTACAGCCACTACGTGCTGGCTTGGATGATGATCGGGACCCAACAGTCAAGCCATCGATGCTGACCAGTGTTGTACAACCTTTGCGCTTAATCTTTGAACACCCAAGTTTGCGTGCGCTGTCGCTGACCTCGTTTTTGTTTGCCGTTTGTCAGATGTCTTTGATGGCGTATCTCGTCACGTTTTTATTTGAAGACCTTGGCTGGTCACTGGTGGCAGCTGGGGTTGCGCTGACGGTTGCGCAAGCAGGGGGCGTAATTGGGCGGATTTTATGGGGCTATGTCGCCGATCGGTGGTTGAGCCCCACGATGATGCTGATCGTGATTGCGTTGATGTTGACTTTCGGCGCAGTGGGTACCGCGTTGCTTCGTCCGGATTCCACGCCTTGGATTTTATTTCCGGTTCTTGTGATTTTTGGCGCCTCAGCGATTGGCTGGAACGGTGTGTTTCTGGCTGAGATCGCTCGCCTTGCGCCAGCGGGCCAAGCCAGTGTCGCAACGGGCGGTACGCTGTGCATCACCTTTTTGGGCGTGGTGTTGGGCCCACCGCTCTTTGGTGTCCTGGCTGGTCTGCTGAAAAGTTATGGGGCAAGTTACGGCGCCCTTGGGCTCTTTGGGCTGATCATCACAGTCATGTTAGTGCGACTACGCAACACGACATACAGCGCTACCGCCTAGGCCTCAACATGGCCTCATTCTCAAATAGATCGATAGGCCTATGAGCTTGCTCAGCGATGCACCGCAACCAGAGTTGGCTCGACAAGCGCAATGGCTGAAAGGTTGTGCAATCTTTTTATGCTCGCTGGTGGCGTTTGCCTGCCTCGACGCCTTCGCAAAAGATCTATTGGGACGTTATTCTGCGCCGTTGGTCAATTTCGCTCGTTACAGCGTCATCATTGTGCTGGCGTGGTGTCTGTTGTGGATCAAACGCGTGCCCATGAGAGTGGCTCCTGCCGAACGCAAGCTACTCGTTTATCGTGGCGCGCTGCTTGGGATGGTTGGCATATTTTTTATGCCCGCCTTACAGTACTTGCCGCTGGCTGAAGCTACCGCGCTGTATTTTGTATCGCCCCTGATGGTCGTGTTGCTTGCCCCCATGGTGTTGCGTGAAAACGTTGGCTTTAAACAATACGCAGCGGTTGGCCTTGGCATGATAGGGATGCTCTGTATTGTGAATCCGCTGGGTAATACCTCAAGCGATACAGGCCTTGATTCTGGACTCTCGCTCTTTGGCAGTCTGTTGATGCTTGTGGCTGCAACGTGTTATGCCATGGTGCAACTGTTCACACGCAAGCTGGCTAACCGCGTACAAAGCGAACAAATATTTGCGTACTCAGCCCTGCTTTGCTGGTTGCTTGGCTTTGTCGTTTTGATTTTTTGGTGGCCAACAAAATGGCCAAATATGCGCGACGCCCTTGAAATGATTTTGATGGGGGTAAGCGGCGGGATTGGGCAGTTTTTATTAATTTATGCGTTCAAGATCGTTCCGGCCTCGACGCTCGCACCTTTTAACTATTTTCAGCTTGTACTTGCCGTGCTCTTTGGCGAACTGTTTTTTGCGCAAATGCCTTCGTTACTATCTTTAACGGGTATGGCGTTGATCGTGGCAGCGGGTTTGTCGTTAACGCTGCCGATGTTGTTTGTGTATTTTCGTGCAAAGCGTGCCTAAGCGATTGTGCTGTTTTCGCAGTTTGGGCACTACCCTTGTTGACTTTGTTTGAGGCTTAATCATGAAAACTTATTTTCATCCAAAACAAAAACTACATCATCCACGTACCTATTTGTCACGCGGCCAGATGCGCACCCCACAAGAAATCCCAGAGCGCGTCGTACAGATTTTGAAAGGGATCGCCGCGTTAGGCCTCGCCGTCACAGAACCCGAAGACCACGGTATGCAGCCCTTGCTGGCGATACATGATGCTGGGTATTTGCAGTATCTTGAAACTGCGCACGCGATCTGGAAACAAACAGGCCCTGATTGGGGTGACGAAGTGATCTCAAATATTTTTGTGCGCTCACCCAACGCTTTGCGCGGGATTTTGGCTCAGACGGCACGCTATTTGGCAGACGGCAGTTGTCCGGTTGGCCCGGACACCTACACCTCATCGTATTGGGCAGCGCAAGCGGCGGTCTCTGCGGCCAAGGCGGTGTTAGCAGGTGATCAACAAGCGTACGCGCTCTGTCGCCCGCCCGGTCATCACACTCGTAAAGATGCCGCAGGTGGTTTTTGTTATCTCAACAATGCAGCGATTGCTGCGCAGGTGCTGCGTTCAAAGCATCAACGGGTCGTGATTTTGGATACTGATGTGCATCACGGACAAGGCGTTCAAGAAATTTTTTATGAGCGCGATGATGTTTTTTATATTTCAGTGCATGGCAACCCGATGAATTTTTATCCTGTAACCGCGGGTTTTGATGACGAAGGGGGTGCGGCACAGGGTCAAGGCTATAACCTGAACTTGCCGATGCCGCATGGCTCAAGCGAAGAGGTGTTTTTTAAACAAGTTGAAAAAGCCTTGGCCGCGCTCAACGCCTTCAAGCCAGATGCTCTGGTACTGGCGCTTGGTTTTGATGTGTACAAAGATGATCCACAATCTAAGGTTGCAGTCACCACCGAAGGCTTTGGACAACTGGGCAAAATGATTGCAGGGCTTAACTTACCAACGGTTGTTGTACAAGAAGGCGGTTATCACCTTGAGACCCTAGCGGTCAATACTGAAAGCTTTTTTAAAGGCTTGCTGGGGCGTTAAGCAGCTTCTGCCATGGGCCAGTCGTTCGTTTAAGTATCAACAAGCCTGACTGCTGCGACCCCGCGACTTAATCTAGCATGTCGATTTTTTTATCATCATTCACGCGCTTACTCGGCCTCACCACCTTGGATGCTAGACCCACATACTCTAGCAACTGAATCACCGAAAACGTGAGATCAATCTCAAACCAACGGTGTCCGTGACGAGCAGAACGAGCGTCTGCATGATGGTTGTTATGCCAACCTTCGCCGAAAGTCATCAAGGCGACAAACCAATTAT
>CAMDEF010000093.1 GCA_945895265.1 Bordetella parapertussis | reverse complement strand
CTGCCAAACAGGCTGTGTGAGTCTTGACCGAATTCGCCGAAGGCAACCAACTGAGCTCGGGGATTTTCCTTGCTGTAGCGTGCAAACATTTCGGTGTACACCTCTTTAGTGAAATAGCTATCGTTATCGCCATAAAACCAAAGAGACGGCAGTTTTGTGTCTGTCGCATAGTTCGCCGCCGCCTTAGCGAGCGTCAACTGCCAGCCGATACAGTCCTGCTGTCGCAGACCACCGGCAAAGTTCACTAAGCCCTTCACCGAGGGGTCTGGTTTGGCGGCGCCATACGCAAGCGTTGTCCAGCCACCATGAGATTGCCCCACGACCAAGGTTTGAGTACGCTCAACGTAGCTAAGAGTATGTGCATAGGCAACGGTGGCCGCGACGTCTTCAGCCTGCACCAAGCCGTTCGATTCGATATTGCACCCGCCCCCAACGTACCCGCCTGTTGATTTAGAAAAGCCCGTGCGCATGGGCACAAACACCACGTAGCCACGCTCAACAAAATAACGCGCTGCCCAGCCCGGTGTGTAACGTGGTTGCAGGCCGGTGTGGCCAGCTGCCTTGCCGTGATTAATCACCACCAATGGAAAAGGCCCAAGGCCCGGCGGCTTGTAAACCGTTGTCTCAAGCTCGAGAGTCCACAGGGCCATTTTTTTTGGAATAAATATGACCTCGACCGGCAAGGCAATTTGTTGCGCCGTCGCCGGAAGCGCAAAAGCGGCAGTCACACAAAAGACCAGGCCTATTAGCGCACCCCGGAGCAATCGTCGAATGCCAAATTCGCTTCGCCTTGCCAAGCCTTCAATCGCAGACAACACCGTAGCTAAGGAATATCCCAACACAATACCTCTTAACAGAAAACAGCGTGGCGACCGTGGTACAAATAGTTTCTGAACCTCGCCGAAGCATGCGCCGTTCAATCCTTGGGTTTTTCAAGCGGCAACGACCATAAGATTCGCGATGAAGCCCAAACAGTACAACAATTGAACAAGGTCGACTACACATGTATCCCGCCCCACCCGTCAAAAAAACTGAAGTCTTTGCCCGTATTCCCGATAAATATCGTCGCCCCGGCCAAATTAGTGCCGAGCGCGTGGCGGCAGGCAAAAGTCACCCTCAAACCGATTGCTTCATTGAAGGCCCCGCCTTCGACAAAGCCGGCAATCTGTATTTGGTGGATATCGCCTTTGGTCGCGTGTTTAAAGTGAAGCCCTCTGGTGACATTGATGTGGTTGCCGAGTGGGATGGCGAACCCAACGGTTTGAAGATTCATCAAGATGGTCGGATCTTTATTGCCGACCACAAGTGTGGTCTTTTACTGCTTGATCCAGAGCGCGGAAGTGTATCAACCGTCGCACAACGCTATATGACCGAAAACTTTAAAGGCCTCAACGATTTGTATATCGCCCGTAATGGCGATATCTTCTTTACCGATCAGGGGCAAAGCTCAATTCAAGATCCTAGCGGGCGTGTGTATCGCCGCGATGTCGCTGGCCACACCGTTCGCTTGCTGGATAATGTCCCAAGTCCAAACGGCATCGTCATGAGTCCAAACGAAAAAACACTTTACGTGGCGGCAACACGCGGTAACTGTGTGTGGCGGGCAAACTTGCTGCCTGACGGCACAGGCTTGGTCCGGCCCGGAATTTTCGTACAAATGTCTGGCGCCTCTGGGCCGGACGGGATGGCCGTCGATCAAGCCGGCAATCTTGTCGTTGCGCATGCAGGCGCGGGCATTGTGTGGGTTTTCTCGCCCCTAGGTCAGCCAATCTGGCGTATCGACTCATGCCAGCAAGCCCACACCACCAACGTCGCCTACGGCGGCCCACAAAATCGTCATCTGTACATCACCGAATCTGAAAGCGGTTGCGTCTTGGTCACCGAGATGGAGATCGCGGGGCAACCGATGCACTCGCACCTTTGAACGCCTGAGCTCGCCAGCCAGAGGAACCATTCAAGTCACTTTGGCAAGAGATTTTCGTATACTGACAAAAATTTCACTTAGGAACACGTGGTCATGTCCCGTTATTTAGTTGCCTTAGTTCTTGCAGGTCTCACTTTTGCGACGCAAGCTCAGCCCATCAATGAGCGTTGGCTTGGCCGCTGGGAAGCAGACGCCACCACCTTCATCGTGACGGGACAGAACGTGATCTTCCAAGACAAAGTGTGCCGCTGGGTCGGCAAAGCACCGGCCGGTAACTTCAGTGGCTGCGTGGCTTTTTATGGTGGCGCGCTGAACAAGCAAAATCTGCTAGAGCGCTTTAAAGTGGCCGAGAATAATGTGGGGATACTCTCGTCCGAGCCAAAACGAATCGCCGAAGAAAAGAAGTGGTTGCAGCAGCTGAAACGGCAACTTGATGACATCAGCCCTGACAATTTTCGCTACGTAGCAACCCAGGATGCAGACTATCAGGGCTCGGGCGATTGTGGCAATGTATTCATTATGGATAAAGCGGTTGCAATACGGATTGCTCAGTGTGATGCCATTGGTGCAGAATTAGCCATCATGCCAATGCAAAAAGTACCAGCACCCGCAGCGGTCACCCAACTCAACGGCCGCTGGTTTAGTACGCAATGGAAATACGGCTACGAACTCAAAAATGGTGTTGGCACCGCAACAGCCAGCAACAGCGCAAAGTTTAAAGTCGGTGACGAGATCATTTATCTCAAACCGGTTTCAAACAATAGCTTTGAGGGCGAGCAAGTTTATCAAGACGGTAAATTTTACGGGATCAAAGTCACCTTGCTGCCAGATGGCAGACTGCAATTCAAGGGTGACAAGAATATCTCATGGACGATGAGCAGGCAGTAATCGCCCCCCAACCTGCCTGCGCTCGGCTAAGCCGAGCCTAGCGGGTGTTGCACAAGCGACCCGACCGAAGGGCTAGTGGGATTGGGTCGCCAAGCCTAACGCACGCCTTGTTGAGGTGAGCAGCTTGACGCCCAGGTTACCTCGACCCTGCACGCACCGCGGCATCAATCAACTGACGTGCAATGCTGACTGGATCCGGAATAAGCGGCAAATCGTCACGCGAAAACCAGCCTGCGTCTTCGATTTCGTTTGGACAAGGAGTGATGTCACCCCCTGCATAGTCGGCAAAATACGCCACCATCAGTGAATTGGGAAACGGCCATGACTGGCTGGTGAAGTAGCGCAAATTAGTGATTTCAAGGCCGACCTCTTCGCGGACTTCTCGTACTGCGCACTGCTCAAGGGTTTCGCCTGGTTCGACAAAACCGGCCAGTGCACTAAACATGCCAGGCTTGAAATGTGGGCTGCGCGCCAACAATAGATCATTGCCGCGCTCGATCAGTACCATCACTGCAGGTGAAATTCTTGGATACACCGACAAACGACAGGCGGGGCAATCCATCGCAAATTCAGTCTTTTTTGCAATCGTCGGAGTGCCGCAATGACCACAAAACCGGTGATTTTTCTGCCAGTCAATTAACTGAGTTGCGCGACCAGCCAAAGCAAACAGCTCGGCACCCGCCAAGGCATGCAAGCTACGCACAGGGCGCAAATCACCCTCGATGTGGGCCGGGATCTGGCTGACTTCGATCGTACGGCACGGAATGCCTTGCCAATGCCCAACCAACAACGCGTTCTCAGGGTTGCCAAAATCGGCGGCATAGCCCCTAGGAAACACATGTCCATCGCTCATGTCTTTCGCGGTCAACATCTGGTTGTCGCAACGAATTAGCCAGTAGCTCAACTCACTCATAGGGATCCCTGAAAAATAGTTTGTCTTTTTCTTATGGTGCAATGCCGTAATTGTATGCCTTTGGCA
>CAMDEF010000092.1 GCA_945895265.1 Bordetella parapertussis | reverse complement strand
CCATGCACCACCGTGACCCGATGCTTGGCGATCAACTCAAGTGCCAGATCAACCTGAAAACCGCTCATGATGACCTGTGCACCGCCACACATAAACGACATAATCATCGAATAGCTGATGGCGTACACATGAAAGAGCGGCAAGTAGGTCAGTTGGACATCGCTTGCCTGCAATTGCATCGCTTCAGCACGATCAAAGCACAAACGCATGCCGTTATGGCTCAGCAGCACTCCCTTAGGGTTGCCTGTGGTACCCGAGGTGTAAACGATTAGAGCTATATCGGTTGGCTCAGGCGCCCTCGCAGAGCACGAGTTCAGAATGTGAGATTCTTGGCGACTTTGGTGCCTTTGATCATTCCGCGCTTGAGAATCGTGACGACGTACGTCACCAAGATCCCTAAATGACTCCCAACATAGGGCCCCCGGGATCGCTGAGTCACCCATCATCACCACGCGCTTCAAGCTTGGCACAGCGTCTGAACTCAACAAGCCTTGCGCATCAGTGGACATTTGCCCCAACGCTTCAAGCAAGATCGCGTCAAAATTAACGGGCCCACTCTTCCCTGCAGAAATCAATAAGACGCTTCCAGAGTTCTTTAAGGTGTAAGCCAAATCCTGTGTGCGATAGCGGGTATTGAGGGGTACAGCAACAGCCCCGATTTTGATCACCGCAAATAATAAGCACTCAAGAGCTGCACTGTTCGTCAGCCAAAGTGCAACACGATCACTTGGTTTGACTCCAAGCCTTTGCAAGGCGCGCGCAAGTTGCGAGACCTCTTGTTCAACCTCCTGATAGCTCCAACTCTTATCTTCAAAAGTGAAAGCATGGCGCGTGCCCCAGCGCTGCGCAGCCAACGCTGGCAGGTCTCCTATCAAATCGCAATAGACTAACGGTGTTTTCATAATTGGATCTTTCCACTAAATCTGACCAATATCAAGGCATCTTGCAATGACTCAAAATGCTGCATTGCCGCAATTACAGCGCCTCGCGTGAGAAACTGTAGACTTGCAACATTGAAGCCCGCCTGTCATCACGTTGTAAATCCACTATGTCGCTTTCAGATTTCAGTTCAATCCGTGCTCGCCTTGAAGGCGCAAATCCAGTCCCGTTAGCGATGTCTCTTATTCATATGACGGGCGATCTGTCATTACTAGAGCACATCACGCCGCATATTCGCGGTGCCTGGGAACATCTTGAATCGATCCCTCGAGAGCTCGCGGGCGACATTCGCGATCGCATGGCTGCCTGTATGGTTGAGATGAGCAAGGGGGCCTCGCCGAGCATGGCGCAACCTTCAAGCCAAATCATACAAAAAATGATGAGCGCAGCCGTGGGTGAACAAGTCTCTGAAGCCTACGTGCCAATGTTGCTTGAGCAAGTGGGCCTGCAAGTGAGCGATCAGCAGATGTTAGACAGCGCCCGTCCAGTTGATTCGGCTGCACGAACTCACTCCGGTGAACACACTCACTCAGCTAACCAAACCGACCCAGCGTCGGCAGCGCAGTCGGTTAGCGATGATGTCACTGATGAGGTCAACCAAGACAACAAGCAGTCGAGTCTCAAAACAAACGCCCTTCATGTTGTCATCATCGGCGCCGGCGCCTCGGGGCTGTGCGCTGCGATCCAACTTGGCAAACTCGGTATCCCTTACACCATCTTTGAAAAAAATGCTGAGGTCGGCGGCACTTGGTACGAGAACCGCTACCCAGGATGTGCGGTGGACACACCCAATCATTTTTATCAATTTTCATTTGAGCCCAACAACAACTGGCCAAACTACTTTTCGCAACGCGATGCGATTCAAGCGTATCTAGAACACTGCGCGAATAAATATGAAGTGCGCCAACACATTCGCTTTAACACTGAAGTGTCGTCGGTCGTTTTTGAAGAAGCGACACAAACCTGGACAATTCAGGCAACCCTTACAGCAACAAAACAGACAACTAATCGGGCAACCAATCAAGAGACCGCCGATATAACAAATCAAGAAACTGCTCAGACAAATCAACAGACCGCTGAACAGACAAACGACTCAACAAGTCAGGTCGAGCAGATTCAAGCTAACGCCATCATCTGCGCGGTGGGCCAACTGAACCGACCTGCGATACCAAAATTACCCGGCCTTGAACACTATCAAGGTCAAGTCGTTCATACCGCGCAGTGGCCCGAGCACCTTGACGTGAAGGGCAAAAAAGCTGCCCTAATCGGCACTGGCGCCAGCGCCGTACAAGTAGGCCCCGCCATCGCGGCACGAGTTGAATCACTCGCCGTCTTACAACGCTCAGGCAGTTGGGTGGTACGCAGACCCAACATCGATGGTGTCGTCAGTGAGAATACCAAGTGGGTATTGAACAATGTGCCCTTTTACGCACCTTGGTATCGCTTTCAATTATTTTGGGCCTTCGGTGATGGCTTGTTTGAGGCACTCAAAATCGACCCAACCTGGCAGGGCGGCTCTGAATCGATCAGCGCGTTTAACGCGCGTCTGCGCGAAAGCATGATGAAACATATTCGTCGTGAACTGACAGGCCGAGACGATTTACTGAAGAAGGTCGTGCCTGATTTCCCTCCGTTTGGTAAGCGCGTATTGGGCGATGCAGGTTGGTACAGCATGCTTAAACGTGACAACGTGCGTCTTGAAACGGGTGCGATTAAACAGGTGCATGCCAACGCCGTTGAACTTGAAGATGGCACCTTGATTGAAGCCGACATTCTTGTCATGGCCACAGGCTTTCAAGCTGGTCGTATGCTTTGGCCGATGGACATTCAAGGTCGCGGCGGCGTCACGATCAGACAAAAATGGGGCGACGATGACCCAAGGGCTTTCTTAGGGATCACAGCACCTGAGTTTCCGAATTTTTTTATGATGTACGGGCCTAATACAAATATCGGCCACGGTGGCAGCGCCCTCTTTTTGGCTGAATGCCAAACCCGTTACTTCATGGGCTTGATCCAGGCCTTACGCACCCAACCGATCCGTTCAGTCGAGTGCCGCCAAGAGGTGCACGATCGCTATAACCAAGAGATTGATCGCCTGCTCGGGCAACTTTCCTGGAGTCATCCCTCAGTCTCAACCTGGTACAAAAATGCCAAGGGTCGCATCGTCACCAATCAGCCCTGGAGCCTGCTCGACTATTGGCGTCTTACCTATGAAGCCAAGCTATCCGATTACCATCTAGTCAGTTAGTTGTATGCTCTCGCTTATTCAAAACGCCTGAGGTTACAAAATGCTGTCATATTGGATGCAAACCGTTGAAAACAAGACGGTGCTTGAGCAACGCACCATCGATATCCCAACGCCCGGACCCAAACAAATTTTGGTACGCCTGCATGCCGCCAGCCTCAATCGCGGCGAGTTCGTGATTGGTCACGGCTTACATAAAGGCGGTCAAGCTAGCCCCATTGGTATCGAAGGCGCTGGTGTGGTCAGTGCACTAGGCAGTGAGGTTAAAGGCATCGCAGTGGGCGACAAAGTCATGGGCCGTTGCCGTGGTGCGTTTGCCGAATACGCCTGTATGGATAGCGTCGAGGCCCTGCCAGTGCCTGCTAACTTAAGTTTTGAACAAGCGGCCAGCGTGCCACTCACCTTTTTAGTGGTGCACGACATGCTGTCGCTACAAGGCAAGCTCAAAGCAAATGAATGGCTGCTGATTCACGGCGTGTCTTCTGGCGTTGGGGTTGCAGCCCTGCAAACTGCGAAAGCCATGGGCGCCAAGGTCATTGGCACCTCGGGCTCACCTGAAAAGCTTGCGCGCTTAAAAGAGCACGGCTTAGACCTGCCCCTATGCTTGCGCGGGTCAGGCTTTGAAGGCCCCGTTATGGAAGCGACTGGTGGCAAGGGTGCGAACTTAGTGGTGGATACAGTGGGTGGTTCGGTCTTTGCAGAAAGCATTCGCTGCATGGCGTTTGAAGCGCGCTTTGCGATGGTGGGCTATGTGGATGGCGTGCTATCGGCCGAGCTTGATCT
>CAMDEF010000091.1 GCA_945895265.1 Bordetella parapertussis | reverse complement strand
ATCAGTCAGATTGCAACGGTATTTTTACAGTCACCCAACAGTTTTAGCAAGCGTCTGTGCCATCCCGATATAGTTACGTGGCGTCAGGGCTAGCATCCGAGCTTTGACGTCAGCGGGTAACGCTAAGCCAGAAATAAACTCATGCAAGGCTTCTTGAGTAATCCCTTTGCCACGCGTGAGTGCTTTGAGTTGCTCGTAGGGCTGCGGCAAACCATAGCGACGCATCACCGTTTGGATGGGCTCGGCTAAGACCTCCCAGCAACGATCTAAGTCAGCATCAATGGCTGCGGCATTAACCTCGAGTTTGCCTAAGCCACGCAAACACGAGTCATACGCCACCAGGCAGTAGCCCAGCGCCACGCCTAAATTACGCAACACGGTCGAGTCAGTCAGATCACGCTGCCAGCGCGAAATTGGTAGTTTTTCAGAGAGGTGGCGCAACAAGGCATTCGCCAAGCCTAAATTACCCTCTGCATTTTCAAAGTCAATTGGGTTCACTTTGTGTGGCATGGTCGACGAGCCAACCTCGCCCTCTTTGAGACGCTGCTTGAAAAAACCAAGGGCAATGTAACCCCAGATATCACGATTTAAGTCGATCAAAATTGTGTTGGTGCGAGCGATGGCATCAAACAGCGCCGCCATCCAGTCATGCGGTTCAATCTGAATGGTGTGCTGATTTTGCTTCAGGCCTAACTCGGCCAACACCTTGCCACTAAAACGTTGCCAGTCGATCTCTGGGTACGCTGACATATGGGCGTTGTAATTACCGGTGGCGCCATTCATCTTGGCCAAAGGCACAACGGCCTCAATATTACCTAGCGCATCGCGCAGCCGCGCGGCCACATTGGCAAACTCTTTACCCAAGGTGGTAGGTGTAGCTGGCTGGCCGTGCGTACGCGCAAGCATGGGCTGTGCCGCTTCGGTGTGTGCAATGTGTTGCACGGCAGCAAGCAGCTTTTGCAACTGAGGCACAATAACCTGGTCGCGCGCCCGCCCTAACATCAAGGCGTGCGAGGTATTGTTGATGTCTTCAGAGGTACAAGCAAAATGGATAAACTCGCCTGCCGCCTCAAGCTCTACATCGCCTGCCACCTGCTCTTTCAGCCAGTACTCAACCGCTTTAACATCGTGATTTGTGACCCGCTCGATCTGTTTAATACGATCTGCGTCAGCTTCTGAAAAGTTAGTCACAATAGCCTGTAAGCGCGCTCGGGCTTTAGCCGAAAACGGCTTTAACTCTGCTAGCCCCGCCTCAGATAAACCAACCAGCCAAGCCAACTCGACCTCAACCCGATGGGCCATAAAGCCCGCCTCTGACAATAAGGGCCGCAACGACTCGCACCGCGAAGCGTAACGACCGTCAAGTGGCGAAACAGCATTCAAAGCGCTGAGCGCTGGGTTAGTTTTCATATTGGGTGTTGCTCAAAAAAACGACAAAATAGTTAAAGATAAGTTTATCACCCCGGTTTATACGCCAATTAGCCTTGCAGGCTTTACACTTAGGGAGTTGCAGTTTTGGCCGGATTTTGCAGTTTGGCTCCAGATGCATCTATACGGGCTTGAACTGGCCGTATTACCTTAGACTCAATATTTGCGGCAAGCCTCACATGATGAAATTGCTTTCTTCGCCCACCAGCCCATACGTACGCAAAGTGCGTATTGTCATGATTGAAAAAAAGCTCGACTATCAATCAGAAAACGCAAATGTGTGGGATGCAGACACCCGCATTCAAGAACACAATCCACTGGGCAAGGTGCCCTGCCTAGTCACCGACGATGGCAGCGCACTGTTTGATTCGCGGGTCATTGTTGAGTATCTCGATACGCTCTCGCCCGTTGGCAGCCTGATCCCCAAAGGCGGTCGCGAACGCGCGGCTGTCAAATGCTGGGAAGCCTTAGCTGACGGCACGCTTGACGCCTGCGTGACGATTGTCAAAGAATTGCAGCGCCCTGACGGGCAGCAAAGTCCTGAATGGATTGAACGCCAGTACGGCAAAATTGATGCCGCGCTAAGCGCCATGGAAACTGGGTTAGGTGATCAGAATTTTTGCATGGGTATTAGCTACACGCTCGCCGATATCTCGGTCGGGTGCGTGTTGGGCTATATGGATTTACGCTTTGCGCACATTGACTGGCGCAGTACTCATCCCAATTTGGCGCGTCTAGACAAAAAACTGGTGGTGCGCCAAAGTTTTATCGATACTGCACCGCCTGCGGCTTAAAAACAATATCGCCCCAACGGCAGATTGAAACCGCTATGTGACGGTGACGGCGCAGCGAGGCTATGCCACCGTCAGATAATAATGCCACCCCCGAGGCAAATATCACCGTTGTATAACACCGCAGACTGCCCTGGCGTCACGGCCCACTGCTGCTCGGTAAAACTGAGTTCAAAGGCGGGGTAAGACCCACCTTGATCTGCTGAAGCAGACTGGGCGTCAGGCACACCGCGAGAAGCTACCCCTTGCCCGCCCGCCACACTGAGCACGCAATCTGCATCAGCCTGCCGGTACCTTGTTTTTGCGGCATACACCCCAGGTGCCGGAGGCTGTTCATCGACCCAACTCACCTGTCCTGCCTGTAACGACGGCGAGAGCAACCAAGGGTGGTCATGGCCCTCTACGACATGCAATGTATTGCTTGCCATCTCTTTACGCGCCACGTACCAAACTGGCCCCGTACCATCGGCCTGTTGGTGTCCCTTGACGCCCCCGATCCCTAAGCCCTTGCGCTGACCAAGCGTGTAAAACGACAGGCCATGGTGGGTGCCAACCCGCTCGCCTGATTGCGTGACAATCGGCCCGGGGTCTGTTGGCAGATAGCGATTTAAAAACTCACGAAAGGGACGCTCGCCGATAAAACAGATGCCGGTCGAGTCTTTTTTTGCGGCGTTCGGCAAACCAAGATTATGGGCAATACGGCGAACCTCATCCTTGGTGATCTCGCCGAGCGGAAACAACGTTTGCGACAACTGGGCCTGATTTAATCTGTGCAAAAAATAACTTTGATCCTTCGTATGATCAAGCGCCTTCAACAGTTGGTAACGCGTACCCCGTTGCGTTTGCACCGCGCGCACCCGAGCGTAGTGACCGGTCGCAATGTGATCTGCGCCTAAGCTCATTGCATGATCTAAAAACGCTTTGAATTTGATCTCGGCGTTGCACAAAACGTCAGGGTTAGGCGTACGCCCCGCAGAGTACTCGCGCAAAAAGTCGGCAAACACTCGATCTTTGTATTCGGCTGCAAAATTCACCGCCTCGATATCAACACCCACAACGTCGGCCACGCTTGCGGCATCAAGCCAGTCTTGCCGAGCCGAACAGTACTCTGAATCGTCATCGTCTTCCCAGTTTTTCATGAACAGGCCGATGACCTCGTAGCCCTGCTCTTTTAGCAACCAAGCGGTCACAGACGAGTCAACGCCGCCAGACATGCCGACCACAACTCGTTTTTTGCCCCCCTCAGGGCGCGAAGACACTAAAGAATCCATATAGGTAAATTGTAGTCGCTTCGCTGGAGTCTATCTTTGAGCCCTTTGATCATCTGGCACACCCAAACTGAGTCACCCCAAGTCAAGCCTGACAACCTGACAACAGGCTGACATCTCATCCTGCAGATATAAAAGTTGAGCCATCTCACACGACAAAGTAATTTCTCAGTAGGGAAACATCAAGCCTAGGGGTCAAAACAGGTAAACTGCCGCACTAATAGAGATCATCTTCGGAGAAGTCGATGCGCATTGGAATCCCGCGCGAGACCCGCGACAGCGAGACTCGAGTTTCGGCCACACCAGAAACCGTCAAAAAGTACGTTTCTGCCGGCCATAAGGTACTCGTTGAGCGCGATGCCGGCTTAGCCGCACATTTTGGCAACGACGCCTACGAACAGGCTGGCGCCACGATTACCGATGCTGCACAGGCCTTTGCCGCCGAACTGATCCTGAAAGTGCGTGCGCCAAGCACTACTGAACTCACACAGATCAAGGCCGG
>CAMDEF010000090.1 GCA_945895265.1 Bordetella parapertussis | reverse complement strand
AGGTTCGGATACGTATAGGCAAAGCGATGTTTGCGTTTAAGTAGCCAAAGATAGATCAAGGGCAGCGCAAGCACTAAAGCAAAACACCATAAAAAGTGTGGCCAAATAAAGTGCATGAAAGCATCAGTAGAGTTATGATGAATCATCACTTTATCACCGCTTGGCGGGATTGGGTTATTTATGAAACGGGCCGCGCTCTATAGCCGTCGTTCAGTCTCAGGTCAAAAAAAACCTGAGGGGTCGGCTGTGGTTGGCGAGTCTGCTGCTCCCAGCGGGCTAGAGTTTAAAGCTTCTAGGTTGCGTCGGCTGTACGAGCGGCTGGGATGGCTTGCCCTGGGGGCCTTGTTTAGCTTGTCGGTGCTGTTCGTCTACGACTATTTTCAACCGGCCCGTACTGAGTTGACGCAAGAGCAGATTGACGCTGCCGTCTTGCACACTCTGGCAACTAAAGAATTACCTGCACGTGCGGCTAGGGCGGCCGCGCTCATCGCACCTTCGATCGTTCGTATTCGTGGTGACATCCTTGAGGCGAAAGGCACGCAGGTGGGTGACGATGACTTTGGCGTCGGGACTGGCGTGGTCATCAAAGACGATGGCACGATTTTGACTAATTTGCACGTCGTCGCCTCTGCGCCGAGGCTTGTCGTGACCTTTGCCGATGGTTTGGAGTCGCCTGCGGTGATCGTTTCTGCACAGCGCGACAAAGATTTGGCTGTATTGAAACCTTTAAATATTCCAGATGATTTGCAGCCTGCCACGCTAGGCTCAAGCCAAAATCTGAGCCCGGGCGACGAGGTGGTGGCAGTGGGTTTTCCTTTTGGTCTGGGCGCCTCGGTGTCGGCGGGGGTAGTTTCTGGATTAAATCGCACGTTTAAACCAGCAGAAGGCCCATCGCTTACCGGTTTGATTCAGTTTGACGCAGCTGCTAATCCCGGCAACTCCGGCGGCCCCTTGGTGAACATGGCTGGTGAAGTGCTAGGGATTGTGACGGCTATTTTGAATCCAACGAGTGTCAGAACATTTATTGGCATTGGGTTTGCCATCACGATAGAGAGTGCGGGGACGGCCCTAGGCATGCCCCCGTTTTAATGGTCAGGTGACTAGAGTTTAAGTCATAAGTGCTTTGATAATGAATGCCTAGGTAATGAATGCTTAGGTAATGAGAGTCGAAGTCATGAGTGCTTAAGCAGTGGCTGCTTAGGCGATGAAAGATGAATAGCGAGAATCCGAGATGAATATTGATCCTAAGGCGTGGAACCGTGGTCAATCACCGCAACCCGTTCAAGAGACAGCCGTCTTAATGGAACGCGTGTTGTACGAAGTCAAGCGTATGGTGGTGGGGCAAGATCAGTTTTTAGAGCGGATGTTAGTTGCGATTTTGGCGCAAGGTCACTTGTTGATCGAGGGCGTACCGGGGTTGGCCAAAACCTTGACGGTCAACACCTTGGCCAAAGCGATACAAGGGACGTTTAAGCGGATTCAATTTACGCCCGACCTGCTACCCGCAGATTTAGTCGGTACGCAAATTTATAACCAAAGAACAAGTGAGTTTAGTACGGTGCTAGGGCCTGTCTTTGCCAATCTTGTGTTGGCAGATGAAATTAATCGTGCGCCGGCCAAGGTACAAAGCGCTTTGCTTGAAGTGATGCAAGAAAGGCAAGTCACGATTGCCGGGCAGACCCATAAGGTGCCGTCGCCATTTTTGGTGATGGCAACGCAAAATCCGATTGAGACTGAGGGCACTTACCCTTTGCCCGAAGCGCAAGTTGATCGCTTCATGATGAAAGTGTTAGTGGGCTATCCCAAAGAAGAAGAAGAATTTGTGATTGTGCAGCGAGTGATTGGGCCGGCAATTGCAATCGGCGCTGTCGCTACCACCGAGCAAATCGCAGCGTTGCAGTCGCAATCGCGTCAAGGCTACGTGGATCCGGGTTTGATTCAATATGCTGTCAAGCTTGTTGCAGCGACGCGTGATCCTGCTCGCTTTGGTTTGCCCGATCTCGCGCGTTACCTGACGTTTGGTGCGAGTCCGCGCGCGACCATCGGTTTAATTGAAGGTGCACGCGCCTTGGCATTTTTGCGCGGACGCGGCTATGCGTTGCCGCAAGACGTTGTAGATTTGGTGCCCGATGTCTTACGCCATCGTCTGGTGTTGTCGTACGAGGCTTTATCAGAAGGATTATCGGCAGATCAGTTGATTGAGAAGATATTACGTGCGGTGCCTGTCCCTGATAAGCCACTCGATAGTCATGTTCGCGTTTCTTAAACGTTTCAAGCGTCAGTCCACTGCGGCGTCAGGCATGACGCGTGCCCGCGGTGTCTCTGGTGAGGCACTGCGAGCGTCTCATGACGCAGGTGTTGTGCTTGCCCCCGAAGCGCTGCTTAGGCAACTTGAGTGGACGGTGATTCGTCGGTTGGACGGCCAACTGCAAGGCGACTATCGCACGCTCTTTCGTGGGGCTGGGTTGATGCTCGCCGATTTGCGAGAGTATCAGGCACATGATGACGTTCGCCATATTGATTGGAACGTGACAGCTAGAATGCAAACGCCTTATGTGCGTGAGCACCAAGAAGATCGCGAAATGACAGCGTGGTTTGTGGTGGATTTATCGGGTTCGATTGACTTTGGCTCTGGGGCAGTGAGTAAGCGAAGCTTGGCGCTTGAATGCGTTGGCGTGCTGTCACGATTGCTGACGCAACACGGCAATCGTATTGGCGCGCTGCTATATACCGGTGCCGGAGGACATGCAAACGTTTTTATCCCTGCCCGCTCAGGTAGGCGACAGGTACTTCATGTCTTAGAGCGTATGACACGGGCTGAGTCGGTCAAACAGACACAAGAAACCGATTTAGGCAAGCTCTTGACCGATGCGCAGTCGATGTTGAAGCGTCGCTCAACTGTTTTTGTGTTGTCTGATTTTTTAAGCCAACCCGGCTGGGATCGTGCCTTGAATCAACTGGCGCGTCGTCATGAGGTTGTTGCGATTCGCTTGTTCGATCCGATTGAAGCAGTCTTGCCTAACAATGGCTTGTTGGTGATGCAAGATGCTGAGACGGGTGAGCAGATTTTTGTTGACTCGCACGATAAGGCTTTTCGTCAGCGCTTTGCCGACCAGGCCCAGGCGCGCGAACAACAGTTACGCGACTGTTTTGCAAATGCCGGTGTTGATTGTCTAGAGCTACAAACCAATGAACCCATTGATCAGGCCCTTGTCCGTTTTACGCGCCTGCGTAAACGCAGAAGCCAGTTAGCCACGGGTGCCTCTGCCGGCACTGTACCGAGTCACTGAGCCGATGTTGTCTTTGAACTCCTTAACGCTACTTTGGCCCTCGCTGCTATGGGTCTTGGCTGGCTTGCCTGTGTTGATTGGCGGCTATGTTTGGCTCTGTCGTTCGCAACCCTGGTCGCGTCATGGTTATGCGTTATTGATGCTCTGCGGGATCAGTCTTGTGATGTTCTCGTTGGCACGGCCGCGTGCGGTGTTGTTGTTGCCTGGCCGCTTAGATACGGTGATGTTGGCAATTGATACGTCTGGAAGCATGCGAGCCACCGATGTGCAGCCGAGTCGAATTGAAGCTGCGCAGGCTGCGGTGCGCACGTTTATTGCCGAGCAGCCTTCTCAGGTCAAAGTTGGCATCGTCACTGTGGCAAGTACCGCTGCCGTGGCGCAAGCTCCAACGGTGAGCCGTGATGAGCTCTATCAGGCAATCGAAGCGTTGCCTTTGCAAACAGGTTCTGCGTTGGGGAGTGGAATTTTGATTGCTCTTGCGCAATTATTACCAGGTTCGGGTATTGAAGTTGAAAAGCTTCTCACTGAAGCAGATCGTCCGCCACCCAAAGATACGGGCAAGCCCTTGAGCCCTGATCCAAAAGGCTCAACTCAGATTAAGCTTGAGCCAGGGTCAAACAAAGCCCTTGCGATTGTGTTGATTTCAGATGGGCAAAGTAACATGGGCCCTGATGTTCTAAAGATGGCTCAACTCGCAGCAGACCACGGCGTGCGAGTCTATACCGTGGGCGTCGGTACACCCGAAGGGGTGGTGTTAAAAGCACAGGGTTTGTCGATGCGTGTCAAGCTTGATGAGTCTGTACTCAAAAAAATTGCTGAGATCACCTTGGCTGATTATTATCGAGCGACAAACGCGAGTGATTTGAAAAAAGT
>CAMDEF010000089.1 GCA_945895265.1 Bordetella parapertussis | reverse complement strand
GTCTCAACTAGCCCAGTCAGTTTCAATCGCGCGATCGCCTCACGCACGACATTGCGGCTCACCCCAAATTGCGCGCCGAGTTCTTGCTCGGTGGGCAAGCGCTGACCGGGCGCGAGGCTTTCATTCAAAATGCGCGTTCGCAATTGCTGCGCGATTTCATCTGGTAAATTTTCAGGGCGCCCCAAATTGTCAAACGCCGTCATCGCCTTAGGCGGGCCGCTTGACATTAACGGTTTGGTGGCCGCAGCGCCACGTCCAACAAACGCTTGTCTGCGCGCGGTATAAACCGTTGCAGTCAATGAGGGTTTACTCACCATGACTCTCCATTAAAAGACTCACTCTTAGATTGCGCCGTCTTTCAGCAAGGCATCAATCTCTTGCGCGCCGATGCCAAATTCTGCATAGACCTCTTTGTTGTGCTCACCACGATCAGGGGCCGCAGTAAACAACTCGCGCTTTGAACGACTCATAATCACTGGGTGATTGACCACACTGATTTCGCCCAAGCTTGGGTGCTGTAAAGTTTTGGCCATCCCCAAATGCACAACCTGCGGATCTTCCATCGTTTCTTTCACGTTCTTGATCGAGCCACAGGGCACACCTGCTTTGTTCAACAACTCAATCCAGTCTGCAGTCGGTTCTTGTTTCGTGCGTGCGGCGATCGCTGCATTCAACGCGGGTCGGTTTTGACCACGCGTCTTAAGCAACTTAAAGCGCGGGTCTTCAGCGAGTTCGGGCAAACCAATTGCCGTCACTAGCTTGATAAACATCTCAGTGCCCATCGCCGCTAAGTTGATATAACCGTCTGCTGTCGGATAGACGCCCGTGGCCGCTGTGGTTGGATGATCGTTACCCGTCTGCCCTGGGATCTCTTTGTTCATCAGCCAGCGCATGATCTGAAAATCCATCATCCACACTTGTGACTGCAACAGCGATGACTGCACCCACTGGCCTTCGCCCGACTCTTCTCGTTCGAGCAACGCCACCAAGGTGCCAATCGCACAGAACAAGCCAGAGCTTAAGTCTGCCACCGGTATACCCGCACGCATCGGACCGCGGCCGGGCTCACCCGTCACCGACATGATCCCGCCTAAACCCTGTGCGATTTGATCCAAGCCGGGTCGATCAACATAAGGGCCATCTTGCCCAAAGCCCGACACGCTCGCCAAGATAATGCGTTTGTTTACCTTGCGTAGTGACTCATAATCGATACCGAGTTTGAACTTCACATTCGGGCGATAGTTTTCAATCACCACATCGGCCTGTTCAACCATTTTCAAGAACAGCGCTTTACCTTTTGGGTGCTTTAAGTTCAGCGTCACGCTGCGTTTGTTGCGATGGGTATTTTGATAATCAGCAAATTGTGACGAGCCACCTGGGCGATCATCGGGTTGATCACCTGGCTCTTCAATTTTGATCACGTTTGCGCCCCAATCTGCAAATTGTCTGACTGCGGCTGGCCCAGAACGGACACGCGTCAAATCCAGCACTGTGAACCGGCTGAGGGGTAACTTAGGCATGCAAGGTCTCCGAATTACGCTTAACTCAGAGACTGGCGCACAGAGCCCTCCAGGATCCAAGTGTTTTTATTTTCGATGTTGGACATCTTACAAGAAAATGAAAACTCTTGGTTTGAGGGTTTTAGGGCCAAAACAGCCCTAATTGTGGTCTTTTTGGCACCTATTTTGGTTTTCGCTCGACTTTGGGTGTCCAGACTTGTATTTAGCGCAGGTGCCTAGCGCCGAGTTTTTGCTCTATTCGGCTTTTGCGCCTGACTCAGCGATCACCTTTTTCCACTTGATGCGCTCAACTTCGATCTCGGCTGCCATCTCTTCTGGCGTACTTGTTTTCGGGATCATCCCGCCATTGATCATGCGTTCGTTCATGGCAGGTTCGTTAATCACCACACGCAACGCGGCGTTTAACCGATCAATCACTGCACGAGGGGTGCCCGCGGGTACCGACAGATAGTTCACGGCAACGGCCTGATAGCCCTTCAATTGCTCGGCAATCGCTGGCACATTAGGCAGCAACGGTGAGCGCTCGGGGCTTGCTACGCCCAAGGCACGCAAGTTACCGGATCTGATCTGGCCGATATACACCGACAAACTATCGATCGCCATCTGCACATTGCCAGCCAGCAGATCTTGGATGACTTGACCTGAGCCTTTGTAAGGCACATGGACGATGTCAACGCCCGCCATCGACTTAAACAATTCGCCCGACAAGTGAGTGCTGGCGCCAATGCCTGAGCTGCCAAAATTAGTTTTACCAGGATTCTTACGCGCATACTCAATCAGCTCTTGCACGGTGTTGACGGGTAGCTTAGGCGCCACCACCAACACATTCGGAAACCAGGCTACGCGCGACACAGGGATCAGATCTTTATCGGGGTTGTAAGGCAGTTTAGCCATCAAATAGGGATTAATAATTTGCGGGCCAGGCGTGGTGTACAGCACGATATAGCCATCGGGTGCAGCACTGGCAACCAGTGCTGCACCAACCGTTGCGCCACCACCTGGCTTATTTTCAACAATGATGGGCTGACCGAGCTCTTTAGCCATCGGCTCACTAATTAAACGCGCGGTCTGATCAGCCGCCCCACCTGGCGCAAACGGCACAATCAAACGAATCGGTTTTGTTGGGTAGGCTGCCGTCTGTGCGTGCACAACAGGGGTCATCACGGTCGCTAGTACGACAAAACTTAAAGCCTTTAGCATGATTTATTGTCCCTAAATTTTTAATGGTCGCGTCGCAAGCCTCGATTGAGGGTTCACGCGCGTCAATGTCGCTGCATTTTCTGTATTCTAATGGTGTTTACTTACAGAATAATCAAACTCAGGGACATCACCTATATGCAAGACTTTACCCAACTCCAATACGAGCTGATCGGCCATGTTGCGGTACTTAGCATGAACAATGCGCCCGTCAACGCACTGTCACGCACACTCAGCGACGAGATTACCGCTGCGCTCGACTACATCTCTGAAATCCCTGAGGTGCGCGCTGTAGTGCTAACCGGCCTTGGCAAAATTTTCTGTGCGGGTGCTGACTTAAAAGGTCGCGCCTCAGTGATCAAGGGGCCGGGCGATTTACCTGCGCACTCACGTCGCACACGCGAATGTTTTCACGCGATTCGCGAATGCACCAAGCCCGTGATCGTCGCCCTCAACGGCCCAGCGCTCGGTGCAGGCTTAGCGATTGCCGCCTCAGCTGACATGTTGATCACGTCTGAAAAAGGCTGCCTGGCCTTGCCAGAAATTGACGTCGGCCTCCTGGGCGGTGGCAGTCATGCGGCGCGCTTGTTTCCACACAGCATGCTACGACGCATGATGTTTACGGGGTATCGCGTGCAAGCCGACGAACTGTATCGCCTTGGTGTCGTTTTGCAAGTGACGACTGCCGAGGGCTTGATGCCGGCAGCGCTTGAACTGGCCAATACCATTGCTAGCAAGAGCCCGCTGTCAGTGGGCCTCGCCAAACAAACTCTTAACGCGATCGAAGACATGAGCCTGCGCGATGGCTATCGTTACGAGCAAGACATGACTGCGGCGATCGCAAAAACCGAAGATGCCAAAGAGGCGCAACGGGCATTCTTAGAAAAGCGTGCGCCGGTGTTTGTGGGGCGATAATTGTAAGGTTCAAAACAGGCGAGACATCATGACAAGTCAGATTGAAGTCTATGCAGGCACGGCCGGCCACTCGGCCTGGTTTAGCAATGACCTCGGGCAAACATGGGTGCACCCTAACAGTCATTCGGGCATGTATCTTGAAGCGCGGGTCTGGTCTTACAGCTCGCACCCTGCAGATCCAAATCTGCTTTATGCGGGAACAGATATGGGTTTGTTTCGCTGGGACGAACGTACCACTCGCTGGACCGCGCTCGCCTCACCGATGACTGACATTTGGGCCTTGGCACAAGATCCCGCTGATGCACGCGTGCTGTATGCCGGCACTCGTCCTGCAGCGTTTTATCGCTCTGCCGATGCGGGGCTGACCTGGCACGAGTTACCCGCGCCCGGCATTCAAAAATTTTCAGAGATCAACATGGGGCCCACACGGGTCACACAGATCTTGTTTGATCCGCTCGAGCACAACACCATCTGGGCTGTGGTTGAAATCGGTGGCGTATATCGCAGTCTTGACCGCGGCAACAGCTGGCAGCTTAAAACAGAGGGGCTTGTATCCTGCGATATGCATGG
>CAMDEF010000088.1 GCA_945895265.1 Bordetella parapertussis | reverse complement strand
AAGCCTTCACGGATCGTGACATCTAAGCCGTCCGCATCCACATAACCCTGCTCAACCAACTTGAACGCCTCGCGCAACAAAGCACCCTGTAGGCGATTCAAGATAAACCCACGCAGTTCGCGATGAATTTTGACGGGTTTTTGGCCGACACTTTCCATCACATCCCAGGTTTTTTGCACGATTGCGGCATCAGTCCAGGGTGCCCCGCAGATCTCAACCACTGGGATCAAGTACGGGGGGTTCACCGGGTGGGCAATCAAACAGCGCGAGCGGCCGGGTAAGTTTTCAGTAAAGGCCGAGGCGGGGATACTTGAAGTCGAGCTCGCCAAAACCGTTGTCGGCGCAGCGAGCTTATCCATTTTGGCAAAAATTTCGATCTTCATCTCAACGCGCTCGGGCAAATTCTCTTGCACGTAGTCGACGTCTTGTAAAACCTCTTCAAGCGTGGCGCTTGCGCTGATGCGTGCGATCAAGCCCTTCGGGTCTGTGATCAACCCTGCCGCCTCAAGATCAGCAACCTGCTCTTCGATCAGCCTGAACGCCAAGGTGACCGCCTTAGGGTCGCCGTCCCACATTTTGACCTCATGACCGCCACGTGCAAAAACAATGGCCCATGCCTGACCAATCAACCCTGAACCTACGACTGCGATTTTCATTTTTTCTCCTGTGAGACCTCGTTACTGAAGAGGAGATGCTATCTGACCTCTACCAGCTAATGCGATTATTTTTTAGTAGGAATAGTGTAGTGCCGAATTGGTTGTCAGGCAGGTTGTCAAGTTAAGCGCTGCGCGGCGGCTAAGCGAACGGTTTGCAAATGAATCTCAACGATCTGGTTCACGTCGGTGCTATACCCGCCAGCCATCATGATTGCCATTGGGCAGCGTTGACTCTGTGCATACTGCATCACCATCAGATCACGGGCGGCCATGCCCGTCTTCGTCACCTTCAGGCGTCCTAAGCGATCAGATTCATGGGGATCCGCACCTGCGAGGTAAAGCACAAACTGAGGCTCAAAACGTGCTTTCACCTGCTCTAACGCCGCGTCTAAAGCCTCAAGGTAGGCGTCATCCTCACAGGCATCGGGCAAGGGCACATCTAGCGAGCTCTGTTGCTTCTTAAACGGGTAATTGCGCGCACCATGAAGCGATAACGTAAAGATAGTCGGATCGTCTTGAAAGATCGATGCTGTACCGTCACCCTGATGCACATCCAGATCAATGATCGCGATACTCGCTTTTGGATTGCTGCTTTTCTGCAAAACCTTCGCAGCAATCGCGGCATCATTAAATACACAAAAGCCGCTGCCACGCTCGCGATACGCATGGTGCGTGCCACCGGCAAGATTCACTGAAATGCCGTCAACGCTTGCAGCCTCACAGGCCGCGAGTGTCGCCCCCACCGAACGGCGTGAACGCTCGACCATTTCGAGGCTCCAGGGAAAACCAATCTCGCGTTGCTCTTTTGCGCTGAGCTCGCCTCGAATGACGGCTTGCAGGTACCGCGGGGCGTGGGCCAACAAGATCTGAGTATCGGTCGCGGCCGGCGCTTCGTTCAATTCAATATTACGTTCGGCACTCACCGCATCGCGCAGGAGTCGGTACTTGGACATGGGAAAGCGGTGCCCAGCCGGTAACGGCAAAACGAAATGATCGGAGTAAAAGGCTTTCACGATGACCTAGTTTGCCAAAAAAAGGGGTGACGCCTATTTAACCACTCGGTCGATGCTTATCGAAATAAGACTCACCGTGATTCGCAAATTTCAGGCAGAATACAAAAAATACAAAAAATTAGGTCGCCATCGATGCGATTTAAATACGAGACCACAAGGAGACCTTCATGACTAGTTCTAAAAGTTATAGCAGTTTGACCCTGATCGCCGCAGCGCTTTTGTTGGCGAGCCCAACCGCCAGTGCGCAACAAACCATCAAGCTTGGTATGACAACCGCGCTCACTGGCCCGTTCAATGAGTTTGGTGAAGGCAATCGCCGTGGTGTCGTGCTTGCCATTGACGAATGGAATAAAAAAAGGTGGCATCAACGGCAGAAAAATTGAACTCGCCGAAGCCATGGATGATCAGTTAGTGCCAGACAAAGCCGTGCAAAACATGCGCCGCATTCTTGATAATAAAGACATCGTCGCCATCATCGCGCCAGCCGGTAGTGGCCCTTCACTCGCTACCATGGACATGCTCGAAGCCGACGGTCGTCCGACTTGTAATCCCCTCGCGCAATCACCTTCTGTGATTTATCCAAAAGGTAAAGAGCAACCACCACGTAAAAACGTTGTGTCGATGGCGATCACCAACGAATCTGAAGCCAATCGCCTGGGTCAAATTTTAGGCAAACAGTACAAAAATATTGGTGTCATTCATGAAAGCACCGCCTACGGTGTCACGGGTGCCGAGCTCGTCAAAAAATCAATCGCAGCCACCAATCCTACTGCGAAGGTTCAGATCGAGTCCTATAACCAACGCAGCCAAGACATGACCTCGCAGGTCGCACGTTTGCAACGCAGCCAGGTCGACGCAATCTTAGTCGTAGGCTTAGGCGCTGACTTTGCTGTGATTCGTAAAAACATGAGCCGGGCAAACGTTAAAGTGCCGCTGTTTGGCTCAACTGGTGCCGTGACTGCCCCATATCTTGAAGGCGCGGGTGATCTCGCAATTGGTACCCGTTCGGTCAGCCCTGATGCCTTTGGCAAAAGACCCTTATCTGCCTATGCACAAAACTTTGTCGACCAGTACCGCGCCGCGCATGGAACAGATCGCTGGTATGGTTCTGACGCTGCAAACCCGCAAATCTCAATGGCGGCCATCGTCGGCAATGCCTATGACTGTGCGGTCGTGCTACTTGATGCAATCAGACGCGCTGGCTCGACAGAGCCAGCCGCGGTGATTGCAGCACTCAATCAAACCAAAGGGCTTGCTGGCATAGCAGTTCCATCCATCACCCTAACCGCCCAGATACACGAAGCCTTTAAGCCTGAAGATCTAGGCTTATTCGAGATCAACAAATCTGCCGCCGGGGCTCTGTACCTCAAGCCTGTTGTCGAGTAAAGAAGCGCCCCCAAATCTGTCATTGAGTCAATACGCACCCCTTTTGGGGTGATCTCAACGTTTGCAGGGTATGCCTCAGCATGGATTTTTTTCTCTCTTTAGTGATTGCTGGGGCGTGCGTCGGCTCAGTCTACGCCTTGGTTGCCGTTGGCCTGAATTTAACGTTCTGGACCACCAAAACGCTTAATTTTGGTCAAGGTGCAGTCATGATGCTGTGCGCGATATCCACTGCGCTACTCACGGTGCAAGGGCTCAGCAATGGCGTTGCCATCATTGCAGGTGTGGCCATCGTCGCCTTGGTTGGTGTCATCGTCGAACGCATCGCGGTGCGGCCTGCACTCAAGACTGCGGGAAGCATGGGTTGGGTGATTGCAACGCTGGGCTTTGGAATTTTGCTTCAAGGCATTACTTCAAAGTTTTTTGGCTCGCAGGCCATTCCGTTTCCTGAAGTGCTATTCACGGTTCAAGACGTAATCGATATTGGTGGCCAAAATATTTCTTTGCAGTACGTATCGATCTTTGTTGTCTCGATCTTGATTATTGTGGTGTTAGAGGGCCTCACCCGCTACACCGTTTTGGGCACCGCGATTCGGGGCACCGCTCAGGACATGGAGCTTGCCATTGTGCAAGGTCTACCCGTCAATCTGATTGTCTCTGGCTCGTTCGTTTTATCGAGCATCATGGCGGGTATCGCTGGCATCCTCACCGCACAAATTAGTGGCACCGTAGACCCCGCCTTTGGGTTTGAGTTAGTACTCATGGGCTTTGTCGCTGCGGTGCTAGGCGGGATGGGTAGCTCAGCAGGCGCCCTGATAGGCGGCATCATCGTTGGCATCATCGGTAAATTAGTTGGGGGTTATATCTCTACTGCCGCCGAACATGGCATCGCCTTTGCGCTTTTAATTATGATGCTGGCCTTACGGCCTGAAGGTTTTTTTGGGCGCGCTGAGGTGACCAAAGCATGAACGCAATGCGTATATTTTTAACCAAACTAGCGACTCATCCCCTCGCGCTGCTTGTGCTGTTTGTCGTCGTCTTTTTTGGTGCACCCTACTTGCGCGGCGCGACATTGCAAATTCTTAGCTTTGCGCTCGTATCGATTCTGTTTACTCAAAGCATCAACGTCTTGACTGGGATGGCGGGGCAAATCTCCTTGGGGCACGCAGCGTTTTTTGGGATTGGCGCATACGGCAGTGCGATTATCGCAAAGACCTTTGG
>CAMDEF010000087.1 GCA_945895265.1 Bordetella parapertussis | reverse complement strand
GTTTGGCTTGGCAACACAGAAAATAAAATTTGAAAACAAGCATCAAGCAGCGTGGGATAACAATAGTACTGATCGAATTGCCCAACCAGTTCGTTGTCAGAGAGCGTAATGTCGGCTAGGGCTTGCTGATCAAATTTCCAAAGGTGTTTGAGCAAACGGTACGAAGGTCCGTAGTGAATGCCGAGTGCTTCGCAGTGCTGGTAAAAATCAGTGACAGTCAATTCGCTAGTCAGACGTTTGCGTAATTGAGCCAGAGTCTTGTCGGTCGATGCTGTTCGAACGCTGGGTGAAATTTGGCCGCGAGCATTCAACGTCCATTGGTCTGACACTCGTTCTGACGATTGAGCATTGCTATATAAATCAAACTGATAACCCTCAGGGTTCTGGTTCAAAATAATTTGAGAGTCATGATCAATTTGCCCTGAAATCGTGAAGGCCTGGCTAATCTCAAAATTGGATAGTGTGACGGGTAAAGAGCCACCTTGCTGCATGTATGCCGCAAGGGCAATTTCAATTAACCCGGTTGCAGGCAAGATGGCCTGACCAAACACGCAATGCTCTGTTAGGTAAGAGAGTTCGGTATCAAGCAGTGTGCTGAAACGTGTTTGCTGCTCGGGTAAGCCTGGAAGCTTAAGCGGTGCGCCTAACAACGGATGGTTATGTTTGTCTGGACGAGTGGGTTGAGCGTGCTCTGGTCTACGCTCAACCCAATAGCGTTCGCGCTGAAATGGATAATTAGGTAGCGCCAAATGCGAGAAGGTCGACCGAGGATACGTTTGTTGCCAATCAACGAGTTGATGTCGCGTGTGCAGCTTACCCAGCGCGTGCAAGATGTGCCAGTTGTCTGCTTCGTGCTGTTTAAGACTGGGCAACAGTGCAGCGCCAGATAAAGTTTCGCGGGCCAGACTGCAAAGTATCGGGCTAGGCCCAACTTCAATACAACACTCAATATTCTTAGTTTTCAAAAGCTCAACAGCTTTTGCAAATTGCACGGGCTCGCGGATGTGCTTGAGCCAGTAGTCTTGAGTACAGATATCTTGGTTTGCCAGCTCACCTGTCAAATTACTAATAATAGGAATGCGGGCAGGATTGAAGGTGACAGTATTTAAGTACTCTTTAAACGACGCAAGCATGGGCTCCATTAAAGGAGAGTGAAACGCATGAGAGACCGAAAGCATGCTGTACGCGACTTGTTGCTGGTCTAGTGCCTTGAGCACTAAGTCGACACTGTCTTTGTTTCCAGAGATCACGCAACGCTCTTTACCATTGATGGCGGCGATAGCAACGTCAGTTTGATACGCTTGCAGGTGAGTCGCTAAATCTTTCTCAGATAACGACACGGCGGCCATTGCGCCATTTTTTGGCAATGCCTGCATCAACGAGGCGCGCTTAGAGACGATTCCAATTGCGTCTTCGAGCGAGAAGACGCCGGCAAGGCAAGCCGCAACATACTCGCCTAAACTGTGGCCGACAAGAATCGTAGGATGCACACCAAATGATTGCCAAAGTTTTGCAACGGCATACTCTAAGCAGAAGAGAGCGGGCTGCGTATACAAACTCTGATTCAGACTAGCGCTCTCGGTTTGAAACAACAGCTCAGTTAAGGGTTTGTCACAATGTTGGCTTAAGATCTTTGCGCACAGGTCGATCCATTTCTTAAATTCAGGATACGTGGCGTACAGAGCTTGACCCATCCCTGGATATTGAGAGCCTTGCCCTGTAAACAAAAATGCGGTGTCCGTGTTGTTAGTTGAATGCTCTGGCGCCTGTACGATGGCGCGATTGGTTTCAGCACGTACAAACTCATTTAGACGCTCAGTAATCTCAAGAGACGTGCTTCCTAAGACAGACAGTCGATACTTGAGGTTTGCTCGACTTGCTGCTGCATTCGCACAAAGTTGATACAGGTTAATGTCTGGGTGGTTCAGTAAAAGCGAAGAGTAGGTGTTTGCCAATTCGCGAAGTGCTGGCTCAGAGCGAGCACTCAAATTTAATATTTGTGTAGAAACTCGCTTCGCCGCGGGGTGGCTCTTCAGGTCACGCGTGTCAAGTGGTGCCTCTTCGAGAAGGATATGGGCGTTGGTGCCGCTAAAGCCAAAGCTGCTGACTCCAGCAATACGGGGTTTGCTTGAGCGCGGCCAAGGTTGAGTCGCTTGCACCACACGAAGTGGCTTGTCTTTCCACGGAAATCTCGGAGTTGGTGTTTGGCAATTGAGGTGAGGGGGCAGCTGTTCGTGCTCAAGCGCAAGTACCAACTTCATGATTCCGGCAATACCTGCTGCGGCCTCTAAATGACCGATGTTCGTTTTAATCGATCCTATCCATAGTGGGTCATTTAACGCACGTTGTTCACTAAAGACTTCGGACATTGAGCCCAGCTCGATGGGATCGCCAAGCGAGGTGCCAGTGCCATGTGCCTCGATGTAACTTACATCGCTTGGGCTGAGGCCAGCATTGTGCAGGGCTTGTCTGATGACGGCAGACTGCGAGGGGCCGCTTGGAACCGTCAGGCCACCGCTGGCACCGTCTTGGTTGACGGCCGATCCGCGGATTAACGCCAAAATCGGATCTTGGTCTTTGATGGCATCACTTAAACGTTTGAGGATCACGATGCCGCAGCCTTCTCCCCGAACATAGCCATCAGCCGATGAATCGAAGGTCTTGCACTGGCCGTCTGCCGAGAGCATGTGAGCTTTAGAAAAATTGACGCTCAGCCCCGGTTCTAACATCAGATTCACCCCGCCAGTAATGGCGAGATCACATTCGCGGCGGCGTAAGCTTTCACAAGCAAGGTGAATGGTCACCAAAGATGAAGAGCACGCAGTATCGAGACTCAAACTCGGTCCGGTTAAGCCCAAAATATAAGAGAGTCTCCCAGCCGCTACGCCGAGCGATGAGCCGGTGCCTGAGTACGCGTCGATGTTTTGTAAACCGTTGAGCGCTAAAAGTCGCTGCCCATAATCGTAGGCAATGATGCCGATAAACACGCCTGCTGCTTTGCCATATAGTTCGCGCGGATCGATATTTGAGTTTTCAAGCGCTTCCCACGTGACCTCTAGTAGCAGGCGCTGTTGCGGATCCATCGATGCCGCTTCGCGTGGCGAGATGCCAAAAAACTCAGGGTCAAAGTCAGCAACATGTTTAACAAAACCACCGTACCGGGTGTTCATTTTTCCCGGTACGGTCAAATCCGGGTCGTACAGTGCGTTGATATCCCAACGCTCGGCAGGGACTTCACAAATGCCGCTTCGACCTTTGGCTAGCAGATCCCAAAGAGTTTTGGGATTGATGGCGTCGCCGGGCAGGCGGCACCCCATACCGACGATCGCGATGGGTTCATTTTTTTGAGCGTGAATCAAGGCCAATTCTGATTCGAGCTCTTGAATGCGAACGAGGGCACCCTTGATCAGATCACGGGAGTTTTGTGGAGTCGAAGTGCCTTCAGCCATGGGATTTGAATCAGTTATTTTCTAAGTTTAGATGCAAGAAGCATTTCTAAATCGTCTTGAGAGAGGTCATCGAATTCATCGGTGGCGGGAGTGCTCACCGCGACCGCGGGATCGACCACTGGTTGCTCATCTGCTGCAAAAAGATCAGACATTTTTGTCTTCAAATGAGCGCTTAAGGCTTCAAGTGTCGGATAGTCGAACAAAAGCGTCGTACTTAAAGAGCAAAGAAAATTAGTTTCAAGGCGGTTTTTAAGCTCTACTGCGGTCAGAGAGTCGAGTCCTAGGTCAAATAATGGTTTTCTCAGTTCGATTGGCTCATTCTCATTGGCCCCAATGACCTTGTTGATAGCAGCCTTGAGTAGTTCAACGAGGCGACGATCACGCGCAGACCTGTCGATTTCATTTAACAGTTCACGCCAAACCATTTGCTGCGTTTGCGTTTGAACCTGAGGCGAAGTGCGTTCAACCGTGGTTTGGGTTTGTCTGAACAAGGTGTATAAACGGTCGTTCGCTGCTTTTGGAAAGTTTTTCAAAAACTGCAACCAGTTGATCGCAGCCACTCCGACCTGCGGTGGCGTCTTTTGACCCAAACCATTAAAGACCTGTAGGGCCTGTGCGGTGGCGAGTGGTGCTATGCCTAGGTCAAGTAAGCGTTTAGCTTGCGTGGCGCTCAAGCGCTGTGCCATACCAGCTTCTTCCCAAGGGCCCCAATTGATGCTCAGCCCTGGTAGGCCTTGCGAGATGCGTAACTGCATCAAATGATCGACGAAGGTGTTGGCTGCGACATAGCTTGTTTGCCCGGGTGAGCCCGTCAACGAGGTGAGAGAAGAAAAGGCAATAAAGAAATCTAAGTCTAGCTTTCGACTCAAGGTGTCGATATTGAGTAGACCTTGTGTTTTGACATTCAATGCTTTTTCGAAATGTGGCCAACTCATGTTTTGAATCAAGCCGTCGTGTAATTGGCCCGCTAAAAACAAAATGCCTTTGACGTTTCTTTTTTGATTCGCCTGCTCAAGCCACAGCGCCGTCGC
>CAMDEF010000086.1 GCA_945895265.1 Bordetella parapertussis | reverse complement strand
ATGAAAAAGACTGATCTGTATAAAAACTTAGGTCTGAAAATTGACGGCAAACTCAAACAAGCCGGTACGCCTGATCGTTTTGCGGCAGGCGGTGTGCTTGATCGCAAAGAGCAACGCAAGATTGATCAAGAAAAAGGGTTGATCCCTTTTGCCGTCAAGCTCAATGCTGGGTTAGCGGGTGAATTGCGTGTGCTTGCTGAGACTCGGGTAATCGGGATGAACGAGCTCATTGATGAGTTGTTGCGTAAAGGGATGGCTGCTTAGATAGGCGCAGGGCACAACCTAATATTGAAGTGTTCGAGTGCGCGTAATGGTGAAAAGCAAGTATGTGATGTAAGGTCACGGTGAAGTATTTTGATGAGTCGATCATATGGCGTCACTGTGAAGTGTTTCGATGATTCGCTTATTTAATTTTTTAAAAACAAATACGAGAAAAAAACATGAACTTATTTAATCTCAAAGGGCAAGTTGCCATTATTACCGGCTCATCGCGTGGCATCGGCAAAGCGATTGCCGAGCGCATGGCTGAACATGGGGCTAAGGTGGTGATCTCGTCGCGTAAGGCGCCAGCGTGCCAAGAGGTGGTTGATGCCCTCAATGCACGCCATGGCGCAAACACGGCGATTTCTGTGCCCGCTAATATTTCGTCAAAGGCAGAGCTTGAAAACTTAGTGACTGTTGCAAAGCGTGAGTTTGGCAAGGTTGATATCTTGGTATGTAACGCGGCAAGTAATCCGTATTACGGCCCACAAGCCAACATTGCAGATGATCAGTTTCGTAAGATCTTAGATAACAATATCGTGGCCAACCACTGGTTGATCAGTTACGTCGCTCCTGAAATGATTGCCCGGCGAGCGGGTTCAATCATTATCGTGTCTTCGATAGGGGGGCTGAAGGGTTCACCTGTGATTGGGGCGTATGGCATTAGTAAGGCTGCCGATATGCAGCTGGCGCGCAATCTGGCGGTTGAGTACGGCCCGCACAATATTCGCGTCAATTGCATTGCCCCCGGTTTAGTAAAAACTGATTTTGCTCGCGCCTTGTGGGAAGACGAAGCGAATCTCGCTAAGCGCGTCTCGACAACACCACTGCGCCGAATTGGTGAACCCGATGAAATCGCCGGCGCGGCTGTCTTTTTAGCCTCGCAGGCGGGTTCGTTTATGACCGGTCAAAGCCTGGTGATTGACGGTGGCGTGACGATTAGTTGATGTCCTAGTCGGCGCGTATGTTGTTGCTTTGAACCAGCGCGCGCCACTGTTTAATTTCGCCTTGCAAGAAAGTCGTGAATTGCTCGGGGGTATTGCCGACAGGCTCAATGCCCATTGACCCCATGCGGGCTTTAACGGCTGGGTCTTTGGTGGCCTCGTTGATGGTTTTTGCGAGTCGCTCAATCGCATTTGTGGGTGTTCCTTTGGCAACAAAGAAGCCATTCCATTCGACAACTGTAAATCCTGGATAGCCCAGCTCTTCAAGCGTAGAGACATCAGGGATCGCCTCCATTCTGGTCGCACCTGTTGTGCCTAGCGCACGAAGCTTGCCAGATTTTAAATGTGGCAGTGCGGTGATCGGATTTGAAAAATATCCACCTAAGCGGCCCGCCAAAACATCGGCAATCGCCTGCGCTCCTCCCTTATACGGGACATGAGTCCATTTGATGCCTGCATCGCGTTGTAACAGCTCAGCCGCTAGATGAGCGGCCCCGCCAGCGCCGTACGAGCCGTAGTCGAGCTTATCGGGATTCGCTTTGGCGAACTCGACCAAGTCCTTTAACGTTTTAAAAGGGCTTGCCGCGGGCACGACTAAGATCAGAGGCATATTGATCGCCTGAGACACTGGGATCATGTCTTTCACCGGATCAAAGGGTAGGTTACGCATGACTGCATTCACGGCGTACGGAAACGCGTCAAAAAACACGGTATAGCCATCGGCTGGTGCTTGCAATACTGCCATCGCACCTACCACGCCGCTGGCGCCAGGCCTATTTTCAATCACGATAGGTTGACCCAAAATGACAGACATTGGTTGTGCAAGCATTCTCGAGTTTGTGTCAGCACCGCCACCTGGCGTGTAAGGTACGACTAAGCGTATGGGTTTATCTGGGTAGTTAGCTTGCGCTTGGGCTGGACTGCTCAAGCTTGCAAGCGCCAAGGCACTACCAAGCGCGATCGCACCCAAGCGTATTGAACGTTGACTGCTACGAGTAAATATTGACATGATTGTCTCGAGGTTAGTGAATGATTGTCTTAATGTCTTTTAGCGATGATCGACACGATCTCGGGTAGTAGTGACTGTGGATCGGCGTCGTGACATGCTTGGGTGAGTGAGCCTTTTACGGCTTGCGCGATGGTGTGATCGACTCTCATATCCTCGGCCATTTGGTTGTAGTAGCTCAAATCTTTGAGCGAATTGGCCAAGCTGAAACGTAAGTTAGAGGTATCTTTGTTTGTTAGATAAGGCTTAAGTCGTTCGAGCGGCGCGCCCCAGCCTCCGCCCATGGCCAGTACGTCAATAAAGGTTTGAGGTGCTATTCCGGCTAACTGAGCACAAGCGGCCGCCTCTGCCATGAGCGTGACCGAACCGAGCGACACAAAATTGTGTAGCAGTTTCATGCGATGCCCTGCACCAACGGGCCCGACATGTACGATATTTTCTGCAAAACATTCTAAGAGCGGTTTGCATTGCTCAAACAAAGTCGGTTCTGCACCGACCAGCAAGTTCAGGCGCCCCTCGGCGGCCTCTTTAGGCGTTCGTGTCATGGCGGCGTCCATAAAATGGCAGCCATAGTCAGAGACAAATTTTGCAATGCGTTCAGTTGAAGCGGGGACAGCGGTTGAGCAGTCGATGACGATACTGTTAGGTTCGAGCCCTTGCAGCACACCTTGCTCGCCGAAAAGAACTGCTTCGACTTGAGGCGTGCCAGTGACGCACAAGATGACAATGTTTGATTGTGCAGCGAGCTCTCTGGGGGTGTTGAAGGTGGTGACGCCACCCGCAATTAGAGTATCAAGCGGTTGATTGCCAACATGTTCAAGAACCGACAGCGCGTGGCCGTGTTTGAGCAAATTTGTTGCAATGCCGTAGCCCATCATGCCAATGCCGATCATTCCGATTTTTTTCATAGTCATTCTAATACTCAGTTTTGAGGAAGGATTGAATCACGCTGTAGTTTAGCCTTGTGTCAACTTGGTTCAATGTGCAGGATCAGTTGAATTTAACAATTCGTTCGTGAGCGCAGCCCCCTGTTCTTGCATGACTTTTTTAATGTCGCGTGACTGTTGTATTGGGGTTCGGGCATCGAAAGGCTTATGTTGCCCCTCAAGATACGCGCCTAGGCCACGAGATCGATCGACCACCCCGCCACCAAAGTGCAGCGACTGAGTCTCGAAGACGCTTAGGGCTTGATCAATATTGTCGGGTTGAGCTGCTAAGGCCTGCGCCAGCGTTTGAGCATCAATTGCCGCCTTTGTGATGCCACCACCGACATGCGGCCGGGCGATAAAGGCAGCGTCGCCGATTAACGCGACTCGTCCAAACACCAGCCGTTTTGACTCAAGGTCATTGATGGCTTGAAAAAACGGCTGAGGCACCTGGCAAACAATGCGTGCAAGTTGAGGCGCTAAAAGCTTTTTCGCGGCGGCTTTAATCCCCACAGTCAGTTCTTTGCGAATCAGTGGCGGGGCGATCGCGCTGCCGTGACAAACGCCATGTTCATCCGTGCACAGGTCTTTTAACTGCGCTTCTGAGGCAGGGCGATACCACACAAAGTTGTAAGAGCGCTTGCCTCGAATGTTCTCGTTAGTACGTCCTAAAACTGGATAGGCTAAAAATTGTTCGCCATCAGGAAACCCAAATGCGTAGTTCTCAAAGATCTGTGCATGGTCCTCAGGCGAAAAATCATTTTCATCGACCATACCGCGCCATGCGACATAGCCCGCATAGATAGGTTCGATCTCGGGTGCGAAATGCTGACGCACTGTTGAGCGCAGGCCATCTGCACCCACTAATAGATCGCCAGTTTCGCGGCTGCCATCGCTAAATATCGCTGTGACGCGATTGTTGGCTTGTTCAATCGTAACGAGTTGCTTGCCTGAGTGATACTCATGAGCGAGGACAAGGTCGCGCAAGGCGTTATAGATTGTTGCCCACGCACTCATGGTATGCAGTTTGTTTACCTCATGCACGACCTCGCCAGACGGCCCAAAACACAGACGTCTTTTTAGCGGGATACATTTGGCCTCGAGGTCTTGAATGCCCAGGCTTGCCATGATGTCAAAGAGTTGGCGATAGGTGCCAATGCCTGCGCCTCGGCTCGCCAGATCCCCTTGGGTGCGTTCGTAAATTGAAATCTGCCAGCCTTGCTTGCGCAATAAATTTGCTGCGAATAATCCCGCCAGTGAGCCACCAATAATTAATGCGCGCTTGCTGCCTGGAGTCACGATTAGCCTCCTAGATTTTCAAGACCAAGTTTTTTGACGAGTGCACGCCAGCTTTCAACTTTTTTGTGCTTCACAAAAAACTAGGGTAAGGTCCAAACATAGGCCTCTTGCCCAGGAACAAAATTTTGAATATTTCGCTCTGCGTTGCGGTTAATGAGAGGGCGCGCATACAAGGGGTGCATCAGGCTGCGAATTTCGTGTTCGATGTGATGCAAGACTTTGCCACTCTCAAGGTCGATCACATCTTTAAAACGATATTGATGCACGCTATCTTCG
>CAMDEF010000085.1 GCA_945895265.1 Bordetella parapertussis | reverse complement strand
AGCGCACCGTAAGAGTGGAGCCCCGACAAGAACATATTAACCCCCAAAAAGGCGAAACCTGTCACCAGCAAACCGACCAGCGCCCAATAGGCAGCCATCGTGCCACGCAAGCCCTTCATCAGTCGCAAATGCAGCCACGCGGCGTAGTTCAGCCACACAATTAACGCCCAGGTTTCTTTTGGATCCCACTGCCAATACGCGCCCCAAGCGTCTGCCGCCCACAAAGCACCCAAAATAGTCGCCACGGTAAAAAAGGCAAAGCCAATCGCAATCGCGCGATACATGATGTCATCAAGCACCTCAAACGAAGGCAGGCGCTCACCAATTGGGCGACGAAACAACAAAATCGTGCCAACAATCAAGGCGCCGATACCGAAGTACAGCATCCAGGTAGCTGACACCTCTTTGCTACCAAACACCATGGGCTCACCAGCCAGCAATACCCCTAATACAAAGAGCGGCGTGAGCTTAAGCCATGACTTAGTGTGGCTATTTTGTTTGACCAGGTAGGCAAACGCCACCATGGCCGCGAGCGAAAACGTGCCGTAACCAATAAAGTTTGCGGGTACGTGGATTTTCATCCACCAGCTCTTGAGTGCAGGCACCAACGGCTGAATTTGCGCTGCGTCACGCGTGAAGGAGTACCAAAGTAAAAATATCACCGCCGAGGTAATGACGAGTAAGACAAAACCACCTAACGCACGCGTGGCGTAACGACGTTCGTAATACAAGTAAAACAACGCGGTGATCAGGGCAAACAACACAAACACTTCGTAGAGATTACTCACAGGAATATGGCCAATATCGGGCCCAAGCAAATGACTCTCGCGCCAACGCACCAACATACCTGTCGTACCCAAGAACACTGCAGACCATGTTAGAACTGTGCCTAGCCACGCCGATGTGGGGCTAACAAAGCCCAGCCAATAACAAACGGTCGCCAACACAAATAAGACACACATCCACAAAATTGCTGATTGAGACGAGAACAGATACTTTAAAAAGAAGACCTGCTCGGCACGTGCAATATCTCCTTGATAGAGCCAGATTGCAAAGCCCGTGGCAACTGCCGTTGTTAGTATCAAGGTGCGTAAGGGGCGCCAGAGCCAACCCAGCCAGGCAAAGCTTGGCACGGCCAATACCAAGATGGTTTGCTCGTAATAATCCATTGAATTGCTAAACGTCTTGAGCGCATAGCCAGCGCCCACTGCCAGGAGCACAAAAAATAAAATATCAGTCCAGTTTGGACGGCCACGCTGCTCGCGCCCATCGCCTGACTCAGAGAGGTCATCCCAGTCGTTTCGTGACTCGGCGATTGAATTCGTCATGACAAAGTTCTCGATGAATTGAAAAAAGATACCAACGTCGGTAACACGTGAATCATCGGCTGCTCGAGCCGTCTTGCGTGTTGACTCACTTTGCTTAGCGCCGAGTCAGCTTTGGCACACCTTGCTTGCTGCGGGCAGCTCGATTTAAGTCACTTGGCTGAGCTTGTTCAGCGCGGCCTTGAAACGGTCAAACTCTCGATTGAAATCGAGTGTACGCTTTTGCGATGTCATCGCGGCTAATACACAGGTACCCTGTGCGTGTTCTGCCGGCCGACACCACACCCAGATGCGTCGGTCACGTACATAGAACATTGTGAAAACGCCTAAGACTAAAAACAAACACCCAAGATAGACAATGAATTTTCCGGGCGTACGGCTCACTTGAAAAACACTTGCCTGCACGTGGTTAAAGGATTTCAGTGTCAAGAGCAGCGGCGCTGGGTAAAGCGTTAAATCCGATAGCGCAGCCACAGCCAATCTAGACCAATTTGCATCAAGCTCGAGTTGCTGAGCCGAAGTGTCTAACGCCGGGCGGCCCGCACGCTCACGCGCGAGGCCTCGCAACTCGTGAATGGCCGAACCGAGTAAGCGGATCACGATATCGGCGGCACGCTGCTGTTCGGCCGGCGGCACATTCGTCTCAAGAAAGCGAGAGATCGCTTGTAAGCCGCCATCGGCGAAGGTCTCGAGCGCGCGCTGCGCTGAAGTCTGCAACGCCTGCTGATCGGTGGCGCTACCCTGATAGGCGCGTGCAAAGCGCCGTACTGCCTCGACTCTGTCTGCTGGGCTCGCTAGTGCTGCGCGCACGCGCATAAACTCTTCAGCGGTATCGTAGTCATCGGCCGGCATGCGTAGGTACCTGAAGCCAGCTCGACCCGCCTCTTGCACCCCAGCTAACAACACTCGCGAGCCGTCAAGCTCGGCGGGCAACATGTATTGGTGAAACGTCGTGGCCTGCCCACTCGCGTCAATCAAACGATACTCGACGCTTGGCCCAATGTTACGCAGATTTTTATGTTTCTTGTTTGCGGCACTACCCGTCACTGCGGCCACGTGTTCGCCAAATTCTTTTGGGGCTGACGGCTCACCAGCGGTGAGGTCTTCGACATTGATCGTGCGCAGTTTGGTAATTTCGGCTTTGACGACTTGGCCTGAAGTGCCCAGTGTGATGTCGCTGGTTTGCCCCACAAGGGCTTTTAAGGCAAACGTCTCTGTGCCAGAGCCAGTGAGGGGATAGCCGAGCAGTTCGACTTCGCTACCGCCATCATCAAAGCTCGATTGGTAAACCGTGACGCCCTTGAAATGCAAGGGCTCGTTGACTTCGATGTTGGCCGCAAACGTTTTACCTGTCGCTGGGTCTGTCACTTCAACCTGACTCATGAAGCGGCTTGGCATTCCGGTCGAGTAGTAATCCACAATAAACTTCTTCAACTCAAGGGTAAAAGGCAAGGGCTGCACCAAGGCGCCATCATCTACCGTAATAATCGCTGAGCTGCGCTTGCTACCCTCTGGCACCAACACATTGGCACGAAAACTCGGGTTATCGACCGATAAGCGTCCGCGCGCGGGCACATCGGCGATCATCATGTTTTCGACGATTGGCGTTTTACCAAACAACCAAACTTGCAAGCGTATGGGTAATTCGCTGTCAAGCAAACCACCGACACAGATAATCACGATTGCAGCATGGGCGAAGATGTACCCAAAGCGATTACCACTGCCTCGCTTGGCAGCCAACAACACTGAGTCACCGTCAGCACGCTGACGTACGGCATACCCTTGCTTTTGCAGCCACGTCTGAATTGACCCAGCCGCCTGTGCTGGCTCGCGGGCAGTATCCACTTCAATTTTGTGATGAAACGAACGCAGACTTGCGGCTCGAATGTGCTCACGAAACGACCGAGCATCTTTGAGCATTTTTGGTGCGTTTCGGATCAGGCATAAGCTAGTCGAGAGCACCAAGAAGGCCATCGTAACCAAGAACCACCAACTGTTATAGATATGCCAAATCGAAAACTTATCCAACACCTCAAACCAGAAGGGGCCGAACTGATCGATATACGCGTTTGCTGAACGCCCTTGCGCGACGACAGTACCAATCAGGCTAGCCATGCAAATGAAAACGAGCAAGCTAATTGAAAAGCGCATCGAACTCAGCAACTCAAGCGTGTTGACCACGGCTGACGCTGAGCGCGGGCCGCCCGACCCCGCACTAGGCGAGACATCGTTTGCGATTGACTGTGTCGGCGTACTAGGTGTTATCACGGTATTTATCTAAAAAAAAGGGGGTGTCTTTCGACCCCCCCTTGTTTGCGTTCTGTTAACGCAGCTGCCTAGCGCAAACCTGCTGCATAGTCAGAGACGGCCTTAATGTCTGAGTCAGACATGCGATCGGCAATTTGGTTCATCATTTGGTTGTTTGCTCGGTGACCCGCACGAAACAACTTTAGCTGCTCTTCGATGTAGCTTGGGAATTGGCCGCTTAACCGTGGGTACTGGCCAGGAATACCGGCACCGTTAGGCGAGTGGCAGCCTGCGCAAGCGGGCACATTGCGATCCGGGATCCCCGCGCGCCAGATATGTTGGCCGCGCTCGAGTAATTTTGGATTGGTTGCCGTGGCAGGCTCAGTGAGTTTTTGCTGTGTCAAATAAACCGAAAGGTTTTGCATGTCGGCTTCGGTTAGTGGGCCTGCCATCGCAGTCATGACTGAGGGTGCGCCATCAACGCCTTTACGCAGCACCTCTTTCGCGCCCGCTTTCAGGCGAAACTCAGTCAGTTGCTTATAAATGTATTCGTGTGATTGAGCCGCCAAATTCGGATTGGCTGGGATCGTACTGTTACCAGCAGCGCCGTGACAGGAGGCGCACGCAACAACACCGCGCGCAGCATCACCTTGTTCATAGAGAGTCGCACCTTTTGCCGCATCGGGCTTGGCTGGACCTGTGGCGGCACCGGCCGCAATACTTGGGGACATGGCAGAGACACCGAGCGACAAACAGCCCGCAAGCACTACCTTTGACAACAAATACTTCATTGAAAACCTCGACGCCGAGTGGGGCACAAAAACACCTAAGCCACAAAAAACCACTGTTTTAGACACACGATTATACAATAGCGTCTGAACTGATTCTTCTAGGCCCTACAGTGTCCCTATTGCAACATGCTTCGTTTTTTACTTCGGCCGCCCGACTCGACCAATTGCCCGAGCCCGGCGCCCCTGAAGTCTGTTTTGTCGGGCGCTCAAATTCTGGCAAGTCGACCGCCATCAATGTGTTGACCAACCAGAAGCGACTAGCGTTTTCAAGTAAAACGCCTGGGCGCACTCGACTGATCAACATGTTTGGCCTGCCTGACCCGCTCGACCCAGACGAGCGGCTGGGCTATCTGGTCGACCTACCGGGTTATGGCTATGCGGCGGTGGCTCACCGTGCCCGCGAAGAATGGGCCGACATTTTGGGCGGCTACCTGCAAAGTCGTGAATCGTTAGCGGGTATTGTTTTGCTCATTGACATTCGTCGCGGTGTCACTGAGTTAGATCGCCGCTTGGCTAACTGGATTGCGCCCACCCGGCGCCCTGTCTTGGCGCTGCTGACAAAAGCCGACAAGTTTCCGTACGGACAACGCATCAAAGCTGTCTTTGCAGTAAAAAAGGAATTAGAGGATATTGGGGCGTTAAATGCGGTCCCATTCTCTGCCACGGCGCGGATCGGGCTCGAAGAAGCCACTCTGCAAATTGAAAACTGGATCTCACCACAGGTCGTACCATGACAACTCCACACCTCATTCTCGCCGACTACCCGGCCAACCGTCCTCGTCGTTTACGCCATGACGATTTCTCTCGTCGGCT
>CAMDEF010000084.1 GCA_945895265.1 Bordetella parapertussis | reverse complement strand
TTACAACGAGACAACAATGACACAAGCATCACGCCTAAACACTCGACGTCAATTAGTATTAGGTAGCCTCGGTGCTGCGGTTAGTGCCGCGCTACCCAATGCCTTTGCACAAGGCACTGCATTCCCTAATCGCGCGATTACGTTTATTTGCCCCTGGCCTGCAGGTGGCACGGGCGACACAACAATGCGCGCGTTGGCGCAAGTTGCCTCACGCGAATTGGGTCAAGCTGTTGTGGTTGAAAATAGAGTAGGCGCGGCAGGCATGATTGGTGCAAAAGCCTTGGCCTCTGCCAAGCCAGATGGCTACACGATCGGGCAACTCGCCATTTCTGTGACGCGGTTTGCGCAGTTAGGAATGGTTCAAGTCGATCCGCTCAAAGACTACAGTTTTTTAGCGATGGCCTCGGCACAAACTTTCGGGATTGTGGTTCAACCAAACTCTCCGTTTAAAAACCTGCTTGAGATGGTGGCCTTTGCGAAAGCGAATCCTGACAAATTAACGTATTCGACCTCAGGTGTCGGTGGTCAAACGCATGTGGGGATGGAAGAGTTTGCCTTGGCGGCAGGGATCAAGCTGACGCATGTGCCCTATAAAGGTGGCGCGCCCGCGTTGCAAGGTTTGTTAGGTGGCCAGGTGGATATGTTGGCGGATTCAAGTTCTTGGTCTGCACTCGTCGAGGCGAAAAAACTCGTGCTGTTAGCGACTTGGGGGGCAGAGCGCTTGCCTCGCTTCAAAGAGGTGCCAACGCTCAAAGAGTTAGGCTTTGGCGTGGTCAACGATGCGCCCAACGGCGTTGTTGCACCCGCAGGCCTTGAACCCGCCATTGAGAAAAAGCTTGCGGCGGCTGTCGCTGTTGCTGTCAATAGCCCAGAGTTCAAAGCAGTCTGCGAAAAAATCGATGCGCCGGTGATCTTTTTAGACCCTGCGCAGTATCGGCAATACGTGATCGAAAACTATAAAAAAGAAACTATCTTGATTGAAAAACTGCAGCTTAAAAAGCTGCTTGCGAGTTAAGACTGTGGGCGCTGCGCTGATTCGTCTTCATCCCAAAGATAACGTTCTGATTGCGCGCGAGCCGTTAACGCTAGGCGCAACGGTGAACGCCGATGGCACAACGATTAAGGTACGCGCGCAAGTTCCGGCTGGCCATAAGATCGCAGCCCGCAAGATCGCGTCTAATGAAATCGTGTTGAAGTACGACACGCCGATAGGTGTGGCAACGCGCGACATCGAGCCCGGTGAGCACGTGCATAGCCATAACATTGCGTTAGCTGACTTTCAACATCAACACGATTTTGGTCGTGATGTGGTGCCAGTGCAATATGTGCCAGTTGAGCAGCGCGCAAGCTTCATGGGTATTGTGCGCGCCGATGGTCGCGTAGCCACGCGCAACTTTATTGGGATTATGTCGTCGGTCAATTGTTCATCGACGGCAATTCGACGCATCGCGGATTGGTTTACGCCTGAACGCTTAGCCGCGTATCCGAATGTGGATGGTGTGGTCGCGTTTGCCCAAACGACCGGTTGCGGGATGTCAACACCGAGCTTGCACTTTGATGTGTTGCGCCGCACGTTGGCGGGCTATGCCACCCATCCAAATTTAGCGGGCGTGTTGATTGTTGGACTTGGCTGCGAGCGTAATCAGGTTGCTGATTTGGTGGCTTCGCAAGGCTTAGAAAAATCTGACACCTTGCATACGTTAGTGATGCAAGAAGAGGGCGGCACACGCGCCACGATCGAGGCGGGTGTAGCAGCGATTCAGTCTATGTTGCCGCGCGCCAATGCGATCAAACGCGAACCGGTTAGCGCAAGTCATATCAAGATTGGTCTTGAGTGCGGTGGCTCGGATGGTTTCTCGGGTATCACGGCCAACCCAGCACTTGGCGCGGCAATGGATATTTTGGTGCGCCATGGGGGCACTGCGATTTTGTCAGAGACGCCCGAGATTCATGGCGTTGAACATATGCTGACACGCCGTGCTGTCAGCGCCGAAGTTGGTCAAAAATTGTTAGATCGTATTGCCTGGTGGGAAGAATACACACGTGGGCAAAACGGTCAGTTCAATGGCGTGGTGGCACCTGGTAATCAAGCAGGTGGCTTAGCCAACATCTTTGAAAAGTCATTGGGCTCGGCGATGAAGGGCGGCAGCACTCCCTTGCAACAAGTGTATGAGTACGCCGAGCGTATTACCGAGCCAGGTTTTGTGTTTATGGATTCGCCAGGCTACGACCCTTGCGCGGTCACCGGTCAGATTGCGAGTGGTGCAAATATTATTTGCTTTACGACGGGCAGGGGGTCGATGTTCGGCTCGAAGCCTTCGCCTACCATCAAGCTGGCAACGAATACGCCCATGTTTACCCGTCTTGAAGAAGACATGGATATTAATTGTGGCAAGATTTTGGATGGCTTAGTTGACGTTCAACAGATGGGCGCAGAAATTTTTGAACATATCTTGCGTACGGCTTCGGGCGAAAAGTCTAAGAGCGAATTACTGAATTTAGGTGACAACGAATTTGTGCCATGGCACTTAGGTATCGTGAGCTGAATGAACATCAATGCTGATTACAGTCAGAGAGTCACTCTCAACCATCATGATTTACCATGGATTTCGAGCCCAGAGGCAGGGGTAGAGAGAAAGATGCTTGAGCGTCTGGGTGGCGAGGTTGCAAAAGCCACCTCAATCGTTCGCTACCAACCAGGCTCTAAGTTTCACGCGCATCGCCATGATTTCGGTGAAGAGATCTTGGTGCTGGAGGGGGTGTTTAGCGATGAGACAGGTGATTATCCTGCCGGCACGTACCTCATGAGCCCACCGGGTTCTTCTCACGCACCCTTCAGTGAGTTGGGTTGTACGCTCTTTGTCAAGTTACGTCATCTTGGCCCTGAGCAAGTCGAGCGCGAAGTCATCGATACTAAAACGTCGCCTTGGTTTCAAGGGATGGTGCCTGGTTTGAAGGTCATGCCGTTAATGCGACAAGGTAGTGGGTCGACCTTAGTACGCTGGGCGCCGCAAACGTATTTCAATCCACACCGGCATTTTGGCGGCGAAGAGATTTTTGTCGTTGAGGGTGTCTTTGAGGATGAGCACGGTCGGTATCCGGCAGGTTCGTGGCTCAGAAGCCCGCACCTGAGTGCCCATCAACCCTTCAGCAAAGAAGGTTGCACGATCTTTGTGAAGACTGGGCATCTGCTGGTATAGCGCTGCCCCGGCAAACGGTATGCTTGGCGACTTAGGATCACAATGCGATTCCTCCATCAATATTACTAAGATCGCTATCGTGGCAGATACCGAGATCGCCACCATCACGGGTACCGCGATAAAGGTGATCTAATAACTAAGCAAACAAAACAACCAATAAATAATTAGACAATTTCTAGGAGCATCGCAATGCCTGATTACACCAATCGTTTTAAGCAATCATTAAAAGCTGGCAAGCCCAATATCGGTTTGTGGATTTCGATCCCAGACGCCTTCACCACTGAGATTTGTGCGACAGCAGAATTTGACTGGATGTTGCTTGACGGCGAACACACACCGACAGATCCGCTGACGATCATGTCGCAATTGCAAGCCTGTGCTGCTTACAACACGCAAGCAGTTGCTCGCCCACCGATTGGCGAAACGCACTTGATTAAGCAGCTGCTTGATTTGGGTGTGCAAAGCTTGCTGATCCCGATGGTTGACACAGCAGAGCAGGCCGCTGAGTTGGTGAAAGCGGTGCGCTATCCACCCCATGGTATTCGTGGCGTGGGCTACGGCTCGGCGCGCGTGTCACGCTGGGATTCGCGTAAAGATTATGTGAAGGGCGCTAACGACGAGATCTGTTTGTTAGTGCAAGTTGAAACACAAACAGGCTTGAATAATCTTGAGGCGATCTGTGCCGTTGAAGGCGTAGATGGCGTATTTTTAGGGCCGTCAGATTTGTCTGCTGCGTTGGGTCATTTGGGTAATCCGGGTCATCCTGATGTGGTCAGCACAATTGAAAAATCGATCGCTGTGATTTTGAAGCACAAAAAAGCCGCGGGGATTTTGACACCTGACCGTGCGTTGGCGAAGCGTTATCTTGAGCTTGGCTGCACGTTTGTGGCTGTCGGTGCCGATGCCCGTGTGCTGGCGCTTGGCGTGCGTGAACTGCGCTCGGCGTTTAAGTAAACCACGCGGTCGTTTCGGTTTGATCTGACGAAAAGCACCGCAAGTTAGCAGATCGTCAGATCAAGTCACTACAGAAATACTTCGAGCCACATAACCTGATTGCCAGAACAACTTTTCTTGCTGTTGATCAGGTTCGTGCTGCGGCTTCATCCATCAATTGTTGATTCAAGCCGCGCAGCAAGACCAGCATCAACTCGCAACGTGGCACGCTGATGTTGTGCTGACGTGCAAATTCAACAACTTGACCCAAGATAGCATCGTGCTCGAGCGAGCGCCCAGCCAGCACGTCTTGCAGCATCGATGCCGTGGTTGAACCGGGGCGTTTTTTAGGGGCGACCAGTTCTTCAAGGTCGACCTTGCCTCGCAAATCGGTACCGCAAGCTAAGGCCACCTCTAATACTTCAAGCATCACTTTGCAGCGCTCAGCACGCACTTCTGGGCTTGCCGACATTTTGACGGTTGGTAAGCGGGTCAGGGCGGCGACAGGATTCAAGCCGCAATTGATCAGCAACTTGTGCCAAATATCGTATCTAAGATCAGTCGCTGCAACGCCGTTGATGTTGGCGGCTTGAAACGCCTGAACCAAACGATCAACACGAGAAGAGGGTGCGTTATCGGGCTCACCGAACATCCAACGATCACCCATCGCAGTTTTGATCACGCCAGGTTCGATCACCTCGTTGGGCGAGTAAATCACACAGCCTAACGAGCGATCTTTCAGCCGCGACCAAAGCCCGCCACCCGGGTCGACGCATTCAAGGTGCTCTTGGACGTTATTAGTACCTTTATTCCACCACCAAGGAATCCCGTTGACGGCAAACACCGCCACGCCATCCTTGGCTAACAGACGCTCAATGGCAGCCGCAGCAGCGGGCAATGCCTGTGCTTTTAAGGTCACTAGCACCACGTCTTGGGGCGGCAGCGAAGCAGGGTCGTCGGTGGCTGCAAAGGGGCGCCCGGTGTAGATTTCTTCACCCCGAAACACCTTCAAGCCGTTTTGCTGAATCGCCCGAAGTTGCGCGCCACGCGCTACTAGCGATACCTCATCGAGCCCAGCCGTAATCAATCGCGCCGCCAAATGACCACCCACAGCACCCGCACCGTAAATACATATTTTCATGACTTAGCTCAAGTAACAAAAGTAACCAACGTAACCAGAGCCTCGCATTATCCGGTTGGCGGTGTTTGGCGCAAGTCGTTCATTAAAGAAAATTCGTAAACTGTGAACCTAAATGGATATTCGAGATATGGCTAAGGAATTTATAGTATTGAGACAGGCAATGAGCTCTAAGGCTCAGCAGCGAAGTCTGGCGAAAGCCTATCAAATGCTCGCTGAAATACGTTTGAACGAAGAGAGAGAAGTTTGTGGATCAACGGAGGCTGATAAACCAATAATGCCAAATAACATCCAGAAACATTACTTTACATAATATACATTATGCGTATTATGCTAATAGATAAAAAGGGCATTTGCTCTTGCTTTCGCTCTGCAAATACCCTAGCGCTGCCTTAGTTACCAGTGAACTTCGGCTTACGCTTTTCTGAGAACGCCAAAATC
>CAMDEF010000083.1 GCA_945895265.1 Bordetella parapertussis | reverse complement strand
GTAATCTTCATGTCGAGCCCTCATTACCGTTTGTGGTTGAATTAAGAAACTCCACTTTGGCACTTAGATGCCGTTAGGTAAAGCGAGGGCTCTCTGCTTTTCTGTCACCCTCACTCCCCAGAGGGGAGGGAGGCGTTCATAACATCTCCGTGCAGGGTGGCCGTCAACCTCAACAAGGATTTATTGGGCGACGTACTCAGATGTTGTTGTTTTTTGTTTTACCATCTGGTCGAGGTAAAAAGCTATTTGTTCGTGATTCAGGTGTCGTAATGCATACACATCATTTGTTTGACTGACTTGATTCAGAAACTGTTTACACTTAACCGATAGCTAATCGAAAAAAGAGACCCTCATGTCAAAAGAACTTGGTAACGCTGCGGTGTTGTGTGACGTTGATTCGCGTGGTGTGGTGACCGTGACACTGAATCGCCCCGATGTGAATAACGCTTATAACGAAGACATGATTCAAGGTTTACATCAGGCCTTGGATTTGTTGCCTTCAATTCCAGGCGCGCGGGTGGTGGTGATGCAGGGCAACGGCAAACATTTTCAGGCGGGGGCTGATCTGGCTTGGATATCGAGTGTCGCGCCCAAAAGCCCTGAAGAAAACGAACGGGTGTCGCGCTTAACCGGCGAGGCGATTCGTCGTTTGGATACGTTGCCCATTCCGACGGTTGCTCTGATCCAGGGTGGTTGCTTTGGGGGCGGCACGGGTATCGCCTCGGTGTGCGACATTGTGGTGGCTGCTGACAACGCGATCTTTGCAATTACCGAGGCGCGTTGGGGATTGATTGCTGGGATTATTTTGCCGCAATTGTGCAAGGCAATCGGTGTACGCAACGTGCGTCGCTACGCGCTCACCTGCGAGCGTTTTACCCCCGCGGTCGCCTTGCATATCGGTTTGGTGCACGAAATTTGCAAGATTGATGAGCTAGGTACGACGGGTGCACGCATCGTTGATGGGTTACTGATGAACTCGCCAAGTGCTGTTTCTGCTACCAAGATGCGTACGCTCGCGGTGTCAGACTCGCTGCTCGATGATGTTTTGTTTGCTGATCTTGTGCGAGAGCATTCTGAACTGCGCCAAAAAGCCGACGCTGCAGAGGGAACAGCGTCATTTTTAGAAAAACGTCTGCCGTCTTGGTATCCGCAAAAATAGTTTCCAAGCCTTTCGGCTTGAACGGCTACACGCATCTCAGCGTCTGCCGCATCGCCCGCTTGTTCGTGTGCAGAGAACAAGCCAAGCTCTGCGGCGACTAGCTCGATGCGTTCATAGTTTGTTCGTATGCAGGGAGCAAACCAAACTCTGGCTCTACTCGCTCGCCGCGTAGACGGCTTTCTCGTAGGCGGTGAAGAGTCCGATAGCATGTGGGTCAACGAAGGGTAGTAGTTGCATCAGAATGACTCCAGCCAAATCTTTTTTAGGGTCAATCCAGAAAAAAGCATTCGGTAGGCCGGCCCACGCCAAGCTGCCAGTCGAGCGTCCGGTGGGGGCTTGTTGTTCATTAATCATGAAAGTTAAGCCCCATGATTTTTCGATACCTGGAAAAAACTCAGCATCGAGAGAAGCCGCCGGATTTTGTGTGCGTAGCAAACTCACGCGCAAAGGCCCCATGGCGTTTTTCGACATCAGGGCGACGGTTTCAGGTTTTAAAAGCTGATGCCCATTACCGCGACCTTGATTCAAGATCATGCGCGTAAAGCGCAGATAGTCGCCAGCGGTTGAATACAAACCGCCACCGCCCGGATCAAATTCGGTGTCTTGCGATACCTCAAAGGAGGTAGGGCTTAAAACGCCGGTGAGCGTATCGCGTTGATGCACCGTGGCTAGTCGGCTACGCATACTCGGCGATATTTTGAATCCCGTGCTACCCATCCCTAGTGGTTCGGCAATGTTCTTTTGAATGTATTCGCCCAAACGCATGCCGCTGACGGCAGCAACCACTTGGCCGACCCAATCAATATTGATGCCGTACTCCCAGCGGGTACCCGGTTCAAAAGTGAGTGGCACAGAAAGCGCGATTTTTTTTCCTGAGCCTGCGCGCGGTAAGTTCATGGTCTTGAGATATCTGGCAGAGTCCACATTCCAGATGTCTGATGTAAAGCCTGCGGTATGTGTGAGTAACTGGCGCAAGGTGATTTGGGCTTTCGGCGCTTGTAACAAAGGTTGGCCGCTTGAGTCCCAACCGGTCATAAGCTTCACGCCCGCAAGTTCAGGCAAAAACTTAGCCGCAGGCTCGTCGAGTGTGAGCTTGCCCTGTTCGACGAGTTGCATGGCGGCAGCGCCCACAATGGGTTTAGTCATTGAAGCTAGCCAAAACACGGTGTCAGGTGTCATCGCGACCCCTCGACCCAGCGCACGTTCACCAAAGGCAGCCTCGTATACAGTGCCTTCTGAAGAGCTCGCCGCGGCGACCACCCCAGGTACGTGGCCTGCCTGTACCGCCTGCTGTAGCAGGTGGTCTGCGTTTGGTTTTAGCTTCGAAATATCGATTGAGCAGATCATGGGGTGCGACGCCAAGTAACAGGGTAATTAGATTCTTAATCCTTACTGTCATCTTAACCCTTACCGTCCCGGGCCATTAGGGGCACGGCAGCATCCATCACAAGCCAGTTAGCTTTTTCACTCGAGCGCAGTGATCTTAGCGAGCTTACCCACGAGGCACTCGCTTGACTGCTTGGTGCGCTCTTTGGGGGCGGGGTGTGAGCCCAGCGCTCGGCGCTTAAGCATAAAGTTCGTCTCAAACGATAAGTAGCGGTCAACAGGGCGTATAAAATCAGCCGATGAGACACTCCACCCGACGTTCAACTGAATTTCAACACGATCCCGATCAGCCAGTTGCCAGACGCCAGTTAGGCGACTGGTATGTGATCCGAGATTTACTTCCTTATCTGCTGGCCTATCGCTACCGAGTCCTGCTAGCAATCTCCTGTTTGTTAGCAGCAAAGTTCGCCAATTTGGGTATTCCCATTTTGCTCAAGACGCTCATTGACGACCTAGACGCTCATAAAAGCGTGTCATCCGCGTTATTGGTGGTGCCACTGGGCCTGATTATTGGTTACGGTTTGTTGAGATTTTCGGCGTCTTTATTTACCGAACTTCGCGAACTATTGTTTTCGCGAGTGACTCAACATGCCGTCAGACAAATTGCACTCGAGGTGTTTCAGCACTTACATGCGCTGTCTCTTCGGTTTCATTTGTCGCGTCAAACGGGGGGTGTCAGTCGTGACATCGAGCGTGGCACACGTGCGATTCAATCACTTGTTTCGTATTCGCTGTACAGCATCGTGCCAACGCTCATCGAGTTTCTGTTGGTACTCGGTTATTTTGCCTATCAATACAACATTTGGTTTGCTGCGATCACGCTAGGCGCTTTGATCATTTATATCGCGTTTACCATCGTTGTCACTGAATGGCGAACACACCTGCGTCGCACCATGAACGACATGGATTCGCGCGCAAATCAAAAGGCGATCGATTCGTTATTGAACTTTGAAACCGTTAAATATTTTGGCAACGAGTCGTTCGAGGCCAGACGCTATGACGAGAATCTTGTCCGTTATCAGGCTGCGGCGATCAAGTCGCAAAAATCCTTGTCGCTGCTGAACGTTGGTCAGCAGTTCATCATTGGCGTGGGTCTAGTACTGATTTTATGGCGCTCAACCGTTGGCGTGGCCAACGGCTCGATGACGCTCGGTGATCTTGTCTTGGTCAATACCTTGATGATTCAGCTGTACATCCCCTTGAATTTTTTAGGCGTTATTTATCGCGAGATCAAACAGTCTCTCACTGACCTTGATCGAATGTTTACCTTACTCATGGCCGATCGCGAAATCGCGGATGAGCCGGGTGCGCCTGCGCTGGTCATTGCGGATCGAACTCAGGGGCCTGAAGTGCGTTTTGAGCGGGTACGTTTTCACTACGAGTCAAACCGAACTATTTTGCATGATTTAAGTTTTACGATCCCAGCGGGGACGATTACCGCGGTAGTTGGGCGTAGCGGGGCGGGCAAAAGCACGCTGGCGCGTTTGTTATTCCGCTTTTACGATGTGCAGTCGGGCGCGATCCTGATCGATGGGCAAGGTATTAAACATGTGCAGCAAGCCAGTTTGCGTCAGGCGATCGGTATTGTTCCGCAAGATACGGTTTTGTTCAACGACACGATCGCTTATAACATTGCGTATGGGCGCCCTGGCGCCTCTGAGGCTGACATACAAACCGCGGCGCGCGCGGCGCAGATGGATCAGTTCATTGCGCACTTGCCCGAGGGGTACAACACGCAAGTCGGGGAACGCGGCCTAAAATTGTCGGGAGGTGAAAAACAGCGTGTGGCGATTGCGCGTACCTTACTGAAAAAGCCGGCGATGCTGATCTTTGATGAGGCGACCTCTGCGCTAGATTCAAAAACCGAGCGCGCCTTACAAGAAGAGCTCACTGGTCTTGCGCGCAATCACACAACGCTGATCATCGCCCACAGGTTATCGACAATCGTACATGCCGATCAAATCTTAGTGATGGACCAAGGACAAATCGTCGAGCGTGGTAGCCATCTCGAGTTGATCGCCAAACAAGGCACTTATGCACAAATGTGGAGCATGCAAAAGCGCCAAGACGATCAGGTGAGTTAACGAATTTCAAAACCCATTGATCGCAGGGTTTCCATCAGAGTGTGCCGTCCGCCCATCGCCTCTGGGCCGCGCACACGATTTAAGGTATGCAGATCCCAGGGCCCAAGTGGGGTCATTTTTTGCTCTGCATAAAAGGTATCCATCGTCTGGTTATAGGATTCGACGCCGGCTTTATAGGCCTGAGAGTCGTAGGTGTCTTTATGCAAAATTGCAGACTGTGGCAAGCGCGGCTTGACGGCGGTTGTGAGCGAAGGTTCGGCATAACCGATACACATCCCAAAGGTCGCAAAGCTCATGGGTGGCAAATTGAGCTCTTTGGCCACCTCGATGGGGTTGTTGCGAATTGCGCCGATGTACACCATGCCTAAATTCATAGACTCGGCTGCCACCGCAGCGTTTTGGGCAGCCAATGCTGAGTCAATTGCGCCCACCAAGAGCATCTCAAGGTAATTTAAGCTTTCGTGAGGTTTTTGACGGTCAAGACCCAGGGCTTTGAGTCGTGCGAGGTCAGTGACCCAAACCAAAAAGAGTGGGCAGGCGCGCACAAACTCTTGATTGTTGGCAATTTTGGCTAACCGATCTTTGCGACCGGGGTCGGTGACCGCAATCACGCTCCAGGTTTGCATATTCGAAGACGTGGAGGCCGATTGTGCGGCTGCAACAAGAAGCTCGGCTGTGTTAGCCGGGACTGGTTGCGAGGTATAGGCGCGCACTGAGCGGTGCTGCAGCATGGTCTCGATTGTGGGATTCAGTGCGTCAAGAACGTCTGGGCTGTGACCGTAGCGGGCGCGAAGCGAAGCTGAGAGTTCTTTAGATGTTGTTGTCATGGTTTATCCGTAAGTCTCACGTAATTACAAAAAAATAGCATTCTATTTCAATAGACTCGTGTTAGATTGATTTAATAAAAAACATTAATTGAGGCAAGTCCCGACAATGGCAACCCGTGTCGTGCGCCTCACACAGTACCGCATACCGTGTGTTTTTGTTGTTCGACCATAATTTTTGCTCTAGGAGACCGCTTGATGATGCAGGTTCAATTGACAGTAAACGGCGCTGCCGTCACGCTGAATGCGCCAGAGAATACCTTGTTGGTACAGGCGCTTCGCGAACACCTTAATCTGACAGGCACCCATGTGGGTTGCGACACAGCCCAATGTGGTGCCTGTACCGTCATCATGAATGGTCAGGCAGTTAAGTCGTGCAATATATTGCTCGCTCAAGCAGAGGGCGCGCAAGTGGCGACGATCGAAGGGCTTGCCCAGCCTGACGGCACGATGCACCCCATTCAGGCGGCGTTTAAAGACTGTCATGGTCTGCAATGCGGCTATTGCACGCCCGGCATGGTGATGAACGCCGTGGATATCTGTCGGCACCATCCCAATCCGACCGAGCAGCAAATCCGCGAGAAACTCGATGGCAATATCTGCCGTTGTACTGGGTATCAAAACATCATCAAGGCAGTGCAGCAAGGTGCTGCCGCCATGAAAGCCTAAGGAGACTGCCATGGGTGCAA
>CAMDEF010000082.1 GCA_945895265.1 Bordetella parapertussis | reverse complement strand
CAGTACAAAGAAGATGTCAGCGCCCTGATCACCCGCATTAAAACCTCAAAGCGGGCACCCGGCGTTGACGAGATTCGTATACCGTCAGAACGCTCTTTCAAAGAACGCGCGCGCAATTTAAAAGAAGGGCTTGAGTTTGATACCGCGGTGTTTAATCGCTTACGCGAGTTTGCCGGCGTTTAAGTCTGCGGTTGACTGCGGTTGACTGCGGTTGACTGTGCCAGAGCAAGCCCGCAGGCATTTGCTTGAATCGTCCATCGGCACGTCGAGCAAACTTACTAGTTTGCTCGGCTATCAGGCGAAGATGATCGCGAGCACGTACGCTGAGCTTATTCGAGCTTGGTCGAGGCCCACGCTGTCAGCAAGGGCTTGCCGCTTGTGGTGGTCCAGACAGCAAGGTAGCGGTTGTACAGGCTTTTTTCGACTCCGGCAGAGCTGATTTTCATCTTCACTTTGCCCTCAACAATCACGGCGTTACCAACTACCCGTGCAGTCACTTCTTCACGATCCAGTTGCAAATATTGCACACGCTGTGTGGCCACGCTATCGACGTACGTGTCTTTGGTGTCACGGCGACCGCTTGCATGGGTGTAGGTGAGGCCCTCGTCTAATATCGCGGCTAGCCCAGGGCCGTCTTTTGCAAGCAACACCTTGCAGCGTAGTTCATCTAACGCGAGTGCTTGCTGCTCGAGTGCTTTAATTTCGTTTGTTGTCATTGATCTGTCTCCGGTTGATCTATTATTTGAGCGGCTGCGGCGCAATCCGTCTTAACTATTTTCTCTCTAAACAGAGAGCATCTTCGCACTTCTTGTTAAAGTATACATATGCGAACTTTTTTTATTCTGTTGGTATTAGTCAATCTTGGCGTCTTCGCGCTTGGGCAGGGCTGGTTTGGCCAGCCACGTAGCGAGGCGGGTAGATCACCTGCCAGCAAAATTCAAACTCAACTTAATGCTGAGTCGGCAAAGTTTGGGCCCGGGCAGCTTCAAGTTCAGTAATTTGCTGAAAGATTCGAGCGGTTGCTCCGGTATGCTGGCCAACCCACTCGCGCGCTAAGCGGCCCTTTTCATTTAAGGCTTGCGGGTCTTGCAGCCAGTACACAGCCATCGACACGGCTCGCTGCGCAGCATCAGCCGGCTCGGGTGACTGAATTTGCGCTGCCGCACCGATTTCAGCCGCTTGCGCGACGGCGTCAGAAAAATTGTACGTGTGCGGGCCAACAATCACGGGCGTACCCAGTGCGCAGGCCTCAATCAGATTTTGCCCACCAACCGGCGCAAAGCTACCCGCCACAATGGCGACATCACTGGCTGCATAAAAGAAGGGCATCTCACCTAGCGTGTCACACAACACCACCTTAATGCCCGCCAGCATTTGTTCTGGCTGTGTGTTGTAGCGCAGCACCGACCAGCGTACGGTTGCAATCTCTGCCTGCTCAAGCAGTGCAGCAGCCTCATCAAACCGCTGGGGATGCCTAGGTATCAATAAAAATAAAGCCGTTGAATCTTGCCGTGCAAGCGCCTGAGCAAACCAGGCGTCTTCACCCTCACGCGTGCTGGCAATTGCAATCACGGGGCGGTTTAGCCGCTCGCGCCAGGCACGACCCGCATCAACGGCAACCACGGGCAAGACCACATCAAACTTCAGATTACCCACCACCTGAATATTCAGCGCCCCAACTTCATACAGGCGCCTGGCATCGTCTTCTGTTTGTGCCAAGGTCAGATCAATACCGGCGTAAGCATCGCGCATCAAAGTCAAAAAAACTTTGTCGATTTGCCTGACTTGCTTTTGCGATTTTTCTGAGAAACGCGCGCTCACCAAAATGATTGGTACCGCGGCTAATTGCGCGGCGTCAATCAAGTTGGGCCATACCTCTCGTTCAATCAACAGACCAAGGCGTGGTCGATAGTGCTGCATGAATTTTTTCGTGGCACCCGAAAAATCATACGGCACCCATTGTTGGCGCAGCTGACCTGCCGCGATCTCGGCGGCAAACAAGCGCGCGCCCTCAGCCCGACCGGTTACCGTCATGTGCGTGAGCAGCACCCTTTCGCCACGGGCCAGCAACTGCTTAATCAAGGTTTGTGCGGCGCGCGTTTCGCCCAAACTGACGGCGTGCACCCAAACAGGCGCTTCACCGTCCCAAGGTAGGGCATAGAAGCCAAACCGCTCTGCACTAAAGATTTGCCAATCCCCGCCCGCGCGACGCGCACGCACAAACATGTACGCCCAAAGCAATGGGGCGACTAGTCTTAAAAGAAAGGTGTAAATTTTTAATGGCATCGCGTAATACTAGCGCAGAGCTTGCTCAATTGCAGCAATTACAGCTTGCCTGGAGGGGGGGTGCCCACGGTCGCCCAAGCTCGCTGTAAAGGCGGCGCCCACCAAAGGCGTTCGCACCGGCGTTGACGCCTTATAAATCCCAACCGTCGGGCGGCCAAGGGCTGCCGATAAATGCGTGAGCCCACTATCCAAGCCAACCATCAGGGTTGCGGCCGCCAAGTGATGGGCGGTTTCAGTTAAGGTGCCGCGCGGCAACACTTCTGCGTTTGAACGTCCTTGTATCAAGGCCTGTGCACGGTTGGCCTCGGCTGGATTCCCCGCCAACAGTTTTAATTGCAGGCCATGCGCAGTAAGCTGATCAAACACTGCTTGCCAATCGGGCTCTGGCCATAATTTATCGTCGCGACTGGCCGAAGGCATAATCATTGCATAGGGTGCGGCCAATCTGCGCGTGGCTTGCGCCTGCAACTCAAGCGCCTGCAAGCCAAAATCAGGCTCACCTTGGACTGCGTACCCGAACGCACTGGCCGCTAACAGGCGTTGCCTGGTCACGGCCGGCTGCCAAAATTCAACGCGATGGCGCACGTCATAAAACAAGGTGGCAAGAGGCTCGCGCGCAGAGCGCCAGTCCAGCCCATGTTTAGTCCCCGTGGCCATCGTGACCCACCACACCGTCTTGAGCAAGGCCTGCATATCAAGCACGATATCGTAATGACGACTGCGCAAATCCGCTTCGAACGCGTGCCGCTCGGGCCTGACTTGGCCAGACCACCAGGCCCGACGCCAGCGGCGATGCGCCACTTGTAGCACTTGATTCACCGCTGGATGCCACGCTGGGATCGCCGCAAACGAATCCTCAACCAACCAATCAAGCTGCGCGCCCGGCACGTGTTTAGCGATATCCGAGATCGCGGGCAACATATGCACCAAGTCACCTAGCGACGAGGTACGTACGATAAGAATGTTGGTCGTCATGCCGACGATTTTAGCGCCTGCAATACCTCGTCAACTCCGACACGCCATTCTGGCAGCGTCAGATCAAACACCCTGCATAGCTTTTGTGTATCTAGGCGTGAATTGCGCGGGCGGGGTGCAGCGACCGGATAGTCTTTTGTCGCAATTGGGTGAATCGCTTGCTCTTGAATCTTAATCGGCCAACCGGCGGCTCGCGCACGGGCGATCACATAACAAGCGTAGGCGTGCCAATTTGTGTGTCCACCAGCCACCAGATGATACAAACCCCACCGAGGATCAGTGGGCGGTTGCTCAACGAGCACCTGCAAGAGCTGCGTGGTGACCGTAGCCAGCAAGTTTGCCGAGGTCGGCGCGCCCACTTGATCAGACACCACATTTAAAACGTCTCGCTCTTGGGCAAGCTTAAGCATCGTTTTTAGAAAATTTTCGCCGTGGGCACTCACCACCCATGAGGTTCGAAAAATCAGATGACGGGCGCAGGCGCTCGCGACCGCACGCTCTCCGTCTAACTTGCTTTGGCCGTAGACCGATTGCGGATCAGTCAGATCAGTTTCAACATAAGGTTCAGGCTTATCGCCCCTAAACACATAGTCGGTTGAGAAGTGCACCACACAGGCACCCGAGTCTTGTGCAGCCTGCGCAAGCAAACCGGGCGCTACGGCGTTGATACGCTGTGCAAGTTCAGCTTCTGTTTGCGCGCGATCCACCGCCGTATAGGCGGTCGCGTTGACCACAATTGTTGGCTGATATCTCTGTGTTAACACCTTCAGGGTTGCCGCGATTGCCTCGGGCGACTGGCTAAAATCTATTTGCTCACGCGTGCAAGCCGTCACTTCACCCAACCGAGCGAGTGAGCACTGCAGCGCATGACCAACCTGACCATTCGCCCCAAACAACAAAATTGAGTGCTTCAAATTTTCTCCGTTGGTCAGATTCAACGCACGTTATCACAAGCTAGCCCTGTCAGATCACAATCGTAAACGACCCCACCACTAACAAAAACCATAACGACAAGCGCTTGATCAACGCCGCGCGATGCAGCGCTCGACTAAACAGGTAGCTTCCAAGCACAGCCGACAAAAAATACACCGGCATGAACGACGCTGTGTACAGCATTTGCTTAGTGTTGATGAGATCTTTATACAAAAAGACCGCCATCGTGCCGAGCTGAATAAAGGCAAAAAACATCATAAAAAACGATCGCAGCACCACGGGGGTAATCGTCTTATCTGACAAAAAATACAGCAAGAGGGGTGGGCCACCCACACCGGCCATCGCCGTCAGTGCACCGCTCGTCAAGCCCACAAACCAATATTGCAGTCGGCCACGCACACCGTTGTACTGCCAGCCAATCAACATGATGGCAGCCAGGCCTGCCACGATCACACCAATAAAACGTCGCGTCACCACTGGGTCTAACCACTCAATTAACCACACCCCAATCGGTATACCGAGTACTGCGGGTATCGACACAGACCACACCATTTTCCAGTTTGTGGTGCTCCACGTTTGTGGCACAGTCTGCACTGAAATCGCAAAATTCAGTAGCAATACCACCACCACCATATCCGCCGGAGCCATGAACAAACTGAAGAGTGGCGCCAAGACTAGCCCGCCACCAAAGCCCGTAAACGAACGTACCGTGCCCGCGATTAACACCGCCAAGCTCAGCCAAAGAAACACCACAACCGACGGAAACAACTGATGCCACAACTCAACGATCATCAATCAACCTTGATCGGCGTGCGCGCGACCACCGCGGCCCACTTCAGCAACTCGGCATCAATATACGTGGCTAACTCTTGTGGCGTACTGGTATCTGGGATGGCGCCCTCACCCTCAAAGCGCTTTGCCAACGCAGGCGACTGCAAAGCCTGCCTGACAGCTGCATTTAACTTATCAATGACAGCAGACGGCGTTCCCTTGGGGGCCAGCAATGCATCCCAGGTATTGATGTCATACCCGGGCAGGCTACCAGCGTCTTCAACAGAAGGGATATCAGGCAACTGGGGCGAACGTACTTTAGTCGTGACGGCCAACGCCCGCAACTTACCCGCCTGCACCTGCGGCATTGCGGCCGGCATGCTGGCAAAGGTGTATTGCGTGTCTCCACTCATGACTGAGGTGTTGGCAATCGCACCGCCTCGATACGGAATATGCACAACGTCGATCTTGGTCGCGTCGGCAAAGATGGCCCCGGCCAGATGCACCGGCGAACCATTGCCGCTTGAGGCGTAATTGAGCTGACCCGGATTTTTTTTAGCGTAGGCTACCAACTCTGGTACCGAGCGAATCGGTAACTTTGGATTCACCACCAGTAACATCGGGATGGCAGCCACCATCGAGATCGGCTCGAAACTCTTCACCGGATCGTAGCCCAAGCCGGTTTTGTACAAGGCGGGATTGATCCCATGACTGGCCAGAGTTGCCATGAACAACACGTAGCCATCAGGTTTGGCCTGCGCGACGTAGGCCGCAGCGAGGTTACCTGCTGCGCCCGCTTTATTTTCAACGATCACCGTCTGACCAAGCGTTTTGGATAGCTGCTCAGCCAGCGACCTTGCAATGATATCAGTGGTGCCTCCTGCGGCGTACCCAATCACCATACGGATGGGCTGCGTCGGATACGTCTGCGCTTGGGCCAGAGAGTTCGCGCATAGCGCAACAAACAAAACAGACCCAAGTGCAAACCAAGGGCGCGCGAAGAGGCGCGTCGACACCACTGTCCTCATGACTTATTTACCTTTAAAAACTGGCGAACGTTTTTCAGCAAAGGCACGTTTGCCTTCTTGATAGTCTTCACTTGCAAAGCAAGTCAGTACCATTTTCTGAATACCTTCAGCATCAATATGCGGTGCGACACGTTGAAACTCGCGCACCGCTTTTTTAGCCGCTCTTAACGTAATCGGGGCATTAGCAGTCACTTTTGCCAAATACGCGTCAACGGTTTTATCTAACTCAGCGACTGGCAC
>CAMDEF010000081.1 GCA_945895265.1 Bordetella parapertussis | reverse complement strand
TTGCTCGCACCAAACAAAATGCTCAAAACGCGCCGCAATATCAGCGATCGGTAAGCCCTGCGCTTTGAATTTGGCCAGCAGACGTTCTTGACGAAACTGGGACAATACAGAAGAGCCGAGCACATGCAGAATATGGGACACAGTCAGGACCAATTAGCGGTTAATTTAGGGCAAAAAATCAGTAAAGCTAGGGGAAAACGCCTATTTTAGCTCTCATCGGGACATAAAACAGCCGAGACCCTCGGGTTCGTTGCTATGATGCGCAACGATACAAATCACACTAGAGGAAACCCAAATGTCAATCACACGACGTAACCTACTCGCTGGCGTTGGTGCCGGTGCTATTGTCATGGCGGCCCCTTTGCGTAGCGCCTGGGCACAATCTAAAGCAGAGTTTTCATACAAATACGCCAATAATTTGCCTTTGACGCACCCGATGAACATTCGCGCCAAAGAGATGGCCGATGCGATTCAAGCTGAAACCGCTGGGCGCGTTGAAATTCGTATTTTCCCAAGCAGCCAACTGGGCTCTGATACCGACATGTTGAGCCAGGTCCGCAATGGCGGCGTCGAATTCTTCACCTTATCAGGTTTGATTTTGGCCACTTTGGTGCCAGCCGCTTCCATTACCGGTATCGGTTTCGCGTTCAGCGACTACGCTGCAGTCTGGAAAGCGTTGGATGGCGACCTCGGTGCACACGTGCGCAAAGAGATCAGCAAAGCCAATTTGGTTGCCATGGATAACATCTGGGATAACGGCTTTCGCCAAATTACCTCGTCAACCAAGCCGATTCAAAGCGCTGAAGATTTGAAGGGCTTCAAGATTCGCGTGCCCGTCTCACCGCTCTGGACTTCAATGTTCAAAGCCTTTGACTCGGCACCTGCTTCGATCAACTTTAACGAGGTGTACAGCGCCTTGCAAACTAAAGTGGTCGACGGCCAAGAAAACCCCTTGGCAATTATTGACACGGCAAAACTCAACGAAGTGCAAAAGTTCTGCTCGATCACGAATCATATGTGGGATGGCTTCTGGTTCTTGGCGAACAAACGCGCTTGGGAAAGACTGCCAGAAAACATGCGCACAATCGTGGCAAAAAATATCAATTCTGCAGGTCTGAAAGAGCGTGCCGACGTGGCGGCCATGAACGCTGGCTTACAGAAAGGACTGACTGAAAAAGGCATGGTCTTTAACCAGACTAAGCCAGATTCGTTCCGCGACCGTCTGCGCCAAGGTGGCTTTTACACCGAATGGAAAGGCAAACTGGGCGATGAGGCCTGGTCGATGCTTGAGCGCTACAGCGGCAAACTCGCTTAAGCGTAGCTTGTCTTGTGATGGCGCAAGCAAGTCGCTTCGCCACACGAACACTCCGGATGCAACGCTCGTTAAAGGCGGCATCCGGATTTTTATTTAGAGGCTAACTTTTTTTATTTTGGCACTTGCTTTTCATTTAAGCCTTCAAAGATACGACAATGACCACTGAACTCACTCTTTCCTCCAGCCCCCTCGTGTCACGATTGTTAAAACCAATCGAATTTATCAGCGCGTTGCTGATGACAGTCATTGTGGTCATGCTGTTGGTAGGCGTCGTATCGCGCTATGTTTTTTCGCTGCCGATTGTTTGGATCGATGAAGTCGTTTCAATTTCATTTTTGTGGCTTGCCATGTTGGGCTCGGCAATCGCCATGTATCGCAATGAACACTTACGCTTAACGCTTTTTTTACAAATGATGCCCGAACGCCTGCGTGGGTTTGTGCATGCGGTTGCACTGGTAACGATTGTTGCGTTTCTGCTGGCTCTGGTGACGCCTGCCATCGAGTATGCGCAAGACGAGTGGTTTGTCACCTCACCCGCACTTGGGATTCCCAACAGCTTTAGGGTATCAGCGTTGGCGTTTGGCATTTTGGCCATGCTTGGGGTGCTGGTCGTTTATGCAGCACAAACGGTGAGCAAGCTTAATCTATTGGGTGCAGCGATCTTGGTGAGTGCCTTTGCTGCACTTTGCTGGGTAGGCTCGGGGTGGCTGACCTCGCTAGGTCTCTACAACATTCTCTTTTTCTTGGTCATCCTGGCTTCGCTGTGCTTAGTTGCAGGCGTGCCCATTGCCTTTTGCTTTGGCGCAGGGGCGCTGTGTTATCTGGCCTTTTCAACCACCGTACCTTTAATGGTTGTGATTGGGCGCATGGATGAAGGCATGTCAAGCCTGATCCTCGTGTCAGTGCCGATCTTTGTGTTGCTAGGCTGCGTGCTCGATGCTACCGGTATGGGTAAAGCCATTGTCGATTTCTTGGCGTCGTTGCTGGGTCATATTAAAGCCGGCATGTCTTATGTGCTGCTTGGCTCGTTATTCATTGTGTCGGGCATCTCGGGCTCAAAAGTGTCGGACATGGCAACCATTGCGCCAGCGTTGTTTCCTGAAATGAAACGTCGAGGGCATAAACCGCGCGAAATGATTGCCCTGCTCGCAACCGGTGCTGCGATGGCGGATACCGTACCACCAAGTATCGTGCTGATCGTATTGGGATCAGTCGCGGGCGTGTCAATCGCGGGCTTGTTTCAAAGCGGCGTCGTGATTGCAGGCGTGTTACTGATGGCTCTGGTCGCCTTGGCGCGCTGGAAAGCCCGTCACGAGCAACTTGATAACGTCAAACGCTCAACCATCAAAATGATCTGGAAGGCCTTGTTGATTGCTGGCCCAGCCTTAGTGTTGCCTTTTTTGATTCGCAGTGCGGTAGGGGGTGGCGTAGCAACGGCCACTGAAGTCTCGACCATTGCGGTGCTTTACGCCATGCTGATTGGTCAGGTGCTGTACGGCGGCCTTGGTTGGCGCAAAGTCTATGCAATGTTGGTCGAAACCGCTGCCCTGAGCGGTGCAATCTTGCTGATCTTGGGTACAGCCTCAGCGATGGCCTGGGCCATCACACAAAGCGGCGTGGTGCAGAGTCTGTCAACATTTTTAACCACTCTGCCCGGCGGCATCGCCAGTTTTATGGTGGTGACGATCTTGGTGTTCTTGATTTTGGGTTGCTTACTTGAAGGCTTACCAGCAATTTTGATCTTGGCGCCCATCATGTTTCCGATTGCCAAAAAACTGGGGATTCATGAGATTCACTATTCAATGGTGGTCGTCACTGCTATGAATATTGGACTGATGATGCCCCCGATCGGTATAGGCTTTTACGTTGCCTGCCGCATCGGTGATGCCTCGCCCGATGACGTGATGGGTGCCATCTGGCCTTACATCGTTGCGCTGTTGGTTGGGTTGATTGCGATTGCAGCAGTACCGTGGTTTTCGACGGTGGCGCTCTAGGGCTAATTGCCGTTGAAATAAAAACGCCCTGTTTAACAGGGCGTTTTTCTTTACGACTTCTTTTTCACCGGCGGTAAATCGGTGCAATGACCTTCAGCAGCCTCGGCAGCCAAACCGACCGACTCACCAAGGGTTGGATGTGGATGAATTGTTTTACCAATATCCACCATATCCGCACCCATTTCAATCGCTAAGGCAACTTCACTGATCAAATCGCCCGCGTTCGTGCCCACAATGCCACCACCAAGAATCTTGTGGGTTGCCGCGTCAAACAAGAGCTTTGTGAAACCTTCATCACGGCCATTGGCAATCGCACGACCTGACGCCGCCCAAGGAAACAGCCCCTTGGTAATCGCAACACCTTGCTGTTTGGCTTGGTCTTCGGTTATGCCCACCCAGGCCACTTCAGGATCAGTGTAGGCCACCGACGGGATCACACGCGCATCGAAATAACTCTTTTGCCCTGCTGCCACTTCAGCAGCAACATGCCCTTCGTGTACCGCTTTATGCGCCAGCATGGGTTGGCCGATCAAATCACCAATGGCAAAAATGTTAGGCACATTGGTGCGCATTTGACGGTCGACTTCAATGAAGCCACGGTCACTCACCATCACACCTGCTTTGTCAGCCCCGATTTTTTTACCGTTGGGTGTGCGACCTACCGCTTGCAAGACTAAATCGTAGCGTTGCGCCTCTTTCGGTGCTCCAGCGCCTTCAAAGGTGACATAAATACCGTCTTTTTTAGCAACTGCACCAACGGTTTTTGTATTGAGCATCAAGTTATCAAAGCGATGAGCGTTTTTCTTTTGCCACACTTTGACCAAATCACGATCTGCGCCCTGCATCAGGCCATCTTGCATTTCGACCACGTCTAAACGTGAACCTAACGCTGAATACACCGTACCCATTTCAAGGCCGATAATCCCGCCACCCACAATCAACATTCTTTTTGGGATATTGCGCAACAACAAGGCACCCGTCGAATCGACCACGCGCTCATCGTCGGGCATAAACGGCAGCTTCACCGACTGACTGCCCGCAGCAATAATGGCTTGGGCAAACTCAATCGTTTTCACACCAGCCTCAGTTTGAACTGCAACATGGTTAGCACTGACAAACGATCCAACACCCGTCACAACGGTCACCTTGCGAGCCTTGGCCATCCCCGCCAAACCGCCAGTGAGCTTACCAATCACGCCATCCTTAAAGGCACGCAACTTATCCAGATCAATCTTAGGCTTACCAAATGAGATCCCGTGGTCTGCCAAGGCTTGCGCCTCTTCGAGCACGGCTGCCGTATGCAACAAAGCCTTTGAAGGGATACATCCAACGTTTAAGCACACACCACCAAGCGTTGAATAGCGCTCAACAAGCACCACGTTCAAGCCAAGGTCCGCTGCGCGAAACGCTGCTGAATAGCCGCCGGGGCCTGCACCCAAGACAAGCAAGTCGCACTTGCTGTCAACTTTGCCGTCATACGCTGCGATCGCGATAGTCGGAGCAGGACTCGTCGCGTGAGCGCCTGAAGTCGCCGCAGAAGCTGACGCGTGACTGGCGGGCTGAGCACCCTTCGACGCTGCAGCCTGCGTTAAACCGAGCGAGCTAGCAGCAGAACTTATCGCTGAGGCTGCACCAGCAGCTAACGCTGACGAGTTTGCGTCGGCCGCCGAGCTTGCGCCAGAAGGCACCGAAGCCGAGGCGGCTGGGCCAGCTGCTGCACCCGAACTTGCCTCGAGCTGCAAGATCACAGAACCTTGTTTGACTTTGTCGCCGATCTTCACTAACACTGCTTTAACCACACCACCTTGACTCGAAGGGATCTCCATCGACGACTTGTCGGATTCAACAGTAATCAGGCTTTGCTCGGCCTTGACCGTATCGCCAACCGCCACCAACACTTCAATCACATCAACCGTATCAAAGTCACCAATATCAGGGATTGGAATATCAATCAGTTTGCTCATAGCAGCCCCTTACAGTGCGATACGGCGAAAATCCGCCAACAGACTGCCAAGGTAGGCGTTAAAGCGCGCCCCTGATGCACCGTCAATCACACGGTGGTCGTACGACAGCGACAGTGGCAAGGTCAGTTGTGGCACAAACTGTTTGCCATCCCAAACCGGTTTCATGTAAGACTTTGACACGCCCAAGATCGCAAGTTCTGGCGCGTTAATGATGGGTGTGAAATGTGTACCGCCAATGCCACCCAACGATGAAATCGACATACAACCACCCTGCATTTCTGCAGGTGATAATTTGCCATCACGCGCCTTCTTAGCAAGCTCACTGCTTTCAGCGGCCAGCTCCAAAATACCCTTTTTATCGGCATCGCGAATCACAGGTACGACCAAGCCATTGGGTGTGTCTGCCGCAAAGCCGATATGGAAGTACTGCTTCAGCACCAAGTTATCGCCGTCGAGCGAAGCGTTAAATTCAGGAAACTTCTTCAGAGCTGCGACAACGGCTTTAATCAAAAACGCCAGCATCGTGACTTTGATGCCCGATTTTTCATTCTCTTTATTTAACGTCACGCGAAACGCTTCAAGCTCGGTGATACTCGCTTCATCGTTATTTGTGACATGGGGGATCATCACCCAGTTGCGGTGCAAATTCGCACCCGAAATCTTTTTAATGCGCGACAACGGCTTAGAGGTGATTTCACCAAATTTAGTGAAATCAACTTTAGGCCAAGGCAAGAGGTCAAGTCCGCCACCCAGGGAGGCGCCCGAAGCAGAGGCGGAAGAAGCACCCACACCACCCGCCAACGCTTGCTTGACGAAGTTTTGAATATCTTCTTGAACGATGCGCTCTTTAACGCCTGTGCCCTTCACCAAGGAAAGATCTACGCCGAGTTCGCGCGCGAATTTACGCACCGAGGGCGAAGCGTGCGGTAAGCCGGCCGTTGAGGCGGGCATTTCGAGCTTGCCAGCCGAAGGCGACGCAG
>CAMDEF010000080.1 GCA_945895265.1 Bordetella parapertussis | reverse complement strand
GGTAGAGGTAGTTTTACTGAAAATACATTCAATAGACCAGCTTTAGCATAGTGCTGGGCTACATCTGATGGCAGAACTGACAGTGAATCGGTTTTAGAAATAATCGACGTTGTAGCGAGTATCGATGAGGTCTCTAAAATATGAGGGACTAAGGTGATGCCTGCTACTTGAAATACCTGCTGGATGCGACGACGCATCGGACTACCGTCCGGATGCAATATCCAGCGGTACTGAACTAAATCACTTAGCGTGACTTTTTTCTTTTTCATCATCGGATGCCCTGGGCGTCCAACGATGCACATGGGCTCGCCCTCAAGAGGATCGATTAGTAGATTGGTGTTCTGAAAGTCATCAGGTAGTCGTCCTAACACGATATCGAGCTCGCCCCCGGCTAACGCAGGGATTAGCAAATCACTCGTCTCAACCAGAAGCGATACGTGGACACTTCGATTGGACTCATGGAAAGTGGTTAACGCGTTGGTCAGTATGATTGGAACCGCTCCCATGACGCTACCGATACGCAGTAGTCCGCTTGCACCACTTGCGAGCGCATCGATTTCCTTAATGACGTGCTCAAAGTCGTGCAGTACGCTTCGGGCGTACCGAATCATGGCTTCACCATAGGTGGTTGGAAGCATGCCGCGGGCTTGTCGATAAAAGAGACTGACGCCAAGGCGCTCCTCTAGCTGCTGAAGTGAGGCGCTAGCTGCTGGCTGCGTAGTATGAATAGCCGCTGCTGCACGATGCAGGTTGCGATGCTGGTCAAGAGCGACCAACAGCATCACTTGCTGGCTTTTTAAGCGCAGTTGTCGGAACTGATTGTCAGGCAATTGCAGGCTGTTTTTCATCAGTACAAGTAATATAAAAAAACATATCGGTTAATCAGATAAAACGATTATACGTTTATCGATCAAGAATCTACGATTAATAGCCTGCAAACATTATCAACCACTCGTCAACATGAAAATAACTTCTATTTCTGTCAAAGATATTCGGTTTCCAACCTCGCGCACCTTGGATGGGTCAGATGCGATGAACGCAGCGCCCGACTACTCAGCGGCCTATGTCGTATTGCACACCGATAGCGAAAAAGGCCTTGAGGGGCATGGGTTGACCTTCACGATTGGGCGTGGGAACGACATATGCGTGGCCGCGATCAAGGCGTTGCAACATTTTGTTGTCGGACGAACGCTGGGTGAGTTGACAGAAAATATGGGTGCCTTTTGGCGCGAAATCACGACGAGCGATAGTCAATTGCGTTGGCTAGGTCCAGACAAAGGAGTGATGCATTTGGCGACGGCTGCGATTGTTAACGCCGTTTGGGATCTGTGGGCGAAGTCAGTTAATAAGCCCGTCTGGAAAATCCCCCTGTGTCAGACTACATGTCGTGTAGTTTTTTTTGAAATAAGTTAGCAGTTGTCCTTGGCAGTGCGTTTTTTGTACCGTTTTCATTTTCAACAGTTGTGCCCCGAATCAGGAGCCGAGCGTTGCAGGTGGAGCGAAGCGGAACCTGCAACGCTCGGACTCATTGCGCTTTATTTTTTAGTCTCGACACTTTGAGCTTGGCTAGTCGTCGCCTCAATGATTTATTTCAATCGTCGAGGCAACTTATCATGACCAGATATTCCGCAGCATTTGTAGAGCAAGCTTTGCTCAAAACTTACAACCGTGAAGGCCGATCAATTACGTCTGTAGCTGACGACTTGGGCGTCAACGTTCACACGTTAAGATACTGGATGAAAAACAGAACTGGTATTGATCGCAGTATTCCCCCAGTGGGTCCTGAGCGCAGTCCCCAGGACTGGACTCGCGAAGAGCAATTGTCGGCCTTGAATGAGACTTATGGCCTGACTGGCGAGGCGCTTCATGCTTGGTGCCGCGAGAAAGGTATCTACGCCCATCATTTAACCAATTGGAAAGCTGCGTTTTGCGCGGTGGGCCAAGACGCTGCGTCTAACGGACGTGAGCTGCGCGATTTGAAAGATAAAAACGCCATACTCAAGCGCGACGTGTTGCGCAAAGATAAGGCGTTGGCGGAGGCGGCGGCGTTGCTGGTTCTGCAAAAAAAGTTCCGCGAGCTTTGGGACGAAGAGGGCAAATGACCTCAATCCCAGAGCGCGACAAGATTATGGCGTTGGTGGCAGCAGCCATCGTAGCGGGTGCGCGGCAAGCGCGAGCCTGTAACGTGATCTCATTGAGCGAGCGCACGTTGCAGCGCTGGCAAGCTGACCAGGCAAACGCTGGTGATTTGCGCTGCTCAAGGGTTCAAGACCCCAAGAACAAGCTCACCACGCTCGAGCGCCAGCGAATTCTGACAGTGGCTAACTCTGATGAGTTTGGCCACCTGTCGCCTAGTCAGATCGTGCCCCGCTTGGCTGATCAGGGGCAATTCGTGGGCTCCGAGTCTTCGTTTTACCGAGTCTTAAAAGACGCTAAACAACTTCAACATCGCACGGCCTCAAAGCCGTCCAAACCTCGTCACAAGCCCCGCGCGCTCAGTGCCACAGCACCGGCACAGATTTACTGCTGGGACATTACTTATTTACCGAGTCGCGTTCAAGGTATGTATTTTTATCTGTACCTGTTCATCGATCTGTATAGCCGTAAGATCGTTGGCTGGCAGGTCTATGACGTGGAGAACAGCGAGCGGGCCAGCGAAGTGATTCGTGACATCTGCGAGCGAGAAAACATTGCACGTGGTCAAGTGACCTTGCACTCTGACAATGGCAGCCCAATGAAGGGTGTCACGATGCGGGCCATGCTTGAGCAGCTCGGCGTCATGCCATCCTTTAGTCGTCCTGCAGTTAGCAACGATAACCCCTTCTCAGAAGCACTCTTCAAAACACTGAAGTATCAATCGAGCTATCCGCGTCGCCCCTTCCAGAATCTCGCTGCCGCTCGAACATGGGTCAACACCTTTGCGAACTGGTACAACGTTGAACACCGCCACAGCGCCATCAAGTTCGTGACACCCGTTCAACGTCATGAGGGTATCGATACAGCGTTACTCGAAAATCGTGTCACGGTTTATGAGGCAGCCAAGGCACGTAACCCGGAGAGATGGAGCGGTGAAACGCGAAACTGGAAACCCGTTCTGGTGGTGCATCTCAATCCTGAGAAGCCACTGCGAATAGAAATCAACCAACCCTTAGAGGCCCAACCACTGATCAAAAAAGCAGCTTAAGCCACATTTAGGCGACAACTAGCTTGAAAAATTCCGAAATGTTGGCAGATATGACGCCTGAAGAGTTGGTGGCGTGTTTGGACTTTAGATTTGTGACCGACGCCATTACCCCAGAAGAAGCTCTAGCGTTGTTACGAAGAAACCTGGCCGGTAGGGCTACTCGCTCACGTGAAATGCAGGAAGCGGGCTACCCAGGCTACACGACTTCAGCAGGGTGGCTTGGCTATACAGAAGAAAAAATTCGGCGTTTGGCACGCGAGGGAGTCGCTGAGGGTTGGACGCACTTTAAACAAAAGGTGGGTGGCAATTTGGCCGACGATATGCGTCGCGCTAGTATCTTGCGAGAAGAGATTGGTTGGGATAGAAAGCTCATGATGGACGCTAACCAAGTGTGGGATGTCGACGAGACTATCACCAATATGCGCAAGCTCGCCGCCTTTGATCCTTGGTGGATCGAGGAGCCCACAAGCCCAGATGACATCCTAGGCCATGCAAGTATCCGAGCGCGTGTAAAGCCAATTGGTGTAGCTACCGGTGAACACTGTCACAACCGAGTGATGTTCAAGCAATTGCTTCAAGCAAAAGCGATCGATTTTTGTCAGGTTGATGCAGCACGGTTAGGCGGCCTCAATGAGGTTCTTATTGTGCTTCTCATGGCAGCAAAGTTTGGTGTTCCCGTCTGCCCGCATGCAGGCGGAGTGGGATTGTGCGAATATGTGCAACACATATCAATCTTTGATTACATAGCCGTTTCAGCATCACTCGATAATCGTGTTTTGGAATATGTAGATCATTTGCACGAGCATTTTGTAGAGCCTGTTGTGATTCGAAGGGGACGTTATATGCCACCACAACGACCTGGTTACAGCATTGAAATTCACAAAAATAGTTTGGATAAATATTCTTACCCTGACGGCGAAGCTTGGCTCTAGAAATGGAAAACTTTTCATCGCAAAATTATCTTCCAATAGACGGATTGGCAGGCACCTTGGTGGGCCGAGTGTGGAGTACCCAAGTGACCAGCCCACCAAATGGCGGACCTTGTGTGGTGGCGTTACGCCAAGACGGCGTATTTGATTTGACTGCGCATTGGCCAACCATGAGCGACTTGCTGGAAGAGCCGAATCCAGCGGAAAGCGTCGCTAGTGTGCCAGGCAAACATATCGGCAGTATCCAAGCAGTCTTGCAACATACGTTAGATTCAAAAGTATCTGCTCGAGGCATAATGCAAACGCATTTTTTGGCACCTTGCGATCTTCAGGTAATCAAGGCGGCTGGCGTTACGTTTGCTTCGAGTTTGATCGAACGCGTGATCGAGGAGCGAGCGAAAGGCAATCCTGCGCTCGCGTTGAGTATACGCACGCAAGTGTTAGACGTATTAGGCGGTTCGTTAGCAGATATCGTGCCTGGGTCAGAAAAGGCGCAAGAGGTAAAGGCCTTTTTGATTCAGCAGGGAATGTGGTCGCAATACCTTGAAGTCGGAATCGGTCCAGATGCTGAGGTATTTACTAAAGCTCCGATACTATCAGCGGTCGGTCTAGGCGCAGAGATTGGGATTCACCCTAGCTCGTCTTGGAACAATCCTGAACCGGAGATTGTCCTTGCTGTCGATAGCTCAGGTAGGATCAAGGGAGCAACCTTGGGTAATGATGTCAATTTGCGTGACATTGAAGGCCGTAGCGCCTTACTTTTGGGTAAAGCAAAAGATAACAACGGCTCGTGTGCGATTGGCCCCTTTTTGCGGTTGTTTGACAACACGTTTGATTTGGATTCGATTAGACGTTGTGTGGTGAAATTAGAGGTTCGTGGTCAAGACGGTTTTGTGATGCACGGAGAAAGTTCAATGAATAAAATTAGCCGCGATCCAAGCGAACTTGTTGCGCAGACGATGGGGGGACATCATCAATATCCTGATGGATGCATGTTGTTTTTGGGAACAATGTTCGCACCTGTACAAGATCGTGGTGCCCTTGGCAGTGGCTTTACGCATCGAATTGGCGATAGTGTTCGCATTGAAACCGATGCGCTCGGCGCCCTGTTAAATCACGTCAATTACTGTAACCAGATAAAACCTTGGACGTTTGGAATTCGTGCGTTACAAAGAAACTTGACGGAACGACAAATGTGGCAAGCAACAACTTTTGAAAGGAAGCAGGCTTTATGATCAAGCCTCGCATTGCACTCGTTTTGGGTGATCCTGCCGGAATCGGTCCTGAGCTTGTTGCGCGTTTACTCGCTGATCCTTGCACACTAAAGATGGCCAACATACTTTTGATAGCTGATTCTAAAGAGGTTACAAAGGGCATGCGCCTTGCGGGCCAACATACAGCGTTTTTTCGGGCTGATTCTTTGGCATCGGTTTCGCATGCGCAAAGCCTCACGCTACTTGAATTCGAAACGAGTCGAACCACAGAATTTCGAGCCGGCGAGTGTAACGAAGCGTCGGGTCGCTATACGATGCAAACTTTGCAAATTGCGCTAGATGCTGTAACGCAGGACCTTGCTGACGCAATCGTCTTTGCACCCTTAAATAAGCATGCCTTGCATTTGGCTGGTATGCATACCCCTGACGAAATGCACTGGTTTGCAGAACGATTGAATTTTACCGGGGCGATCAGCGAGTTCAATGTGCTGGACGGTTTGTGGACTTCGCGTGTGACCTCTCATATCGCCCACAAAGATGTGGCAATGCAGCTAACGATTCCGAGCATAGAGCAAGCCATCACCTTACTATATGACGCCATGCGCGACAGCGGGGTATTGGCGCCACGTATTGCGGTGTGTGGTCTGAATCCTCACAATGGTGATAATGGATCCTTCGGACGCGAGGAGATTGACGTCATTGCGCCTGCAGTTCAAAGCGCGAAGGCGAAAGGGATCCCTGTACAAGGTCCGTTTGCTGCGGATACATTATTTTTAAAAGTGCAAGGTGAACAGCGTCAATTCGATGGCATCGTCACGATGTATCACGATCAAGGTCAAATCGCCATGAAGCTAATGGGCTTCTGGCGTGGCGTCACCGTTCAGGGAGGGTTACCCATACCAATTCTTACGCCAGCCCATGGGACGGCTGTGGATATTGCTGGGCAAGGGAAGGCAAACCCAGGTGCAATGCAGCAAGCTTTTGAACTAGCGTGCCATATGGTGCAAAACCA
>CAMDEF010000079.1 GCA_945895265.1 Bordetella parapertussis | reverse complement strand
GGGCGGATAGTCTCTGTGAGTCTGTACCAGTGATATGGGTCGAAGTCCGCGAGTGGTTTTTGATAAACCCTTTAAAATCAATGGTTTACTTGCGGACTAATCGAGCGAGTTTTTCTGTGGCATTGGGTAGCAAAAGAGACTGCACTGCGGCGGTGTGGCATCTGGTGAGACACTGATGTATTCAATACTGCTCACCTCAACAAGACAAGTCGTCGCGTCAACTATTTCGCATAATCATTTAATCTCAGCGCAAGACTTCATCGCGACCACCCAAAAGAAAACCCACCGAAGTGGGCGTGGGGGCTACGAGTACTTGGATGAATTAAGCGACTAGCAGGGCTCTGTAAATACTTCTGTGTTTTTTACGGCCAATGTTTAGAACTTATAACCAACACCAACGAGGATGTCGTAACCGCTGGACTTTATATTTTGTGATGAGGTATACCCAGCACCATTGGCGAATCCGCTCGAATTGTAAGATTTAGGGGTATACATAAAATAATTAGCTTCAGCAAAACCATACCAACCACCCGAGATGATTTGCTTGTAACCCAAACCTAATACATAGCCCTGCGCGGTATTATTTGGACCCTTCTCTGTTTCACCAACGTTTACCTTACTCTGCGATTCTGAGTATCCAACCTTACCATAAATTAACTTATCTTTATCAACTGCATATGCCGGACTTAGGAAGACGTTGAAATGGCTTTCTACTTGATAGCTAGTATAAGTTTTTATTCCAGCGGAACCAACTGTAACAATATTGCGGTTTCCTCCTGCGACTGGCGAATAGTCAACGCCAAGACCTAGCAAAAATTTATCACTGAGAGCAAACATGTAGCCTGCTGTAATTTGTCCAGTAAATTCACCGGTATTCTGATAAGTGCTACTACGAGCATATGTGCCTTTGTATGGACCACTATTGACGGTTAATGACACGTTATCAGCGGTAGGCTGTGTGTCGGTATACCCAATACCAACCTGCGTATAAAAGCCCTGAAAGGTAGATTGAGCTGCTGCGGTGCTCGACATAGTTAAAGTCGTAACGACTAATAACAATTTGTTTTTCATGATTTAAGCCCTATGATTTTTAAAATAATTTTTTTAATGTGCAAAACGTACTACTGGCAGCCAACTCCAGCGCATCATCAGAGGCATCCAGTAGAACAAAGACATCAATTTCGATATTCACATTGATTCCAAGTCTGAGGGCATCCGGAGGCGATGGATTAGAAAACAAGCAAACAGTAAGCTAAGTAGCTTATATATACAATCCATTTCTACTGGCTTTATCAGTTTGGGTGAGTATTTTTTGCACTTGGGTCGCGCGGCGTTCGAGCCACCGTTGATTTGTTCAGTTATACCCAGCAGCCGCAGCCCCACTTCTCTGCATATTTTTACTGTTGGGTTGGTCTAGCAAACATTCATCGCGACCGCCCAAAACAAAACCCACCGAAATGGGCGTGAGGGGGATGCATTCGAGCAGTTGAGCGTCATGTAATTGTTATCAGGGTCCGCTGCCCTTCCCAAAGCGTAGGCGGATCCACCGCAATATCAAACAACGTCAGATGGTCTGGCAGCGTATCGTCCAGAATCGCCTCAACGATATCAGGCGAAAGCACCGTCAGATTCATCATGCGACTGACGTAACTGTTATCGACGCCCTCCTGGGTCGCGATCTCTCGCAAAGAACTCACCTGCCCTGATTCCAGCATCGCAAGCCAGCGATGCCCTCTGGCTAAAGCCAGTTGCAGCGCTGTGGGGGCGATACCCCAAGGCCTCGGCTCACCCGCTTCTCCGTTGGGCAGCGTAATCAACTTACGACCTGCGCGTCGCTTGAACTGAATTGGAACCGAGAGCGTGAGACGGCCATCGCTCGACTCAATGACTTCCGGCGTGCCATTTTTATGGATGTGTAGACCGCTCATGCTGCAACCTCCTCGTTCTTGGCCTGCAGGCGATCGGCTTGCAGTTCCAGAACCATTTTCTCAAGCCCGTTGGCGCGCAGACGTACCTCCAGCTCGGTAGGTGACACAATTACGCGCTCGACCAAGAGGCGCACAATACGCGCTTGCTCTGCGGGAAATAACTGGTCCCAAATCTCGTCAAGGCGCGTCATCGCAACCGTGGCTTTAGCCTCGTCCAGACTAGGATCTAAGCTGATCGCCTGTGGCAACACCTCGGCAAGCAATTCTGGTGAGCGCATAAGGCCTCGTAATTGTTCAAGCACGGCGGACTCAAGCTCTGCTGCCGGCATGCGTGGCAGGCCCGATGCGCCCGCGTACAGGTCGTTGCTACACTTTGCGCCTCAACCCTCAATGCGGTAAGACATAATTTAACAACGCTCACCGAAGTGGGCGTGTCCACACAGCTGAAATTTCTTGAAAAAGGTGTTCGTAACTGAATTAAAGTGTTTTGAGATACTCAATTAAGGCAGTCTTTTCATCCTGGGTGAGCCAGGTGCCAAACTCATGTCCACAGCGACTATTGCCTTCCATCGTGGCACAGTCCGTAGTCACGCGCACGGTTGCCGAGCCATTGGGCTGTTCGGCTGCAAGGCCGACATTGATAATATCGTATACAGGTCCAACCTGAAAGCTAGTTGGCCGAGCGGCAGCTGGAGTCAGCAAGGCCGCTAAGGTTGGCACAGAACCATTATGAAGGTAAGGTGCTGCGGCCCAGACCCCTTGTAAAACTTTCGACTCAAACGAACCCACGGGGCGAGCGGGAGGTTTGATACTCAAATCAATGCTGGGGTTTTTTTGCACCAAGGCAGTCTCACTTGCCGTATTCACCAAACTAATTGAAGCTGCACCAGACGCCGGTACGATATTTGTCGAAAAAGGTATGGCGAGGCCGCTCAACACACCACTACTAGTGGTGATCACCCCAAAATTTTTGTAATACGAGCTATCGGTTTGTACATTTTGAATTGGCGTTGCCCACGTGTCTGAATTGCCCGGCCGGGGCTGGCCTTGTTTAATCCCATGACACGAAGTACAGTTTTTTTCGTACAGTGCTTTACCTTGAAAAACTAGCACATTGTCGACCGGCCACGGGTACTGTGGTGGTCCGATTTGATTCACTAAATTTTGGACATTGAGCAGATTCGTGTAGTTGATCGAATTCTCGGTTAAAAAATCGACTCCGCCAGATACCGCGGCATTGGCTCGAGGATAGAAAGCCGCGTATACGCCGATCACTTGCGACGCATCACGCGCTAAGGAATAAGAGCTACTACCGCCAACGCTCGAACCCGAATACTGTGTGAAGTCTTGCTTTCCTGTATTCCAAATAAAAGGATAGCGAACGGGCTGGGCGGCAACCGCTATGTTTGAGGCAATAACGTGACTGTTTGCTACCGGGCCAATATCTAAACCCGACAATCTGTTTTGAATCATTCCCAATGCGTCAGCCCTGCCAATCCCCCAAGGTGTGGTCGGCAGTGCCGCGTTCATAAAGGTGTTGTAAGGCATATACCAAGCACTTAACTGCGTACGTAAAGTCGCCGCGGGAACTTGAACCGCAGCTTGAAACGCGTCAAAGGCCTCTGCATTTGAAAGGGTATTGCCAACGGCAAGATTAATCCCTTGGTTAAATGCATATAAATTAGAAAAGGCGGGGCCTCCATCAATGCGGTGCTTGACGCCGCCTACCTGAATCTGTCGGGTATGACAGGCGGCGCAGTTCATGGATAACTGCTGATTGTTAGTGCCCGGGTTAGCCACTAAAAATCCAACGGGCAAGCCCTCTGGGTTGCTTGGGCTCACTGCGTTTGGTATGTAGCCGTAGCTGGTGGTGAGCTGACTTAAAAACGATTCGCCGTTGGGTAATTTGAGTGCCTTGGCCCACTGATATGGAATAATCCAAGAGCCTTGATCAGTAGAATAAAAGGTCGCCTGATTAGAGGCGTTCCAGGCAGCACCCTGATTCATCGCAACAGCACCGCTCGGAGCAGAAACCGAGCCATCCCCATTGCCATCCCCACAGCTGGCTAAAATAGCAGTCAGGCCAAGGAGTGCGAGATGCAGCCAGGGCCCCCACGAACGAATATCGTGTTTAAGTTTGTTGTTCATGCGTCACCAACTTTACTGATTGAGGGAGCCTGCTTCAGACCTAAGCTCGTGACCATATCAATTGAGCGTAACATTCGTGACCAGACGAATGATTAAATTTATAAAATTCGCAGAAATTTTTTATCATTCGCGCGCCTTAAGTTTTGCTTATGGCAGCTATTGAACAACGCCCACCGAAGTGGGCGTGTCCACAAAGCAAAAATTTCTTGAAAAAAGATGTTCGTACCTTGATTAAAGTGTTTTGAGATACTCAATTAAGGCAGTCTTTTCATCCTGCGTGAGCCAAGTGCCAAACTCATGTCCACAGCGACTATTGCCCTCCATCGTGGCGCAATCCGTGGTCACGCGCACAGTTGCCGAGCCATTGGGCTGCTCGACGGCAAGGCCAACATTAACCAGGTCATAAACAGGCCCAACCTGAAAGCTAGTTGGCCGGGCGGCAGCGGGGGTGAGCAAGGCCGCCAAGGTTGGAACAGAGCCATTGTGGAGATAGGGTGCAGCGGCCCAGATACCTTGTAACACCTTAGACTCAAACGATCCCACGGAACGGCTAGGGGCTTTGATGCTCAGATCAATTGAGGGGTCGAGTTGCACCAAGGCAGACGAATTTGCCACATCGAATAACGAGACGGAAGCGGCCCCTGAGGCGGGCACAACATTTGTCGAAAAAGGCACGGTGAGACCAGTTAAAATACCACTACTTGTGGTGGGTACGACAAAGTTTTTATAGTACGAGCTATCTGTATTTACATTTTGAACAGGCGTTGCCCAGGTGTTTGGATTGCCGGGGCGAGGCTGGCCTTGTTTAATCCCATGGCATGAAACACAATTTTTTTCGTAGAGTTCTTTGCCTTGAAACACCAGCGCATTGTCAACCGGCCATGGCCATTTCGGGGGTCCAATTTGATTGACTAAAGTTTGGATATTGAGCACAGTCTTGTAATTGATCGAATTCTCTACTAAAAAATCTACGCCGCCAGCAACCGCGGCATTGGATCGAGGTTTAAAGAGCGCGAAGACCCCCAATGCTTCTCCCGTGTTACGCGAGAAGGCATATGTGGCATCACCATTGATGCTTGTCCCTGCCCATTGTGTGAAGTCTTGCTTGCCAGAATTCCAAATAAAAGGATAACGCACAGGCTGGGCGGCAACCGCTATATTTGAGGCAATGATATGTTGGTTGGCTGGGGGGCCGAGATCTAAGCCCGACGATCGGTTTTGAAGCATAGCCACTGCATCAGCCCTGCCAATTCCCCAAGGCGCGGTCGGCAATGACCTACTCATTAAGGTGTTGTAAGGTGTATACCAAGTGCTTAACTCTTTACGTAAGGTCGCTGCAGGAACTTGAACGGCAGCTTGAAAGGCATCAAAGGCCTCGGCATTTGAAAGGGTGTTCCCTACAACAAGATCAATCCCTTGAAAGAGTGCATATAAATTAGAAAACCCGGGTCCGCCATCAATGCGGTGTTTAATCCCATCAACTTGAATCTGTCGGGTATGGCAGGCCGCACAGTTCATGGATAGCTGTTGGTTTTTTGTGCCAGGATTTGCAACTAAAAAGCCAACGGGCAATCCCTCAGGATTGGTCGGACTGACTGGGTTTGGTATGTAGCCGTAGCTAGTGGTGAGCTGACTTAAAAACGATTGGCCATTTGCTAACTTCAGGGCCTTTGCCCACTCGTAGGGCATGATCCAGGAGCCTTGATCGGAAGAATAAAAGGCTGCCTGGTTAGAGGCGTTCCAAGCAGCACCCTGATTCATCGCAACAGCAGCGCTCGGAGCTGAAACCGAGCCATCTCCAGTGCCATCCCCACAGCTGGCTACCATGGCAGTCAGTCCAAGGAATGCGAGATGTCGCCAGGAACCCCACGAACGAATATCGTGTTTAAGTTTGTTGTTCATGCGTCACCAAGTTTAGTGATTAAGGGGTGTCTGTTTCAGGCTTAAAATCGTGACCCTATCAGTGCATCGTAACATTCGCGACCATACGAATGATTGATATTTATAAAATTTGCAGAAGTTTTTTATCATTTATGCGTCTTAAGTTTCACTTATGACAGCTGTTGATTAATTGATCGGATCTACAAAAGTACAGAAAGCAAAAACGATTTAAAGCAAGCTAGTTAACACACTCATACAAAGACCGCGTTCAGGGGCTTAAGCTTTATATCAAGCTTATTAACAACTTCCGCTGCCCCTCCCAAAGCGCCGGCGGATCCACCGCAATATCAAACAGCGTCAGATGATCCGGCAGCGTATCGTCCAGAATCGCTTCAACGATATCAGGTGCAAGCACCGTCAGATTCATCATGCGACTGACGTAACTGTTATCGACTCCTTCCTGGGCTGCGATCTCTCGCAGCGAACTCACCTTCCCCGACTCCAGTAGCGCAAGCCAACGATGCCCTCTGGCCAAAGCCAGTTGCAGCGCCGTGGGGGCGACACCCCAAGGCCTCGGTTCACCCGCTTCTCCATTGGGCAGCGTAATCAGCTTACGACCTGCGCGTCGCTTGAACTGAATCGGCACCGAGAGCGTTAAACGGCCATCGCTGGACTCAATGACTTCCGGCGTGCCATTTTTATGGATATGTAGGCCACTCATGCTGCTGACCTCCTCGTTCTTGGCCTGCAGACGATCGACTTGCAATTCCAGAACTATTTTCTCAAGCCCGTTCGCGCGTATTACCTCCAGCTTAGTTGGTGACACAATTACGCGCTCGACCAAGAGGCGCACGATGCGAGCCTGCTCGGCAGGAAATAGCTGATCCCAAATCTCTTCAAGGCGGATCATTGCAACCGTGGCTTTGGCCTCGTCCAGACTAGGGTCTAAGCTGATCGCGTGCGGAAGAACCTCGGCAAGTAATTCTGGTGAGCGCACAAGGCCTCGTAATTGCTCAAGCACTGCAGACTCAAGTTCTGCTGCCGGCATTCGTGGCAGGCCCGATGCGCCTGCGTACTCTTTCACGTCTCGCTGCGGGATGTAATACCGATAGCATCGTCCGCCCTTTTTGGTCGAGTGAAACGGTGACAAGGCGCGACCCGACCGGAGTGGGCCAGGCTTTGGGGCAAGACCGTACGCGAGACTACGATTAGGCGCTATTGGCTGGTTGCGCGTGAAGATGAATGCCCAGCGCTGCAG
>CAMDEF010000078.1 GCA_945895265.1 Bordetella parapertussis | reverse complement strand
ACGTCTTGCCTTAACGCTGCGGCTCAACCTAAAGATGGGTTTCCCGATAAGCCGATTACGATGGTTGTTCCCTATCCTGCTGGGCAATCCGTCGACTCGCTCGCTCGCATGATGGGCGAAGGGCTGACTAAATATCTGGGGCAACCCGTCATTATTGATAACAAAGCTGGCGCAGGCGGCACAATTGGCAGTAAATATCTGATTCGGATGTCCGCCGATGGCTACACCCTTAGTATGAATGCTAGTGGCCCGCTGGGGATCGCACCCCACCTCTTCAAAGAGGCCAATTACGATCCGCGAACAGACTTTACGCCAATTATGCTTGTGGCTGCTGTCGCGCAAACGCTGGTTGTGTCTGCAAAGTCAAATATCAAATCGCTTGCCGACTTGATTGAGGCAGCCAAGGCCAAGCCCAACGGCTTGAATTTTGGTTCGCCAGGCAATGGGTCAACCAGCCACCTCACACAAGAGATGTTCAAACAACGGGCAGGTATCAAGATGCAGCACGTACCTTACAAGGGTGGCCCTGCTGCTGTCACCGACTTGTTAGGCGGGCAGATCGAAGTGCTCTTTGAAGCCGCACCGTTAGTCATACCGTTCATCAATCGAGGCGAGCTACGCGCCTTGGCTGTGAGTACCGCCAAACCTATCGACACGCTTCCAAGTGTGCGCCCAATCGCCGCGCAAGGCCTCGAGGGCTTTGAGGCCGTTGGTTGGATGGGAATCGTCGGGCCCGCAGGCATGGCTCCCGCTCGCGTCGAGGTGCTATCCAAGGCACTGCTCCAATCGATTGCAGATCCAGCGATTCGCACCAAGCTTGATTCAACCGGTATGCTAACCATTGGCGGCACCCCAAAAGAATTCGCAAGCTTCATCAAGAGCGAATACGCGAAGTGGGGTGACGTCATTCAAAAAGCTGGCGTCAAGCTTGAATAGTCATAGCAGGCCCGTGATTTCAGTCTGAAGTCTTTGCGGACTTGATTCAAACAAGCCAAGCTTTAAACCGCGTGATTGCCCATCGCATGCTGCGAGGTAGAGCTGTAGAGCCTTTCTAAATACTTCGCTCTTGTTTGCAGCAGAACCCGCTACCCGATCAATATCGCGATTTAAATTATCAGACAAAATGACACTTAATCTTACGCTCAAGACGGCTCCTTTTTTTGCCACTATTTCAATTTGCACTGATTTTTGCCGACTTCACGATTGCTGCGTACTTCACAATCTCGCTGCGAATGAGCGCACTAAACTCAGCAGGTGTGTTTGGGCTAGCCTCAAGACCCATGGCAGCTAGCTTGTCTTTCACTTCAGGCACGCTCAACATTTTTCGCAATTCACCGTTAAGCTTATCGACGATGTCTGTTGGCGTATTTTTGGGCGCCACAATGCCGTACCAAGTGCCCGTCTCAAACCCCGGTAAGGCGCTTTCGGCCATCGTGGGTACATCTGGCATTGCTGCTACGCGCTGCAATGACGAAACGGCTAACGCACGAAGTTTTCCACTTTTGACGTAGGGCACAAGCGTAACCATATTGTCGAACTGTGCATCAGTGATACCACCAAGTAAATCAGTTGTCGCGGGTGCACTACCCTTGTATGGAACATGGTTCAAGTCAATGTTTGCCGCCAAACTAAAACTGACACCCCCTAAATGTTGCGCGGTACCCGTACCTCCATTTCCCAAGTTAATTTTGCCAGGATTACGCCTCGCTAATTCAATGAACTCACTCAGAGACTGCGCTTGGACGGCAGGATTCACAACCAATAATAAAGGTGCCTTAACCAGTAAGATCACGGGCGAAAAATCAGTGACTGAGTTGTATGTCAGATTCGTATACAACGACGGATTAACCGCCATAAACCCGGCTGCAGCGAGAGTTAAGGTGTAGCCATCCGCAGCGGCTTTCGCGCCAGCATCTGCACCAATATTGCCGCCCGCGCCAGGTTTGTTTTCAACGACAACAGGCTGCGCCCATACTTGCGTCAAATGTTGCGCCGCGATGCGGGCCAAAATATCAGTCGCACCACCAGGCGCAAAGGGCACAACGATACGGAGTCCTTTCGTAGGGTATGCGGTTTGCGAATGAGCGACATTCAACAAACAGCCAGATACCAACAAGCCTAGACTTAATCTAGCAATCAAAGCGATACGGCTCAGCATAGCAATCCCACCTAAAAAGAATAGTTAATCAAAACCAATACGTCTTCTACTAGTCAATACGCGCGCGCGAATCTTTCACAACCTTGGTAGATCCTAGAAAATGGTGGCCATTTGTTAGTTATGTAACGGCATAGCGATCAACAAACTCTTGTCGAACGGTGATCCCCAGTCCAGGGCGGTCTGGAATCTCAACCATACCCTCGTGAACAGTGAACTGCTCGACCGCAAGCTCTTGCAACAATGGATTTGCACCCAAAGAGTACTCTAACAGCCATCCCGCTGGCGACGCTGCCGCAACATGCATGCCCGCAGCAAAAGCGAGTGCGCCGGTCCACAGATGCGGCGCAAGCCGCAAATTCCAGGCTGACGCGATTGCACCGATACGCATCGCCTCTGAGATGCCCCCACAAATTGCAAGGTCTGGCTGGAAGATGTCCGCAGCCCGAAGCTCAGCTAAATCACGAAAGTCAAAACGATTGAATTCACTTTCACCAGCGGCGATCGGGATTGCAGTCGCCGCACGCACTTCGGCCATGCCTCGCTTATCATCAGCCGTGACCGGCTCCTCAAACCACAGCAGATTACAGTCTTCGACCAACCGACAAAACCTTTTAGCCTGAGCCACATTGTAGGTACCATGCGCATCACAGGCTAACCCGATATCAGGCCCAAGCGCCTCGCGTGCAGCGATCACTCTTTTTGCAGATTGAAGTGGATCTCCATCAATGACTCCAACTCGCATCTTGACTGCTTTAAACCCACCTTTCGCGACATAACCTAATAGTTGTTCGCCGATGTGATCGACGTCGGCCCAACCGCCTGAAGCGTAGGCGGCCATATGCGAAGCTTTGCGCCCTCCTAGCAAACGCCACACCGGTGCATTTAAATGCTTACCTAATAAATCCCATAAAGCAAGGTCAATGCCGCTCATCGCAGAAATCGAAACTCCACGTCTACCCAAAATTGGAAAGACATGTCCGTGCGCTAACGCGTAGTGCCCGCGACAGCCGTTGTACATCAACTCATACAAACGATTAATCTCGCGTGGGTCTTCTCCAATCAACGCAGGCCCAAATTTTTGATTAATGATTGCAACCACACCGTGGCTGTTGCCCTCACTACCAACCTCCTCTTTTGCCTCGCCCCAACCAACCAACCCACAAACAGTTTCAATTCGAACCAATACCGAATCAAAGGAGGCGACTCGTCCAAAATCCGAGACGTGCTGTTTTTCAAAAGGGATGGGGACATGTAGCCAACGTGCGTGAATAGATTTTATTTTCATGACAACACGCTATCTCAGTTTGTATGGATTGATGACATGCCAAAAAGCCGCGGCTAAACCATTATTTTAAGTGAGCAATTTGACAGGCCTTGCACGAACAGCCTCTTCATTAATATCTGAGCCCCAGCCGGGGCCCTCAGGCAATATGATTTCGCCATCGACGATTTGAATCGGATGGGTCATGTATTCACGCGTAAACGCAGCTTCGTCGACGACGTATTCCATGATGCTGAAATTTGAAGTCGCCGCTGAAAAATGCGCCCCCATCAGCGAGGACAGCTGCCCGTGATAGTTATGCGAAGCGACGTTGATTTCATAACTCTCAGCCATGGTCGCCATTTTGGTTGACTCTAGCAAGCCGTTCCATTGCGGGTCAATAATCGCAACGTCTGCAGAGTTGGCCTCAAGATAAGGGCGAAGCGCTTGCCGGCCCAGCAACGTTTCAAGCGACGAGATTCGTGTCGTGGTTGATTGCTTGACTTCAGCCAAGGCTTTAGGATCTTGTATGTCGACTTCAAGCCACATCAGATTAAACCGCTCAAGCGCGCGTGCGATCCTTTTTGCACCTTCAGGCTTAAAGTGAAAATTCAGATCGAGCGCCAACTTCACCTCTTTTCCGGCGCCCTGTTCAAAGGCCGCAAGCAAATCAACAATCGTGGCAAGAAGTTTATCGTCAAGATTTAACTCAGGAAAGCCTGTTCCGATACCAAAGCCTGGTCGATAATTACTACAAATACCATTTTCAAACGAAAGAATATTAGTCTTGAGCGCTTTGAAACCGCGCGCCTTAGCCTCTTGCCCTAACGTCACGATATCGTCTAACGAGTGCAAGGGTGCTGCATCAAACACCGGTGCAAAACGAGAGCGCAAGGTACCGCATTGCGACCAATAGATCGGCAGCGTTTTACGTAAGGCGCCACCAAATAATTGATGCATCGGAACATTCAGTTCTTTAGCTTTTAAGTCTAAGCAGGCATTTTCAAGTGCGGCAGTGGCCTGAGCAATCAAGCCACCAGAAAATATTCGCGTGACTGCAAACAAGTTGGCATGAATCAGATTGATTTGTCGTGGGTCTGAGCCCAGTAAGCTTTGTCCAAGCTTGCGGATGACTCCAGTTAAGCCAGGCGCTGCACTGCCCTCGCTGAACTCTGACCAACCTATCAAACCTGTATCGGTTGTGATTTTCAAAAACGATAGCGTGCGCCAGCCACCATCAGCATGGAGGTCTTCGATTGCGGTGATTTTCAAGCTGTCTCCTTAGCCGTTATATATACGGCTTTTTGATCAAACCTGAGCGAAACTAGCGTCTCGCTCAGGTTTGCGATTGTCTTTTATAGCCCAAATAGATGGCCACGATTATCTTTATTGCATCGCTAACTAATAGGATTATTTCTCAGTGATCGCCAAGAGGCGGCACTTCAGGGGTAACCGAAAAATGATGCAATTGAATTTTCCAGTGTCCGTTCAGCTGACTTAACACGAGCGTCGTGCGCAGTACCGATTGAGTCTGACGCCCCCCTGCCAATACAAACGAAAAAGCCCCTAACCCTTGCGATACAAAACTTTCTGGGCTGATCTGCACAAACTCTTGTTCGATCAAGTCGAGTACTGCCGACTGAATGATGCCATCATAGGATGCAAAGTAGGCTTGAATTGCAGCGACCCCAACTGAATGTCCTGAGCGACCGCCATAAAACAAGGCATTGTCTGCATACAGTTTTGCCAGCGCCTTTGGATTCCAGACCTTGGCGGCCAGATTCCAAGCATTTTGCATCTCGGCTAGGGTTTTTTTAGGATTGCTCGTACTCTCAGTCATGGCGGATCTCTAGGCTTTTAATTGTTTAATCGCTTGCAGTTCAAGCGTTTAGATGAGTGTATACGAACGAAAAGCACCTCAAACAAGGGTTTTCTCTAGCTCAGGGCAACAGCAATTTCGATCTATTTCAGGCAATATGAGTTTGGTTTTCATGAAACTCGGCGTTAGCCGCAGTCGTCCAAACTATTTTTACGAACAGAGACACTCAATGAATTTTAAAAAAACGGTTCTTTCTACTCTTCTTGCCGCTGGCATACTGGGCGCAAGCGCACTAACTAATCTTGCCTCTGCGCAAGACGTCAAACCGCTTCGCATTGGTGCCATTGTCGATATGTCGGGTATTTATTCCGCCATTGGCGGCCCAAACATGGTGAGCGCAGTCAAGATGGCAATCGAAGATTTCGGCGGCAAGGTGTTGGGCCGCCCAATCGAGTTACTTTCGGCGAATTATCAGAACAAGGTTGATATTACTGCTGCACGCGTGCGCGAATGGTACGACCGCGACGACGTCAAAATGGTCATTGAGTCAACCGACTCTGCCTCGGCGTTAGCGATGCAAAAACTCGCTCGTGAGAAAAAGCGCCTGGTGATTTTTTCAGGCTCGGCAAGCTCGGCCTTGACCAATGCTGAATGCTCACCGTACGGCGTCCATTACACTTACGACACCTATGCAATGGCTCACGGTACGGGCGCCGCGATTACTAAGGGAGGCGGTAACAGCTGGTTTTTCATTACGGCTGATTATGCTTTTGGTCATGCCCTAGAAAAAGATACGGCTGAAGTTGTGGTTGCCAATGGCGGTAAAGTTCTTGGCAGTGTGCGTGCGCCATTAAATTCGCCTGACTTCTCGTCGTACTTATTACAAGCACAGGCATCAAAAGCCAAAATCATTGGTCTGGCCAATGCCGGCTCAGACGCGCAGAATTCTGTACGTCAAGCTTCAGAATTTGGCATTATCAAAGGTGGGCAACAAATGGCCACCTTATTGATGTTTTTGTCTGATATCAAAGGGATGGGCTTGTCAGTCGCACAGGGCTTGATGTTCACCGATGGTTTTTACTGGGATCGCACCGACGAAACACGTGCTTTTTCAAAACGTTTTGGCGAGCGTAACAAAGGTGATATGCCAACCATGGTGCAGGCTGGTGCTTATTCAGCAACGATGCATTATTTGAAGTCTGTTGCCGCCGCTGGCACAGATGATGCCGATGCAGTTGCCGCCAAGATGAGAGAGCTCGAAATCAACGACTTCTTTGCGACAAAAGGCAAGATCCGTGTCGACGGTCGTATGGTGCACGACATGTATCTAGCCGAAGCGAAAAAGCCTTCTGAGTCAAAGGGCCCTTGGGATCTGTTGAAGATCAATGCAGTCATCCCAGGTGACCAAGCTTTCCGGCCTTTGTCTAAGAGCGTCTGTCCTTTAGTCAAAAATTAAAATCAAGGTCTTAGTTTGATGACGGCCACTTCGGTGGCCGTTTTTCAATGAAGGCGCTGATTCCTTCTTTAGCGTCAGGGCTTGCGGCGACTGCACAAAACGTATCAACGACAGCTCCGATATCGCGACGGTAGCCAGCGTCGTTGATTCGCATAAAAGCTTGATGTCCCATTCGCATCACGTTAGGCGATTTAGACGCAAACATCTTCGCCATGACACGTGCGGCTTGCAGAGCAGTGCCATCCTCAACACTTTGACTCACCAAGCCAAGTTCAAGGGCCTCTTGCGTATCAAAGACACGGCCGCTAAAAAGAATTTCAAATGCTCGATGTCGTCCGATGATTGAGGGCAGGTGAATGAAGTGAATTGCGGGAATCATGCCGACGTCAATTTCTGGATAGCCAAAGGTTGCTGAGCGGCTCGCAATGATCACATTACAAGAGATCGATAGGGTCATTCCGCCGGCACGCGCTGCGCCGTCAATCGCTGCGATGGAAGGCTTACCCAAGGTGTGCTGGACATCTGCAAGTTCGATATATAGCTGGTCTAAGAATTCACGTACAGACTTGCCCGTTTCATCAAGCAAAATATCCAAATCAAGCCCTGCGCAAAAACGTTTTGGCAAGGTGCTAGCTAAAATGACAGCCCGCACTTGATCGTCATCGCGCGCGGCTTTGAAGGCTGCAACGATCTCAACAAGCATGGGGATGTTCAAGGCGTTTACCGGCGCGTGATTCAGACTAATCTCTGCGATTTGATCGACGACTGAGTAAGTGATGTATTTCATGTTTTTGATTCTTTGTTTTA
>CAMDEF010000077.1 GCA_945895265.1 Bordetella parapertussis | reverse complement strand
ATTGGGTTTGCCAGCTGGCCGTTGTATTCAAGATGGGTAGAGGTGTGCGGCGGTCGCACCACCTTGGCGGCAAGCGTAGCGTTGATATTTATCTTGCTCGTGCTTGTCGCGCCGTTGTCTGTTGCCTTGTACTACTCGGTCAACGAGGCAAGCCACCTTTTGGCCTGGCTCTTAACCGCAAACCGCGAAGGCGTAGCGTCGCCTGACTGGATTGTGGCGTTACCCTATGTTGGTGAGAGGTTGGGTAGTTATTGGGCCCAGTTTTTAGGTCAACCCCATGCGCTTGGCAGTCTGGTCGAGGCGATCAGCGGTCAACATATCGGCAATATCTATCGCGTCGTTTTGTCGGCTACAGGCAATGCGTTTCACATCATGCTGACTTTGTTGTTCATGCTAATCACGTTGTTGTTTGTGTATAAAGATGGCCATCGGATGGTGGGCCAACTTGATATCTTGGGCGAGCGAGTCCTGCCTTTGCGTTGGCAACGATTTTCGCGAGTGATTCCAGCCACGATTAGTTCTACCGTGACGGGCATGGGCCTGATCGCGATCGGCGAAGGGGTCGTGTTAGGGTTGGCCTACTGGGTTGCCGATGTGCCTTCGCCGGTATTGCTCGGTGTGATCACGGCCTTCATGGCGATGATCCCAGGCGGTGCACCGTTGTGTTTTACCTTAGTGTCATTATATTTGGTGGGCTCGGGTGCCCCCATTGCGGGCGCGAGTTTGTTTGCCTGGGGTACGATTGAATTGTTTATCGTCGATAAAACGCTGCGTCCCCGTTTGGTAGGTGGCCCAGTCAAGCTGCCGTTCTTGCCCACGTTTTTTGGTTTAGTCGGGGGCGTAAAAACGATGGGAATCGTTGGGTTATTTATCGGCCCTGTGTTGATGGCCTTAATGGTGGCGCTCTGGCGCGAGTGGGTGCTTGACGTCAAAGCTGCGCAATCTGAGCGCTGACATATCAATGCCGCTTGTTAAGGCGATTAACTCTGCGGCCGATTCGACTTGCATTTTTGACAGCACGCGAGAGCGATGTAGTTTGATGGTGGCCGCGGCAGAGCCATCGCTGTCGGCGATTTGCTTGTTGGTTTTGCCTTCGATGATTGCCTCGAATACTTCACGCTCGCGCGGTGTCAGCGCTGCATAGAGCTTCTCGACGGCAAGCGTTCTGACCAACAGTGCATGAGTCGCGCGATCTCTTTCAATTGCACGCTCAACAGCCACTAATAAAGTTTGCATTGAAAAAGGTTTCAACAAAAAATCGCTTGCACCCTGTTTCATGGCTTGCACGATTTGCGCGGGTAGGCTTTCACCGCTGATAAAGATAATGGGTGTGGTCCAGCCGTGACGCTCTAAGTCGGCCTGACACTCAACGCCGCTTAGGCCAGGCATGCGCATGTCGAGCAGTATCACCGCGGGTGATACGGGCGTGGCATGTTGTAAAAACTCAGCAGCGCTGGCATAGGGGGTCACGGAAAAGCCTTGACGCTCGAGCGTACCGGCTAGCGCACTTCTGATTGAAGCGTCGTCGTCGACGAGGTAAATATGACAAGCGGATAGTACCTGCATAATATTTTGACACCTTAAGTTTTATCTCAGGTTACAAAAAACTGAGTACTTATGAAATACGCTAACTAGCCTATGCTGAGTTGACTGCCGCACGTCCCGCCTCAACCGAAAATTTGGCCAAGACAAACGCGCCAGACTTAGGATCGCGTGCGTCATGTACTGCAGTGAGTGTGGTGGTGAGTTGCGTGGGGGTCAGCTCAACCACGCCGTAGCCGCGCGATGCGGCGTTTGCAAATATAAAGTGAGGGTTGAGCTCAAGCTGTTGCGCGATTTGAGCAGGTGTAGTGCTCGATAACGAGGTAATACTCGTGCCACAAAACTCGACGCCAATCGCTTCGCAGTCTGCATTGTTGTAGTCAGACAACACATGCCCCACCCAGTTCTCGTGAATATCGCCACCTAACACGATAGGGTTGCTTAGGCGGGTCTGAATCATCGAATCTGTCAGGCGACGGCGCGCAGCGGGGTAGCCATCCCAGCCATCATTTCTGAGTAGCTGCGCGCCTGTGGTGCTGTAGTTTCGCCGTCCAAACAAGGTCTGCTGGCCGATCAGGTTCCAGTGGCTGCGGGCTGCGGCAAACTGTTGGCTCAGCCAGCGCTCTTGAGCGTTGCCAAGCAAAGTGCGTTGAGGCTGGTTCAGACTATCGCACTTGCTCGGATCGATACGCGCCGAGCCTGGGCGATTGTTGGGTGTGCAGGCCTGCAGATCGCGATGTTGCCGATCATCAAGCGTGTAGAGTGTGGCCAAGCGCCCATACGACACGCTACCAAATACTTTCGCTTCATCGCCTTGCCCGTTAAGCAACTTCGCAAAACTTGCGCGCGTGACAGGCATGTTTTCATAAAACGCTTGATAGGCGGCACGTCGACGCGCCATAAAGTTCTCGACTGGCGTCCCGGATAAGCCCTCGTGCGTGCCTGCATAATCGTTTTGAACTTCGTGATCGTCCCAGGTCACCAACCAAGGGTATGCAGCATGAATCGCTTGCAAGTCTGGATCAGACTTGTGCAGGGCGTAGCGACTGCGGTAGCCCTCGAGTGTCGTAATCCAACCACCTGTGGTTGGGCGTACCTCGACTGGGCGTGAGGCAGGATATTCGTAGACATAATCGCCAAGAAACAACACGAAATCGAGATTTTCGGCGAGCATATGCCGGTACGCGCTGTAATAGCCATTACCCCATTGCTGACACGAGGCGTACGCTAGCCGTAAGCGCTTCACGTCAGAGTCTGGTGCCGGAAAGGTACGTGTGCGGCCCGTTGTGCTGTTCGCCGCGCCCGCGATGAAACGATAGAAGTAGGCGCGCCCAGGCTCAAGCCCCGCGACCTCAGCGTGTACCGAGTGCCCGAGTGCAGCAGTGGCTTGAATGACACCCGTGGCCACAACGCGGCTGAACTGCTGGTCGTGAGCAAGCTGCCAGGTGACCGCTACAGGTTTAGTTGTCAGCCCGGCTGCGTCAAGTGCGGGCGTGCCCAGACGAGTCCAAAGCACTAATGAGTTGCTGGTGGGCGAGCCACTGGCAATGCCCAAACTAAAAGGGTCTACCGACCAAGCTTGTTTAGCCAGACCAACGCTCGGCAACCCTAAAAGGGCCGCCGAGGCGCCAGCAATCTTAAGTAGGTCTCGACGCTGCATCAGAACAGCGCTGCAGCTCCAAACATCGCAAATATTCCAAAGCCCACTGCCACAATCCCCAAGCCGCCAGCCAACCAGGCAAGCATCATGACGTTTGTGATGATCGCAGACGAGGCCAATACAATCGCCACCTGCAACACGCCAGACGAAATCTCTAGGTTGTGATACTTGTGGTTGGCAAGCTCGCCCAGTGCTTGGGCTTTCTTTGCACGCTCGGCAAGTTCTTTACGACCTTCGCCAGTGTCCGGCTCAGTATCGTAACGCTTGGAAGCTGCGGCCCATTTTTTTATCTGCTCGGCAACTTTTGGATCTTCAGCGTTTGGGCTGATTTGTGCCGACTGTAAAGCGACGTCAGTGGTCGTTTTACGAATCGACTTTGCTTGAAAAAATGCCCATAAGTTCGACGCCTCAACCTGTTTGGTAATCACCTCGGTTTGATACGCTTTACTTAAGGTTTCGCTGATTGCTAAAAAAAGTGCGAGTACGGCGATAACGAGTGCAATTTTTTTGTTTGAGGGGTCGACGTGTCCGTGTCCTGACATAACTGGGTTCCTTAGTGGCTTTGTGGTTGGTGAGCTTGGCTCAATAGTTTTTCGGTGTAGGCAATTGCGATGGCGGATAAGACAAAGGCCAGATGAATCAGCGTTTGCCACATCAGAGTGGATTCTTCAATGCTGGGGGCATTAATAAAAGTCTTGAGTAAGTGAATCGATGAAATCCCGATAATCGCTGTTGCAAGTTTGACCTTTAACACCCCTGCATTGACGTGTGATAGCCACTCAGGCTGATCGGGATGATCTTTAAGGCCCATGCGCGAGACGAAGGTTTCCCAGCCCCCAACAATGACCATGACTAGCAGGTTTGAAATCATGACGACGTCAATCAAACCCAGCACGATCAGCATGAGCTCGGTCTCGGTGATCGCCTTGTCAACGCTCATCATGGCAATCAGGTGTATGAGCTCTTTCCAGAATTGCCAGACGTAAACACCCTGCGCGACGATAAGGCCGATATAAAGCGGGGCCTGAAGCCACCGGCTCATGAAGATCCAGCGCGGCAGCAATCTTAAAGTTGAATTGTTTTTGTTCATGGTGAGTGTTTCAAGTGTTGAGAGGCTCAAGCTTTAAATGGTTCAAGTTTCGATTGGTTTAAGTTTCGATTGATTCAAGCTTTAAATGGTTCAAGTTTCGATTGGCTCAAGCTTTAAGTCGTTCAAGCTTGCAGCATTTAAAGTCTTGAGTTGATCAAGTTTCAGTCGATCAAGCTTTGACTATTTTAAGGCTGGAGTGTTTCAACTTAAGTAGGGTAGGTGCCCGGCAACAAAATACTTTTATCGACGGTTTCAATATCGGTGCGGCCACAAAAGGCCATCGTCAGGTCAAGCTCTTTATGTAAGATTTCAAGTACTTTTTTGACTCCGGTCTCACCCATGGCACCCAGGCCATACAAAAAGGCGCGTCCAATGTAACAACCTTGAGCGCCAAGCGCACGCGCTTTTAAAATATCTTGACCGCTGCGCACACCGCCATCCATATGAATTTCGATTTGTTTGCCGACGGCGTCGACGATCGCAGGTAATGATTCTATGCTCGAGGCAGCGCCATCAAGCTGACGCCCGCCATGGTTACTGACGATCAGAGCATCGGCTCCGCTATTCAGTGCCATGCGCGCATCGTCGACGTCTTGAATGCCTTTCAAGATCAGCTTGCCGCCCCAAAGTTTTTTAATCCAGGCTACGTCATCCCAATTCAGGCGCGGGTCAAATTGCGAGGCGGTCCATTCGCTGAGTTTGCTCATGTCACTAACACCCTGCACGTGCCCAACGATATTGCCAAATTGGCGATTTTTGGTACCAAGCATCCCCATCGCCCAGCGGGGCTTGGTAGCAATATCAATCATATTGGCCAAGGTCATCTTGGGCGGGGCGCTTAAGCCATTTTTGAGATCTTTGTGGCGTTGCCCCAAGATCTGCAAGTCAAGTGTTAAAACCAGGGCCGAGCAATTGGCGCGCTTTGCACGTTCAACCAGGCGCTCGATAAAGTCGCGATCTTTCATCACATAAAGTTGAAACCAAAAGGGGTGGTGGTTGGTGCCCTCTGCCACCGCTTCAATTGAGCAGATGCTCATGGTCGATAAAGTAAAGGGGATGCCAAACTCTTTTGCCACTTTGGCGGCCAAAATCTCGCCGTCGGCGTGCTGCATGCCAGTTAAGCCGGTTGGTGCAATGGCAACAGGCATCGCAACTTTTTGCCCGATCATTTTGCTGACGGTTGAGCGGTTTTCCATGTTGATCAAAATGCGTTGACGCAGCTTGATTTTTTGAAAATCACTTTCGTTGGCACGGTAAGTGCTTTCTGTCCAAGAGCCTGAGTCTGCGTAGTCGTAAAACATGCGCGGTACGCGCTTTTTTGCTAAAACGCGCAGGTCTTCGATGTTGGTGATTACGCTCATGGGGGAGGTCTCCGCTGACTGTTGGCCATCGCTAAATGCGTGGCGTAGTTTAACGGAATGTACAGAAATCCTCCCCCTTTAAAAAATACTTGTCATCTTGGGCGGGGTTTGGTCTGTCGTGGTACGCTGCACTCACGTTTTCAGGCCCTCGTGCGATCTTAAAAAGAGTCTTGCTATGACAGTACAACATGCCCCTGAGCACCTGATTGATTCTCGCTATGCGATGTGGCGACTTGTGAAGGCGCTCGTCATCATGGTGATGGGCAGCAGTTGTATGTTCATTGTTTCGGTCGTGTTGCCCGAAGTGCAAGCAGAGTTTGGTGTATCGCGCTCAGAGGCTTCGTTGCCCTCAACGCTTTTGTGGATCGGTTTTGGCGCGGGTGGCTTACTCATGGGCCGCGTGGCTGATCGGTGGGGTGTCTGGACCTGTTTGTTGATTGGGGCGGCGGGCTTATCGATCGGCTTTATCTGGGCCGCGCACACTACGGATCTTCTTGTATTTGCTCTGGTGCACGGTATATTTTTAGGTTTTTTTGGCACCTCTGCGATGTTTGCTCCTTTGGTGGCAGATACTTCACTTTGGTGGAATAAGCGTCGCGGAATCGCGGTTGCGATATGTGCGAGCGGCAACTATTTAGCCGGCGCGATTTGGCCACCTGTGACGCAGTGGGGGGTTTCGACCATTGGTTGGCGTGATACCTATATTTGGATGGGTCTGCTATCCGGAATCAGCGTGGCTTTGCTGGCTTTTTTGATGCGCCGCCGTCCCCCTTTGCCGCAAGTGTCGGTTTTGGCGAACAATCAAGTGGCGGGCGTCCCCAGGCCGTTTGGCCTGAATATCAATCATGCACAGTTTTTGATGTGCGTGGCGGGCTTAGCGTGTTGCGTTGCCATGTCGATGCCCCAGGTACATATCGTGGCGTACTGCGCAGATCTGGGCTACGGCCCGGCACGCGGTGCCGAAATGTTGGCGCTGATGCTCGGTTGCGGCATCATTAGTCGGCTGATTTCGGGGGTGATTTGCGATCGTATCGGAGGTATCCGCACCCTGTTATTGGGTTCGGCCTTGCAAGGCATCGCCTTGTTCATGTTCTTGCCCTTTGATGGGCTGGTATCACTCTACCTAATTTCTGCTTTATTTGGTCTGTTTCAAGGCGGCATTGTGCCTTCGTACGCAATTATCATTCGCGAATACTTTCCAGCGGCCGAGGCAGGACGGCGGGTGGGTTCGGTGATCATGTGCACCATGTTTGGGATGGCGCTTGGAGGCTGGATGTCAGGTAAGATTTTTGACCTTACTGGCTCATACCAAATGGCAATGGTCAACGGCATGCTTTGGAATTTGCTGAATCTGGCTATTGCTGGTTTCTTGTTTTGGCGAGTGCGCCAGGCAGTACGCAATTAGGTGAGGCCTAAGTAGCTTTTGTCAAAAGTTGCTTAGACCTCACCGCAACCGTTCAATAGGCACGTGAGCCTTGCCTATGCCGACTCGGAATAGCGCTTAGCGAGCACGGCACGATAGCGATGCTCAAGTTCGTCGAGGTTGGCGATGCTGATCCCCATGTCGCGTACGAGGCCGTCTTTGAGGTCGTAGACCCACCCATGCACAGTGACAGTTTGACCGCGCGACCAGGCGTCTTGCACGCTTGTTGTTTGGCAAACATTCACGACTTGCTCAATCACGTTGAGCTCGCATAGGTGATCAAGCCTTTGCTGAGTATTCATGACCCGTCCGAGGTATGAGCTGTGCTTATCATGCACATCTTTAACGTGACGAATCCAGTTGTCGGCTAGGCCCACGCGAATATTTTCAAGGGCAGCGCGAACGCCGCCGCAGCCATAGTGTCCGACCACAATAATATGCTTGACCTTGAGCTGATCGATCGCAAACTGAATCACCGATAAGGCATTTAAATCAGTGTGCACCACAACGTTGGCGATGTTGCGATGAACAAAGACCTCACCAGGTGCCAAACCGGTGATTTGATTGGCGGGTACGCGCGAATCAGAGCAACCGATCCAGAGATATTCAGGTGATTGTTGATTGGCCAGACGTTTAAAAAAGTCGGGGTCGCTGGTGCGAACCGAATCAACCCATTGTTGATTCTTTTCAAATAAAACGGTTAGGTGGTGAGGGTTATTAGGCGATGACATGGCGACTTACTCAGAGGCGCCCGCCGCTTTCAGCAACTGTTGCGCATTGATAAACGAGGCATCGTCGAGCAGGTTGCGCGTTGATTTAGTAGGCGCGTCTGCCATCATGCTTTTGGGCATGACAAATTCAAGATACGAGTTAGCGCTCACGCGTATGTTGGCGCCTTCAACGCTTAGCGTAAAGCTGACCACGTCTTTGTATTGCAACGCCCATTCATTATTGATCAGGGCCGTAATCATGGCCTCGCGCTGCGGATCAATCTCAGCGCTGGTGCATGTGATTTCATTTTTATCTGTTTGAATGCGCAGACGACTTTTTGAGCAGGCGCTCATGAGATTATTTTTCACGGTGCTGGCATCGGCATTTTTGAACAGACCCGACGCCATCCGAGCCGGTGGCGGCTTGACGGGGCCATCGGCTTTTGTGCCGCAACCGCTTAGCGTCAAGCTAGAAAAAAATATCAAAGAGACTAAGGCAAAGATACGCATACGAGTTCGCTGTTTGGTGATGCCAAGGGTAGGGATTGGTCGGTGAGGCTTACGCCATCACTTCGCCGCCATTCACGTCCAGTGTAATCCCAGTAATAAAGGCCGAGTCGTCAGACGCCAAAAAAGCAATTGCTGCAGCGACATCTTGTGGCTCGGCATGACGTCTCAGTGGGATGCTCTCGAGCAGCGAGGCACGTTCTTCTGGGGTTTTGCGAGACTCCCAACGTGCCTTGGTGCGCGGTGTCATGACCAAGCCAGGGCATACGCAATTGACGGTAATGCCCTTGGGGCCATATTCAGCGGCAAGTTGACGCGTGAGCGCGCTAATCGCACCTTTCGATGCGGCATAGTTGGCGCCTGAGACCTTGCTGCTAAAGCGCCCCGCCTTTGACCCGACATTGACAATACGTCCCTTTCCAGCGGCGGTCATGAGCGGCAGAGCTTGGCGGCATGCCCAGACGCTGCCCATAATGTTTAGATCTAGCACCCGCTTCCAGTCGTCGTCTGATTGTTGCTCAAACAGGGCGGGGGTTTGTAACGAGCCGCCCGCATTGTTGACCAGAATATCCAAACGCTTGTCGGTTGCATAGACCTGGGCGATCGCGTCTTTAATCGCTGTTGTATCCGCCGAATCCATCAACAAGCCGTGGATCACGAGCCCCAGAGAGGTTGCCTCGCTGAGCGCCTCGGCCATCGCTGCCTCGTCGCGGCTTGTGATCCATACCTTGGCACCCTCAGAGGCGAGACGCAGGGCGCTGGCGCGTCCGATCCCTCTCGCACCGCCGTTAATAAATACGGTGCGATCTTTTAATCGTGAGGTGATTAAAGCGGTCATGTTGATCTCGCTGGGTATGAAAAATATCAGTCGCGCTAGTTGTTTCGGGTTGCTACCGTCTTTCTGGCCGAGCGGGCCCGTCCAGAAAGACAGGACGCTCGGTCTGTAGAGTCATTTTGTTACAGGTTCTGTCCGCCATCGACTGCAATGGTTTGCCCAGTCACCCACGACGCCAGATCACTGGCCAGAAAGGTAGCGACCGTTGCAATTTCTTCGGGGATCCCAAAACGCCCAGAGGGGATGCCAGCCAGAATACGTTCGTAGAGCTCAGGCTTATCGCGCTTGGCGATGTCCCAGGTGCCGCCCTCAAAAAAGATCGACCCCGGGGCAATGCAGTTGACGCGAATTTTTTTGCCAGCGTACGACAGCGCTTGTGTTTGGGTGTATTCAATTAAGGCGGCTTTGATGGCACCATAAGGTGGCGTACGTACGCTGGCCCCAAGGCCTGAAATCGACGAAATATGCAAAATGCTACCGCCGCGAGCCTCGAGGTAGGGCATGGCAGCGTGGCAGGCCCGCACCGTTGCCATTAAATCGATTTGAACGCTGACGGCCCAGCCGGCCTCGTCATCGGTGCGTCCAAAGCCCGAGGCGTTGTTAACCAAAATGTCGATGCCGCCCAACGACTTAGCAGACGCTTCTACCCACTGCTTAATGGCGTTGGCATCGCCCAAATCGCAGGGTGTCGCAAGCACCTTGTGACCGTGCTTCTTGAGCGCAACCTCTGCTTCGCGCAACGGGCCTTCGGTTCTGGCACAAATTGAAACATCTGCACCGGCCTGTGCATAGGCGTCGGCAATTGCCAAGCCAATGCCTCGGCTGCCGCCAGCAATTAACGCGCGCTTTCCAGTTAAATCCATTTTCATTATTGTCTTATATGAACGCCTCCCGGTTTGGCAAGAAATATTTGATATCGACAGTAAAGGTGGTTGCAGTCTTATATCCGGTCTGTTTGTGCAGACCTTACGTCTGCTGACCCTGATGGAATTCGCCGAGAAAGCCCTAGTCTCCGTAACG
>CAMDEF010000076.1 GCA_945895265.1 Bordetella parapertussis | reverse complement strand
ACCTACTTGCCGCTCTTTCATGTGTACGCCATCAGCTATTCGATGATTATGTCGTTTATGTGTGGCGGTGCACAGGTCATCATGAGCGGTTTTCAGGTTGATCTGGCACTTGAGTTGATCGCCAAGCATCGGGTCACGGTGGTGCATGGCTTTGATGCTCACTTCAATGACTTTATGCTGGCCTTAGCAAAAAAGCCTGCTGACATCAGCAGTTTGCGTTTTGGTACCTTAACCGTTGGTGCCGATTCAACCATTGAACTTGCTCAGGCCGCGCAGACCAAAGTTTGCCCAACCTTATCGGGTTATGGAGTGACTGAGCTTTGGGGAGGTGTCACCTTAACCCCTCAAGATGCGAATCTTGAACAACGCTGTGCAGCCAGTGGCTATCCCTTGCCAGGCGTTGAGCTGCGGGTGATCAATCCTAATACCCAACAGCCGGCCGCCACAGGCGAGGTGGGTGAGATACAGGTGCGTTCGTATAGCCGCATGATCGGATACCACAATCAGCCCGAGGCGACTGAGCAAGTGTTCGATTCAGAGGGTTGGTACAAAAGTGGTGATGCTGGAATCTTGCGCGCAGACGGTCATGTACGCTTTGTGGTTAGATTAAAGGACATGTTGAAAGTCGGTGGCGAAAATGTATCTCCCGCTGAAATTGAAGGCTTGATTGCAACATTGCCAGGCGTTGAGTACGTGGCGGTGGTTGGTCAGCCGGATGCACGTTTGTCTGAGGTGCCTGTGGCCTTTATTGTGAGCGCAGCAACTGGCCCGAAGCAGGCCCAACAAGTGATTGCTCACTGTAAAGGTAAGATCGCAAGCTTTAAGATCCCGGTCGAGTGTTATTTCGTTGAGGCCTTGCCTATGACACCAACCGGAAAAATCCAAAAAGAAGTACTGCGCACGCGCTTGCGTGCAATGCTTAGCAACCAGAATAAAGGATAAGAACAATGGACTCGGTGACCGCAGACGGTTTAAAGCAACTTTTAAATAAAGAACGCATCAAAGACAACTTGGTGTCGTACTGTCGGGGTGTCGATCGTCGTGAATGGGATTTAGTACGCGAGGCCTACCACCCAGACGCCTATGACGATCATGGTGGTTATAAGGGTAACGTTGACGGATTTATGGAATGGCTTGAGCGCCGGCACCAAACGATTGAACAGTCGATGCATTTCATCGGAAATTGCAAGATCGATTTTTTAAGTGACAACGTCGCAGTGGCTGAAACCTACTGTGTCGCCTATCAGCGTTACGGCCACGAGGCCCTTGAAACGATCAAGTTATGGCTGGGTGACGAACCTTTGCAAGAGGGCAAGAAGGTTGTGGTTGAGCTTCTGTGTCGCTATGTTGACCGTATGGAATGTCGACAAGGTGTTTGGAAGATTGCGAGTCGTATCGTTGCGATCGAAGATGTCAAAGCAGCCCAACAAGTGGATCGTCTGCAGCCGATTTGGGCCTTGGCGAAACGCGATCGCTCGGATGCTCTTTGGCAGATGCTTGCCGGTTCAGCTGACGCAAAACGGTAATTTTCTGTACCATGAACAATTAGGAGATTTCAGTGGATTTAAAACTCAAGGCTAAACGTGCGCTTGTGACCGGTGCTTCGAAAGGCATCGGTAAGTCGTGCGCAATGGTGTTGGCGCAAGAGGGGTGCGAGGTTCTGCTGGTGTCACGCGACGGCGCTGCCTTAAAAGAGTTGGCCGCTGAGATCACAGCCGCCACGGGCGCTAAAGTTGGCTATTTGTCAGCAGATTTAAGTGCAAAAGGGTCGGCAAAGACAGTCAGCGACTGGGCCGGTGACATTGATATCTTGGTCAATAACGCTGGGGCCATCCCAGGCGGAGACTTGTTGACGGTAGATGAAGACACCTGGCGCACAGCCTGGGATTTGAAAGTTTTTGGCTACATCAATCTTTGTCGCGAAGTCTATCGCAAGATGAAAGCGCGCCATGAAGGCGTGATTGTCAATGTTTTGGGTGCGGCAGGTGAGCGCCTGACCTCGTCTTATATTGCGGGGTCAACCGGAAACGCCGGCTTGATGGCTTTCACCCGCGCGCTCGGTGGTAGCTCACATAAGGATGGTATCCGCGTGGTCGGTGTCAGCCCTGGTCCAGTGGCGACGGATCGCCTGACCAAAGTTTACAAACAGCGCGCTTTGGCCATGTATGGTGATGAAAATCGCTGGACTGATTTGGTGGCAGGCATGGCCTTTGGTCGCCCAGCTGAGCCCGAAGAAATTGCCTACACGGTAGCCTTTGTGGCCTCAGAGCGCTCGTCGTATACGACCGGTATTTATATTACGATTGATGGTGGTTTGGCTGCAGCGAATTAATTTCTTGAGTGACTCACTCATCGGACGATGGATTTCAGTATTTTAAAAAGTTTTTCAATTAACAACGACTCAATTAAGGAAGACAAGCATGAATAACGACGATCTGTACCAAAAAGGAATGGAAATTCGCCGCACGTTGCACGGTGAGGCGAGTTTCAAAAAATCAAATACGGTGACGTATGGTGATCCGTTGATGACCAACTTCATCAAGGTTGCAACGACCTCAGTGTTTGGTGCCTTGTGGGCTCGCCCAGGCCTTGATTTAAAAACACGCGCGCTCGTGGTGATGGTGTCAGATGCCTGCACGGGGCAAGAAGCTGAGCTCCATATTCACATGATCTTCGCTTTGAAGCAGGGCTGGACAGAAGAAGAAATCACCGAAGTCTTACTGCAATTGATGGGCTATGTCGGTGCACCTAAAATTCGCGAAGCCATGCTGATTGCGGTGAAAGTGTTTGCAGAGTACAAGGCAAGTTTGAAGTCTGCCAAGAAGTCGCCTAAAAAAGCAGCTAAGAAAGTCGCCAAGAAGTGAGCTAAGTAGACGATTCGGTCGTCAGCGAAACCGTTGCCGACGCTTCGGTACCTTGGTCTCTAGTAACCACGCTTTGCGCCGTGTTTGCGAGCTAGACCAAGAATGCTAGAAAAAAAGACCTCAAACAATGTTGTCAATGTTTGAGGTCTTTTGCGTCACAAGAGCATGAAATTTCTAGGTGCTCAATAACCAGTATTACTCGACGGAGCCGTAGGCACAGCAGGTGTCCAGCCAGTCAAGCGACCGACTTCAGCTTTGACCCAGTTTGACATCGCAGCGCGGTCATTGACCAACATCACCATTTGAAAGCCTTGGTCAATATAGCGTTGTGAATACTTTGAACTACCAGTGTGCATGCCTGCCACAACCTTATGCTTTTTACACAGATCAAGCATGCGATTGACGGTTGCCACGTGCAAGGGCTCATCGTTATCCATCACTGGGGGTAAGCCCAACGCCAAGGCTAAATCGGTTGGTCCGATATAGGCGCCATCAAGACCTGGGGTTGAAATGATCTCTTCCATCTTCTCGATGCCCTCAGGGGTTTCGATCATGACGATACAGAGCATTTCTTTGTCAGAATGTTTTTGGTAGTCGGCGCCGCTATACATAAAGGCACGGTTTGGGCCGTTACTGCGCATGCCGGTTGGTGGATAGCGGCACGCGGCGACAGCGCGTTCAGCTTCTTCACGATTGCTGACCATGGGCACGATCACGCCGTAGGCACCCGCATCGAGTACCTTCATGATCATTGACGGTTCGTTCCATGGCACGCGCACTAAGGGCGTGACATTGGTGGTTGAAATTGCGGTAAGCATTGGCACGACGTCGGAGTAATCAATGCAACCGTGCTGCATATCGACGCAAAGCCAGTCGACTCCGGTGTGGGCCATCACCTCGGCAGGAAAGCAACCAGGGATAGATAGCCAGGCACCAACGGTGGGTTTGCCTTCACGCCATAATTTTTTTAGATTGTTCATACGCATAGCGAGTTCTCCTTGAATTGTCTCGTGGCTTAATATAGCCTTGTTTCGATTTTTTCACTCGCTAACCTAAGTTAGCTGCAATTGTTTGCTGACCAAGCTCGATTGATTTTCGTAAAAACATATTTGCCATTGAAGGGTTTTTAAGCTGAGGCAAAACGGTTGCATCTACAAAGCGGCTCATCTCGGCGTAGAAGTGATTGGCAGTATCTGGCTGCGCGAGCAATTCAATTTTTTCGCTCATTTTCGATTTGAACGCGTCTGCAGTCCATCCGTAGTCTGTTAGTTTTTTTTGAACTAGCTTAAAGTCGGGGACGGTTTGTCGATCAAGCAAAAATTTGATGTCCCACACGTCGCGTGCCTTTAAATACGGGCGAGCACCTAGCGCAACGATTTTGTCGGCCAAAATTTCAGTTGGTGTCTCAGTCGCAATGATCATTTGCTGCAGAGGGGCGGGTAAATGTGGATAGTTTGCATTGACCGCCACCAGATCGGGTTCATAAGCGCGCACGTTCGCGACTTCAATGTTGATGACTTGATTCTGCGGCACGCTTGGGTCAGCTTGCGGGACTAGGATTTTTGCACTCCAGCGTGCAACGCTCACCCCCGCAGTTCGTTGACCGTTAAACTTAGGCTTTTTAATCTCGACGTCGAGGTCGTATGCCGCGGCGATTTCCTTTTGCAGTAATTCGGCAAAAGGTTTCATTGCGTCAGTATGAAAGCTTTCAGAACAAGCGAAGCCAAGATCTTCAGAATAACGGGTTCCCCGATAACAGAGGCGCAGCGCTGTACCACCCTGAAAGGTTAGTTGACTGAGTGCCTCACTTTGAGCCATCGCGTATAGGATTTCGTAGTGCAGAATCTCTTTGATGATGGTGCTAAAAGGCACTCGGCGCTCGTTGGCGTAACGGCTGGCAAGCGCTAATAAATCGGCTTTAGTTCGAAACATTAGAGGGCTCGTCAATCATTACCAGGTCAAGGTTGCGTCTAACGTGTTTGAGGTCCCCAAGCGCGCGCTTGGTGGTGGCAACCGGAAAGCCCTTCCGATTATCCCAAACAACTTGATGGCGTAAATCTTCTGGTTTTTGGGCGGTGTGCACAAACTCGATTATTCCGTACGGTGTCGCAAAGGTCTGGGTTCGGCCCGTTGTCATCAGATTGAGTCGAGACGGGATTTGGGAAATGACACCGGCTTCAGACAAGGCAGACTCCAGGCTCAAATATTTGAAATCCCAAGGGCGCAAGAATGGTACGAGGGCTGTCAGCACATCGCCTGGCAAGGAGCGCGCTCGTGGATTGACATACAGGCCACGAGCGACGTGAGTAATGAGCCCTGCTTTCTGGTGCTGAGCCAAGGCTTTAAGGCGCGTTCGCGCCTGCTCTGGAAACAATCTATGTAAGGTCGAAGAGGTGAACGCCCAAATGCCGTGACTATCCCACTTATCTAACTCTTGGATGAGTGTCTTGATTAGCATTTTAATTTACATAAAGTGAACATTTTTGTACATTTTACGTTAATCTGTTATTTTCATCAAGTTCGCTCTCTAAGTGTTTGGTGTTGGCCTTGTTTAAGCTGCTGCTTCGGCCGTTCGTTTCGCTAAAAAGTACGCAGATCTAGCCGAAGGCGAAACAATAGGATGCCGACCCGCTTTGAAAATTCTGTCGAAACAAAGCCACGTTGAGTTTTTGTAAGCGATAACATAGCCAATCAAACATAATAAGGGACCGGAGATGAGCCTCATTACACGCGTTGAAGTGCACGAGTTTGAGTTTGATGCCCAAAACTTGTCGCGCCAGGGGATGGCGCAGTCGGTCACCTTTAAGCGAGGCTCGACGGTCCGTCTCTCTAAGTTTGCCATTGTGATCCAGACGGCTGACGGCGGGCGGGGTGAGTACGTTGCCCAGTGGGTGGCGACGCGCTCAAGCCTTGGTCAGTTACTAATGCTTTGCCCCCGAATCATCGGCAAAGACGCTCGCGAACGCATCGCGATCTACGAAGATCTTAAGCGTGATATTCGACAGTTTGATCACATGGGCCATGGGTGCCTGGATATTGCACTGTGGGATTGGGCAGGGCGCCACTACGGGGCTTCGATCACAGAACTGCTTGGTGGCTACCGTAAGCGCTTGCCGGCTTACGCCAGTACTTATCATGCTGATCGCAACGGCGGGCTTGATTGCAAAGAGGCCTTCGTTGATTTTGCCGAACATTGCTATGCCTTAGGCTATCGGGCTTTCAAAGTGCACGGCTGGAACGATGGCAATGCACGTGAAGAAGCCGCCAACGTGCTGCATTTGGCCAAACATATGGGTGATCGTTTGACCTTGATGTTAGACCCCGCTTGTGAACTCAGAACCTTTGCGGATGCGTTGTATGTGGGGCGTGCGTGCGATGAAGGTAATTACTTTTGGTACGAAGATCCTTATCGGGATGGGGGCGTTTCTGCCTTTGCACACAAACGTTTGCGCGAAATGCTTAAGACGCCGTTATTGATGACCGAACATGTCAGAGGTGTTGAGCCCAAAGCCGATTTTGTGTTGGCAGGCGGCACTGATTTTCTACGAGTCGATCCAGAGTACGACATGGGGATTACGGGTTCGCTCAAGATCGCGCACATGGCAGAGTCACTCGGGCTCGATTGCGAGATTCATGCAAGCGGGCCAGCGCATCGACACTTGATGGCAGCAATGCGCAACACAAACTACTACGAAGTGGCGTTGGTTGGGCCCGACTGCCCCAATGCGCTAGCACCGATTTATACCTGCGGCTACACCGATCAGCTTGAATGCGTTGGGGCTGATGGTTGTGTGTCAGTGCCGACTGGACCCGGGTTAGGGGTGACCTACGATTGGGAGTTTATTGTTCGCAATCGAACGCAGTTGCATGTTTTTGAATAGCCGTTAACGAAATTCAGGGCTCACACGGCCAGGGCAACCTAATAGGCATACGACGCCAGATGACGCAAAACTCAAGCTAAAAATATAGTTTGCGTCATCTGAAGCGCCTGTAGTACAGTGAATCAGCAAAAAACACTGAGTGGCAATGACCACCCAAATTCACGTTCAATTCAAACTATCGTGGCAGAGACAAAACATGAAAATCGCTCGCTCGTTTACAAAATTCGCCCTGGCCGCTGCCTTGACAACCTTGTCGATGGCTGCTGCAGCCCAAGTGACGTTGCGCTTTGGCCACGCCAATAGCCCTGGCGAAGTCGCCTATGACCTGTACCAAGAATTTGCCAATAACGTCAATAAAAAATCAAATGGTCAGCTAAATATTCGAGTGTTCCCGTCTGAGCAGCTCGGCAAAGAGGTTGATTTGCTGCAGCAGCTCAAATCAGGTGCGCTTGATATTTCGACACCCTCGATGCCAACGTTGAACATTATGGTGCCTGCATTTGAAATGCCTAGCGCTCCATTTTTATGGAAAGACTGGAAAGAAGCCGAAGCAGTGATCCGTGGCGCTGCGATGGAGCCAATCTGGACAGAGCTCAAAGACAAACACAATATTGTGCCGCTGACTAAGATTTGGTACTGGGGTTGGCGCAACTTTACGTTCACCAGCAAAGAGGTGCGCAAGCCTGAAGATATGGCGGGTTTAAAAGTGCGTGTGCCTGAGTCACCGATCTGGGTTGAGATGGTGCGTGGATTTGGTGCTGCGCCAACACCTATCCCGTTTGGTGAGGTGTATACCGCACTGCAGCAAAAAACAGTTGATGGTCAAGAGAACCCAATTCCAACGATTTTTTCACGTAAGTTCTATGAAGTTCAGGGTGTGCTGACCATGAGTCGTCACATGCTGCAGAACAATACGCTGTTGATCAACAAAGCGAGTATGGCCAAACTCAAACCAGAGTTGCAAAAGCTGCTGATCGATGAAGCTGAGGCAGCGTCTGCAATTAACACCCAAAAGCAGCAAGCACTTGAGGTGTCGATGCTTGAAGATATCCGTAAGTCGGGCAAAACCAGAATTATTGCAGACCCCGATCGTGATGCCTTTGCTGCAAAGATGCAGGCTGTCTATCCAAAACTTGAAGCTCGCTGGGGCACCGAGAACTGGAAACGCGTACGCGCCGAAATTGATCAGATGCGCGCTGCCAAGTAAGAGCAGTGATGTTTCAAACAGTCAAACGCTTGGGCAATGGTTTAGCTTGGCTTGAAGACGTCTTGGTGATGTGGACGGTGGCGATTATCGCCGTCCTGCTAGGGCTTGGTGTGATTCTGCGCTACGTCTTCAATAACCCTTTGACTTGGGCTGAAGAGTTCGTAGTCACTCTGTTTGTCTGGTCTGTGATGTTCGGCATCCCATCTGCCTTGCGGTCGCGCATGCACATTCGCATCGATGTCTTGATTTTGCGCCTGAAGCCCCAAGCACGCAGATGGGTCGGCCTGTTAGCTTGTGTGGCTGGTGCGGTGATTTTGGTGGCAGCGGTTTACGCAGGTGTGTCGTATACGCTAAATGTGTGGGGCAGCAATACGCCCATGCTCGGGTATTCGATGGGTTGGATCTTTATCTCGATGCCAATCGGTTTCGCACTCACGCTATTGCACGGTGCGATTATTTTGATCGACGAAGGCCCCGAGGTCGTATTTCAAAATGCGACAGAAACGGTCATTGATATGGCTCAGACGTAATCCATAAGTGATATTCATTTCATGTTGACCCTTCTGCTTTGTGTATTTGTCGCGCTGTTGATCGTCGGCGTGCCAATCGGCTTTGCCATGCTGGGTTCAGCTATGCTGGTGATCGGCTTAGACGGTATCCCCGTGTCGGTCGTCGCGCAACGTGTTGCCACGAGCGTGCAGTCGTTTCCTTTATTGGCGGTGCCTCTGTTTACGTTAGCCGGTGCGCTGATGAACGAGTCCGGCATCAGCGAGCGGTTGTTTAACTTTACGCGTGCGTTCGTTGGGCACATTCGCGGCGGCTTAGCGCAAACCGCGATCGTGGGTAATGTCTTTTTATCTGGTATTTCAGGTTCATCGGTGGCAGATTGCGCAGCCACCTCGCGAGTGTTTGTGCCACAACTGACAGCCGCCGGCTATGGCCGTGGCTTTGCCGCTGCGGTCTGTGCGGCAGCGGCAACGCTTGGGCCCATTATTCCACCTTCAATCTTGATGGTGATTTATGCCTGGCAAGCCAACGTTTCGCTTGGCGACTTGTTTATTGCTGGCCTGATCCCAGGCGTGGTCATGGCCGGTGCAATGATGCTAGTGATTGGCTGGACTGCTCGCAAGCGTGGATTTCCAAAAGACGCGGCCTTCAGTCGGACTCGGCTTTACCACGCTTTTCGTCATGCCCTTTGGGCGTTGGCGATGCCGATATTGATCCTAGTCGGTTTTCGAATGGGAGTATTCACGGCAACCGAGATCGCTGCGGTTGCCTGCGCGTACTCGCTCATTATTGGTCTGTTCGTGTATCGCACCTTAACGTGGCGTGGTTTACCGGCGATTCTGCTCGCAACAGGTCGTGAGACCGCTGCCATTTTGGTGATCGCTGCAGGTGCAGCCCCCTTCGGCTGGATCTTGGGTGTCGAACAAGCGCCGCAGCAAGTCGCAGCGTTACTCACGTCGATTACGACTTCGCCTTGGGCGATTTTGTTGATCTTGAATGTGGCCCTGTTGATCGCTGGGATGTTTATGGAAACACTCGCCATCATGATCATCGTGGTGCCGATTTTGATTCCGCTGTTAACGGCGCTTCAAATCGATCTTCTGCACTTTGGTATTGTGCTGCTAGTGAATTTAGTGATCGGGCAAATCACCCCACCTGTGGGGGTGCTAATGTTTGTGGCGAGCTCAGTCTCGCGAACTCATCTCGGCTTGATTGTGAAAGAAATTGGGCCCTTTGTGATCGCGCTAATTGGTGCGCTCGCCCTCTTGACCTATATCCCTGCCATCTCAACCTGGTTACCTCGAGTGCTCAATCATTGATTGAATACCAGGTGGCCAGCCTGGATTGTCCTGTTCTCGTACTCGGTTCCCCAGAGTGCTCAATCATTGATTGAATACCAGGTGGCCAGCTTGGATTGCCCTGTTCTCGTACTTGGTTACCCAGAGTGCTCAATCACTGAGCTAAGACTAAGTTACCGCCTTTGATGACCTTATTCCATTTTTCAATTTCAACCGGTATACGGGCTTGAGCAGAAGCGGTGCTGCCGCCAATAACGGTCATACCGATTGCACCAAGTTTTTCGATGACATCGGGTCGTTTGAGAACGATGTTGACTTCGAGGTTGAGCCTTGCCACGATCTCAGTGGGCGTGTTCGTTGGGGCAAATAAGGTGTAGTTGGTTGCTGCTTCATAACCCGCCAAGCCCGCTTCGATAAAGGTTGGTACGTCTGGCAACGTGCTCGTGCGTGTAGCGCTGCCCACTGCTAAGGCGCGTGTTTTGCCGGCGCGAATATTGGTCAAGTGTGCGGGAAGGCTATCGAGTGACATCGCCACGCGACCAGACAGTAAATCGGGCATAAATTGCGTCGTACCGCGGTACGGTACATGCACGATATCTGTGCCAGACATTTGCTTGAATAATTCCATATTCAAATGAACCTGACCACCTACACCCGATGAGGCATAGCTTAGTGCACCCGGTTTTGCTTTGACCAAGGCGATCAACTCTTTTAAATCTTTTGCTGGGACGTCGATGTTAACAACAAGTCCGACGAGGCCAAAGCCAAGTTGCACAACGGGTAGCAAATCACGTTGCATCTCAAAGCTCAGCGCAGGGTGTGCATGAGGCGCAATCGCGTAGTCAACAATACTGCCCACCATCAACGTGTAGCCATCGGGTGCACTGCGGGCCAGTTGTGCCGCGCCAATCGTGGCGCCCGCACCGGGGCGATTTTCAACTGTGATGGTGCTGTTTAACGCGGGTGCCAGTCGCTCGGCAATGATGCGCGCGACGGTATCGACACCACCTCCGGCAGGGTAGGGTGAAATCATGGTGATTGGTTTA
>CAMDEF010000075.1 GCA_945895265.1 Bordetella parapertussis | reverse complement strand
ACCGCGGTATCAAACTCAAGCCCTTCTTTTAAATTGCGCGCGCGTTCTTTGAAAGAGCGTTCTGACGGTATACGAATCTCGTCAACGCCGGGTGCCCGCTTTGAGGTTTTAATGCGGGTGATCAGGGCGCTGACATCTTCTTTGTACTGCTCGGCTGAATACATTAGATCAGGTTTAAACGCGATGATCAGGTGCCCGTTGTTTTTATCGGCAGTGGTACCGGCGCCGGTCAGCAAACCCATCGCGTGCATCATTAATGCCAGGCCAAAACCTTTGTGACCTGCGAACGGTAGCAAGGCACCCTCGCGCGCGGCGGTTGGATCTTGGGTTGGATTGCCGTGCACATCAATGGCCACACCCTCGGGCAATTTTTCACCACGGCGTTCACGCAAAGTGAGATCGGTGTACATAATGGCCGAGGTACCCATATCAAAAATCAACGGGCCGTTTGCCGTCGGCAAGCCAATCGTAAGTGGGTTGGTGCCCAAAATCGACTCGATCCCGCCAAGCGGTGCGACATAGCTTTGTGAGCTGACGGTGTGGATGACGACCAAGTCATGATTGACGAGCTTTTCAACGTAATGTGCGCCGCGTCCGCTCATCCAGCTGTTTTGTACCCCACCGATGGCAAACCCACTGACCAAGGCTTTAGCTTGAACAGCTTCGCCTAAGCGTTGGATCGCCAGCATCCCGATATTATTGCCACCTTCGAACACAATCGACACCGGTGTTTCTTTGATGACTTTCATGGGTGTTCGGGGGCGCAGATTACGCTTGCTCTCGATGGCATCAAGTAGCTTGGGCAGGCCTGAGTACTCATAGCCACACAGTGCTGCATCAATGATGTGTTCGGCGATGACGGCAGAATCTTCGACTGAGTAATCCATTTTGCGAACCACCGCTTCGGCGAGGTCACGTGCTTGGCTGACGGTGAGGCGTGTACGTTCTTGTGGCTGTTGTTGTGACATGGCTCGATTCACTCGGTTGAAAATGACAGGTTAAACCATGCGCGCGAGTCCATCGAGCACAGGGTTGGCGATAAATTCTATTTTTAAGCTGGCATGCATGCGACGCACTTCGGCTTCGACCTCTGGCCAGCCACCACCGCTGGCACAAAGAATAGGGGCGACTCCAAAATATTTTTGAGCGATGTCGCATTGACGCCAAACGGCACCCGCCTGCGCTGCCACGACGCCGGTGGCGATTGCTTGAAGCGTATGGGTTGGATATTCGGTTGTCGCACCACTGGCCAGCGGTAAATTGGCTGTGCCTTGCGCTAAAGACTGACGCATCAAAGCGGGGCCTGGCAAAATAAGACCGCCCTTAAACACTTTGTCTGGGCTGAGTGTGTCGATGGTGGTTGCTGTGCCGAAGGTGGCCAGTACGAGCGGCGCTTGAGCGTCTTGAAAGTGACCCGCCAAACCTAACAGCGCGGCCCAGCGATCGGCGCCTAGTTGGGTGGGTTTATCGTAGGTGTTACGCACGCCCAAATGTTCAGTCGTCGGTAAGATCCATTGAATCGGGCAACCAGCCTCTGACAACGCCTGTTCGATCAATTGTGCGACCACATGCCCAGCAACATTCACCCCCCGGGCTTCGCGCGGCTGCACTGGAAGCGTACTGAGCCATTTGCGCAACGCATCGGGTAGCTGAGTCAGCGGGCTTAACGCCATCGCGTGTACGGCCGCTTCGCGCCCCATGGTGGGGTGATGCCAACCGAGTTTGATGCGACTGTTTCCAACGTCAAGCAATACGATCATCGAGCGCCCTTGAGTGTTGCGGCAGGCCCAGAGGCGGGTAGGCGTCGAACTGAGACATCCCCCACCAAAATAGGTACCACCGCAGAATCGGTTCGTACAAGCAGTCTGCCGCTTGAATCAGTACCTTGCGCGATCCCTGTATGCAAGGTACGCCCCTGATCCACAATGTCGACAGGCACCGACGCAAGCACATCGACTGATTGATACAAATCCTGAAAAGCAGCATAACCTGTTGCGGCGTAGGCGTCTAAGGCCTTTTTCCACGCTTGAGCAATCGCAACCACGATGTTGCTGGGGCAAAGGGCGGCAGCGTCTAGCTCTGAGGAGGGCGACACGCCAGCCAAGATCTCAGATACATCCGCAATATCGCGCGCCAAATGCGTTGACAGGGCTCGCGCGCCACGTAAATTAAGGCCAATGCCAATCACCAGACAGGGGTTGCGCGTACTAGGTCGTTGTGCCGTTTCGACCAAAATCCCAGCAAGCTTGCCCGAGCCCCATTGCAGGTCATTCGGCCATTTGAGGGCAAGTGCTTGGCAGGCCTGTTGCCCGAGCAGCGGCGCAAACAGTTGTCTGAGTGCCAGGCAGGTTGCTACGCCCAAGGCTGGCGAGATACCCGGTAGTTGAGCAAGCGGTATGTCAGGCGCAAAGGCGCATGAAAACATCAAGGAGTCGCCCGCGGTGTTCTGCCAGGGGCGTGCGGCACGGCCGCGGGCAGCACCCTGCGTGTGGGCGCCCAACAGCCAGGGCATGGCGTTGACCGACCCGCGCTTAATGCCTTGACTGAGATCATCATTTGAAGACCCGGTCTCTTGCTCCCACTGTACCGAGCCAAAATTAGGTAACGCCAAGCGTAAACGCTCAACGAATGCCGCCGGCGTCAGGAACTCAGCACGCTGTTTTTTGTCTGTCAGGTCTGTCATAAGAATCATCTTACCAACCTATGCGCTTAGGTAAGATTGATCGTCTAAGATGAGGTTAGTGCCCTTGTGCTCCCGCAAACCCGTTATTTTTAGGATCTAAGCTTTGCCAGACCCGGTTTTAGTCAATTCTGCAGCGCTTCAGACTGTCGTGAACGACGGTGGGATTTGCCGGCTTTTGGGTGACTGGAACGTGCAAAAGCTTTCGACGCGCGGCGCAGTGTTGGCGCGGCGCAAGGCCTTGGCTCAGGTAAAAAGCACGACACGTTGGGATCTCTCTGGCATCCAAACGCTTGATGCGGTAGGTGCGCAATTGCTTTGGCAGGCCTGGGGACAATGTATCCCGCCAGGTACGGTTCTCACCCCAAGTCAGCAAGCCTTATTAGATGTTTTGGCGCAGCACCCGATTGCAGACGAGCCCGCTCCCAAAGCGACCCAGTGGTACGAGTGGATTCGCGCCCTTGGTCAGGGCTGTTACGTTGTGGCCGGTCATGGCCGCGAGTTGCTGTTGTTGCTAGGTGGTTTGGTCTTCAATCTTGGCCTGTTGCTTGCGCGTCCTTCACGTGGCCCCTGGCGAGAGATTTCTGCGCAAGTCTATCGGGTAGGGGCTCAAGCGCTGGGGATTACCGCCCTGGTCGGATTTTTAATTGGCGTGGTGTTGTCGTATCTGTCGGCGCAGCAGCTCGCTGTGTTCGGGGCCGGTCAGTTCATCGTCAAGTTGCTGGGGGTTGCCACGGTGCGTGAGCTTGGCCCAGTGCTCGCCGCCATCTTAGTGGCGGGGCGTTCGGGCTCATCCATTACTGCGCAAATTGGTGTCATGCGTGTGACCCAAGAGCTTGACGCAATGCAGGTGATGGGGATCTCGCACGGTCAGCGTTTGATTATGCCGCGCGTGATCGCGTTGGCCATCGCGATGCCCCTGCTGGTGTTATGGACGGATGCGATCGCGTTGTTAGGCGGGATGCTGGCTGCAAAGTGGCAGCTAGGCTTATCGATCACTTGGTTCTTTGACCGCTTACCCGACGCGATTGGGCTGACCAATTACTGGATCAGTGTCATCAAAGGTGTGACCTTTGGTGCTTGGATTGCCTTGGCAGCTTGTCATTTTGGTTTGCAGATTGAACCCAACACTGAAAGTTTGGGGCGAGGCACGACCGCTTCGGTGGTGACGTCTATCACCGGCGTGATTTTGATCGACGCGTTGTACGCGATTCTTTTCAACGAGATGAATCTATGACGACGAGCGCTGCGATTGCACAACCAAGCGAGGTGTTGCTCAACAACAATACCGCAACACCGCTGATCGATGTGCAAGATCTGACAACAGCGTTTGGCTCGCATGTTGTGCATGAACATTTGAATTTAAAAATATACCCAAAAGAAATTTTGGCATTAGTGGGTGGTTCGGGTTCAGGCAAAACCACCTTATTACGGCAGATTTTGGGTCTGGATCGACCACGAAGTGGTGTGGTGAAGGTCTTTGGTCGGCCCGTGCACGATTATGTTGGGGCAGAGCGTATTGCGTTGACCCATCGCTGGGGTATGCTGTTTCAGGCGGGGGCGCTGTTTTCGGCACTTCCGGTGTTCGATAACATTGCCCTACCTTTGCGCGAAGTGCACCATCTGCCAGAAGATCTGATTCGTGATGTGGTGCTCATGCGTTTAAGCTGGATGGGGTTAACCCCTCGCGACGCGGCCTTGATGCCGTCTGAATTGTCGGGCGGCATGATCAAACGCGTGGCGCTGGCCCGAGCGCTGGCACTCGATCCCGAGTTGCTATTTTTGGATGAGCCCACTGCGGGACTTGATCCGCAGCGCTCGGATGAATTTGTGGATTTAATCCGTGTCTTGCACCGCGAACTAGGGTTTACAGTGGTCATGGTGACGCATGACTTGGATACGATTGGAGCGTTGGCCACGCGAGTGGCTGTGTTGGCTGAAAAGAAAGTGTTGGTTGAGGGGTCTCTTGAGCAAGTGATGCAAACACAACATCCTTTTGTCGACGCTTTTTTTCATGGTGAACGCGGAGTGCGGGCGCTTGGAGGCCATGAGGCCAAGGGGGTAAGTCATGGAAAACCGTAGCCATGCGTTGATAGCGGGCTTGTTTACGCTACTGTTGCTTGTGGCAGGAGCGATCGGTGCGATCTGGGTGAGTAAAAAGAATATTCCCTTAATGCCCTATGAACTCGTTGCAACGTCTCCGGTGACAGGGCTCTCGGTGCAGTCAGCTGTGCGCTACCAAGGCGTGCCCGTCGGGCGTGTGAACTCGTTGCGTTTTATGCCAGACAAGCCGGGCCAAGTGCGTATCTTGATTGGCGTCGATCCTAAAACCCCACTAACCGAATCGAGTTGGGCCGAGATCGTGACCGCCGGGGTGACGGGTATTTCAAATATTGAGCTGCGCGACGATGGTAAATCCAGCAAGCTACTGGTGTCTTCGGCGGCGGATTTACAACTGATTCCAATCCGACCAAGTTTTCTTGAACGCTTGTCGGTGCAGACCACTGCGGCCTTACCGGCGATTGACCGTATCTTGGTGCAAATTGAAAAGCTCGCGAGTGATGAAAATATTGCAGCCTTACAAACAAGTTTGCAGAACGTGGCGCTCGTGTCAGATCAAATCAAGCGGTCGGTCAGTGTGATGGATCCAGGCTTAAAAAAAATCCCTGAAATGATCGAGGGCTTAGTCGAGACCACCAAAAAAGTGGATGCCGCCGTTGGCGAGATCGGTAAGTTAGCGCTCTCGTCGCAAGACACGATCAGGCTACTTAACGCGCCATTCGGGCCGATGCAGCAGGCGGTTCAAAGTCTAAAAAGTATTCAAGACATCGCGGCGCAGTTGCGTGCTTCGACGTTGCCAGAGGTCAGCAGATTGTCGTCGGGCGTAACCGATGCTGCACGCTCATTTTCGGTGACGGCACGTCAGTTTGCACAGTCTCCACAGTCGCTCATTTTTGGGCCACCGCGCGCGGTGCCAGGCCCAGGTGAGCCTGGTTTTTCTGGCTTTGGTGCGACACCGCGCTAGTGGTTCTGTCTTGCTAGTGGTGCTGTCTTAAAAGGATTTGCGTTCATGCAATTTATTTTTTCTGTTTGTCGCCCGCAGGCGCCCCTTGCCTCGCTGACTTGGTTTTTTAGCACTCTACTTACGCAAGCGCCTTCTCGCTCAGAGCATCGACCGGCCAACCAGTTGGCCAGAGCGCTGATTTCTCAAGCGACCTGGCGACAAGGCGCGTTGGCTGCAATGGCAGCCCTGCTACTTGTTTTGCTAACAGGTTGTGGTGCGGGTCGTAGCGGCGCGGCTCCTCAGCAACTGGATTTGGGCGCCGGCTATGCTGACTCGAAAGCGAGCCCAATTGCTTCCGTGCGGCACCCTCCAATTGCAGTGCCGGCAGGTTCGGCCGCGTCGCTGCTGACTGAGTCGGCGGTCATTTGGCGGATCGGAGATGCGGGTCAACCACAGGCCTACACCACCTATCAGTGGGTGGCGCCACCCGTGCGTCTGGTCACGCAACGTATTGTTGATCGTCTGTCTTTGCAAGGGCCTGTGCTGCAGCAAAATGCGCTAGGTGATATGCCCCAGGTCTGGTTAAATCTGCAGCGCTTTGAACAAACCTTTAGCGCGGATGGCAGCTCGAGCGTCGGTCAAGTCACGTTGCAGGCGATTTTTATTCAGGGCACTAAAGTGATTGAGCAGAAGTTGGTAGACATTAAGGTGCCGGCCAGTACTCAAGATGCGTTGGGCGGGGCGCAAGCCCTTAGAGATGCTACCGATCAGGCGGCCGAACAAGTGGCACAATGGCTGACTGTGCAGCTCAAGCGGTAACACCCCACACGATGACCACTAATAGAAATTTGATGATTGACCATGCCTGCTTATACTGAAACGACGACCTTTGACGGCTTAGCCGGTGTGATTGATTGTGCGCTAGATTGGCCAGAAGGTGCCCCCACCGGTTGGGCGCTGGTGTTACACCCTAACCCCTCACAAGGCGGCACCAGAGACAATAAAGTCGTGACAACGATTGCTCGCGCCTGTGTTCAGCACGGCTTGTTGGCCCTACGCCCTAATTTTCGTGGCATTGGTAGCTCGGGCGGCACCTTCGATCATGGCAAGGGCGAGTTGTTGGACATGGCTGCGCTGGTTGAGCAATTTCGAGTGCGCTACCCAGAGATTGCAGCGATGCCTTGGGTGTTGGCCGGATTTTCGTTCGGCACCTCGATTGCGGTGCAACTGTATGCCAAGTGGGATCGCTTAGAAAAAAAGCTGCCGAATATTGTAGTGTTGACTGGCTCGGCAGCCCTGCGGTTTCGGCATAGCGACGTCAAGGCCCCTGAAGATGCGTTGGTGATCCATGGCGAGGTAGACGAAGTGGTGCCCTTGTCTGAGGTGATGGATTGGGCGCGTCCCTTGGGCATGCCCGTTGTGGTCATCCCCGAAGCCGGGCACTTTTTTCACGGCAAACTTTTGGTTTTGCGCCAGTTGGTGCAAACGCGTTTGCGGGCCCTTTAAACTGTTTCGAGGTATTCAGAAATGCCCCAGACGAGAGTGGATTGCCTATAATGAGATCTTTACTTGGGGGCGGCTCCTTGATGATCACTCTAGTCATTTCTGTGGTGCAACCTTTTGCACGTTTTGTTTCGGTCGCCGCGGTGATCTGTCTTAGCGCAGCAGTGCTTGTTGCTCCTACGGCAGCATTTGCCCAAGCTGCAACCGGCACAGCGCCTAAAACTGGTCAGCCAGCCGAAGCCAAGGTAGATCCAAAAGCCGATACTAAGCCTGACCCGAAGGCCAAGCCCAAGGGCGATCCAAAGGCTGATCCGAAGGCTGACCCTAAGGCTGACCCTAAGGCCAGCGCCAAGCCTGAGCAAAAGCCTGTAGCGCCTTCTGCCGCTGCGATCTCTGCCACGACGCCACCGTCGCTCTCTCCGATTCAAGTGGGTGAGCTCTCTAGCGTGCCTGCGCCAGCGATTGCCGCAAAAGCTTGGATCACGTTTGATGTGACCAGTGGTCAGGTCGTGGCCTCAGTGAATCCCGATCAAAAAATTGAGCCTGCCTCGCTAACCAAAATCATGACGGCCTATCTGGCGTTTACGGCGCTTAAAGAAAAGCGTTTAACGCTTGAGCAACAAGCCGACGTGTCACAAACGGCCTGGAAAACTCACGGCTCACGTATGTTTATTGAACCGCGCAAGCCTGTCACGATCGATGAGTTGATCAAGGGCGTGATTATTCAATCTGGTAATGATGCCTCGGTTGCCTTGGCTGAGGCCATCTCGGGCACTGAAGCCACGTTTGTGACGCTCATGAACGAAGAGGCGCAACGCCTGGGCATGACAAACACAAACTTCACAAACGCGGGCGGCTTACCCGACCCGCAACATTTCAGCACAGTCCGTGATCTGGCTGTGTTAGCGCGCCGCATGATTAATGATCATCCAGAATATTTTCCGTATTACTCGTTGCGCGAGTTCACGTACAACAAGATCAAGCAACCCAATCGTAATCGGTTGTTGTGGGCCGACCCTTCAGTAGATGGCATGAAAACAGGTCATACCAAGGGGGCTGGCTATTGCCTGGTGGCCACGGCTAAGCGTGGCGATCGCCGTGTGATCACGGTGCTTGTTGGGTCAGATAGCATGGCCACGCGTGCCGAAGAGAGCCTCAAACTTTTAAACTGGACTTTCCAAAATTTTGAAACAATCAAAATTTTTGATAAAGCACAGGCTGCCGTCGAATCGCGTGTGTGGCAAGGTAAAACTGAGAACACCAAACTCGGTGTGGCTGAACCGTTATGGGTGACTGTGCCGCGGGGTAAGGCTGGTGATATTAAGCCAGTAGCCAAGCGCCCAGATCCGCTTTTTGCACCACTGGTGCAAGGCCAAAAAGTTGGCACGCTGAGCCTGATGCTTGAAGACAAATTGTTGCGCACAGAACCGCTTGAGGTGATCGACCCAGTCGAGCGTGCGGGTGTGGTTGGGCGCTGGTCTGATTCGATCAGATTGTGGTTTAGATAAAAAATTCAAAAACAAGGATAGTGAAATGGTTCAGAACATGTTGATTCAAGGCGTCTCGGGTGACCCGATTGTGTATTTGAACGGGACCTTCGGGCCCTTGTCTGAAGCCAAAGTGTCGGTTCTGGATCGTGGTTTTATCTTTGGTGATGGCATTTACGAAGTGGTACCTGTGTATCACGGCAAGCTCTTTCGGATGAAAGAACATCTGGCCCGCTTAGAGCGCAGCCTGAAGAAACTTGACATCCAACAGCCCATGACACTTGCTCAATGGGAAGCCCTTGTGAAAGATTTGCTCAGCCGCTCACCTGAAAAAAATTGCATGGTGTACTTGCAGATTACGCGTGGTGTTGCCAAGCGTGATCACGCTTTTCCGGTGCCTGCTGTAACGCCTACGATTTTTGGCATGGTGGCGCCCATGACGCCGCCCACAACTGCGGTGCGTGAAAAAGGTTTGCGCGCAATCAGCATCCCCGACGAGCGTTGGTTACATTGCGATATCAAATCAGTATCGTTATTGGGTAACGTGCTGGCTAAACAAGCTGCGGTCAATGCAGGTGTGGATGAGGTGATTCAGTTTCGTAATGGCAATCTCACCGAAGGCGCTTCGTGCAACATCTGGGTGGCTAAAGGTGGCAAGTTGATTGCCCCGTTAAAAGATAATTTGGTGCTTGAAGGCATTCGCTACGGTTTGCTGCAAGAGCTCACGACCGAGATGGGGATCCCGTTTGAGTTGCGCGTGGTCACGCAAGACGAGGTGAACAATGCCGACGAACTGATGATGTCGTCAGCGACGCGTGAAGTGTTGCCGATTGTTGAACTCGACGGTAAGCCCGTAGGTCAGGGCAAGCCAGGCGGTGTGTACCAGAGGTTGCGTGCGGCCTACGATGCGCGTATTGCCGCGCTCGCTTGATACCCAATGAATACATCGCAGTCTGAAGACGAATCGCTGATCGAATATCCGTCGGATTTTCCGATCAAGGTGATGGGTAAGGCTGTGCCTGATTTAGTCGAAGCGCTTACGGCGATCGTGCTTGAGTTCGATCCAGGCTTTAATCCCGTAACGATCGAGCGCCGGCCCAGTAAGGCTGGCAACTATCTAGGTTTAACCTTTACGGTGCGAGCAACTTCGCGCCCGCAACTAGACGGGTTATATCGTGCCTTGCACGCGCACCCTGCTGTCTCGGTCGTGCTTTAGTGTGGCTGAGCCACTTATCGTGCGCGCGCTAGCAAGGGCATCAACCACCGCAGTATCGGGTCAGCGTCAGACGGCAGGGCGTGATAGACAAACGGTGCTTCAGTGATTCGCACTTGGCCGCGACCAACCGAATATCAAGCGGTGTGGGTCGCCATGCAAGAGTTCACCAACAATCGTACTGCCACAACTCCAGATGAAATCTGGTTGGTTGAGCATTTGCCGGTGTACACCCAAGGCCAGGCGGGCAAGCCCGAACATCTGCTCAATCCGGGCAGTATCCCAATCGTTCAAACTGACCGCGGCGGTCAGATCACGTATCACGGCCCAGGTCAGATCATGGCTTATGTGCTGGCCGATTTAAAGCGGTCTGGGCGTTACATCAAACAGCTGGTGTTCGAGCTTGAAGACTCTTTAATTGCCACGCTGGCGCTTTACGGTATCGACCAAGCCTGCCGTAAGCCGGGCGCCCCAGGGGTGTATGTGCCGGGCAAGCACGATTTAGCCAAAATCGCGGCCCTAGGGATCAAAGTGAAGCAGGGCTGCACGTACCACGGCTTGGCACTGAATCTTGATTTGGATTTGGCCCCCTTTGAAGGCATCAACCCCTGTGGCTATGCCGGTTTGCAGACTGTAAGCATGGCAAGTTGTGGCGTTCAAGCCCAGTGGGATGACGTTGCGCAAGCCTTGGCTCAGCAAATCATCAAACGTTGCGGCTTACAGATGGGCGACCGTTAGCGTGATGTGGTCATCTTCTAGAAAAAGCCTTTGAGCAGTTAAACTACGCTCCTAACGCTTAGGACACTACCGTGACGTACGACGCAACGCAGAAACAGAAGGCACAAGACAAAGTTTCACGCATCCCCATTAAGGTGGTTGCGGCCGAACGCCTGAAAAAGCCTGAATGGATTCGTGTGAAAGCCGCGCCAGCGGGTTCGCGGTTTTATGACATTAAGCGAATTTTGCGCGAGCATAACCTGCACACGGTTTGCGAAGAGGCGTCGTGCCCCAACATTGGCGAATGCTTCGGTAAAGGCACAGCCACTTTCATGATCATGGGCGACAAGTGCACCCGTCGTTGCCCGTTTTGTGATGTTGGCCATGGTCGTCCTGATCTGCTTGATGTGGATGAACCTATAAACTTGGCGCGCACGATTGCCGCGCTTAAGTTGACCTACGTTGTGATCACCTCGGTTGACCGGGATGACTTACGTGATGGTGGCGCGGCCCATTTTGTTGAATGTATTCAAAAGGTGCGTGAGTTGTCGCCCGTGACCCGTATCGAGGTCTTGGTGCCTGATTTCAGAGGGCGGCTTGACCGCGCGCTTGAAATTTTAGATGGTGGCCCGCCTGATGTGATGAACCATAATTTAGAAACCGTGCCACGCTTGTATAAGCAGGCGCGCCCTGGTTCAGACTATTCGCATTCGTTAAAGCTATTACAAGAGTTTAAAAAACGCCATCCTGGCACGCCGACCAAATCGGGGTTGATGCTTGGCTTGGGCGAAACCGACGACGAAATCCTTCAAGTGATGCGCGACATGCGCGCCCACGACGTTGAAATGCTCACCATCGGTCAGTACTTGCAACCGTCGCAGCACCATTTACCGGTGCTGCGCTATGTGCACCCCGACACGTTCAAAATGTTCGAACGCGAAGCCTATGCCATGGGCTTTAACCACGCCGCAGTCGGGGCAATGGTCAGATCGTCGTA
>CAMDEF010000074.1 GCA_945895265.1 Bordetella parapertussis | reverse complement strand
AGGGTCAGCGCAGTGCGTTATCGCGAAGGCCTTGATACGGCTCAAACACTTGCCTTGCTGCAACAAAACCAACTGACCGCAGAGCGCATCAAGTGGCAGATGCACGGCAATCAGTTTTTAGCCAATATTGCACTTGTGAAAGCGTTGGGTGGTGGCTGGGAAGGCTTTAAACAACCTGAGCCTATTGTTCGAGTTTTTGACGAACGCTCTGCGGTTGTTGAAGGCACTCAGTAGCGTCGTCCTATCGATCGCATACGCCAAGCAGCCTTCACTGCCAAAATCTGCTAGCGCAGGGTCTGGCAAGCCCAGTACAACCTTCAGGCAGCAAGCGCGCACGAGAACAGCGCGTGCAAGAGAATATCACTTTCCTTATTTGCGCTCTTAAGTTACTTTTTGTCTCTTCAAATACTTCTCATTTGCCCTAGGGTTCTACGATGCTGCTGTTCGCCACCACCGTCTTTCTATCCGCCTTTCTGCTTTTTCAAATTCAGCCAATCATTGCCAAAATGATTCTGCCGTGGTTCGGGGGTTCGTCATCGGTTTGGAGTGTCTGCATGGTGTTTTTTCAAGCAGAGTTGTTGCTTGGCTACGCCTACGTGCATTGGTTGCACGAAAAACTCTCGGCACAGCGCCAAGTCATCGTTCACCTCGGGTTATTAGCGCTAAGCCTATTGATGCTGCCCGTGGCCGCCGACCCCTCTTGGAAGGGCGATGCCCTGACCAGCCCGAGCTGGGCGGTCTTTGTCGTGCTGACCTTATCGGTTGGGGCGCCCTATTTGATGCTCTCAACCACTGGGCCGCTGATGCAAGCTTGGTACGCCCATGCCTTTCAGACCACGGGCGCTGACGCCAAGCCCTACCGGCTCTATGCGCTATCTAATCTCGCATCGATGATTGCCCTACTGTCTTACCCCGTGGTCATCGAACCTTTTTTTGCGGTGGGTCTGCAAGCCCAGGGATGGTCTGCCGGCTATGTACTGTTTGTCGTGGCAGCGATCGCCACTGGAATGGTGGTCTACCGCAAAAAGTCTAATAACGTCGTGCAAGCTCAAAGCACCGAAACCCCTGAAGCCCGTCCGAGTCTGCGCGAATGCTTGTTATGGATTGGGTTGGCAGCCTCAGCCTCGATCTTGCTGTTAACCATGACCCGTCAGCTCACCAACGACGTTGCGCCCGTGCCCTTTTTATGGGTACTACCGCTTAGCATTTATCTCTTAAGTTTTATCTTGTGCTTTGATGCCCCTCGCTATTACGTACGCTCTGCCTTTTTGGTCGCTTTGCCTCTGTCGTTCATTGCACTTGATTTTGTGATGAACCGTAGCATGAGCGTTCCGGCGATGATCGCCCTGATCGCCTTGACGCTGTTTGTCTTTTGCATGGTGTGTCATGGCGAATTAGTGCGACGCAAGCCTTCCGTGCGTCACCTCACGCTCTTTTATCTGATGATGTCGATTGGTGGCGCTCTGGGCGGTACCTTTGTCGGTTTGATCGCGCCTCTGATTTTCACTGCCTATTTTGAAATGCCGATCGGCTTATTCATGTGTGCAGCCCTCGTCTGTGTCGTGTTATGGAGGGGCACCGCGACAACAGGGCGCGTCGTTCTTTTGCTAGCGCTACTAGGCTATGGCTGGCGTCTTGCCGACACCTCGTTTGAAAGCATCAACGGCTCGCGAGTGGTCATGCGTAACTTCTATAGCCAATTACGCATTGAAGACACGCCACAGGCAGCGACTGGCCCTCAACATGGAACCCTACGCAAGATGGTGCATGGAGGTATCGTTCATGGAGAACAATACCTAGATCCCAAACTACACAAAACACCAACAGCCTATTATTGCCGTCAATCAGGTATCGGCCTCGCCATTGATAGCCTCGCGCAAAACGCCCCCTTAAAGATCGGTGTGGTCGGGCTTGGGGCAGGTACTTTGGCCACCTACAGTCGCGCGGGTGATGAGATGCGTATGTACGAGATCAACGAACAGGTACTTGAACTCGCACGCAGCGAATTTACTTACTTAAGCGATAGCCCCGCCAAAATTGTTCCGGTGTTGGGGGATGGTCGCCTGATGCTTGAGCGTGAGTCGCCACAGCAGTTCGACCTCTTGGCCATGGATGCGTTTTCGGGGGACTCCATCCCTGCGCATCTGCTCACCCTCGAGGCGATGAGGACTTATTTTGGTCACTTGAAGCCTGGTGGCATGCTTGCTGTACACATCACTAATCATTATTTGGATCTTGAACCAGTGATAGCAGCCGCAGCGCAGCACTTTGGCAAGGTCGCCATCGCCTTTAATTTACAACCCGACCAAAAAGATGAGTTTTGCCGCCACACAGTTTGGGTGCTGCTCATGTCACCCGAGCGCGCTGCAAACCTGCCCGAGTCACTCAAGACTGGAAAAATTCTCAAACCCTCGCCCAACTTCAAGGCTTGGACAGATAGCTTTTCAAACCTCTTAGGAATTTTAAAATAAGATATTAAATATTTTTAACGCTATTTTGATACTATATTAATGATTTTTAATTGTTTTTAAGTGTTAATTGCAACATTGTCTTGTAAAATTAACACAAAATACGTTAACTACATTTAAAAAATCACTATCTAAGGTCAAGATACCAAATGAAGCTCTTAGACCACCTTAATCGCCCTCGTTACCTGACAAAAGCTCTTGCCGCTGCCAACAATCTGATTTCTGAGCGCGGAGAAGCCAATGGTTCTAGCATGGCGCAAGAGCTCATCAGCCAATATCAGTTACTTGATGACGCACAACGCAGCGTGTTCTATACCGCCTTAGCTGAGAAATTTAACCCTGACCCTAGTTTGGTCTTGCAGGCCGCCCAAGCCTATGCCAAAGCCCCCTCAGCGCAAGGTCTCATCGCCTTAACAAAAGCCACTGAAGCGCCCCGTCAAGAGCTGTTCCGGCGAATGAATCGCGCCCCCGGCGGCACCAAGGCTGCCCTCACCATGCGCCGAGAGCTTTTGCGGTTATTAGACAAGCGCCCAGATTTGGCAGCACTCGATTACGATATCCGGCACTTACTATCGTCTTGGTTTAACCCCGGTTTTTTGAAAATGCATCAAGTCGATTGGCGTTCACCTGCGCACGTACTTGAAAAAATCATTCAACACGAAGCGGTGCACGCGATTGATGGCTGGGATGACTTACGCAGGCGCTTGCAGCCCGACCGTCGGTGTTTTGCTTTTTTTCATCAGCAACTTCCAGACGAGCCTTTGATTTTTGTTGAGGTCGCCCTTCTCTCAGAAATCCCTGGCGCAATTGGCCCCTTAGTCGATAAAAAATCGACGCCCTCTGACCATAAAAAACCGAAAGTCGCGGTGTTTTATTCGATTAGTAACTGTGAGCCTGGTTTGCGTGGGGTGTCGCTTGGCAACTTTCTGATCAAACGCGTCGCCGAGCACCTGAAAAATGAAATCCCAAGTCTAAGTACCTTCGTGACGCTCTCACCCATTCCGGGCTTGATCGACTGGCTCACGCGCGGGCCTCAATTCAACCAAGTGGATTTGCCGCTTACGACGCGTACACGCTTAGAGCAAGCTCTTGCGACACTTAACTTCACCAATAAAACATGGGTGCAGCGCTTGAATGACGGGTGGACTCCAGCTACAAGCACAGCCAGAGAGCGTGAGGCGCTCACCTCGCTTTGTGCCATCTATTTAATTTATTTTGCGACCCGACGAGAAGGCAGCCCCGTGGCCAAATTTCACCTCGGTAATGGTGCAGAACTACATCGCCTGAATTGGGCCGCAGATTTGTCAAAAAAAGGCTTAAGAGAGTCAGCGGGATTAATGGTAAATTATCTGTACAAGCTTGACGCTGTAGAAGAGAATCACGGACACTTCGCACAAGGTCAGGTAATTCATGCCCGCTCTGTCAATAAACTCATCTAACAAAAAAATGAGCAACCTCATTGCAATTATTGTCGGATTGCTACTGCTTGTCAGCAACCCAACCAAGACCGAATTTGAAGGTTTTGTCAGCAAACAGATCACCGCAAACATGCCAAGCAAAAATGCGCCTGGCGATCGTTTTGCAAATCAGCTAGTCGGTGGGCTTGTCTCCAAACTCGCCTCTGAGGCGACGCAACGAGACAACTACTATTTGTTATCTGTGTACACAGTTGACTTGGCGATGCTGCGCTTGTTTAAACCCGAGTTACCGCCCACCGTCAAAATTATCGGGATTGGGGGGCAGTTCATCCCTATCACCGACAATCAGATTTTTAAAAAATCCCTTTGAGCTCAGGCCCTCAAGCCTAAATCTCGGATCTCGCATCATGGATCTTGGCAATTAGGGCTTAGCCACCCAACCACCACCCAAGGCCTTAAACAGATCGACACTGGCTTGCAGGCGTGCTGACCGGTTAATCACAAAGGCCAAACTCGCCTCATTGGCAACCCGTTGCGATTCAAGCACGTTTAAAAAATCAACGTATCCTGCGGCATAACGCAGCGCGGCAATCTCTCGCGCCTTGGTCGAGGCCTGTACCTGCTGCTGCAAGTACTGCTCGGTCTGCAAGGTCTGTTGCACAGAGATCAAGGCGTCGCTGACTTCGCCGAAGGCATTTCGAACAACCTTCACATAGCCGCCTAGCGCCTCTTGCTGTTGCGCCTTTGCATACTCCAAACGCCCCTGCAGCAAGCCGCCTGAAAAAATTGGCTGCAGCAAGCTAATCCCTGCTGACCAAACAGAGCTTTGGTCAGTCAAGAAAGAACTAAACGACACACTTTGTGCACCAAACAATCCAACTAAAGAGAAGGTTGGAAACAGCCCAGCAGTCGCCACGCCGACCCGAGCGTTTGCCGCCCTTAAGCCTTGTTCGGCACGATTCACATCAGGTCGATTTTCAACAAGGGTCGAGGGTAGCCCCTCAGGCGGTAAAGGCGGCGCAGGCAATTGACGCACATCACCCGCAGCAATCGTTAAATCAAGCTTGCCGGTCAACACGCCTAATTGATTTTGCACAATCGCGCGTTGGCGTGTGACTTCAGACAAGTTAGCTTGCGAGGCCGCCAAGGCGGCCTTTCCTTGGTTAACATCAATCGGTGAAACGAGACCGCCTTGCAGTTTTGCCTCAGCCACTTTGACCGATTCAGTACGCGTACGCACCGAATCTTTTAGCACCGCCATCTGCGCGTCAAGCGAGCGCAAACGCAAATATAGATTCGACACCAGCGCCGAAATCGTTAGGCTGACACTATCTTTTTCATACTGACTGGCAGTTGCCACGGCCGTCGCTGATTCGATATTACGACGCACCCGCCCCCAGACGTCCAACTCGTACGATGTGAGCAGACCGACCTGCGAGGTGTTGGCCTGCACGCCAACACCCGACACCGAAACCGACGGCCCCGACGTTGCACGCGTGCCACTCGCCGTCAAATTCAAAGTCGGATATAACGCAGCACCCGCTTGCACTGCCAGAGAGTCAGTCATGCGAATACGAGCTAGCGCGACCTGAATATCGGCATTATCTTGCCTCGCTGCCTGCACCAGCTGGTTAAGCGTCGCATCATCAAAAAGAGTCCACCACTGCGCATTGGCAGGCACTTGCACCGCACCACCTGCCGACGAGGATGTGGATGCCGTTGCGGATGCAGCTGTTACCGCGCCCAACTCAGGCGCGTTGTAACGCGCGGGTAAAGCAAGGTCTGGGCGTTGATAGTCGGGGCCAAGCAAGCACCCTGATAGCGATAGCGAAACCACAGTCATCAGTAGCGAACACCGGGCGACGCGCTGCCAAGATATCGCTCTGAAGCGACCTGCAGAGACATTACCTTTGAGCATTTCAGACGCTGCTATTTTACGCAATCGCAACGCGCGCTTGGCCATCAAAACAGGCTTCAAGATTTTTCACCTGTCGTTGCGGCAGGCGCGTCAGAGCTCGCTTGCGCAGGATCAGCCGCAGGCATCTGCTTAGCCTGCCTGCGCGACATCCAGGTAAAAAACATCGGGACAAAAATTGTGGCGATAAAAGTTGAAGCCAGCATGCCACCAAAAACTCCTGTGCCCATCGAACGGCGGGCAGCAGCCCCAGCACCCGATGAAATCACTAGTGGAAACACACCTAGAATAAACGCCAGCGAAGTCATCACAATCGGTCGAAATCTTTGCCGCGCCGCGGTCAAGGCTGCATCAATATTACTCATCCCTTGTTGTCGCTTTTGCGAGGCAAACTCGACAATTAAAATGGCATTTTTTGCCGACAACCCAACCAGCACCACCAACCCAATCTGAAAATAAATATCATTCGGCATGCCGCGTACCCAGACAGCCAGCAAGGCGCCGAAGAAAGCAAAAGGCACAGCCAGCAGTACCGCAAGCGGTAACGACCAGCGTTCGTACTGTGCAGCCAGAATCAAAAACACCATTAAGATACCAAACACAAAGGCCACGGCTGATGTATTACCGGTACGAAGTTGCTGATACGCCTGCCCAGCCCACGCCAACTCGTAGCCTGGCGGTAACGACGCATTCGCGACATCTTGCACCAACTGAATCGCCTCACCCGAGCTCACACCAGAGATTGCATTACCCAGCACTTTGGCGGCTAAAAATCCGTTAAAGCGCTCGAGCTGCTCGGGCCCAACAATTTGCGTCACTTGAATCAACGCCGATACGGGCACCATGCTGCCGTTATCGGCGCGCACATAGATCTGCCCTAGATCGGTTGGTTGGGTGCGATATTGAGCATCCGCCTGCAACTGCACACGATAGGTTCGACCACTTAAGTTGAAGTCATTGACATACAAAGTACCCATCGTTGCTTGCAGGCTTAGGTACACCTCAGAAATCGGGATCCCTAGCGACAACGCCTTGGCTTCATCGACCTCAACGTACAACTGCGGTGCAGTCGGTCTGAAAAAGGTATTGATGCCCGTGAGCTTAGGTTGCTTTCTTAAAGCCTCGGTAAAGTTCGTCACCACCTCGGCCAGCTGCTGCGGCGAAGGCTGAACCTTAGATTGCACGTAAAACTCGAATCCCCCCGCTGATCCTAAGCCTCGGATCGGGGGCGGATTAAAGACGAGTGCCATGCCGTCAGGCATGCCCATGCCTAGCCCGGTAAATTTTTTGGCGAGTTGTTCAGCGCTTTCTGTACGTTGATCCCAGTCTTTAAGCGGAATAAAAATAGTCCCGGCATTTGTCTTCAAGCCGCCACCGATAATGTCATTACCGGCGATCACAAAGACACGGGCAACACTTGGGTCTTGCACCACTTTTTCTTGAAAGGACTCGCCCGCTTTTTGGGTACGTTGCAGGCTCGCGCCATCAGGCAACACCAATGCGCTGACCAAATAGCCCTGATCTTCGGCCGGTACAAAGCCGCCGGGCACCAATCTGAACAACACAACCGAGGCCACAATGACAGTGGCAAACACCGACGCACCCAAAATCCGATGATGCAGAGTTTTGTCCACTAACTTGGCATAGCCCTCAGTCAGCGCACCAAACGCCCGATTGAACCACCTAAACGCTTTGGGCTCGGTGTGCGTCGGTTTGAGCAACACTCCACACAAAGCCGGTGTCAGCGTGAGGGCGACCACGCCTGACAGCACCACTGAGAGCGCCACGGTGACAGCAAACTGCTGATACAACTTGCCCGCAATCCCCCCTAAAAATGCCACAGGGATAAACACGGCAGACAGCACCAGCACAATGGCCACAACGGCCCCAGACACCTCGCGCATCGCCTCAAGTGCGGCCTCTTTTGGCGCCAAATTGCGCTCAGCCATCAAGCGCTCGACGTTTTCAAGTACAACAATGGCATCGTCGACCACAATACCAATTGACAACACCATGGCAAACAACGTCAAGGTATTGACTGAAAAACCAAAAATCCACAAACCAGCAAAAGTACCAATCAAAGACACCGGTACGGCAATCAAGGGGATCACCGTTGCGCGCCAGTTCTGTAAAAACAAATAGACCACTAGTGCAACCAGCAACATTGCCTCAATGAGCGTGATCACAACCTCTTTAATTGAGGCATCTACAAATTTTGTCGTATCAAAAGGGATGACATAGTCGACGCCAGGCGGAAACTTCTTTTTAATACCTTCCATTGAGGTACGCACACGCGCAGCAACATCTAACGCGTTCGCACCAGACTGCAAAAAGATCGCCACAAGAGCCGTGGGCTTACCCACCAAGGTTGTGAACGCGTCGTAATTCGCGGCATCAAGCTCAATACGAGCGACATCCTTTAAACGCAATACGCCGCTTGGCCCGCTCGAGCGAATCACAATATCGCCAAACTGCTCGGGGGTCACCAAGCGCCCTTTTGCCGTGACCGTGTAGACCAATTGTTGCCCTTGTGGTGCGGGCTCTTGTCCAATTTTTCCGGCAACGTTTTGTTTGTTTTGAGAAGAAACCGCACTGGCGATATCCGTGATTGTCACGCCGAGTTGCGCCATACGATCGGGCTGCAGCCAAATCCGCATCGAATAGTCTTTCGCCCCTAAAATTTGAGCATCACCCACACCGGGCACACGCTTGAGTTCGTCAAGGACATTCACCAACGCGTAGTTCGACAAATACAACGACGAGAACTCGTTAGTGGGAGTCGTGAGCGCAGTGACCAATAAAATATCGTTTGAGCGCTTTTGCGCGGTCACGCCAAATTGACGCACGATGTCGGGGAGGCGCGGTTCGGCGATCTTGACGCGGTTGTTCACGTTCACCGTCGCAATATCAACGTTGGTGCCCACTTCAAAAGTCGCTGTGATCGTCAGCGTGCCGTTTGATTGCGCTGTCGAGTTGAAATACAGCAAATTCTCAACGCCCGAGAGCTGCTCTTCAATTGGCCCGGCCACTGTACGCGTTAAGGTTTCAGTCGAGGCCCCAGGGTAGTTTGCCGTGATGATGACCGTGGGTGGCGCGATCGCTGGATACTGAGCAATTGGTAAGCCACGCGCTGCCATCAACCCTGCAATCACAATCGTGATCGAAATCACCCATGAAAAAATCGGGCGACTAATAAAAAAACTAGATAAGCTCATTTGCCCGCTCTGGCATTGGCCGTATTCATTGTTGTATCAAGCGGGATCACAGTCGGTGCGACGACAGCGCCTGGTCGAATCTTAATGATCTGATTGACCACCACGCGATCACCTGGCTTTAAGCCTGAGCGCACAATCCAATTTTTCCCAAGCCAAGTCCCCATTGTTAAGGGCGTTGGTACAACTTTGTTATCGGCACCGACTGTCCAAACCATAAAGCCACGTTCGTTTTGAATGACCGCAGCCTGAGGCACCAAGTAAACGTTTTCTTGCTTGCCTGTGGTTAAGCGAATCTTCAAAAACTGACCGGGCAAAATCTGATGACTAGGGTTTGGAAACTCAGCACGCATTTGCTGCGTGCCCAATTTAGGGTCAATAAACGTCGACAAAAAATTGAGCTTGCCCGGCTGCTCATAGACTTTGCCATTCGGCAAAAGCAACTCGACCCCAGTCGCTTGGGTCGGATCAAGGCGCCCGCCTGGCAACTGCGAGGTGTCACTCGCAGAGAGACCAAAGCGTACCCAGATAGGATTGATTTGATAAATGGAGGTGAGCAAGCTGCCATCGATTGTCGTGGTAATCAAGCTGCCTTCTGACCGCAGTGCACGGCCCGAGATGCCAGAAACCGGCGCCGTCACTGTGGCCCATGACAGATTCAGCTGGATTATTTTGAGATTGGCTTGTGCGACTTCGTTTGCCGAGGTGGCATCGTCAAACTCTTTGCGGCTCACGGCCTGCTGGCTAAACAAGCCTTTGAGTCGCGCAGCTTCGCGCTCTGTTTGTTTGGCGCGCGCTTGAGACTCCTCAAGCGCGTTTTTGAAGGACTCGGGGTCAAGCTGAAACAAGGGCTGACCGGCGGTGACAGCGCTGCCTTCCTCGTACAGGCGTTTGACCAAAATACCGCCGACGCGCGCACGTACCTCAGTCTCTTTGGCGCCTTCGGCCTGCGCGGTGATTTCTAGAATGTTGGGTAGTGTGATGGGCGTGGCTTCGATGACTGACACGGGCAACGCAGGAGGGGCGCCGGCGCCCCCCTGCGCGAAAGCGGTGGCGCTCAGCAATACAGACGCCACAGCGAGCCCGAATGCCCCGCTGAGTTGACGTACGTGCGCCCCAATCGCGAACACGATGCCAAGCAACAAGGGCCAGCCAAGCAAGGGATGGTCGTTCACTAATTTAACCCCGCGCAGATTATTCTTCGTGCAGAACGCCTGACTCATTGCGCTTTCCTAAACTTGTATAGCCTGCCATTCTATACGGGTTAACCCATAGGCGTATAAAAGCCTCCGAGTCTGCTTGGGCGATCTGACGCTGAGGCACGGCAACCCTTGGCTACAGAGGCTAAATCCTAGGCCTAGGAAAAGGAATTCCTGAGCATTACAGGTAATCTCTGGTTTATGTCTCTGGTTTATGTCTCTGGTTTATGTCTCTGGCTTATGTCTCTGGCTTAGGTCAGCTGCCGGCAAATTTCAGCGGTCACTTCAGAGCACGAAGCCAAACCACCCAAATCGCGTGGGATTGCCTTGCCACCGGCCAAGGTCGCCTCGACGGCGCGCTCGATACGTTCTGCGGCGGTGATGAGGCTTGCGTCGTTGTGTCGATCACCTAACCAGCGCAACATAAACGAGCCTGACAAAATCGTTGCCAGGGGGCTCGCGATATTTTGGCCCGCAATATCTGGCGCCGAGCCGTGCGCGCCCTGAAACAAGCCGTGGTTGTCACCAAGCTCGCCAGAGGGCGCAATCCCCATGCCACCTACGGTCGCTGCACCCAGATCCGAAATAATGTCACCAAACATGTTTTCGGCCACGATCACGTCATAGAACTCAGGTCGCTTGACCAAGTGCACTGTAATCGCATCGACATAGGCGTAATCAATCGCCACATCGGGATAGTCTTGGGCGACTTCATCGCATACTGATCTAAAGAAAGCGTAGCTACGCAAAATATTGGCCTTATCGCACACCGTCATGCGACGTACGCGGTCAGACGGGGCCCCGTTGCGCTTACGCGATAACTCAAAGGCAAACTTGGCGATCCGCGAAACGCCCTTGCGAGTGAGCACCAAGGTGTCGGTGGCAACCTCACCACGCAACAGCACGCCTGCGCCCCGACTCGCATAAAGGCCTTCAGTGTTTTCGCGCACGATGATGTAATCGATATCGCCTGACTGCCGATTTTTGAGTGGCGAAAAATCAGCCTGATATAAACGAATCGGCCGCACATTGGCATAGAGATCAAGCTTAAAACGCAGTTGCAGATGCAAGTCGTTGCCCACCTCTGTACCGTCGGGGTAAGTCACGCTTGGCAAGCCTGCCGCCCCATGCAAAATCGCGTGCGATGTATTGCAGGCATCAAAGGTCTCTTGAGGCAACACCTGACCCGTTTTAACGTAATGCGATGCCCCGCCCGGAAACTGATTGAAAGACAGTAGATTTGAGCCAAGCGCCTCTTTTAAGACGGTGACTGTTGCTGCGCAAACCTCGGGGCCAATACCATCACCTTCGATCGTTGCAATGTTGTACGTTGCCATGCGTTCTCCTGAAATCCGCCGTTATGCACAAAAATGGCTCAATTATTTTTTTATACGTGTCTGTTTTATACGATCACTTTAAACATGCACCAAACTGAGCCTAAGTCGAGTTAAGATACGCCGTCAATTTTCACGGTTTTGATGCACGGTACTGTTTGAATCAACCAGAACCGATACCTTAACAGTAACGCTTGAAGATTGAACGCCTGAGATAGGCGATTTTTTGACTCGGAGCCAAAATGGACAGTATAAAAACAGGTGTCGACGCGCTATTTATCTTATTAGGCGCAATCATGATTTTGGCGATGCACGCCGGCTTTGCTTTTTTAGAGCTAGGTACTGTTCGTGAAAAAAATCAAGTCAACGCACTCGTCAAGATTTTGGTCGACTTTTCGGTCTCGACGATCGCCTACTTTTTCATCGGTTATTCGATCGCTTATGGCACCAACTTTTTCATGGGCGCCGAAGAGCTCGCCGCGAAAAGCGGCTTTGAGCTCGTCAAGTTTTTCTTTTTATTAACCTTCGCTGCAGCGATCCCTGCGATTGTGTCTGGCGGCATCGCCGAGCGCGCAAAGTTCAACCCCCAATTATTGGCCACCTTCTTGCTAGTAGGTTTTATCTATCCCTTCTTTGAGGGCATGGTCTGGAACCCTGAACATCCCTTTGGCTTTCAAGCCTGGGTCAAGAGTGTGAGCGGTGAAGAGTTTCACGATTTCGCGGGCTCAGTGGTGGTGCACGCCGTTGGGGGCTGGATCGCCCTGCCGGCCATCTTGCTGCTAGGCGCACGCCAAGGCCGCTATCGTAAAGACGGCCGTATGGCCGCGCACCCACCTTCTAACGTACCGTTTCTGGCCCTAGGTGCTTGGATCCTGACAGTGGGCTGGTTTGGCTTTAACGTCATGAGCGCGCAAACCATCGACAAAATTAGCGGCCTCGTCGCCATGAACTCGTTGATGGCCATGGCTGGCGGTACCTTAGCCGGTTGGTTCTTTGGCAAAAACGATGCGGGCTTTAGCTATAACGGCCCCTTAGCAGGCTTGGTGGCAGTGTGTGCCGGCTCTGATTTGATGCATCCCTTAGGGGCGCTGGTGGTCGGGTTGGTGGCGGGTGCACTGTTTGTCTTGGTCTTTACGCTCGAACAGAATCGCTGGAAAATCGACGATGTGTTGGGCGTGTGGCCGTTGCACGGTTTGTGCGGGGTTTGGGGTGGTATCGCCGCTGGTATCTTTGGGCAAAAAGCACTCGGAGGCCTTGGGGGGGTGAGCCTATC
>CAMDEF010000073.1 GCA_945895265.1 Bordetella parapertussis | reverse complement strand
GAAACCGAGCTTGAGGCCATTACGCCCTCGGCCATTGCGGCGCTTTGCGCTGAACTCAAACAACAAGCACTTGATGCCTTTGGGATGCAACAAAACACTCATCCTGTGCAAAGCCATTTTCGTGCAGACTGTCGCTACACCGGTCAGCCAGCCTCAATCTCGGTCGATATCCCGGCTAACTTTCTTGCTGCACCTGAACAAAGCAAACTGATTGCAACCATACGCGCCGGCTTTGAGCTCAACCATAAGCGCATGTGGAACTTCACCAAACCCAATCAGCCGATCGTGCTGGTGAACTTGCGCGTTCAAGCGAGCGTACGCACAGGCTGGAGAGGTGTGGTGCAGCAGGCAAGCGCAAATGTCGCAGCGCCAGCGCACCTGGCACCACGCACGCGTGAAGTCTATATTGATGGTCGTATGCAAGCGCTGCCTACCTATCAACGCTCAACCCTTGCTCCGCTCGCCGTCATTGCCGGCCCCGCCATTATTGAAGAACAAAGCAGCTGCTTGATTTTCAAAGCAGGCCAAACCGCACGGATTGATGCCGTGGGCAATTTGCGTATTTCACTGTAGGGTCAACATGCAAACGATTGTTTACGAGATTTTGCGCAATTCACTTTACGCTATCGCGCGTGAAATGAAAATCGCCATGATGCGCACCGCGGCGAGTCCCATTATGCATTTGGGTGCAGATGCCTCTGCCGCGGTCTTTGACGCGCAAATGCAACTTGTCGCGCAAGGCAATGACATTCCAACCATGTTGGGGTCAGCAGTGATCTCAACCAAAGTCTCGGTTGAAGCGATTGGTCGCGACAACCTGCGCCCGGGCGACGTCATCATCAGCAACGATGCCTACCTTGGCGGGGGCAATCATCAACCTGATATTCAAATCACGCGCCCAGTGTTTGTTGACAATGAAATCGTCGCCTTTGTCATGACGCGCGGTCACTGGAACGACATCGGCGGACAAGCACCAGGCAGCTACGCGCTCAACACGTGGGATATTTATGGCGAAGGCATTCGTATCCCGCCTGTGTTGCTGTTTCGTAACGACGAAATCGTACGCGACGTGCAAAACATGATTGTCAGCAACACGCGCGATCCAGAAGGTCGGCTACTCGATATTCAAGCGCAGTATGCCGGCACCTTTGTTGGCGATCAACGGATTCAGTCCTTGGTGAAGAAGTATGGCGCAGACGCCTTACGCGATGCCATGAAACGCTCGCTCGACCATTCTGAAACCTTGATGCGCGAAGCGATTCGCGGCATCCCTGATGGCGTGTATGAAGCCGAAGATTTCGTTGAGGGCGTGCAATCGCCTGGTTGGTCGGGCGCGAATATCCCGATCAAGGTCAAAGTGACGGTGTCCGGCGATCAGATCCACTTTGATTACACCGGCACTGGTCAACAAGCGCGCGGTGGGATCAATTGCCCCTTAGCGGTGACTTGCAACAGCACCTGGTTTACGGTCAAGGCCCTGACCGATGTGGCGATCCCGATCAATCAAGGGTGCTATCGCCCAGTGACGATCGACGCACCCTTGGGAAGTATCGTGAACTGTACCTTTCCGGCCTCGGTCGTGAGCGGCAACACTGAGACTTCACCACGCGTGATTGATCTTTGCTTAAAAGCCCTATCGCAAGCCGTACCCGAACGCGTGATTGGTCAAAGCAACTGCGCAGCCTGCTCGGGCGTCTTTGGCGGGCGCGACCCCAACGAAGCACGGGTGCGTCGCACCGGCAAAGAATTCATCAGCTTGGTCGAACCGCATGGCGGCGGCATGGGCGCTCGTGCCACGCGTGATGGCATTAATGGCATTCGCGTCTATGTGGGTAACGCGGGTGCCTTGCCCGTTGAGTTTATCGAACAGACCATGCCGATCACCGTCGAAGCGTGGGCACTTGTACCTGACAGCGGCGGCGCCGGTCGGTGGCGTGGAGGCTTAACCTCACGGCGAACTTACCGCGTCGGCTTTGAAGAGGCCACTGTGACAGCCGCAGGCGAACGCGGCCAAGCGGCGCCAGAAGGCTATTTTGGCGGTTTAGCGGGTGGCCTCTTTGAATGCCGCATCGTGAGCCCCGATGGCACCGAGCGCGCTATGCCAAGCAAGGGCGCAACCGAGATTGTCCACCAAGGCGATCGAGTGCTCTTGCAACCCGCCGGCAGTGGCGGCTACGGCGACCCGAAAGAGCGCGCGGTTACGTCAATCGAGGCCGATCTGCTGGACGGCTATATCACCATCGAAGCAGCACGTTCGTTATACGGTTATCAAGGAAGTATCGAATGAGTCAGCCACTACCCCTGGCCGATGTCTGCGTCATTGAAATCGGCCATAGCTTAGCCGCACCCTATGCCGGCCAAATTTTTGCTCACTTGGGCGCACGCGTGATCAAGATCGAAAACTCAACGACGGGCGACTATGCCCGCGGCTGGGGGCCGCCGTTTATCGAAGGCGCTGCCGCACTGTTTCATGCGATGAACAACGGTAAACAAAGTATTCGCGCCGACTTCAATGACAAAGAGTGCATCGCGCGCATACGCGCTTTTATCCTTGAGCGCGCCGACGTTGTGATTCAGAATCTGAAACCAGGCAACCTTGAAAGCCACGGACTCGGCGCACACGAGCTGACCACTGAACAACCCTCGCTGATCTACTGCAATCTTGGTGCGTTCGGTGCCAACGGACCGCTACGCGACAAGCCGGGCTACGACCCACTGGCGCAAGCCTACAGCGGCATGATGAGTATTTTGGGACATGAAGGCGACGCCATGAGCCGTGTGCCTTTATCGCTGAACGACATGGGTACGGGGATGTGGACCGTGATTGGTGTGCTGTCGGCACTACGCACGCGCGATGCCGACCCCCAGCGGCGCGGTCAAATTGTCGATGTCTCGCTGTACGAAACCGCCTTGGCCTGGATGATGGTGCCCCTGTCTGATGTGCTTGCAGGTGCAGCTTTACCCAAGCGCAGCGGTTCAAGCAGTCCAAATATTGTTCCCTATCAAGTGTTTGACTGCGCAGATGGCGCGATCTTGGTCGCAGCAGGAAACGACATCCTTTACGCACGGCTCTGCCAAGCGATGGAGTTACCCGCACTGGCCCAAGACCCACGCTTTATCGCCAACGGTGGTCGCGTCGAAAACCGAGTGGCGTTGATCGAATTACTGCAAACGCGCTTTAAAGAATTACCGGCTCAAGAATGGCTCGCCAGGCTTGAAACAGTATCGATACCGTGTGGCCCGATTCAGACCGTTGATCGCGTCATTGCTAACGAGCAGACACGAGCACTTGATATTTTGCGCACAACACCGAATGGCAAAGCCACGACGGTAGCCTTGCCGATTTCTTTTAACGGCAACCGTCCGCCTCTGGCGGGTAATGCGCCTACACTGGGTGAGCACGATTATTTGCTGCACCCAGCCAACCAGCAAACCAACTCGGAGACATGATGTCTGTTGCCACGATTAATCTTGCCACGCCCTATCAGACGCTCGCGCTATCCTCGCCCTTTGAAGGACTGCTAGTGGTGCAACTGAACCGCCCCAAAGTCGCCAACGCCTTGAACACCACAATGGGCGAAGAATTAATACAAGTGTTCGGCACACTTGAAGCGTCGCCCGAGCAGTTTCGCTGCATCGTGTTAACGGGCTCTGGCGAAACTATTTTTTGTGGCGGCGCCGATCTCAAAGAGCGCGATGGCATGACCGATGCACAGTTCAACACCCAACATTATTTGTTTGAGCGCATGGCACGCGCCATTTACGATTGCCCAGTCCCAACGATTGCCTGTGTCAACGGCGCTGCGATCGCTGGCGGGCTTGAGCTTGCCTTGTCGTGTGACTTTATCGTTGCCTCAGACAATGCTCGCTTTGGTTTTGCTGAAGTCAAACGCGGCATCATGCCGGGTGGCGGTGGCACACAGCAACTGCCGCGCGCCATTGGTGTGCGTCGCGCCAAAGAAGTCATCTTCACAGGCGATCCGTTTGATGCGCAAGAGGCGTTGAGTTTTGGTCTGCTAAATCATGTGTATCCCAAAGCGGCGCTCTACGACGAGACCATGAAGCTCGTACAACGCATTCTTGCCAATGCCCCCATTGCGGTGCGACAAGCCAAAAAATCAATTACCTTTGGCTTGCAAATGGATATGCGTACCGGTATGTTCTTTGAAGTAGAAGCCTATAGCCGCTTAGTGGCAACCGATGATCGCATGGAGGGGATCCGTGCCTTTAACGAAAAACGTCCACCAAAATTTACCGGCAAATAATCACCAAAACATAAGATTCACCCCGACCCGAGCAATTCGCTCAAACAACTGCAAGGAGACAATATGAAACTCACCCAACGTGCAAAAGACACTCAGGTAGCGCTTGTAAACAAAAATTTGCGTGGTTTACTAAAAGGCTTCGCACTGGCAGCAACACTTGGTGCCACGCCGTTTATCGCAAGCGCCCAAGCGCCTGCGGCCTGGGCGCCCAACAAACCCATCAAACTGATCGTGCCTTACCCGCCCGGTGGTGGCTCGGACACGATCGCGCGCATTATCGTCAACGGCTTAGGCAATAAACTAGGTCAAACGGTGGTGGTTGAAAACCGTGCTGGTGCAAACGGCGCGGTCGCGCACGAAGTCGTATTTAACGCGGCTCCCGATGGCTATACCCTGCTACTCTCGAGCGCAGACACCTATTCGATGTACCCCGCGCTCTATCCCAACCCAAAATTTATTTCGGCAGAGTTTGTACCGATCGCACCGGCAGCGGTCGTGAACTTTGTACTGATGGGTCGCCCAGGTCTTGAGGCTAAAAATGTACCTGAGCTGATTGCCCTGGCAAAAAAGGGCAAGCTGAGTTATTCGAGCTGGGGCAATGGTAGCGCTGGACATATCGCTATGGCTCAATTCAATCAAGTAACGAAAACCGAAATGCTACACGTGCCCTATCAAGGTGCTGCACCAGCGGCGCAAGCTGCAATGGGTGGTCAGGTTGATCTGGCGTTAGTGCCAGCACCGTTAGCAGCAGGCTTTAAAACCAAGCTCATCCCGTACGGCGTGGCTTCTGCAAAACGCGTCGAACTGATTAACGAAATCCCAACGCTGACCGAGCAAGGCACAGCCGTGGTTGCCCCGTCATGGGTAGGCGTGGTTGCGCCACCAAAAACACCTGACAACATCATTGCTGCACTCGCCAAAGTCTTTATCGAGACCTCGGCCGATCCCGAGGTTGGCAAAAAACTCAATGCCGCAGGGTTGGTACCTTTGTATGGCTCAACGAAAGAGTTTGCTGACTACATCGCCAAAGACTACGCGTTTTGGGGCAAGGCGATTCGCGATGCCGGCATCAAAGTCGAGAATTAAAGACTGATGCTAGGCTGAACGATGCGACACACCGAGCGTCTGAGACGCTCGGTGGATAATTTGAGCCTACTTTTGCTTGGGTTCGCAACGCTGTCCGTGGCACACTCGGCGGCATGCAAAATACTCTTTCTGACGAGGCGCTTGCCGCCTGGCTACGCTTAAGCTTACAACCTGGCGTCGGCCCAATACATGCCCACCGCCTGCTGCAATGCTTCACGAATCCTTGCGCGCTGTATCAGGCCTCGTACGCGACGCTACGCGCAATAGTTTCTGCACCCTTAGCCACACAACTGGTGGCACCGCTCAGCGAAGCTGATGCCCAATACATCGAACGTGCACTGCGCTGGGCGACCGAGCCAGGGCAGTCGCTGATTACGCCCAGCCACGCTCACTACCCAGAGCGCTTGCGACAACTGCCGGAGGCGCCACTAGTCCTGTATGCCTGCGGTGCCCTCAGACGCCTCGAGCAAGAGGCGCTCGCCTTGGTGGGGGCGCGCAACGCCACCCCAGACGGCCTAGCCCACGCCCACGCCTTCGCTCTGTTCTTGGCTGAGCATGGCTTTGCCCTGGTCAGTGGCTTGGCACACGGCATCGACGCGGCCGCCCATCGCGGCGCGCTCAAGGCAGGCCCAGAGCGTGGCGGCACCATCGCCGTGCTGGGAACAGGTGCCGATATTATTTACCCCACTGCACATCGCGCCTTAGCTGACGAAATCTTGTCCGCTGATGGCTTAATTTTGTCCGAGTTCGCTTTAGGCTGCCCAGCGCTAGCAGCACATTTCCCAAAGCGTAATCGCATTGTTGCAGGGCTCAGCCTGGGTGTCGTGGTAATTGAGGCTGCCCTAAAAAGCGGCTCTCTCATTACCGCGCGCTTGGCCGTCGAAATGGGACGCGAGGTCTTCGCCATACCGGGCTCGATTCATTCGCCGCTGTCACGCGGACCGCACTCGCTGGTCAAACAGGGCGCCAAACTCGTAGAGTCAGGTGCCGACATTCTGGCCGAATTGCGCCCTGATCCTGGACGACTTGCGACGTACTCGCCACCCTCACCTCGCGCACAGACGCTAAGTTCACCGATTTGGGACGCAATCGGCTACGATCCGGTAACCGAAGAGCAACTGCAGCGTCGCACCGGTCTGGCACCGGCGCAATTACAAGTTGAGCTCTTTACCCTTGAGCTCGAGGGCCATATTGAACGGCGAGGTCATGGCCAGTTTGTCAGAGCCCACGCTCGAACAACCTGCTAATCAGTGAACACACTATGCAACAGCACTTTTATGTATCGACACGCAAGCGAGGCTTGCTCTGGGCTGTGCCCATCGCAGCTTTGTTGCTGAGCACAGCATCCGCTGCGGCCAGCGCACTTGAATGCAGCGCTACCCTTCAAACAGATGACGCACTACGTTTTGCTCCCTCGTACATCAACGTGCCTGCTGCTTGCAAAGACTTCACCGTCACACTGACACACACGGGGCACCTACCTCCTCTCGCGATGTCGCATAATTGGGTATTAACCAAAAAAAGTGATCTCGATGGGGTGGCGCGTACTGGGATGTTAGCGGGGGCCGACGCCCATCACGTTGATCAAAATGACAAGCGGGTGATTGCCCATACCAAATTGATCGGCGCCGGTGAAACAACAAGTGTGACGTTTGCTGTGGCGCAACTGAAAGCCGGCGAACAGTATGTTTTTTTATGCACCTTCGCTGGCCACTCGCCAATCATGCGCGGTACGTTAAGCGTTCAGTAACAACCGCAGTAAAGATTTTGTCATCCCTAAACTTGAGACTCCTAATTATGACTATTCGTCACACTTTCAATACGCTAGCCCGCCTGGTAGCTACACTCACTTTAAGTGCCGCCACGCTGACACTGGCGCACGCTGCCGACTTTAAAGCGGGCTCGCTTGAAATCAATGATTTATGGGTGCGTGGTTCGGTGCCTGGGCAAACCAATGGCGCAGGCTACATGCAGATTAACAACCCTTCCGGAGTCAGCGATCGTTTACTGTCAGCACAATCTGAAGCCTCAACACGCCTCGAGTTACACACTGTCCTCACCGAAAACGGCGTGGCAAAGATGCGCCAAGTACAGGGCATTGACATCCCCGCCAAAGGTTCTGCCACGCTTGCGCCTGGCGGCTTTCACCTGATGTTCTTGCAGCTCACGGGGCCCTTTAAACAGGGTGACTCAGTGCCCGTCGTCTTAAAGTTTGAAAAAGCCGGCGAAGTACGCGTGAACTTTACCGTCAAGCCCTCAACCTTCAACCCAGGCAGCGCGGGCGAGCAGGGCCACAGCGGCATGAAGCACTGAGTACCAAGCACTAAGTACTCAGTGCTTCATGCTCAGTACTGAGCACTCAACACAAGCAGTCAGTCCTTAGGCTGGGGCTGCGCGGCTACCAAAGACCGCCGACCCCACCCGGATTTCTGTTGAACCTTCTTCGATTGCAAGTTCAAAATCACCGCTCATCCCCATCGACAGGCGCTCAAGCGAGATCCCGGCGATGCCCTCTTGCAGGGCTTGATCGCGCAGTTCGCGTAACTGAGAAAAACACTTGCGCACGGCGATAGGGTCGTCTGAGAGCACGGCCATCGTCATCAAGCCTTTGACGTGCAAGCTTGGGTACTGAGACAGTTGTCGTAAAAACGACACGAGCTCTGCGGGCTCAAGCCCAGACTTGGTGTCTTCAGGTGAGGTTTTAACCTGCACGAGCACGTCGATAGAACGCCCTTCTAACTGCAAGCGCCGCTCAAGCGCCTCGGCGAGGTCAACCCGGTCGAGCGACTGCAACTCACTGGCATAGCGTGCCACTTCTTTAGCCTTGTTAGTTTGCAAGTGTCCGATCACAACCCAATTGACATTGCAGTCTTGCAACACTGGTGCCTTTTGCGCGACCTCTTGCATGCGATTTTCGCCAAACCGAGTAAAGCCAAGGGCGAGCGCCTCGCGTATCGCATTGGTGCCAAACGTTTTGCTCACAGGTAATAGCGCGACCTCAGCAGGGTCGCGCCCAACCCGCGCGCACGCCTGCGCCATCCGTGCCTGAATCCGACTGACCCGAAGTGCCATCGTGTCGACCTGCGACTGTTGCGCTTGGTCGCTGGGGTGCTCTGAATTTGAAGACGGGTTCATCGTAAGTTGCAAAGACATCAAAAGGTTAAGCGGCTCATGCAGTAGTCGGCCCTCAGCAGCATTGGGGACACAGCACATCTTACGACAACGCATCGGTTAGAAGAAACATGCACCCGTTCGGTGCCTGCGAGACAACTGGGGCATCAAAACGAGTTGTTGCACCAACAACGTGCGTCACTCGTCGGGCTCGACCCCTTCGCCCAAACCGTTCTTAGGAATTCAGCCCGATTTTTAAACTGAAACGCCCTGACGCAAGCCAAGCTCAAGCTCGCGCCCGAGTTTTTGGCGATTTAGTGCAACCTGCGAGGGATTTGTTTCAAAAAATCAAACCTCGTCGAAAAGCTGGCACACCTTTTGCTTTAGACCTGTCAAGCATAGCTTTCAACCACAAAAGTTATGCGGCCCTTGAACCGGCGCAGCCGAACAGTGATCTATTCAGGAGTTTAAAGATGAAACGCAGATTAGTTCTTAAGCAGTTGACCGCCGCTAGCCTTCTAGCCATGACGGGTTTTGCAGGTACCGCTTTTGCCCAAGACACCATTAAAGTTGGTATCTTGCACTCGCTATCAGGCACGATGGCAATTTCTGAGACAGCGTTAAAAGACGTTGCCCTGATGACGATCGACGAGATCAACGCCAAGGGTGGCGTGATGGGCAAGAAACTGGAACCCGTCATTGTTGACCCCGCCTCAAACTGGCCTTTATTTGCCGAAAAAGCGCGTCAGTTGATTGCTCAGGACAAAGTCTCGGTGGTATTTGGATGCTGGACCTCGGTGTCGCGCAAATCAGTATTGCCAGTCTTTAAAGAACTCAACAGCCTGCTGTTCTACCCCGTGCAGTACGAGGGCGAAGAGCTTGAGAAAAACGTGTTCTACACCGGAGCCGCACCAAACCAACAGGCGATCCCTGCTGTTGAGTACCTGATGAGTGCAGACGGCGGCGGCGCCAAGCGTTTTGTCTTGCTTGGCACTGACTATGTGTACCCACGCACCACCAACAAGATCTTGCGTGCCTTCTTAATTTCTAAGGGTGTGAAAGAAAGCGACATCGACGAAAAATACACGCCATTTGGTCACTCTGATTATCAAACCATTGTTGCTGACATCAAAAAGTTTGCAACCGGTGGCAAAACTGCTGTGATCTCGACGATTAACGGTGACTCAAACGTGCCGTTCTACAAAGAACTTGGTAACGCCGGCCTGAAAGCCACCGACGTGCCAGTCGTAGCGTTCTCGGTGGGCGAAGAAGAACTGCGCGGTGTGGATACCAAGCCTTTGGTTGGCCACCTTGCTGCCTGGAACTACTTTGAATCAATCAAGAATCCAGTGAACACTGAGTTTGTCGCCAAATGGAAAGCTTACGCAAAAGCCAAGAATCTGCCTAACTTTGCCACTGCGGTGACCAACGACCCAATGGAAGCCACTTACGTCGGCATGTACATGTGGAAGCAAGCCGTTGAGGCCGCTAAAACAACCGATACTGACAAAGTGATTGCGGCGATGAGCGGCCAAACATTTGCGGCACCCGATGGCTTTACCATCATGATGGACAAGACCAATCATCACCTGCATAAGCCCGTCTACATCGGCGAAATTCAGGCGAACGGTCAGTTCAACGTGGTCTGGAAAAGCAAAGGCCCGATTCGTGCACAGCCTTGGAGCCCCTTCATTGCTGGCAACGAAGGCAAGCAAGGCCTGTAATTCGCCACACTATGAGATTGCATCGACATGTTCTTGATTTACCCTACCTTAAAACGGTGGCTGCTCGTTGTGTTGCTCGCGTTACCGATGCACTGCAGCGTTGCCGCCGACTTGGTCGAGCGCTCAGTCCTGAGCGGTCTGACCGGCGACACCAATACCGAGAAGGTAGAGTCGATTACAGCGTTGGGGCAACTCACCTCTCCTGGCGCAGCCGCAGTGTTGGCTGCGTTGGGGGCGGGCAACGTTCTGATTACCTCTGACAACAAAGTTTTATTAGTGGTCGGAGCAGGTAAAGCGCTTGACCCCACAACCGGTGAAACGGTTGTGGCTCCTGCAGATGCTCAGCAATTTACACTGAACAATCGTCTGCGTAGCGCACTTCAAGCGGCGCTTGCAAGCGCCGAATTATTTTCACCTCAGCGCACCGTGCGCTTGGCTGCTGCACAACGTCTACAAAAAGAAGCAGATCCCGCGCGCGCACCCTTGCTTGAGCGTGCACTGGGAGCCGAGCAAGACCCCGTCATTAAAAGCGCTCTGAATGTCGCGTTAGCAAGCGGCTCGATTAAAAGTACCGACGCCGCAACGCGGCGCCGCGCAGTGGCGTTACTTGGCGACAGCAAAAATGCAAGTTTCAAACCCCTGTTAACCGCGATGGTCACGCCTGACGCCGCTGGCGCTTTTGCTGAGACTGATGCTGACGTGCGCGCAGCAGCAAAAACCGCTATCGCTCAAATTGAATGGCATCAAACCGTTGTGGCCTGGGTTGGCAATCTCTTCTTTGGTATCAGCCTTGGCAGCGTGCTCTTGCTGGCTGCACTCGGCCTAGCGATCACCTTTGGCCTCATGGGCGTGATCAACATGGCGCATGGCGAACTTTTAATGATTGGCGCCTACGCCACGTACCTCGTGCAAGGACTATTTAAACAATGGTTACCTGGTTGGATCGACTGGTATGTCGTGGCCGCCTTGCCGGTCGCCTTTATCGTCACCGCGCTGGTCGGGATGGCGCTTGAGCGCACCGTGATCCGCTGGCTCTATGGTCGACCACTTGAAACCTTGTTGGCGACCTGGGGAATCAGCTTGATCCTGATGCAGGCGGTGCGCAGTTTGTTCGGCGCGCAAAACGTCGAAGTCGCAAACCCCAGCTGGATGAGTGGTGGCGTGACCATCTTGGGCAATCTGTCACTCAGCTACAACCGTATCGTCATTGTTGGCTTTGCACTGTGTGTGGTGGTCGTGGTGTGGTTGGTCTTGAACCACACACGCCTAGGTCTTTTTGTGCGGGCGATCACTCAAAATCGCCGCATGGCAGATTGTGTCGGCGTACCCACCGGTCGCATTGATATGTTGGCCTTTGGGTTAGGTTCTGGGATTGCAGGCCTGGCTGGCGTTGCGTTATCGCAGTTAAGCAACGTGGGGCCTGATCTTGGCCGTGGCTATATTGTGGATTCGTTTATGGTGGTGGTGCTAGGCGGTGTCGGACAACTTGCTGGCACGGTCGTCGCCGCGATGGGGCTGGGTGCTCTGAATAAATTTATTGAACCCTTCTGGGGTGCCGTGATCGCCAAAATTGCGATTTTGTTATTTATTGTGCTCTTTGTACAAAAACGCCCACAAGGGTTGTTTGCACCCAAAGAGAGAAGTGCAGAATGAGTGTAGCCACGATGACGCCCGCCGCCACAACCTCCTTATCCTCTGCGCCCACCGCGTTGTATTCGCCTCGCGCCTGGACCGCGATCGCGATCGTCGTGATCGTGTTTGCCTGTTTACCCGTGCTTAACCTGCTGTTTCCGGTTGGGCACCCACTACACGTCTCGTCTTTTGCGATCGGTCTGATCGGCAAATTTATTTGTTATGCGATGGCGGCACTCGCACTCGACCTCGTTTGGGGTTACACCGGCATTTTGTCCTTGGGTCATGGTTTATTTTTTGCGCTAGGTGGCTACGCCCACGGCATGTACTTAATGCGCGCGGGTAAAGCGTCTGCGGATATTGTGCCCGACTTTATGACCTTTCTGAGCTGGAAAACCTATCCTTGGTTTTGGTCGTTTACCGAACACTTTTGGTACGCCATGTTTTTGATGCTGGCCATACCAGGCTTGCTTGCCTTTTTATTCGGCTACTTCGCGTTTCGTTCGCGCATCAAAGGGGTTTATTTTTCGATCATCACGCAAGCACTCACCTTTGCAGCCATGCTGTTATTTTTTAGAAACGAAACAGGCTTTGGCGGCAATAACGGCTTTACCGATTTCAAAAAGATTCTTGGCTTTGACATCACCTCGGCCAGCACTCGCGCGGTGTTGTACTGGGTCAGCTTATCAGCCTTGTTAGGCGCACTCGTGTTAGGTCGCGCCATCACACAATCCAAACTCGGTCGGGTGCTTACGGCCATTCGCGATTCTGAAAGTCGCTTGCGCTTTTTAGGCTACGAGCCACTCGGTTTCAAACTGTTCATCTGGACACTGTCTGCAATGCTATGCGCGGTGGCCGGTGCCCTCTATGTGCCACAAGTTGGCATCATTAATCCGGGCGAGATGTCGACCGAGAACTCAATCGAAATGGTGATCTGGGTGGCCACCGGCGGGCGCGGCACGCTCATTGGCCCGATCATTGGCGCTGGCACCATCAACGGTTTGAAGACGTGGTTTACCAGTGTGTTTCCTGAATTTTGGTTGTATGCGCTTGGCCTAATTTTTGTACTCGTCACAATCTTTTTACCGCAAGGCATTGTGGGCCTGGTGCGCAAACTCAGCCAACGCAAAGGACAGACGGCATGAATACGCAAACCATCGCCTCACACGATTCTGTAGAAGCCAGCACCCGAAGTAACGGGGCGAGCGGTAAGGCCTCATACGGCCGCCTCAAAACCCCCGGTGTCGACACCACGCACGGCGCCATCTTGTATCTTGAGTCGATCAGCGTTGTCTTTGACGGTTTTCGCGCGCTGCATGATTTATCGATTGACATCGACGTGGGCGAACTACGCTGCGTGATTGGCCCGAACGGCGCCGGTAAAACCACCATGATGGATGTCATTACTGGCAAAACCAAGCCCACCTCAGGCACAGCCTTTTTTGGCCAAAACATCGACCTCACCAAAATGCATGAAGCGCAAATTGCCGATGTCGGTATTGGTCGAAAATTTCAACGCCCAACCGTGTTTGAAAACCACACCGTCTTTGAAAACCTAGAACTCGCCATGAAAACAAACAAGGGTGT
>CAMDEF010000072.1 GCA_945895265.1 Bordetella parapertussis | reverse complement strand
TAGCATCGTCCGCCCTTTTTGGTCGAGTGAAACGGTGACAAGGCGCGACCCGACCGGAGTGGGCCAGGCTTTGGGGCAAGACCGTACGCGAGACTACGATTAGGCGCTATTGGCTGGTTGCGCGTGAAGATGAATGCCCAGCGCTGCAGTGACTTTGAGGATGGTCGCAAAGCTTGGATTGCCTTCGCCAGACAAGGCTTTGTAAAGACTCTCACGGCCTAAGCCAGTGTCGCGAGAGAGTTGAGACATGCCTTTAGCACGAGCAATATTGCCGAGCGCCTTAGCAAGAAACGCGGCATCATCTCCAGCTTCTTGCAGACAGGCTTCAAAGTAGAGAGCCATATCCTCTTCTGTTTTGAGGTGCTCAGCGCTATCCCATTTGCGAAGTTTGAGGGTGTTCATTTGTCACTCCTTTATTTGTTGTGCAAGCCCGAGGGCTATCTTGATGTCTTTGTCTTGTGTGCCTTTGTCACCGCCGGCGAGCAAGATCACAATCTCCAAGCCGCGCTGTGCGAAATACACGCGATACCCTGGCCCGTAGTGAATACGCATTTCTGAAACTCCTTCACCAACAGGCTTACAGTCGCCAAAGTTGCCCTCCTCGGCGCGGTCAATGCGGGCCTGAATCCTACGCGCAGCTTGCTTGTCACGCAATGATTCAAACCATGCATCAAACACCTCTGTGGTGTAAATCGATTTCATAGGCAAAGCTGTATTAAATGGGATACGTAACTGTATCAAATGGGATACTCGATGTCAATTCCCCAGATGGTAATTAAATTGACGTGCTTACAGGGTAAAACTGGATGAAAATTCAATAACTGCCTGAGCTAAACCCACGCTTAGGAAAACAAATACTGCCTGATTTTCAGCTGTACTCCCCATCAATCCACAGGTGTTATCAGCCGCCCTAACCTATTGAACTACCATCTTTTTTTACTCGGTCTCCGTCCGACCACCATACCGCACAAGACCATCCTTTCGAGGATGGTCTTTTTTTTGCCTGAACGGTTTGAGTTTATGTAGGTACAGCGTTTTGAACTGACCCCTAATAATTAGACCGGCGTTAACTCAAGTTTGATCCGTCGACCGAGAGCAGCGGCCGCACCCGCCAACGTAGTCAAAGTTAGACTGGTATCGTTTTCATCCAACAAACGATTGAGTGAGGCACGACTGGTTCGCATCTTTTTTGCCATGGCGGTCTTGGTCATCTTTTGAGCCAACATCTCCTGCTCAATTTGCCAAGCGATCACCCGTTTAACCGCCACGGCAGTCACTTCTTCAAGCATGCCCTCATCCATAAGGAAGTCATCAAAATCACTACCGATATTTTTATTTTTCATTTATGCCTCTTCAATAGTTTGAGCCGTTCTTTTGCCAAATCCAATTCTGGCTTTGGGGTCTTCTGCTCTTTCTTGATGAAACCATGTAGCAGAACTATCACGTCGCTATCAAGCACAAATAACACTCGCGCAATCCGTGTACTTAACCTCGTACGTACTTCCCACATAAATCCCGTAGCAGCGTGCAACGGCAGCGGTGATTCAAAAGGCAGGACGGTTACAAATTGAAACAGACAGTCAGCTAAAAATCATTCAGAATTGAAAGTCTATTCAGGAGTCCAAAGCCATGTCATTACAACTGCCTAAATCCCAAAATACCTTAGCAGAGCCGAAGCCTTACAACCGTGAGGCTAACCATGATGATGATCACGCCTCAAACAGCTTTCAGATTCAGCAAGACCGCGCATGGCTGCGTGAGCAATTGCTTGCTGGTAAAAACTCGCCGCTTTGCGATCCTCTCACTCCCGACTACTTCCAAAGGTTGCGGGCTCTAGCAAGAGGTGAGCTTTAACATGACTGTTAGGACAATCGCTCCACACCGCCACGCCATCGCAGATGTTCACGATATCATTTGTTACTACCGCGAACTGGCCGGCACAGCGGTCGCAGAAAATTTCGCTATTGAAATTGACTGTCTCGACAAAGGTTCCAATAGGGATCGAGCATCCTCAGGTCCTAGTCAATTCCCCCAGCTTCAACATTATCCGCACATACCAACCTTTCGGGGTTGGTATTTTTTTGTGTACACGTTTGGGTTCATGCGGGTCTGTAGGAAGTGTTGCGGACTGTGGAGACGGGGGTTCGAGGCGTTAAAAGAGAGTGTTTTGTCTCTGGGGCGGATAGTCTCTGTGGGTCTGCGCTGTGGATACGGGTCGAAGTCCGTAAGGACAAGGCGAATGTCGGCGTGCAACCGTTACAATGACATCGCCAGATAGCGAACCGGATTACTTCGTCATGACACTACAAGCATTCATCGAGCTGCAGGCAATCAAAATAGATACAAAGATTGGAAACTATGCACCGGGCTCGGCACACCCCAAGGAACACCTACTAAGCCTAGTACTCAGCATCGATCCAATACTTGTTCTGATCGAAGAAGACTCGATGCAAAATGTATTTGACTACGATCTTCTCTTACTTGAAATTCAACGACTTGCAGCAGATCAACATTACGAAACGCAAGAGCGACTCATCACACGTATCGTCAAAGCATGTGCCGCATATGCAGAAATCATATCGCTAGAAATCACCCTAAGAAAACAACCGGTCCTAAACGACTCTGGGTCTCTTGGGGTGCGACTATCCATGGACAGAGCTGCACTCAATCGCGTTTAGCAAGATAACTCTTAACTAGGATAAACGCAGTGAACAAACAACTAAAAGATCTAGACCAACTAGGAAATGTTTGCGTTGGCATATTCCACAGAATTGCGCTTTTCGGCATCGGGGCCGCCACGGTGTGGGCAGCTGGGTGGACGTTTCTTGAACTTTTTCAAAAACATCATGCCTCAATTCAAGATCTTTTGCTGTTATTTATATATTTAGAAATCGGTGCGATGGTTGGTATTTATTTCAAGACTAACCACATGCCCGTTAGATTCTTGTTGTACATCGCTATCACTGCACTCACCCGACACATGGTTGATATCATGAGCCACGTTCCCATTAACATTAACGAGATGCTAGCGGTCGGCGCCACAACCCTAGCGATAGCAATCGCGATCTTTATCATCCGCTATACAAGTACAAAGTTTTCTAACAATAATCAGAACGACATTAGCTGACTATTGTTTAGCAGGTAGTGCGCCCGTCAACCACCCTGCTAATCGCCAAGGCCCTAAAAGTAAACTTCGACGATCAGGTGGCAACCATTGCTCGATCAACGCTAGGTGTTCAGCTTCGGTTTTTCTATGCGACTGTGCAAAAGCAAGCGACTCAATTGGCAGTTGCGTGTGTCCGCGTTAGCCACGATTGACTTTGATGGCGAGCAAGTCAAAGCTGCCTGGGAGCGTATCAGGCAATCACGTGCTTCTGCCGATTACTTAAGTCGCGTGCCCCCCAGTCACATTCAAGCTTCCGACGAACCACCAGCGGCAACTGCAGAGGATTCGCCCCTTGGGCATCATTTGGCAACATAGAGTTAGCTGCTTTCTGGTACCTCAAAGTCGTATAGAAGTAGTATGGTTGTGAAGTTAACTTTCAAATCAATTTACTTGATTCAAGTTTAATTTTTAAGAATTCTTAACAACTCTTTTAATCGTGTTCGCAAAGTGATCGTTCACAGCTTTCTTAATCGCCTTCATGTCACGATTAGCGAGCGCACTCGCGATTTCTTCATGGTCATCTAATGCGCCACGCCAATTATTTGGCGTGCTGTTGCCGCTGTAGCGCAAGCTGCGCATTCGCTTACTGAGAATGCTGTGAACCATCATCAATGATTCATTGCCTGACATTTCAACCAAAGCGTCGTGTATTTTCTGATTCAATTCAAAATATTCTGGCCTCTTACCCTTTGTAAACATAACTTTCATTTTTTTGTGCATAGCAAGCACTTTGTCAATTTTCTTTTGATCGGCCTCGCACGCCTTTTGGGCTGCAAAATTTTCTAACAAGCCCATGACCTCCAACATATCGGAGGCGTCTTTGTCACTGAAAGCTTTAACCACTGCGCCACGAAGAGGTAACAAATCAACCAAGCCCTCTGAAGCTAAAACCTTCAATGCCTCACGGATAGGCGTTCTAGACACACCTAATTCTTTGCTTATTTCCATTTCTGGAACACGCTCCCCAGGCCGAATTCGAGACTCCACGATGAAGCTGCGAATCCGTGAAGTGACCTCGGAATGAAGTGAAGTTCTGGCGATGGCGTCGTTAATGGGCATTTAAATACAAGGGTAATAACCGATGCAAAATATTCTACGCTAGCAACTATACTGCAATCTGTAATTACAAATTACAGATTACAAAAGGTTGAATGACGCATATGATACTACCTACAATTGCACTTTTCACGGGCGATCCCGCAGGAATTGGTCCCGAGCTAGTTCAAAAATTAGTTCTAGACCAAATAAGTCACAAAGCATCCAAAATAATTCTGATTGGTCAAAAAAACGGCATTCAAGCTGCACCTGATACACATTGGCACGACTGGTCTGGCTATGACACCGAAGCATTTAAACCCGCACAAGCAGATGCTCAAAATGGTGCCTACATGCTTTCGGCTTTGGGTGAAGGGGCCGCATTGGTGCGAGATGGAAAGGCAGATGCTTTCTGTTTTGCGCCATTAAACAAAAGTGCCCTTCGACTTGGCGGCATGCATCAAGAAGATGAGCTTAGGTGGTTTGCAGAGTTTTTAAATTACTCGGGAGTTTGTGGCGAACTCAATGTGTTGCAAGACCTATGGACATCCAGAGTCACTTCGCATGTTCCATTAAAAGAAGTCAGCCACCTTCTGACCAGTCAAAAGGTTTTTGAATCGATTCAAATGATTTCAAATTCACTTCATGCTTCAGGTAAATCATCTCCCCGCCTGGCTGTTTGTGGCCTCAATCCCCACAATGGTGATAACGGAAATTATGGCGATGAAGAAATAAAAATCATTGCACCTGGTGTTGAATTGGCAAATAAAGCAGGCATACCAGTCGCTGGACCATTCCCTGCTGATACAGCGTTTGTTAGAGCAATCAGAAAAGGTGATGGCTATGACGGCGTGGTCACCATGTATCACGATCAGGGCCAAATTGCGATGAAATTGATGGGCTTTGAAAAAGGCGTGACTGTTCATGGCGGCCTACCCATACCCATCACCACACCCGCACATGGAACTGCGTACGACATTGTGGGCAAAAACTTGGCAAACCCACAAGCCATGTTCAATGCATTTGAATTAGCTTGCCGAATGGGCCAACACCATCGTCAATTGAAAAAATAAGTCAACTAAGAATTTTTAACAAAAAGGAAAGACATCATGAAAAAATTCACTTTTCTATTTGTAGCAACTCTATTGAGCCTGAGTGCGGTTGCACAAAACGCCTACCCCAGCAAACCCGTCAAGCTGATGGTGGGAGCTGGAGCTGGTGGCGGTACAGACATCATTGCTCGAATGTTGGCTGAGAAAATGACAGAGTCTCTGAAGGGAACTTTTATTGTTGAGAACAAGCCAGGCGCATCAAACACCATTGCTGCCGATCTCACTGCCAAAGCCACTCCCGATGGGCATACACTTTTAGTTGCCACCAATACAGGTCAAGCCATTGCACCGCATTTGATTAAATTGTCGTTTGATCCCATGAAAGATTTAACACCTATTGGATTGGTCGTGACGGTACCCAATGTATTGGTGGTTGGCTCAAGTGTGCCGGCTAACAGCGTTAAGGAGTTGGTAGCACTAATGAAAGCAAAACCTGATGACTTTAAATATGCATCTTCTGGAGTTGGCAGCACTCAACACCTCGCGGGGGAAGGCTTTGACATCGCAGCTGGCGTTAAAAGCGTTCACGTACCCTACAAGGGCAGCGCGCAAGCTCACTTAGACATCATTGCGGGCAATGTCCAAATCATGTTCGACACCACCTCTTCGGCAATGGGGCAAATTAAAGCCGGGAAATTTAAGCCACTGGCAGTCACGACAGCACAGCGGTCGTCTGAACTACCCAACGTTCCTACCCTTGCCGAAGCTGGTGTCCCAGGTTTTGAGATGAGTACTTGGTATGGTGTTTTTGTCACTGCAGGTACGCCACCTGATGTCGTCAACAAACTTCAGCTTGAATTAGCAAGGATTATTAAGCTGCCCGATATTCAGGCCAAACTCAAGGGTTTGGGGGGAGAACCAGGAAACATAAGCCCAGATGAATTTAGCAAAATCAACAAGCAAGATTTTGAAAAATTCGGTAAGTTGATCAAGCAAGCTAATATCAAGATGTGAGAATTCACACGGTCAACATTCAGGATTTAAAAAAACAATCTCCTAAGCACTAATTAATTTCAAAAAATTGTACTTTCATAGGGCCAAGCGTGTTGACGCCGACCGAAAATTGCCCCGACGGAGGTGCGGCGCAAAAGTTAGACGACTTGGGACTTGGTTGTCGTTCAAATACTCATACAAATAGCACGACTAGTTTACTTCCCCAATCACGTAGCAATCGGTAACTCGTCCCATCGCGTCGTGAACCGAGGTGAACGATTTCCTGAACGCATCGCCCAGCGTTTCTCAGTACCATTTGCGCCGGTTGTCACGGTGCCTCGCCCGAACTGCGCATTGATCGCATCCATGGCAGCCATTAAATTTGCTGATTGTGCACGCTGCAAGGGATCATCAAAGAGCGTCTGCTGGCGCTTAGCCTTGTCAGAAATCAGCGTCAGCATGATTCCCGCCTTTTTGTATTGATAGCCCGGTTTAAAGATCAGGCTAAGACCGAGAGTCGCTGCACTGGCCAGCAGTCGCGTATCGTCTGTCGGGTCTGGCAGCGGCACTAGTAAGCCTTCGCTATATTGCAAGTCACTTTCTTTAAAACGGTTGGTTTGAATGAAGACGTGAATCGCAGCCGAAACCGATTGTTGGGCTCGCAGCTTTTCGGCTGCGCGCGTCACGTAACTGGCAACGGCTTCGCGCAGTTCAGCCAGCGTTGTAACAGGTGAGCCAAAGCTACGTGAGGACATGATTTGCTGTTTGGCTGGTGCGACGTCTTCTAATTCAAGACAGGAAATCCCTCGGAGCTCATTGCATGTGCGCTCCATCACCACGCCAAATTGGGCTCTGATTTCTTTGATAGAAATATTGCGCAGGTCTAGAACAGTCTCGACTCCCATCGCGTTCAGCCGCTTGGCAATACGTTTGCCAACACCCCAGACCTCACCCACTTCTAGCTGCGACATCCACTGTAGACGCTCGGGTCGCGGGATGGCGTGCAAATCGCAAACGCCCTCGAATTCGGGATTTTTTTTCGCTAGGTGGTTAGCAATTTTAGCGAGCGTTTTTGTGGGTCCACAGCCTACGCACACCGGCAACCCAGTCCACTGTTTGACGCGCTGGCGAATCTGTTGCCCCATGGCCGTCACGCCGCCGTAAAGGTGCGCGACCGCTTCCACCCGCAGAAAGGACTCATCAACGCTGTAGACCTCGATGTCAGGCGAGAAGTCGCGCAGCAAAGCCGTGGCACGGTTGCTCATGTCGCCGTAAAGGGTGTAGTTCGAAGAGAGGGCCAAGATGCCATGTTCTTTAGCCAGCGCCTTCATCTTGAACCACGGTGTTCCCATCTTGACGCCCAAAGCCTTCACTTCGGCCGATCGGGCGACCGCGCAGCCATCGTTGTTAGAGAGCACCACCATCGGCACATGTTCAAGCTGTGGCTGAAAGACACGCTCGCAAGAGACATAGAAGTTATTGACATCCACCAGCGCAAAGATGGGTGCGCGAGCCACAAGCTAACTTTTAGCGGGGTAACGGCGCACAACGCCAACGACAACGCCCCAAACCTGAAGCTCGGTGCCGTCCTTGAATGTGATTGGCGGGTAAGCCGGATTCTCGGGGCGCAGTTCAACACAGCCCAGGTGTTTGAATAAACGCTTGATGGTGTATTCGCCGTTGAGTACGGCCACGACAATGTCGTTGTGCTTGGGGTTCAGTGCGCGATCAACGACTACCTTATCGCCATCCTCAATGCTGGCTCCGACCATGGAGTCGCCCTTGACGGAAAACATGAAAGTGGCGGGCTTGTTTCGTACCAAATAGGTGTTGAGGTCTAGCGCTTCCTCGGTATAGTCACCCGCCGGGGATGGGAAGCCAGCGCTCATCCTGTGGGAGAGCAGCCTGAACCCATAGGCGGGCATATCCTGCAACAGACTGAGTGGGGTCTGCTGGAGTGTGGGTGCGGTAGTACAGGTGGAGTAACTTGATCTCATATAAATACTGTATAAATAAACAGTATATTCTAGCCATCGTTACCTTGTCGAGCGTTGGGCTTCAAGTCAATATCAGCAGCCCTGACTTCCTGAACTACTAATCTTTTGCTCGGTTCCCGCACCGCCACTTTAGCGCGCAAGACCATCCTTTCGAGGATGGTCTTTTTTTGCCTACTGGTTTGGGTAACAAGCGACGACTTTCAAAGTCGTATACCAGAGGCGATCCAGAGGCTACACACCACCTAGCCACACGCCCAAAGACTGAGAACCCAATAAAACACCCATTTACACCCATTTACCGAGGTCAAAAACAGGTGAGTCATTTTTAATTGGGTGTAATTGGGTGTATTATTGGTTTTATGTTCCGTACTGACACCATACACATCTCCCCAGAGATTTTGCGCTTAATCGCTCGCATCGACGAGTTCAAAGGTGCTTGGCGTGCCCTTGGAACCCTAGCACCCGACCGTCTGACGGCCCTACGCAGGGTAGCCACCATAGAAAGCATTGGCTCATCCACCCGAATCGAGGGCAGCAAACTGACCGATCGGGAGGTGGAAAAGCTGTTGTCCAACCTTGCGATACAGACTTTTGAAACCCGCGACGAACAGGAGGTGGCCGGCTACGCCGAGTTGATGGATCTGGTGTTCAACTCCTGGAGGGATATCCCCTTCAACGAGAACCACGTCAAACAACTGCACCAGATCCTGTTGAGCCACAGTGAGAAGGACTCACGGCACCGCGGGCAGTACAAGACGCATTCAAACAGTGTGGCCGCGTTTGACGAAAACGGCGATCAGATAGGTATCGTATTTGAAACGGCAACTCCCTTCGACACGCCCCGCCTGATGGCCGAATTAGTCGCCTGGGTCAATGATGAGCGTGACAAAGCGCAATTGCACCCACTACTGATCGTTGCGATTTTCGTGGTTGTTTTCTTGGAGATTCATCCATTTCAGGATGGCAATGGCAGACTTAGCCGAGTGCTGACGACATTACTGCTGATCGATTCGGGATATGCCTATGTGCCATACAGCTCACTGGAAAGTGTGATCGAGCTCAACAAGGAAGCCTATTACTTGGCCTTGCGACAGACGCAAGGCTCAATCCGAACAGATGCGCCGAATTGGCAACCTTGGTTGGTATTTTTTCTGCGCTCGCTGGCTGAACAGGTCAGGCGCCTAGAAAAGAAAATCGAGCGGGAAAAAATAGTGTTAGCGGCTTTACCCGATTTATCCTTACAGATCGTTGAATTTGTTCGAGAGCACGGCCGCATCACGATTGGGGAGGCCATCAAATTGACTGGTGTTAGTCGCAACACGCTGAAGCAACATTTCCGCAGTCTGGTTGAACATAGTCATTTGAATCAGCAAGGCGCTGGGCGCGGTGTTTGGTATGAACTTAAGTGATGGAGCATAGGTTGTTTGTTTTGCCGCACAAGACCATCCTTTCGAGGATGTGAACTGTTGTCCCTCTGACATTAGTTTTTTTGATAGGGTAGATCTATGCTAAATCACAACTTCAAACGTATGTTCGCTAGGTTGTTATGCCTGAGCTTGTCAATATTGATTGCTACCCCAGCACTCGCCTGTACGACTTTTCGGCTTCAGTCTCAAGACGGAGCCTGGATCACAGGCCGTTCTATGGAGCTCGGTCTAGATCTTAAAAGTAATGTCATGCTGGTACCGCGCCAGTTTGCGTTGACGGCGATGCAGCCAGGTATGAAAGGCGGCATGGGCTGGATTGCTAAATACGGTTTTCTGGGGATCAATACCTTTGACTTGAATGTTGCAACAGACGGGATGAACGAGGTCGGCTTAACCGCACATGCGTTGTATATCCCTGGATTTTTTGAATATCAGTCTTACGTTGCTGAGAACAAAAACACGATCGCGAATACTGATCTTGTGAATTGGGCGTTGAGCCAGTTCGAAACGGTTGAAGAGGTGAGTGAGGCGTTAAAAAACATCATAGTTTACGGGCTCGACATACCGCAAATTGGGGTGCAACCACTGCACTGGGCATTTAGAGACGCAAAAGGTGGCTCAATCGTCATTGAGTATGTCAATCAACAGCTGATGGTTTACGAGAATCCGATCGGCGTGCTGACGAATGCGCCTACTTTTGACTGGCACATCAATAATCTACGCAACCATATCAATCTAACGAATATCAACGTAGCCGGTTTAACGCTTGGCAAAACAACATTAAAACCTTTAGGCCAAGGCACAGGGTTGTTAGGAATACCCGGTGATTACACGCCGCCCTCAAGGTTTTTGCGTGCAACGGCGTTGGCCTTTGCCAGCCAACCGGTGCCTACAGCGAGAGAGGCTTCAAATTTAGCTTTTCATATTTTGAATGCTGTTGATATTCCTATTGGAGTGGTCGCTGAAAGAGTCCCAGGTAAGGAGGGTACCAAGGACTCGATAGCCTATGAGCAAACACAATGGGTGACGGTGTATGACCTTAAAAACAAGATAGCGTACTTTCGCACATACGGAAATCTCAACATTCGTCAGATAGATTTTAACAAGATGAATTTCTCTGGAAAAGTCATTCAATATGTCGCAATGTCACGCGAGATGGTGGCTGAGGATTTAACGCCCGTCGTTAAGTAAATGAAGATTTTGAGATTTCGTGCCGTACGCACGCGTGTTTGAAAACACGTTGCACTTGATTTGAGTCAAGGATAATATCTAAGATGCGCTAAGTGTGGTGCATTTGCGCGAATTGGCATCACTTGCCTTATCTTAGAAATCTGTCCTCGGTTTGGTTAGCCTTTGACCCCTTCGAGCTTTTAATTCAATCAGTGCTTTGTACGCGATGCAGTCAACTTGAATCGCTAGGGTACAAACATCAACGACCAGCTCAACCACCGATGAATGTATCTCTGAACATTACGACCTTCACTCAACCTTTACGGATCGCGCTGCGCTCGTCGCATAAGCAAGCTCAACGAAGCCAACCGCAGGGCGAAGTGGGTCGGGTGTCACGGTCGCACAACATGTTTTTTTCAAAGCGCTTGCTCTGTGTACGTCTGTGGTTTTTCTGTCTGAGCCTTGCGAGCTTGGGGTTTAGTCATTTATCGGCCGCTGCGCCGTCGTGTCTATCGCCCGATCCGTATGCGGTGAACTCTAATACCAGTGCAAATTTGGTACAGACCAGTGGATGTACTCTCGGAAGCTTTACTGTGGGTGCGGGGATCACACTTTCAAGCCCTGGTGGGTCTCCTGTAATCCAGAATGATGGCACGATAACAACCATCACTAATAATGGCACTATTTCTGGCGCTGAGTTGATCTTTAACGTAGGGAGCACAACAATCGTTAATACGGGAACGATGTCATCAACTATCGCGGCGATCCGAAATCAGGGGGGCGTCATATCGCTAATCAATAATTCTGGCGCTATCAGCAGTAATAGTAATGAGCCAGCAGTTCGCAACACCGGAAGCATTGTCGATCTCATCAACACGGGCACTATCGTCGGTACAAGTGCGGGCATTGATAACTCTGGCTCTGGCGTGATCACTACGCTGCATAACCAGCAGGGCAGTAACGGCGGTAGTCCGTTGACCTACAGTGGGATCTTGCCCACAAAATACAGGATTCTTATTGCTATTGCTGGCACGACAACTTTTGGTCGATTGTCTGCTGGGTCGGTGACAGGCGTTACAGAATTTGGTGTCTCGCGGTTTTCGACGACGAGTCCATCAATTATCAACATGACATTTGCGAATGTTCTAGTCGGTATCACCCCTGCAAATCTTGGCCTTGGGTCAGCCACGACCGTCAGTGATACATCTAATGGCTACTCATATACATTGACTCAAACCGATTTAGTCTCAAAGTCCTGGAGCTTGACTATTACTGCTTGCAGAGATTGCACCTCAGGTGGTTCGGATTCATCGTCCGGTGGAACAAGTATTTCAAATATCTCAAGCGGAACCAGCGTCGGGCTAGCTTCAATTAGTACGAGTCCCGTTTTGTCTGGTGGCACACTTGTACTGTTAAGTGGCGACAGCTCAAGCACCGCGTTTAGCGTGACCAACGCAAGTACGATTCAAAGTCCAGCCTCCGGTAACGCCACGTTGTCTGGTGTATTTTCTGGGGTGGGTGGTTTAACCTTTATCGGTACTGGCAGCACGACCATGAGTGGCGCCAACACCTACAGTGGCGGCACGACAGTGTCGGGTGGCACCTTAGAAGTGGCTGGTTCTTCGCCAACCGGCACGGGCGATGTATTCGTGGCGTCTGCGGGTACGTTGATGGGCACAGGCACGATAGCGGGCAATAGCATTGTGAGTGGTGTGCTTAAGCCGGGTAACTCGCCAGGCTATTTGTCTTTCACTCAAAACTTGACGCTGAATGCTGGGTCGACCTACCGGCAAGACATCGCTGGCAGTGTGCAAGCAAGCAGTGCTTCGCCCTCGGGGGCTTCAGGCTATTACTCATTTGTAACTGTGGGTAGTCAATTGACGATTGCTTCGGGCGCGACCTTAACGCCACGCTTATCAAATCTGTTTAGTACAAGTGAAGTGGGTTATGGCAGCAGCATTTACGTACCGGCGTTGGGCGACAAGTTTCGTATCATCACTGCAGGCGGGGTCACGGGGCGCTTTACAACGCTTACCCAACCTGCAGAGTTAAGTAGCGGCACGCAACTCATCGCGTTTTATAACGTCAACAGCAGTAATAGCGTTGATCTGGCCATTGCGCCTACGTCTTACAGCAGCACGTTGAGCTCAAGTACGACCAACGCGAAGACTGTGGCGAGTGTTTTAGATCAGTTGTTAGGTGTGAATCAAGCAGGCACGGCGTCGTCAGCGCAAGACTCGCTGCTCTACGCTGTAGCGGGTCAAACCGCAGCAAACTTGCCTACCTTCGCGCAGGCACTCGCAGGTGAAATCCACGCAGCCTCGGTCGCCGCCCTGCCCCAAACCACGCAACGCGTGCAGCAAGCGGTGTTGGCCCGCTTGGGTGACTATCCGATGGCACCTAGCCAGCTTAATCCTGCACTGAACAACTCACTGTTAACAGGCGGTATCAGCGCGACAAACCCTTCGGGGCTGCCCACTGCAAGCATGAGCACAAACCCAGCGGTTAACCCGAACACCGTCAACGTGACGAGCGCAGCGGTAGCAGATGGCAGAGCGTGGGGTGAGATTGCGTATCAACGTGCTGAGCGTGCAAGCAACAGCGCTGGTAACGGGTTCAACAGCAATCTGTACCAAATCGTCACGGGTGTGGATGCCTATTCAAACGCAGAGCTAGGCTTAAAACTAGGCGGCGGTAT
>CAMDEF010000071.1 GCA_945895265.1 Bordetella parapertussis | reverse complement strand
TCGAACTGAATGTTGAAAGTTTCCGCCGCCGCTCTGCTCAGCAAGGTACCAAATCGAAGGGAAAAACAAAGGAATAACTAACTTTTACGCCTCGCTTAAACCGGCCAAGATAATTGTCGCCGACCGGTCAAAGTAATTGACGCCAACCAGTGATTTCGTGCTCTGTATGGTGGTTAACCCGAAAATGAATTTTCATGACTAGCTCAATCTAGCGTCAGGGGCTGCGACTCTCGGCGAGCACTCTCAGTGCTCAGGGCATCTGACATTTGTAATCTCCTAAGAATTGATCCGCATAGTTCTATGAGATCAGTATCGCTGAGTGAGTGGCTCACTGGATGAGGCAGTAGAAAATGCTGAGATTGAGGTTTGAATTGGGGGTGGGGAATGGAGGGCGTAGATGCAACGCGCCAAACCGCTCTAGACGGAAAGGCAACATAAGATGACTAATTATTAAATTCTTATGATAAAATTACGTCAAATTTGACTGAAAATATAAATAAAATGCTAATAGAATATGGTCTGCGCAATTTCCTCTGTTTCAAAGAGGGTGCCTCAGTGTCCTTTCGCCTGGATGGAAATGTGCCAGAGCACATTTCGAACGGATTCGACAACGCAACCATAATGTGTGTCAAAGGCGCAAACGGTAGTGGAAAAACCCATCTGCTCAAAGGCTTGGCATTTATGGCGAGTTTTGCGTCAAAATCCTTCTCCGGTGAACCAGAGGCGGACATTGCCGTTGATTCTTATTGCAGGTCAAGCAGTCCTTCGGAATTCTATGCGGAGTTCACTGCAGAGGATGGAATAACTTATCTTTACGAACTGTCTGTTACGCCAGAGAGAGTGATAAGAGAAGCCCTTTATCAGAAGAAAAAAAGACAAACTAAATTATTCGAAAGAAATTTAGACAAGGTTAAAGCGGTCAATCGTTTATCCGATATTGAAGCGATCGATTACAGAAAAAACGCGTCGATCATATCTACACTTCATCAACATCGCAATAAGGAGTTTGAGCCCGTACATAGTTTTTTTAAGAAAATCATTTTTAACGTTACACAATCTGGGTTCATCGGTGCGCAACACTTCGATACAGATACGGTATCGAAATTTTTTGCAGAAGATCCAAAATTATTAGCAATCGTAATTGACTTTATTAAACAGTGTGACATCGGGATCGCCGACATCACGATCTCAAGCGAAGAAGGTCGTGAAGGTAAAAAGAAATACTTTCCGATCTTTCATCATATGGTTGACGATAAAACGTTTCCGGTTTTCTCTTCAACCGAGTCAAGCGGAACTAAATATCTCTACCGAATACTCTCTGCATACATCACGACAATTGCCCGTGGAGGAGTATTTATTGCCGATGAATTTGATATTTATCTACATCCAGATCTTCTTCCGAAGCTTACAGAGCTATTTACAGATAAAAATATGAATCAATTGGGCGCACAGTTGCTGTTCAGCGCGCACGACGCTGACATTTTGGATATATGCGGCAAGTATCGGACGTGTCTTGTCAATAAAGACAACAACGCTAGCTATGTTTACAGACTAGACGAACTACCTGGTGATATTCTTCGAAATGATCGACCAATTTCGCCTCTATATAAGGAAGGCCGAATAGGCGGAGTCCCTCGCCTATGACGCGATACAGTAACTCCGCGAAGAATAGTTTTTTGGCATCAATTCCAACCGCGAGCATCGATCTTGAAAGCGATAGGCTGGCGGCTAGATGTAAATTTAATTTTTCCTATTTTGAAGTTCAGGCACCGGGGAAAGACTTTTCAGACTTAGAGAACACGACGTTAGTCAATCTCGTTACTAAGCTCAAAGAATATGGTCGAGAATCGCTCGAGTATTGGAGCACTCAACCGGTTGGCAAGAGTGGTACGGTATTCTCAATCTATGGGGCTTTCCCCTCGAAGTCAGACTTTACTCATCCAAGACACGTACCTCATCAGGCCGAGTGGGCGCGGTTCAGGCTCGACTGGGCGACGCGATTATGCGGATTTACCATTCCTAAGGGATATAACGGGAGGATTCATAAAGGTAGCGGTCAAACATTTTGCTCGAATACTTTTTATGTTGTATTTTTTGATCCAGATCATAGATTCTATCGAGGCAGCGATAAAAATAAATAAGACTCGACCGCAGGTAGTTTATCTAATTTGCGCGTAAAACCTCGCCGTTCAGGGCGGGGGTGTATGCGCGGAAGGCACCCGCACCCATCCATCAATAGAAATAAAGTCGGAGATGACAATGAAATGGGCATAACCTTTTTGCGGTCACATCTGCATCAGCGAGGTGATCGGCAAGACTGGCCAAGTCAGTCAAATTTTTAGCGACTAGAAAAGAGAATTAATTTAAGCCCTTGGCCCATTTTGATGAACTTTCTACAGTTTGCTTACCGATACGGAACCGAACTTACAGTCGAGGTTTACGAATAACATCTGACAGTGTGAGATTTTTATCGCTTAAAACTTGGGACAACGAGCGCATTGAGGTGAACCAAATCCTAGGGTCTGATGGCTTAGGCTTGAATTCACCTTTAGCAATCGCCAACATTCGTTCGCGAATTTTTTCTTGTGGAGTGATACCGACTTTAATAATTTTCATTTTGATTCGAAGTCATAGGAGGTGATCTAGGGTCAAGGCGCTCTCGTTCAAGCGCTTCACGAGTACCTTTGAGGCGGCTTTCAAATGAAATTCGATTTTAAAGGCTAGCTCTGGACCATTATTAAGATTAAACACCAAGACGGTCATGATCTTGAGCTGCTCAGCATCGGTTAAGCCAAGGTCAGCATATACGTTGCCAGAACTAGAATGCACTTCAACGCCGTCAATAATTCGGAGTTTCATTAGCGCGACTACTTTAAGTAGAAATCGATAAAGTCTCGTGCCAAAAAATCCAAAACAGTAAAAGCAATAATGAAATGCAAAACTACGAGACAGAAAAATTTTGAATCAACGTGATTTTGTGACCCAACGTAGCCAGCAGTCAGCTCTCGGCGCAGTTCAGCCTGACCCCGCATCATCTCAAAGCGTACGTCAGCAAACCCCCTACTCATCTGCAATCGCAAATCGGCCATGGACTTGGTAAGGTGATCCATCGAGCGATCAAGACGCTCAATCATTTGGGTATTTTTTTCGACGACTGATTCAAGTGCGGACATGCGTTTTTCCATCACAAAATCTTAGCCATTATTGTGAGGCATTTCTATTCGAAAAAGTACGTGTAAGTCGTATCTTTGGTAACTGAATTGTTAGCGATTGCAACAACTCGATAGGGGCCAAGCATAACGATGAAAGTGATCAGCAGCTACGCAACCTATGAAGTCGTATGCGAGAAACGGATCTTGACATCGATGATCTAAGCTCATTTGCGAAAAATGTGAAAGCCAAAAAACGCTAGGTTTTGTTTCCATTTGCCGCTGGCACATTAACGTAGCCAAACGGACAATGCCGGCAGCGGTTACCGCAGCAGACCCCCCGCTTTAAATGAGCGTGGCTTGTCAACACTTGATACCCCGATGCAGGATCAATGTATGTGTCTTGACCCTTTTCACAGGCGCTACGATGAAGTTCTTCAATACTTGGCATGAGCAATACTTGATTTAGATCTAACTAGGGCTTCTAAAGGTTGTGTACTCTCAGCATCTGCCGGTACCGTCTTCGTATACTATCCACGAAATAGTATCAAACAAACGTATCAAACAAACACAAGTGCGATGATTGACTTCTTTCTTCTCAGCCTGCCGATCTTTGGCATCGTGGCGGCCGGCTGGGCTGCTGCGAGCTTAGGTAGGGTACCTGCTGGCGCAGTCGATATTTTAGGCACCTTCTCGGTTCGCTTTGCACTGCCAGCATTGATCGTCCGTCTGATTTCAACCCAACCCTTTTCTGTGGCCTTTGACGCGCGCTTTTATTTTGGGTACCTGTTTTGTGGGCTCAGCATTTTTTGTCTGGTGTTTTTCATCTCGCGTGTTGTCAACAAAAACACCAGCGTTGCAGCGGCGCATGCCACTACCGCCTCATTAGGCAACATTGGTTTTCTGGGCCCCTCGATTATGCTGGCGTTCTTCGGGGCTCGCGGTGCCGGCCCTCTTTCAATGGCGCTCATGGTAGAGCTGATGATTCTGTTGTCGCTGGGCAGTGCGCTGATGAGTGTTGGCGAAAATGCCCAGGCAAAAATTGGGCAGATTATTTTTCGCGGTACGCTCTTAAATCCGGTGGTTGTGGCTATTTTTGTTGGTGTGACGTTGGCCGCGACAAATACGACTCTGCCGCTACCACTAGAACAGTTTCTCACCATCATGGGGAGTGCTGCCGGCCCGACTGCACTGTTTGCACTCGGCGCGGCCCTAGCGGTTCAAAAGATCGACCGCGCTGGGATTGTTGCGGCGTTATCGATTGCCGTGGCTAAACTCGCGTTGTATCCCGTACTGGTTTGGTTGGTGCTGGCCAAGCTGCTAGGGCTTGAGCCGTTCTGGTGGCAGACAGGCGTTGTCATTGCCTCACTGCCCTCAGCCGGGCATATCTTCGTGCTGGCGCAACGTTATCGCGCCGATCCCGAGCGAGTATCGGCTGTGATCGTTGCCTCAACGGTCATCAGCGTTGTCACGGTGCCGTTTGTTGCGTGGCTGGTGTTGGATTGATCGACTGTATTCGTCGCTAATTCAATAATTTTTTTACACGCGACACGACCTCAGCGGCTGTGATGTTGAAATACTCATATAACTGCTCAGCCCCACCCGAGGCACCAAAACCTTTCATGCCAACAAAATCTCCGCGCTCGCCAAGATAGCGGTCCCAACCAAAACGCACGGCGGCCTCAATCGCAACCCTCACCACCTGGGCGCCCAGAACATCTGAGCGATACGTTTGATCCTGCTGATCAAATAACTCACAGCAAGGCATTGAAACAACGGCCGTTGCAATACCTTCAGCCTGCAACCGTTCTCTAGCCTTCAGTGCGATGATCACTTCAGAGCCGGTTGCCAAAAGCGTGACGAGCCTCTTGCCACCCAAGGCTTCTGCAAGGATATAACCGCCGCGTCTCGACAGATTGTTTGCGCTAAGTTCAGTACGCACTCTGGGCAGCGCTTGGCGTGCAAAGACCAGCGACACGGGGCCCGTGCGGTGTTCAAGCGCAATTTCCCAGCACTCAGCGGCCTCGATTGCATCCGCCGGACGCATGACCAACATATTTGGCATCGCGCGCAGAGAGGCTAAGATTTCGACCGGCTGGTGCGTTGGGCCGTTCTTACCCACGCCGATCGAGTCATGACTAAACACGAATTTAGCCGGAAGCTTCATCAAGGCGGCCATTCTCATTGCGGGTCGCTCATAATCTGAAAACGCCAGATACGTGACGGCTAATGGGATGATGCCGCCGTGCGCGGCCATGCCATTCACCATCGAACCCATGACGTGCTCACGCACCCCGCAATGGATATAGGCACCACCATGATCTTGAGCCGTAAAGGCTTTGAGCCGACGTTTATGGCTAGTGGGTGCCTCTAAGTCTGCGCAGCCGACCATTCGCTCAGGCAGTATCTCAGCCAAGCGATCATTGATTTCAGCCGAAATCAAAATGCCGCCTGGGGCTGACTCACCCACAAGTGAGTCGCGCTCATAGGCGTGCAACACATCTTGCCAGCCCTCAGGAAGCTCGCCAGACAATACACGCTCGAATTCACGACGCTCAGCTTGGCTCAATGCGTTTAAACGCTTCTGCCAGGCTTGATACTCAAGCTCACTTCTTTTGCTGGCTTCGCGCCACATACCCAAGACGTCGTCTGGGATTTGAAACGGGGCGTGTGGCCACTCAAGTTCTGCGCGTGCAAGGTCTGCATCAGCTTTAAACAAGCGTGCACTGTGGCCACCACGTTGGCCTTGAAGTCGCGCGACACCACGAGCGATCATGGTTCGACAAGCGATTAAAGACGGCCGTGGATCAGCTTTAGCTCGTTCAAGGGCGCTTGAAACTGCCTCAAGGTCATGGCCGTCAACTTCAATCACATGCCAGTGGGCGACACGAAAACGCTCGGCGACATCTTCGCTGATAGAAAGTGACGTACTGCCATCATCAGTGATTTGGTTGTCGTCCCACAGCAGAATGAGCTTGCCGAGTGCCAGATGGCCAGCCAACGAAATCATCTCTTGGCCAACACCTTCTTGCAGACACCCATCACCGACAAAAGCATAGGTGTGGTGATTGACTAACGTTTCACCGAAGCGAGAACGTAAATAAGCTTCGGCGATTGCCATCCCAAAAGCATTGGCAATGCCTTGCCCGAGTGGGCCTGTTGTGACCTCAATGCCATGACTTTGATTAATCTCGGGGTGCCCTTCGCAATGCGATCCTAACTCACGAAAGCGTTTAATCTGCTCTAAAGAGATGTGCTCGTACCCTGTTAAGTACAGAAGCGCATACAGCAACATCGATCCATGGCCATTCGATAACACCACTCGATCACGATCAGGCCAGGTTGGCTGATTCGCAACAAAGCGTAAATGACGGGTGTAGAGCGCCGTTGCGATTTCGGCCATTCCTAGGGGAACGCCCTGGTGGCCTTCTTGCGCCTGCACAATGGCATCTATCGAAAGAAAGCGTATCGCATTGGCAATATTTAAAGACATATTTTCTTGAACGTATTAGTTGAAAAAATCTAATAAAGCCTTGGCAACAAATTCAGGTTGCTCTTCGGTAACCCAGTGGCCACTGTTCGGCACCAAACCACCACTCACGTTTTCGGCCATTCTTTGTAGGGATTCAAGAACCTCCATGCCTCGTCCAAAGCTTTTATCGCCGCCAAGTGCCAACACAGGCATCTTGAGTTTGCCATTGGCTTTGATCATCGCTGCGTTATCTTCTGCATCTTGGGGCAACGTTCGATAGATGCTAAACATCGCCCGCATGGCACCAGGTTTAACGTAGGTTCTTAGATATTCTTTGCGATCTTCTTCACCGATGCAGTTTGGAAGATAACCATAGTTATCAAATAACCAGTTAATGATTAAATGCTCGCGTCCACCTAAAAACAGCGCCTCTGGAAGATCAGGCGTGCGAAACAACGGGTGATGCCAGCGACGCCCATTTTGTGAAAAATCTGCACCATCGCCAGGGATCGCCACATCAAGAATTGCCAGTTTTTTAACAGCCTCAGGGTGTTGCGCTGCTAGCGAGAAGGCAGTTGGGCCGCCCCAGTCGTGACCGACTAAAAAGAATGAATCAATATTCAACGACTGTAGAAGACGCCAAATATCATCAGACATTGTTTTTTTATCGTAACCAGACACCGGATGGGAGGAGTCACCCAACCCACGTAAATCTGGCGCAATGACTCTAAACTTTTTAGAAAGCGCTGGCATGACATAGCGCCATTCATGACACGTCTGAGGGATCCCGTGTAACAACACGAGTGGGAAGCCCTCTCCTGCAGTGATGTAATGCAAAATGACATCGCCTAAATCGGCGTGATGATGCGTAACGTCTTTCATGTTCTCCCCTTAAAGTGAGCGCAAGCTTGATCGTTGCGCCTATCTGTTCGGCAATACTCGGTCAAATCGCACGGTCTATTCAGCCTTGATACCGGCCGCTTTAATCACATCGCCATAGCGTTTGAAATCTGCTGCGATTTCTTTGCTGAATTTTTCTGGCGTGCCCGGTGAGGCTTCAATCCCAAGCGTATTCAGTCTAGTGATCACGTCAGGCGCAGATAAGACTGCGTTGAGTTCTTTGTTGAGATAGTCGATCACAGGGCGTGGCACTTTAGTGGGTGCAAAAATGCCTACCCAACCACTGGCCACAAAGTCTTTGATACCGCTTTCAATAAAGGTTGGGACATCAGGTAAAGACGACGCACGCTTTTCGCTTGACACGGCGATCGCTTTGAGTCGGCCACTTTTGACATGCGGCAGGCCGCCAGCCACCGCGGTAAAGACAAGTGGGATCACGCCTGCTTGCACATCGATCATGGCTTGACCACCGCCTTTATAAGGCACGTGTACAAGTTTTGAGCCAGTGCGTTGATTGAGCAATTCGACAGCAATATGCTGTGGGCTTGCAACACCAGATGAGCCAAAATTAATCACTTGGCCGGGTTGCTTTGATAAGGCAATCACCTCTTGCAGTGTTTGCGCTTCGAATTTTGGATACGCCAACAGAATCAAGATGGTTTCGCCGATCTTGCCGATCGGCGTCAGATCTTTAAGCGTATCTAAAGGCATTGACGTAAACACATGCGGGTTGATCACGATGGTGCCGTCAAAGCCAAGCACTAAGGTGTAGCCATCGGGCTCAGAGTTGGCAACCATCGCCGCACCGATGTTGCCTGAGGCGCCTGCTTTGTTTTCAACAATGATAGATTGACCGATACGACGTGATAGTTGCTCTGCAATTAAACGACCACTTGTATCGGTGACGCCGCCTGGAGCAAAAGGCACAATCAGTCGAATCGACTTATTCGGATAAGTGTTTTGAGCCAACACTGTCGTAGAGGCTGCAATCAGCGTCAGCCCCAAAAAAGAGAACGCCGCGCGAAGCGTATGTTTCATGAATTTTTCTAGCATGTTGTTTCCTTATTGAATGACTGATTTTTTAATCTTAAATGTAACTGGTAATGCTTCACGTCTGTTTGAGTGACCTGCTAAGTCGTTGCCTGCTGACGATTGGAACCAGCTGGTATCTCGTAATGATTCAAATCTGTTTGCGCTGCTTGCTAAGTCGTTACCTGCTAACGAATGGAACAAGCCGGTATCTGGCAATTAATGCTTCAAGTCTGTTTGAGTTGCCTGCTAACGAATGGAACAAGCCCCCCGGCATTGATAATGTCTTGTATGTACGGTGGAAACGGCTTGGCTTGAAAGACTACGCCATTAACCGTGAACCGCCCCTTTGCGATGTCTGCCTCAATGGTATCCCCGCTTTTTACTGCGGCAACGATGTCTGCGCATTCAAAAACAGGTAGCCCGATGTTGATCGCATTACGATAAAAAATACGGGCAAAGCTCGTGGCAATAATGCACGAGATCCCGGCCGCTTTAATGGCAATGGGGGCATGTTCTCTTGAAGAGCCTGTTCCAAAATTACTGCCAGCAATGATGACATCGCCGGGGCGTACGCGTTGGATAAAACTTGGATCGAGACCTTCTAGGCAGTGGGGGCCGAGTTCTTCGGGCTTGTACAGATTGAGATATTTGCCAGGCAAAATCACATCGGTGTCGATGTTTGCCCCGTACAGATGGATCGTTCGTGCGGTGCTGCCAGCGATACCGCTCATGGCTGTGCCGCTAATGGTTGAAGCGCTGGCGGTTGCACCGTTCATACGAGCTCCTTTCTGCCTGCCTGTGGGGCAACGCTAAGCGGATCAACGATTTTGCCTGCAACAGCTGCCGCGGCAGCCACCCAGGCGTTGGCCAGATAGACCTTGGCGTCAGCGTGACCCATGCGCCCTCTAAAATTTCGGTTTGTCGTAGAGATCGCGGCTTCGCCCGCGGCCAAGATACCCATGTGGCCACCAAAGCATGCGCCGCAAGTTGGCAACGAGATGCCGGCACCCGCGGCCGACAAGATCTCAAGCAGGCCCTCACGTGCGGCTTGCCGATAGATCGCACTGGTGGCGGGCACGACAATTAGCCTGACATTTGGGGCAATCGTCTGGCCCTTCAAAACTTGGGCAGCCTGCCTCAAATCGGTGATGGTGCCATTTGAGCAATTGCCAATATAGACTTGATGCACGATGGTTTCGGAGACCTGGGCAACCGGTAAGCCATTGGCAGGTGACGGCGGCGCTGCCACCAAGGGGGTCAACTGCTGCAGATCAATCGTATGACGCGCAAGATAGTCGGCATCGGCGTCGGGCATGACGGGCTGCCGGGCGGCCCACCCAGACTGTGCGATGTACTGCGCCACCTGCTCGTCATACTCAAACACACAGGTGTCAGCGCCCGCTTCGACTGCCATGTTTGCAATCGCCATGCGCTCGTCGATATTCAGGTTTGCCAAACCGCTGCCACCAAACTCAAGCGCGGCATTTAAAGCACCATCGACACCGATTTTTGCAATCAGGCTCAAAATGATGTCTTTGCCTGTGACAAAGCGCCCGGGCTGGCCAACGAAATCAACCCTGATTGAGCGCGGCACTTTGACCCACAGCTCGCCGGTAGCAATCACACCCGCCAGATCGGTTGACCCAAACCCTACCCCGCACGCGTTTAAGGCGCCAGCGGTACAGGTATGAGAATCTGCACCAAAGATCAAGCCGCCAGGGCCAACCTTACCGAGCTCGGGCAACAGCGCATGCTCGATCCCATGGCGACCGGATTCGTAGAAATTTTTAATCCCAAACTTATTGCCAAAGCCTCTTAACAAATTAATGGCGTCGGCGCTTGTGACATCTTTTGGGGGTGAAAAGTGGTCGGCTACCAAGACGACTTTTTCAGAATCAAACAGACGATCAACACCCATCTTTCTTAATTGTTCGACGGTAATCGTGCCACTTGTGTCATTGAGTAACACCACATCAGGGGTAAGAATCTCAATGTCTCCGGCACGGGCCTGCCCTGATTGTGCATGGACTGCGAATATTTTTTCTGTCATCGTGAAGCCCATGACATCTCCTGGTGAGGCAGCCCGCGCGCGCCACTGCTGCCTGTGTATGAATGAGATTGACGCGTAAACCCTCGCCGTTTAGGGCGGGCAAAATGTCAAGTATATTTGCATATTACCCACAAATGACTGACAAACAATGAGCCCCGCACAATCCCTACGTAAACGCCTCTTAAACACTGAGATTATGGTGATTCCGGGCGGGGGCTCACCCATCGAGCTCAGGCAAATCGAAGCAGCCGGTTTTGAGGCTGGGTATGTCAGCGGCTATGCCACAGCGGCGGCCCGTTACGGTGAGCCTGATATCGGTTTGATTGCCTATGCTGACATTGAAGATTCAGTCCATGCGATTAGACGCGTCACATCCATCCCTCTGATCGTTGACTGCGATACAGGGTATGGCGACGTAGCCAACGTGGTGCGCACCGTCAGAGGCATGGAGCTGCTAGGGGTGGCCGCGATCCAGCTTGAAGATCAAGCCTGGCCTAAGCGCTGCGGACATATGGACAACAAGATTGTTGAGTCACGCGAAATTGCCGTCAGAAAAATCCGCGCAGCTGTCGCAGCCCGCAACAATCCAGACACACTCATCGTTGCGCGTACCGATGCACGAGGCCCGATGGGGATCCAAGAGGCGCTTGACCGTTGTCAGTTATTTAAAGAGGCCGGTGCAGATGTTCTGTTTGTGGATGGTCCGCAATCACTCGAAGAGCTCGAACTGATCGGTCGCGAACTGCCGGGCCCCTTATTGGCCAACATGTCTGAAACTGGCTTAACGCCGCTGCGCTCAGCCAAAGAATTACAACAAATGGGCTACGCGATTGCGCTGTTTCCGAGTAGCACCGTCAGGCTCACCATCAAGGCTGTTGATGACTTTTTGACTGACTTGAAAAAAACCGGAGACTCACGCGCCTGGGTCGATAAGATGGCTTCGCTTGAGCAAACGAATAATGCGTTAGGGTTAAATCAGATTCGTAGCTTTGAGCAAGCGTTGCTTTCGAAAGAGAAATAGTCTGTATACAACGTTTTTTTGAAACTGAATCGTTGCTGAGCACAACAACGTCTTAGAGCCAAAGCGGATGGCACGTCGCAAAGTCGTGCCATCCACAATGCCACTGTGCAGCGCTACTTCACAAAGAACTCTGTGCCGTTCGCAAACAAGTTAGGTTTCATAAAGATCGACAACAGCACGGCACCGTTTGGCGAATAGGCCTGATGAACGTGGCCACCCGGACGCCACACGAAATGCCCTGGCAGCGCAGCGCCTTCTTGGTCAACTAAGCTACCTTCGAGCATATAGGTCTGTTCAATCGCGGTGTGCTCATGCAAGGGCACGATCGCACCGGGCTCCATTTTAAATAAAATGGTTGACATGCCTGACTCAGGATCCGCATACAACACCTTGGTCGTGATGCCTGGAAACTTCGACGGTGCCCACTCCATTTTCGAAGGGTCGATATAGTGCGACATCAAGTTGCTGGGCAACTTTGTCGGATCTAACCACCCGGACGGCACCTGAGGTTTTAAAACAGTTTCAGCAATGCTCATGAATTGCTCCTAAAGAATAATGACAACACCAACACGGCGCTATTTTGCGCCTGCAAGTGACTTCAGTAATTTATCGCCATCTGCACCTGCTTTGGCAGCCCATTGAGCCGTCATCTTTTGGCCGATCTCACGCAGTTGCGCGTTAAAGGCAGGATTCGCCACCTGTACCGTCAGGCCGTTTGATATCGCCTTATCATTGGCCACACGGCTCACTTCGGCGCTCATTTCCCAGCCACGTGTTTCAGCTTTCGCTGCAGCCTCTAACACCACCTTCTTTAAATCGTCTGACAAACTTGAAAACGCTTTTTCATTGATGAATACCACATCTCGGCTATGCATGGCGCGCACATCATAGAAAAATTTTGTAAATTGCCAAGCCTGTAATTCAACAACCGTCGCAATTGAAGTCATCGTTGAATCAACGGTGCCCGTCGAAAATGCCTGAGCAATTTCTGCCGACTGAATGATTGCGGGCACAGCGCCACTCAGTGTGGCAAAGCTAGCGGTGGTAGGGCTCGAGGCGCGAAACTTCGATCCTTTCATGTCTTCGACTTTTGCAAAAGGCCCTTTACTTAAGATGCCCTGCCCTGGCCACGCCACATAGAATAGCGGCACCAAACGAGTTTTGCGCAAGCGCGCATCGATGTACGGCTTACTCAGCTCATGTAACTTCTTGGCTTGGTCATAGCCCTGAACCAGAAACGGAATGGTGTCCACTTCAAACATCGGGTCTTCGTTTGCATAAGCCGACAGCAAAATTTCACCAAGCTGGATTTGGTCAGATTGCACAGCGCGTTTGATTTCGGGCATCTTGAACATTGAGCCATTCGAGCGCACCAAAATTTCAATCTTGCCGCCTGACGCCTTCTTCACATCCTCGGCGAACAGACGAATGTTCTGAGTGTGAAAGTTCGAATCTGAATAAGGGGTGGCCATGTCCCATTTGATTTGCGCTTGTGCGTTTGCACAAAGTGCCATCGCCAGCGACATGAAAATGCCTAATAGACCTGCTGGTTTCATGTTGTCTCCGATATTTGTTTGAATAAAAATAAACGCCCAACTATGCCGTCGAGCACTCTACGTCACTCTGCGTTGACACTAGCCATCGTTTCATGAAACTATCAAATTTGTCAACGTATTCCGAAATGCGCATTAAATACTCACCCTAATAAGAGGCTTGCATGCGTGCTGTTTTAAATAGAATCTATGATGGTGCGGGCGTTTTAGCAGGTATGTTTTTTGTGCTGATCGCCGTGTTTGTCATTGCCAATGTGTTTGGTCGTCAATTCGGCATCGCAGTCAAGTCTGCAGATGAATTTGCCGGCTATTGCATGGTTGCCTCGTCATTTTTAGGGCTAGCAGCAACCTTGAGAGACCGAATACATGTTCGCGTCACGTTGCTGATTGATCGTTTTTCACTCTCGACAAAAAGAAAGTATGACGTACTTTGCTTGGCGATGGCTGTCGGGCTTTTGGCTTATTTGACCTTTCACGTTGGACACATGACCTGGGAATCTTTCGACTTTGATGAAAAAACACCTGGCATGGTGCCAATCCCTCTTTGGATCCCGCAGATGGGAATGTTGCTAGGGATGTTCATCTTTCTGATTTCATGTGTAGA
>CAMDEF010000070.1 GCA_945895265.1 Bordetella parapertussis | reverse complement strand
CCACCGCTGCAAATGGGTGAATTAACGCCACGACGTTGGAAAGAATTATTTGCACAGAACCCTAAGCGGTCGGTGCTGCATCTGATTGATAAGATGCGAAAAAAACAGAGTAACGCAGCGTATTGAACGGTGCGTGCTTACCGGTTACCTATCCTCAGTGGGACAGAATTAGGACAAGGTCATTTTTGTTCGTTTGCTACCGAGCGCAATCGGCGTCAAATGTTAGTGGCTACTACTCCGCCACCCAACTACCCGACTTGCCCCCATGCTTTTCAAGCAGCTTGACGGCGTCAATCACCATGCCACGATCAACCGCCTTCAACATGTCGTAGATGGTGAGTAGGCTGATGGTGGCTGCGGTGAGGGCTTCCATTTCGACACCGGTGCGTCCGACGGTTTCTGCCGTGGCCGTGCAGGTGACAGAAGAGCTTGCGACATCGCTGAAAAACTCTACAGTGACGCGCGTCAACGGAATCGGATGACACAGCGGGATGAGCGAGCCTGTTTGCTTGGCGCCCATGATGCCCGCCAAGCGAGCCACGCCTAACACATCGCCCTTGGCCGCATTGCCTGCTGCTAACTTGGCAAAGGTGGCTGGCAGCATGGTGATACGGCCTTGGGCTAAAGCGCGGCGATGCGTTTCGGCTTTGGCTGAGACATCAACCATGTGGGCTTGCCCTGCTGCATCAAAGTGAGTGAGGTCTGCTGTCATGCCTGACCTGCCGCGTCAAAATGAGAGAGGTTTGCTGTCATGCCTGACCTTTTGTTTTTAGAGATTGAAACATCTCCATTGTGTTGAGGTTACTAAATGCCTCTGCGTTTTCAAAGTGAACGGCTTGCGCGCCTAATTGCTCAAGCCATTTAATCGCAGAGGCTTTTTGTTCATCGAGATATTTTGCTAGCCAGCCCGCGGCAGCAGGGCGCAGTAGACAACAGAGAGGCTGCGGGCCGTCGTGGGTGACTGCATAGGCGGCAAGGGCGCTCGAGTTTTCTGTTAATGCTCGTTCAAGGCGTTCGTAGAGATCAGGTGGTAATAAAGGCGTGTCGCAGGGTATGACTAATAAGTTGTTTCTTTTGCAGCGCATGAGTCCAGCTTCAACACCTGCGAGCGGGCCGGCAAAATTTTCACGCTCGTCAGTCACGACAGTACGCCCAGTTTGTTTGTAGGCGTCGATATTGCGATTGGCACTAATCAGCACACGCGTAGGGATGGTCGTCTGTGCAGCAAGGCAAGCCAAGGCATGCTCGATTAACGGCAGCCCTTGGTGCATGACCCAGCCTTTGTCGCGCCCCTCAAGGCGGCTACCTCTGCCGCCGGCAAGGATGAGTGCGTCGTACGGTGTGCCAACAGTTTTCTGTTCGGTGTGACTAGGTTCGCTCATCATGCTTCACTTGGGTCGCGGTAGAGTTGTTCGAAAATCTGACTGCTTGAAGGTGCCTGGGAATATTGCTGCTTTACGCGTTGCGAGTCGACTTTGCCGCAGAAAGCGTCATGCGCTGATTATCAATTTAAGGAGTGGGGTGTTGTTTGCTCCAACGCGCGGCGGCGTGATCGTCACTGTCGCGGGCTTCAATCCAGCGCGGGCCCTCGGGAGTCCATTCTTTTTTCCAAAAGGGCGCTTCGGTTTTCAAATAGTCCATGATGAAGGTGTTGGCCTCGTAGGCGTCACCGCGGTGTGGACTGGCCGTAAGTACCAGCACAATTTGATCGCCTGGGTACATCTTGCCGACGCGATGCACCACACGAGCAGCTTGAAGTGACCAGCGGCTTTCGGCTTGCTGCACAATGTTCATCAAGGATTTTTCGGTCATGCCGGGGTAGTGCTCAAGCTCAAGGGCCACCACATCGTCGGCCAGATTCAGATCGCGCACCATACCAATAAAGGCCACGACTGCGCCAACGCCATGATCGCGTTGCACAAGCTGTTGGTGTTCGTGACGCAGGTCAAAGTCTTCATTTTGCACAGCGACAGACAAACGGGCGCTCATGATTCAGCCACCCGTCACTGGTCTAAAAATCGCAACCTCAGCGCCCTCAACCAGCGCAGTCTGTTGCGACACCATCTCTTGGTTCATTGCCACTCTAAATGCATACTGACCACCTAGTGTGTCTTGCCACACGCCACCGCGCGCGCTTAGGTGTTGCATCAGATCGGCGATGGTACGCACGCCTTCAGGTACTTGTACAGACTCTTCAGCGAGGCCGAATTTTTCGCGTAATTGGGCAAAGTACAAAACCTTTAAGTGCATGGTGGCGGATTAATGTAAAAGTTCAGACAACGAAAGATACCGCACTTTATCGCCTTTGGTGATGACCGTTTCGGGGGCGAGATCAACCAGGCCATCGGCCCAGGCCAAGCTACTCATGACACCTGAGCCCTGATTAGGCCACAGTTGTAAGGCCTGCTGGCCACTCGCATCTTGCTCGAGTTTGACACGCAAAAATTCACGACGCTTGTCTGGGCGTGGCCAGTTAAAGTCGGCCGTTGCGGTGAGGTAGCGCAGTGGGGCCTCTTGTGCGCCCATGCGTTTGAGCAAAAAAGGACGAGCCATTAATAAAAAAGTCACGAATGAGCTGACAGGGTTGCCGGGCAGGCCGATAAAGTCGGCAGCGCCGACCTTGCCGTACGCCAACGGTTTGCCTGGTTTCATTGAAATTTGCCAGAGATCAAGCGAACCCAGGGCCTGCACCGCACCCTTCACGTGATCTTCTTCGCCAACGGAAACGCCACCACAGGTAATGATCACATCGTTCTCAGAGGCCGCGCGATGCAACGCCTCACGCGTTGCCTTAGCAGAGTCGCGCACAATGCCGTAATCGGCGATGGCACAGCCAAGTTGCCTGAGCAGACCATTGATGGCGTAACGATTGCTGTTATAGATTGCACCAGGTGCCAAGGGCTGGCCAGGCTCGGTCAGTTCGTCACCAGTAAAAAATACACCTACTTTTAGCCAGGCAAACACTGACACACTTGCGACGCCGATCGAGGCGAGCATGGCAAGGTGTTGCGCACCCAAGCGCTGTCCAGCAGGTAGCACAGGGCCGCCTAGCGTGATGTCTTCACCTTTGCGACGAATATGCTGATGCAACCGAATCGGTTGGGTCAGTTTGATCGCGCCATTTTCGTCTTGGGTGTTTTCTTGCGGTACGACAACATTGGTACCCTCAGGGATCGGCGCGCCGGTAAAAATGCGCGCGGCAGTGTTGGGCGCTAGGGGGATGCCGGTTTGCCCTGCAGCGATGCGTTGCACCACCGCGAACGCATCGGGTAGGGCGTTGAGATCGGCAATGTGCAAGGCATAGCCATCCATCGCTGAATTATCAAAGCCGGGTACATTCAAGGGCGAGGTCACAGCCTGCGCAAGTACTCGGCCTTGCGCCTGCAGCAGAGGTAGGGTTTCGATGCTTGTTAAAGGCGATGCGGCAGTTAACAGACGCTCGCGCGCCTCTTCAAAATTCAGTAGATTAGCTCTGGGTTTCATAACTCAAGACACACGGTGACGAATCCCGCTAGTGTACGGTGACTCGCGGGGTACGTTCAGCCGCCAGTTTGCGACATAAAGCGAATGATCTTGGTGGGCGCTTCGCGAAACTCATGACGCTCGGGTTTCAGTTCGATTGCCTCACGCAAGGCTTGCTCAAGCTCTTCGTCGCTCACGCCCGCACGTAGCAGTGGGCGCAGTTCGAGTTTTTCTTCTTGGCCTAGGCACAAGTAAAGCGTGCCATCAACCGACAGACGCACGCGATTACAGGTGGCACAGAAGTGCTGACTGATAGGAGTAATCAAACCAATCTGACCGCGACCGTCTTTGGTGCGCCAGTAGCGTGCGGGCCCGCCGCCCATTTCTTTGATCTCAGGGATCAGATCAAAACGTTCGCGTAGACGATCAAGAATCGGCCCTAACGGGGCGTAGCTTGATTTCAGGCCAGTGCTGCCCATCGGCATGGTTTCGATCAAGCGCAAAATAAAGCCGCGATTGATACAGAACTCGGTCATGGCTTCGACTTCGTGCTCGTTGACGCCAGGCATCACGACCATATTCAGTTTGATCGGAGAGAACCCTGCGGCTTCAGCTGCGGCGAGGCCCTCCATGACATCGTCAATCGAATCGCGACCAGTGATCTGGGTGACGCACTCGCGTGTCAGGCTATCCAGACTGATGTTCAACCGTGACACGCCCGCTGCGCGCAGTGCCTCGGCGTGTTTTGGTAGTTGGGTGCCGTTGGTGGACAGCGATAAATCACGAATGCCAGGCAGTGCGCTGATGCGTGCCGCTAATTGTGGCAAATTACGACGCAGGAGTGGCTCACCGCCTGTGAGGCGTACCCGCGAGGTGCCCAGACGGGCAAACGCACCGACGACACGTTCGATTTCATCGAAGGTCAGCCAGTTTTTTGGTTCTTGGTAGCCTTTGAAGCTTTTGGGCAGACAGTAAGTGCACTTCATGTCGCAGCGATCAGTCACTGACAAGCGCAGGTATTCAATGCTTCGTCCGAAGCGATCGATTAAAGGTGCGGGTGTCTGAGTCATAGTGTGAAATCGAGCCAGTAAGTCGTGCAGATATATCCGTAGAATTACTGTACTCTTAATTTGAGCTTTGGTGCATGGCGACCCTGAGGGTAATCGGGTTATCCAATAACAATAGTCAGCGCGAGGCTCTCAAGTTTAATTGAGTTAGGGGTGAGGGTGACGTGTCAGGCGCATGAGGTTCTTAGAGGTTTACGATGTATAAGTCTTTGATTTTATTATTATTTATATCACTTTATTCGTTGCAGTCGGGCGCCCAAGACGCACGCCTGGCGGTTGCAAGCAATTTTGTCAATACCGCACAAGTACTAGTGCTTAAATTTTCAGAGCAAACGCCTTACAAAATCTCGATCAGTGCGGCCTCAACTGGTAAGTTTTACGCCCAGATCCGTCAGGCGGCTCCCTTTGATGCGTTTTTGTCGGCCGACCGTCAGACCCCCGAGCGCTTGGTCAACGAAGGCTTCGCGGTCAAGGGCACCTTGTTTGACTACGCCCGTGGCCGCCTGGTGTTTGTAAACCAAGCCCCCGGTTCGAGTACCTCGGTCGAACAGTTTCTGCGCCAGGCGCAGTTTAAGAAACTGGCAATTGCGAATCCTGAGTTGGCACCCTACGGGCTAGCCGCAAAACAAACACTCGAGGCGTTAGGTTTGTTGCCCAAGGTGCAGGCGCGCTTGGTGATGGGTGAGAACATTGGTCAGGCCGCTCATTTTGTGTTTAGCGGTAACGCTGACGCTGGCCTGTTGCCGCGTGCGTTTGCGCTTGAAACGCCCGAACAAAAAAAGCTTTACCAAAACAGTTGGTTGGTGCCTGAGTCGTTGCATCAGCCAATTATTCAAACGGCGGTGTTATTGACCCGCGGTCAACATAACCAGGCGGCAAGGGCGTTTATGCAATATTTGCAACAGACCGAAGCACAAGGCATTATTACGAGTCATGGCTACAACTAAATTCTTCGACGCACCGCAATGACGGCGATTTTGGCCGCCCTGTGGGTGACACTCAAGCTTGCCACCCTGACGACGGTGATTTTGTTGCTGTTGGGTACGCCACTTGCCTGGTGGCTGGCGCGCACGCGTTCACGTTTTAAAGCGCCGCTCTCTGCAATTGTGGCGCTGCCGATGGTCTTGCCGCCTACCGTGCTCGGATTTTATTTACTGGTCATGTTGGGCCCAGAGGGGCCTCTTGGTCAGTTGACGCATGCCGTAGGTTGGGGCTCTTTAGCGTTTACGTTTTGGGGTTTGTTGTTGGCCTCGGTGCTGTATTCGTTGCCGTTTGTGGTGCAGCCCTTGCAGGCTGGTTTCGCAAGTTTAGATACATCGATCTTGGATGTGGCCGCAACACTGCGTGCGTCGCCCTTTGATCGTTTTAAAACTGTCGTGATCCCGCTATGTCGCCCGGCGTTTATCACGGCGACGGTGATGGGGTTTGCACATACAGTCGGTGAGTTTGGTGTGATTTTAATGGTGGGCGGCAATATCGAAGGCGAAACGCGTGTGCTGTCGGTGTTGCTCTACGATCGCGTTGAAGCGATGGCGTATGAACAAGCGCATTGGTTGGCTGGTGGGTTATTGATCTTTTCGTTTGTCGTGCTGTGCCTGATGCAGTGGTTTGGCCATCGTTTGTCGCACCTAGGTGAGCCGCGATGAACGAACAACCGTCAGCAACCCTCACGCAGGCGAATCGCTCGCCTGCGCACCCGGTAGGCTCTCTTAAACCTGCTGATGGCGCACACGGCATCGACTTGAGTCTGACGCTCAAGCGCGGGGGCGAAGCGGCTTTTGAGTTATCTGTTGATCTGACATTGCCATCATCAGGCACAACAGTCATTTTTGGCCCGTCTGGCGGCGGCAAAACCACCATCTTGCGTGCCATCGCCGGGCTCGAGCCCGACGTCAAGGGCCACATCCGCATCAAGCAACAAACCTGGCAGGCACCTGGCGTTTTTGTGCCGGCGCACCAACGGCGTGTTGGTTTTGTGTTTCAGCACTCGGCATTGTTGCCGCACTTCTCCGTCGAGCAAAATCTGCGCTATGGCTGGCAACGAGTGGGCGGCACAGCGGCTGAATATGCGCAGTGTGTTGAGCAACTTGACTTAGCGCCCTTGTTACAACGGGCAATCGGTCAATTATCGGGTGGCGAGCGCCAACGCGTCGCGCTTGGTCGTGCGTTGCTCACTCGCCCTGACATTCTTTTGCTTGACGAACCCTTGGCTGCGCTCGATGCTGCGCGCCGTTCAGAGATTCTGGGGTACCTTGAGCGTCTGAAGCAAACCACGACCATCCCTTTGTTATACGTGACACATGCCGTCGATGAGATGTCGCGCTTGGCAGATTATTTAGTGTTGATGAAAGGCGGAATGGTGCGTCAGGTGGGCCCGGCACTAGAGGTGATGAATCATCCCGATGCACCGCTCGCCTTGCGCGACGATGCAGGCGTGGTGGTGCAGGCGCAGGTGCAGCAGCGCGACGCGCACGGCTTACTCACTCTGCAAAGCCCAATGTGCGTGCTCTATGCACACGGCCCCGCGCATGAGCCCGGTGATCGCTTGCGTGTACGCATCCATGCTCGTGATGTCAGCCTGGCGCTCAGCCATCACACCGACAGCAGTATGTTGAATATTTTGCCTGTCACCGTGCTTGCGCTAAGAGACGGCGCAGGTGGCCAGGCCTTGATCGAATTATCTGTAGGTGATCAGCACGAGCAGCGCTTGCTAGCAAAGATTTCATACGCGTCAGTGTCGCGTTTGAATATCGAACCAGGCCTTACGCTTTGGGCGCAGATTAAAGCGGTGGCATTGCTGGTTTAGCGAGGATATTGTTGTCGTGCATGAAGAACGCTCAGCACTTCGATTTGTGTAGTCGTAAATCGATACACAACGATGTAGTTGGGCAATACGACGATCTCACGAGTGCCGTCGACCCGCCCGATCCGGTAAAGACACGGATGCACACTCGCCGAGTGTATGGCGCCTTGAATTTGACGTTGAAGACGCCTAGCTGCGGCGATATTTTCGCTTGAAATGAAACGAATAATTTCAATTAAATTGTCGCGCGCATCAGCGCGCCAAACAACTTCTCGCACTAAGCCAGCTTCCGACTTTTCAGCTCAGCTTGGTAAACGATAGTTTCAACTTCGGACATCACTTGTTCGTGACTAACCAGCGGCTTTGTGTCTTGCATCGACGCTAATACTTTATTTTGAAACCAACTTTCGTGGTTTGCCCGAGCAAGTGTTAAGTCACTTTGGGAAGGGGGGATTGAGTCAAACAGTTTCATAAAGATGAGGATACACCTGTTGAAGCAAGATATTCAAGTTACCCTCGGTAAAAATTTGTTAGCAAATATTTCTCGCTTGTTAAGCGTGTGCTTCGGTTAAGTATTTCTGCGAACAATGATTAGGCGATGCCGCGCTTAAATCGCTGCTTTGCAGCCCTTTGTGTCGGCAGGCGTCAGAGTTTGACCATGTGACTTATTGTGCATACAATAAGTCACATGGTCAAACTTAAACCTAATACGATTATCCCCACCGCCGCTGAAGAAGTGTTAATCCAAGCGGGTATAGATTCCGATCCTGACGCCTATTCGCTCACGGATGCTGAATGGGCGGCGGTACAGCCTCTTGTAAAAATGGGTCGGCCAAAGGCTGAGATTACAAAAGAAAGGATCACGATTCGTTTGTCTAGAGACGTACTGTCAAGTTTTCGGGCAACAGGCCAAGGCTGGCAAACCAGAGTCGATGGCGCACTGCGCCAGTACCTTCTTGAGCATCCTTTCAACGACGGTTAGTTGCCGGCCATGTCTTTGGGTTGAGTGTCCCTGACTCAGGATACAAATAAAGATACATGTGATGAAACTAAACACAAGGCCGTTGGCGTGCCGCCTCATGATTTTTTTCGGTTGCACTCGCAAGCACGACTTGCGGCGCTGACGGAGTTAACTCTTCTAGGACGGCAACCAGCTTAACTCTTCTAGGTCGGCAACCAGCACATCGGCGCCGCTATCAAGCGCAGCTTGTTGCGCACCTGCGCCGAGCCCCGAGGTGAAGAGCCAGCTGCGGCGCAGTATTGCCGGACGGCGTGAGGTGGTGGTGCTCATTGGACATGCCTTGGAAGAAACATGACAAGTTCGGGGATGAAGGTTACGAGTAGCAAGACAGTGACCATCGCCAGCATCATCCAGTTCAATGGGCGAAGCGTTTGCATCATGGTGATTCCGCCAATTTTGCAGGCTGCCATTAGATCAACGCCCACCGGTGGCGAAACTGCACCGATTGCCATGTTGATCGTGAGTAAGATACCAAAGTGCACGGGATCAATGTTGTAGTGTGCGAGCACTGGCATGACCACAGGCGCAACGATGATGATGATCGGAATCGCTTCCATGAACGTGCCGAGCAGCAATAACACCACGGTGAGCAGTAGCAGTACGGTGATCCGGCTATCGGTCCAGTTTGCAAGCATTGCGGACAGCGCTTGAGGAACCTGTTCGGCAACCAAAATCCAAGCGAAAAAGCCTGAGGCACCAATCATCAATAATATCGAAGAGCTACCTTCACCCGCAGTTTTTAAACTTTGCCAAATAGCGCGTAACGACAAACTGCGATACCAAAAAAGACCGATGAACAGTGAGTAAACGATTGCACTTGAAGCAGCCTCAGAAGCCGTGAAGATTCCTAAACGTATGCCGCCGATAATGAGCACTGGCACCATCAGAGCGGGCACTGCATCTAACAGCGCAGCGCGTAATTCGGCCCATTCAAAGGGATTGCCACCGCTCCAGTTGTACTTGCGTGCCTGCCAGACCGCGATGCAGATCAATGACAGGCTTAACAATACGGCCGGTACGATCCCCGCCATGAAAAGCTTTCCGACCGAGGTGTTAGTTGTGGTGCCATAGATGATGAGTACGATGCTCGGCGGCACGATGGTCGCCGTCGTGCCGGCGCAGCCTACCAGCGCACAGCTAAAGCCCTTGTCGTAGCCCGCACGAGCCATAGCCGGCAGCAGCAGGCTGCCGATGGCTACCACATCAGCCACACCAGAGCCCGATAGGGCGCCGAACACTAGGCACGACATGACTGCGACGACAGCGAGGCCGCCTTTGATATCACCGACGATGGCAGCGCACAAGCGTACGATGCGTTGAGTCAAGCCCGCCGCGTTCATGAGTTGCGCGGCCAAAATGAAGAGCGGAATGGCCAACAGGGTAAAGCTATCTAGCCCAGTGACGAACTGCTGCGCCGCCACGGCGACAGGCGCTGCGTCAAATAAAAATAAGTACGCCAAGCCGGCCAGCACCATGCCGTACACGATGGGCAGATCGACCAACATTGTGAGCATAAAAGTACCCACCAAAAAAAGTGCGCCGGTCGACATGGTTAATCCTGAGAAAATTCTTCGACTTGGGTCGGTGGCCAAGGCTCAAAAAACTGCGCGATGTGCACCACGGCTGTAAGTGCGCAGGCAACCGGCAAAGCTAAGTAGACGACGCCTGCTGAGACTTCAGTGGCAGGTAACATCTGACCCATCGTCATCTGAGCAAGGTGCCAACCAGCCCAGCCCAAAATGATCAGTCCGATTGTGGTCAGGGCGTGGTTGATGCGATCGACTGCAGCAAGTATGCGCGGGCTCTTGACCATAAAAGGCAGCAGGCCTGCCATGAGATGGCTGCGGTCACGACTGCAGGCGACTGCGCCGATAAAAGCACACCACACCAACACCAGCCTTGGCAGTTCTTCAGCCCAACGCGGCGTAGTATGAGTGATGAAGCGCTGGAACACGACGATGGTGACTAACACCGCTAGCACGGCGCAAGCCACCCCAACGAACACTTTGCTGAAGGCTGAGAGGTGGTATGAAATGCGAGTCAGCATTAATTCGCCTCGCGGTACTTCTTAAGTAAACCCATCAGTTCAGGGCCGTAAGTGACTTCGTAGGTTTTCCAGATTGGGGCAACCGCTGCGGCGAACGGGGCCTTATTCACTTCGTTGATCTGCATGCCTTTTTCTTTTAATTGGGCGATGAATTGGGCGTCGCTTTCAGCGATCATGCGACGTTGCTGATCCCGCCAGTGGTCGGCTGCGGCTTTAACCACTTTGCGGTCATCGGCAGACAGTCGGCCCCAAGTGGCCTTAGAGATCACGAGGCTTGCAGGGCTCCAGACATGGCCGGTCAGCGAAAGGTACTTTTGGACTTCAAAGAAGGAAGAGGTGTAAATGATCGAGAGCGGGTTTTCTTGGGCATCGAACACCTTTTGTTGCAGCGCCGAGTAGAGCTCTCCAAAGGCGAGCGGGGCGGGATTCGCGCCGAGCGCAACAAAGGTGTCTAGTCGCATCTTGTCAGGCGTGACGCGCGTTTTTAAACCCTTTAAATCAGCGGGCGTGTTGATTGGACCGCGGTTATTGGTAATGTGGCGATAGCCGTTCTCCCACCAAGACAGCAGCACAAGACCCTTGGCGTCACCGATCTTTTCGAGAGCGGCCCCCAGTTCACCATCGTAAGCCTTGTAAGCTTGAGCCGCAGTGTTCCAGGAATAGGGCAGTTCGACTACGCCGAAACGCGCGTCGACGGGCTGCAACGAACCAGAGCCGATGATTGCTGCACCTTGGCTGCCAATCTGCATGCCTTCAACCATCGTCTTCTCACTGCCGAGCTGGCTGCTTGGAAATAATATGAAATTCACGCGCCCAGCGGTCTTCTCTTTGACCTCGGCCGCGAAGCCTTCTGCAGCCTTATGCCAGCTGTGGCTTGCAGCAAGCACATGACCTAGCTTGATATCAACCGCCTGCGCGGCGGGTGTAGCAGTTAGTGCGAGACCGAGAGCGGTAAGTAGCGCGGCGAGTTTGCGTGAGGGTAAGTGCATGACATGGTCCTTGTTGAGTGGTGGGACGATTGTGACATGGTTGGTATTGAAAGTTGCAGTACAAAAAATCTAGAGCGACTGGTCGAATCTAGAACGACTGGTCGTGTTTTAGGACTCTACCATGGCCTTGGCGGTTCATCCTGCGAGGGTTTGGTGCGACCTAGTCACTGTGTTCATTCCTCCAAACGCCCCTACAATCAACGCAACGGTGAGCGGGTCGACGCATTTCGCTCAAGACAAGCGCCGATAGTCGCTATCCTAGCCTGATGCCCGACCCTAAGCATCCAACATTAATGCAGAATCCTATGGTCTTGAAAGATTCTTGGCTGTGTGAGGCGCTTCGTCTGAAAGAGACGCAATGGGGGCAGTTCGACGATCGGGCCGCCTGTTTGCGTGCGGCGCGCGAACCCACGGCAATGCAGCAAATCGCTGCGCGTGCCAATTTTCTCGGAGAAACGTCGGGCGTTAAGCTGGCGCTTGGGCGCGTGCAGTCCGGACTTTGGGTTACCTTCATTGTTTTGTTGGTGATTGCCGTATTGGTAGGGGGGAGCGCAGCCTTAGCGGCGCTGGGTGCTGGGTTTCGGCCGGTGAATGTGGTGTCGGCACTCGTTGTGTTGCTGGGTGTCAATCTCTTTAGTCTGGTTTTATGGATCGTTACGCTGATCGTCGGGATTGGCTCGGGCGGTTGGCTTGCAGGGCGTTGGCCATGGCTCGTCCGCAAACTTGCAACCGGGCCCGAGGTTACATTGGCCGGGCAAGCCTGGTGGTCGCTTTGGCAACAAGCGGGTGGGCTGCGCTGGGTACTCAGCATTGTGACGCATGCCTCGTGGTTAATCGCCAACCTGACAATGCTTGTGGTGCTTTACTTTACGCTGTCGATACGGCACTTTGATTTTGCCTGGGAGACAACGCTCTTGTCGGCCGACAGCTTTGTCGCCTTAACGCAGTTTGTTGGCGTCGTACCGCATTGGTTTGGCTTCGCGATACCAGATAGTGAAACGGTTCGCGCAAGTGGTCACTTATCAAGAAATTCAGTGCAGGCGCAGGCGCTTTGGGCGAGTTGGCTGACGGGTGCGTTGGTCTGCTATGGAGTCCTGCCTAGGGCCTTGTTACTGCTCGCTAGTCTGGCGTTGGTGGCGCGCGCTTGGCCGCGCACTCAACCGCAATTACATTCACCCTATTATCAGGCCTTGCTTCTAAAGATGGCTCCTGCTGCCTTATCGCCTGAGGGGCAGGTGCCGCCTCAGATCAAGCTTCGTTATCCGCCCGCGCTTAAAGGCGCCAACAGCGCAACGCGTGCCATGATGACTGGCATTGAACTCGAAAGCGAGTGGCCGCCCGTGGGACTAGGTTGCGAGATTGTTCACACCCTTATGATTGACTCACGCGACAGCCGAAACATTGCCTTGGGTCAGGTGGCGCAGCTCAACCCGCAACGCTTGGTCATCGCCTGTGATGCCCGCCGCACGCCAGATCGGGGGACGTTGCGTTTGATTGCCGAACTATCGTCCTACGCGAGCAAGACTCTCGTCTGGCTGCAACCCGCTGGCGGAGCCGAGGGATCTGACGTAGCGGACGGTCGTATCCCAGTTTGGAAAAATCAACTACTGGACGCGCTCAAGGTCGATGTATTAGCCACCCCCGTGCTTGCTCCCGTTTTAGAGTGGTTAGGATGCTCAGATGAATAATCACTCAGGCGCCCTGCAGATTGCGGTCGTGGGGCATACCAACACAGGTAAAACGTCGTTGCTGCGTACGCTCACCCGCGATGTCAATTTTGGTGAAGTCGCAGATGCGCCAGGCACAACGAGACAGGTTCAGGGCGCACACGTCAAGCTAGAGGGTACCCCGGTCATGCTGCTGTTTGATACCCCTGGTATCGAAGACAGCATGGGCCTGCTCGACTACCTTGAGCAACTCGCAAGCTCCGGCGATCGACTCGATGGCCCAGAGCGGCTCAAATTATTTTTACAAGGTCCCGAAGCCTCTGGTCGGTATGAGCAAGAGGCGCGCGTGCTAAGAAAGCTGCTCGACTGTCAGGCCGGGCTGTATGTCATTGACGTGCGCGAACCAGTGCTAGCAAAACATAAAGATGAGCTCTTGATTCTTGCGGGTTGTGGTCGTCCCTTGCTACCTATCCTAAACTTTGTGGCAAGCGAGGCGTCGCGCGCCGCGCAATGGCGCGAAACCTTGTCGCGCCTGGGGTTGCATCTCTGCGTAGAATTTGACAGCGTGAGCCCTCCGCTTGACGGTGAAGACACTCTCTACCGAACACTCTCGATTGTTTTACCTTCGCATCAATCCGTATTGTCTGGATTGCAGCTGCAATCCGCCAAGCAAAAAGTCGCACGGCGTGCCGCAGGCTTGACGTTGATTGCAGGGCTACTCATCGACCTAGCTGCCTTGCGCACGCCTTCAAGTACCGAGCCCGAGTTACTAGGGCAAGCAATTGTTTTACAGCAAGCAGTCGTCAGACAGCGGGAACAGGCTTGCGTGCAAGCTTTGCTGGCACTGTTTCAGTTCAGTCCTGATGATTACCTGAGTCATCCGCTACCGTTGTCCGATGGCAGCTTGAGCGTTGACCTGTTTAATCCAGAGGCGCTCAAGGATATTGGCCTTCATACAGGTGGAGGGCTTGGTGCGGGCATGATTGCTGGCGCAGTGGCAGATGTTTTAAGTGCTGGCCTGACGCTTGGCACGGGCATGCTAATCGGCGCGGCAGCAGGCGGCGCGGCCTTAGGTGTGGGTAAATTTGGCACACTAATGCTGAACCATATCCGAGGCTTTCGTGAACTGACTGTGGCAGATGACATTCTGCAGTTCGTCAGGTTGCGCCAAGGGCAATTACTCAAAGCACTCGAACGCCGCGGTCATGCAGCAATCGCAAAAATCGACGTGGCAGAAAAAACGGTCGCGACAAAAAGTGCTCTGACCGCCTTACCCAAACCTTTGCTAAGAGCACGTGCACACCCCGAGTGGTCGGCCGTTGGAGACCGTTTTCAGGATGGGCCGGCTAGACAGAAGGCCGTTCTTGCACTTGTCGAAGAAGATATGCTGAAGGATTAGTAAATATTCGGTAAACCCATAGTCAGAAAAAAATACTGGACACATCGAGTTTTTTACACTATCTTTGCATCCATGGATGCAACTGTTCTCTCACCCGCGACACCTCTGAGCCCCAGCGCTGCGTGCGCCCCAGCACCTTTTGCCCTCG
>CAMDEF010000069.1 GCA_945895265.1 Bordetella parapertussis | reverse complement strand
GGCAGAGCGTGGGGTGAGATTGCGTATCAACGTGCTGAGCGTGCAAGCAACAGCGCTGGTAACGGGTTCAACAGCAATCTGTACCAAATCGTCACGGGTGTGGATGCCTATTCAAACGCAGAGCTAGGCTTAAAACTAGGCGGCGGTATCTCGTTATCCAACACCACCGTCTCGGCCAATGGTGGCAGCAGTACGATCCAACAAGGCTCGCTGTTTGTCTACGGCAAAATGTCTGTGCTGCAAGACTATGTGCTTGATGGCATGGCAAGCGTGGGCATGAGTTCAACCAATCTGTCGCGTAATGATCCAACCGGCTACACGGGTGGCTTTAGTAGCAAAGCGGTGCTGGGTAATGATGCACTGGTAAGCGTGGGGCTTAGCCGTGGATTTGAGTACAGCGATGTGCGCGTCACACCCTACGCACGCCTAAGCTATCAGTACGTGGGTCAAAATTCGTATGACGAAGGCAGCGGTGTTGCAGCGCTTAACATCGCTCGCTTTAGCGGCAGCGCAGTGCGTGGCGTAATTGGTGTGGCAGCAGGGTCACTGAACAAGGCGCCACTTAAAGATGAGTACACCTATCGTGCCAACATTGCCGTGGGTGCAGATACTTCAGGCTTATTAAACCCAACGCTTAATACCACGCTTGGTGGTTATTCAAGCATTGTGACGACAGCGACCGCAGGCTCTACCTTTGTGCAGGTGGGGTTGTATGGCACGGTCAAGATTGCTGATAATGCTTATGCCTATGCGGGTGTGTCAGGTGAAGCAAGATCGGGGCAGACGCTTTACGGCGGCAGTGTAGGTTTGCGCGTAGCGTTTTAATTCAAGTACCTTCGCCTCACCCTTACAAACCGCTTTTAACCGCTGCAGCCCTTGACGGCGCAGCGGTTTTTCTTTTGTACCTCAGCGAAACATACACAGCGGTCTATCAATTCGCACGAAAATCACTCGGTATTGGCTTTTACTGAGTCTCGACATAAACCACACTTCGAACATAACTAGTAGGAATTCTCGTCGAAGTTTTGCCAACTTCTGCTGTGCTTTGCACTTATTGACCCAGCTAAATATGGATAATGGGTAGCTTAAGCAAGCATTCAATGCGCTTTGCTAAAGCCATTTTCCCTACTTTAGTGTTTCTTCTCGTTGCAGTTTGGTTAGCTTTACGCAACCTAGCGAGCGAAATGCTGACCAACCAAGCAAAAGATTTGGGTGGAGTGATCACTGACATTCATGCGTAAGACGCTCAACTAAGTGAACAGAAAAATTTAACCTTTCAAAGTACAAAACAAGGTCTATACATGACACTGAGCAAGCTGCAACCTTGGAAAATTCTGATTGTCGATGATGAAAAATGGCTTCATGATGTCACGCATTTAGTATTGCGAAAGATGCAATACGCCGGACGTCCGATTGAGCTGATCAGTGCTTACTCAGCCCAAGAGGCTGAAGAGATCATCAAGGTCACTCCAAGTATTGCGGTTGCGGTGATTGATGTCGTCATGGAACATGATCAGGCTGGCTTAGATCTTGTAAAAGTTATTCGCAATCAATACGGCATGAATAAAGTTAGGATCATCTTGCGCACCGGCAATCCCGGCATGGCTCCTGAACGAGAGGTCATTCAACATCTTGAAATTGATGACTATCGCGATAAAACCGAGCTCACCGCAGATCGTTTATTTTCTGTCGTGTATACAGCGCTTCGCTCGTATCATGCACTCAAAACCATTGCTGAAACGTCCCGCGGTCTTGAGCAGATTCTTCTTTCAACTGGCGCGATGCTTGAAGATAAAAATGATCATGGCGCACTGTACCTTGCACTTTTGAAAAATCTTCAAGAAGTTAAAGTCATCTCGGATTGCTCTTTGCTGCTAGGCGATGTGATGGGTATTTATTCGGCGCCTACTGAGCCGATTATTGCTATGTCAACCGGTATCTATGCCGATTTAGCAGGCCGTACGCTTGACCATATTGTGGATGAAGATCTGCGTCATTTAATCAACAGTCGCTTTAGTTCTAAAGCCATTTACATCGGGGAAAGAGGCGTCTTACTTGGCATCACCTTGCCCAATCAGCAATACCTTGCACTTTGGATTGCCAGCGAAGGAATGTTGCCACCTCACGTGACTTACTTAATACATATTCTGCTCGAGCGTTTTAACTCTAACTTAATGCACAACCATTTGCGAAATGAGGTTTTAGATGCGCAACGTCAAGCACTCAATACATTGTGCGAAGCTGTTGAGATGCGCTCAAAAGAAACTGGGATGCATATTCATCGCATGGCAGCATATTCCAAGTTATTAGCTCAACTCTATGGTCTGCCTAGTGATCAGCTCAATCTAATTGAAGCGGCGGCTCCGTTACACGATATTGGTAAGGTGGCGATTCCAGACTCGATACTCAACAAACCTGGTCGCCTGACAGAGGATGAGATGGATACGATGCGCACCCACGCACAAAGTGGCTTTGATTTATTGGGTCGCTCAAACAGCAAAATGTTAGAGACTGGCGCCCAAGTGGCCTTAACGCATCATGAGCGCTGGGATGGTACTGGCTATCCAAATGGACTAAAGGGCAATGAAATCCCCTTGTTTGGCAGAATCGTCAATGTGGCGGATGTGTTTGATGCCTTGATGTCTAGAAGAGTCTACAAAGACCCGTTTCCACTGGATAAAACCATTCAAATCATGTCAGATTTGTCTGGTCAAGCTTTTGACCCTGCGCTGATTGATTTGTTGGTTAAAAACAAAGAGCAATTCAGTGCAATATTTGATCAAAATCCTGATTACGCGTAATCATTGACCACCTAAGGAATTTGACCATGCGAGCATTGATTCTAGCTGTCACTCTAAGCTTTTTCTCTTTCACTTCATTTGGGCAGACAGCAAACCCCGACGTTTTGATTGGCGTTGTACCCAACATGAGTGCGCGATTGATTAGTACCAACTATCAACCGTTGGCAGATTATTTTGAAAAAGGTCTCGGTCGCAAGGTTGCAGTCACAACAGGTACCAATTTTTCAAATTTTTATCAGCGCGCGCTCACCAACGAGTTTCAGATCATGGTGACTGCTCCAAATTTAGCTAGGGTCTCGCAAGCGGATGGCAATTGGGAAGCCATTGCAGTGTTCGAGCCTGGTATTCCTGGTCTTTTGGTGGGGATGGCGGGACGGCAAAACAATCTCGAGTTTTTACGAGGAAAAAAATTAGCGGTTGCAAACCCTCAGTCTCTTGTGGCCTTGGCTGGTGTTAACTGGTTAAGTTCGCAAGGCTTTGTGAACGACAGGGATTATGAGATCTTACGGATTGCAAACGATGACAGCCTTGGTGTCAGCTTAAAAACTGGCGAGGCAGCTTTTGCTTTAATGAGTCAGGGTGAATTTAATGCAAAAGATGTCGAACTCAAGAAGATTCTGACACCTGTCAATACGTTTGTTAAGTTGCCCGGCTTTTTCATTATGGTCAATGCCAATGTGAAGAGTCATGAAAAACAAAAAATGAAAGCCTTGATATTGGACTTTCCGAAATCAGAGCAAGCCAAACAATTTTTCTCGTCGACCGGGTTTACTGGGATGAATTCACCCACCGATGATCAACTCAAATTTTTAGATTCATTTACGGAAGCAACACGTCAAGGTCTAAGCCAGGCTAAATAAGCATGCTCACTTCGTGGAGTTTTCGAAAAAAACTTATTTTTATATGGCTGACTGTTCAGATCATCATTACAGTCACGACTGCGTTGCTGTTGGTAAAACTCACAACAGACTCGATGGAAACAGACATTGTTTATCAGTCTGAGCGAATCAAACCAGTCCTTAGCTCGGCCATCATTACTCCGTTAATTCAGCGCGATTATGCAAGTGTCATCGCGATCCTTAAGGAACTCGTCACTTCAGATAATATCCAAGACATTATCATTCGGGATCGCAACGGTAACCTCATCGCGCGTGAACCGCCTGAACCCAATCAAAAAAATTATCCAAGTATTTCGCCTCTGGTGGTTGATTTTTCTATTCAGGCTGAGGGCGTCAAGCTTGGCAACGCAACGATCACTATTTCTAGGGATAGGTTAGTTGAAACTCGATTCAACTTTTTGTTGTATTCGGCACTCATCGTCATCGTCACTTTATTTATTTTTTATCTATTAGCGCTGGTGCTTAGCCGTTACGTGACTCGGCCAATATCAGAGCTTGCGGGGATTGCTGAGAATATTTCTAAGGGCAATTTTATATTTCCCGAGCTTGCCAAACGGAAAGATGAAATTGGTTTACTGCAACATGCCTTTAAATCAATGTCCAACGAAATTGCCAAACAAATTAATGGCTTATCTCTGCTAAATGCAGAATTAGAAACTAGAGTTAGCGAGCGGACGAAGTCTCTGCAATTTGCCAGGGATGAATTAGTACAAAAGGTTGAACAACTGATACTAGTTGGTGCTGTCGTCGACAATTCATACTTCAGTATCTCAATTGCGGATCTAAGACTCCCTGGTACACCACTCATTTATGTGAATCCAGCTTTTACAAAAATAACTGGCTTCAGCGCAGGAGAAGTGCTCGGCACAACTTCTCGCGTCTTTCAGGATGGCATCACTGACGCTGAGGCGATGACGCAAATTCGCTTCACGTTAGAGAATAAATTGGCGTGTACCGTTGAGTTCTTAGATCGGCGCCGGAATGAGGAGGATTTTTGGAACCGCCTCAGTATCTTTCCCGTGGTCATCGAAGAAAATGAACCTAGATACTATGTCATTTTTGAAGAGGACATTAGCGCATTAAAGCAGGTGAGTGCCGAGCGCGAAACCCTGCTACAAGAGGCTCAAGAGAATCAGCGCCTGCAGTCTTTGGGGGTACTGGTTGCAGGACTTGCCCATGAAATTAATAACCCCATCGGCATTGCAATCACAGCCACCACTCACGTCAGTCAAACCGCCGCGACGGTCAGAAAAAATGCCGCTAATCTAACAGGCTCGGCACTGACAGACTTTCTTGAGGATGAAGAAATTGCCTTCCAACTTATTTTTGATAACCTGAGACGTGCAAGTGATCTGATTCGAGGCTTTAAGGATGTTGCTCGAGATCGATCCTTGGATGAAAAAAAGGAAATCAATCTTAAAGTCTATCTTCAGTCCATTGAGCAATCTCTCACACCGGTGTTGAAAAAAGCAAAATGCACCTTAAGCTTAGAAGTTGATCCAAGCATTTCGTTACACATCAATTCTGGCTCACTTGGGCAGCTTCTGACTAACCTTGTACTGAATTCAACCATTCATGCATTTGACGGACTAAAGGATCGCCAACTAAAAATTTCTGGCAGCCAAACCCCTGAGCATATTTTTTTAAAAGTAAGTGACAACGGCAATGGTATTGCCGAAAATGTATTGCCTAATCTGTTTACACCGTTTTATACAACCAGTCGCCGTAAAGGAGGGACGGGTTTGGGTCTTTACATCAGCAGGCAGATTGCGACTGAGGTTCTTCACGGTAGTCTAAGTGTCGATAACTTACCGGAAAAGGGTTGTGAATTTACTTTGAGGTTGCCTAGGTATTAGGTCTTTTTTTAACTTGCAATACGCTCGTTGCTTTGAGCACGGCGGCAAGAGCTTACATGGTCAAAGAGCCTTTTGTGGTACACCAAGCGCCTCATAACCTGTTGCGCTGGTGAACCATTCGTTACGTTTGCCCGTAATCAGTTACTACAAATAAGCATTGCTAATTCCCTCTTTGCTCAATTTGATCTAAATCAAAATAATTGATCTCATTTTTGAGCATCCGTTCTTTTTGGCTTCAATAGAGCGTAGCCTAGTAAAAGAATGTAAATAGGGAGTAAACATGTCACTACGAATTAACGATATTGCACCAAACTTTACAACTGACTCAACCGCTGGTAAGTTGACCCTGCATGATTGGATAGGAGATAGCTATGCTATTCTGTTTTCACATCCAAAAGACTTCACCCCGGTATGTACAACCGAGTTTGGTGCGGTTGCTCAGTTAGCGCCCGAGTTCACTAAACGCAATACTAAGGTGATGGGTGTGTCAGTTGATAATGTAGAAGAGCATCAAAAGTGGAAGAAGGATATCAGCGCTTTTGCAGGAGCGCCCGCAGATTTTCCAATCATTGACGATACTTCACTACAAGTCGCCAAGCTATACGATATGTTGCCAGCAGATGCTTATCTGCCTGATGGTCGCACACCAGCCCATAGCGCTACGGTTCGCACCGTATTTATTATTGGCCCAGATAAAAAGCTACGCCTAACCATGTCTTATCCCATGTCAGTTGGCCGTAATTTTGCAGAAATTCTCAGAGCTTTAGATGCAATCCAAATAACCGATGGCGTGCCATTGGCAACCCCAGCTAACTGGGTTCCCGGTCAAGATGTGATTGTGGGTCTATCTCTGAATGACGAGCAGGCAAAAGCAAAGTTCGGTGATATTGACATCAAGCTTCCGTATCTGCGCTACGCTAAGGCACCAAAGAAGTAATTTGTATGAATTTAAAAACCACTCGAATTTGAATTTCGAGTGGTTTTTTATTGCCTGATCTTATCCCCTTGAGGGGATTTGTCGGGCAAGCCTCGGTAAGCCTTCAAACCGCCCGCAATAAATTTAGCGTTTTGATAACCCATTTGCTTGAGCGTACTGGCAGACAGCGCACCACGGTTATTAGCGTTGCAATAGCAAAGGATGACCTGCTCTAAATTTGGTATCAAGTCTTCTACGTTCATCTCAAGCTTGCCGCGACTACAGTGAAGTGAGCCAGCAATATGATCCAAGTCATGCTCTTCTTTGTCTCTGATATCTAGCGCGATCGCACCGGCAGCCACCAACGTATCCACGTCGACAACAGGTACGCCTCTTACATTTGCAATCGCGGCGTCAGCAAGTGCTTGAAATTTCTCGGTGTAAGCCATTTTTTTTACTCCATTCAAGAAAAAGAAAAAATACTCAGTACACGAGCGCCGTGGATTTACCCCAGAACACTCGATACGCGTAAGCGGTATAAGCAATAATCATTGGCAAAACAATCACGACACCATAAAAGATCACGAGTAAGGCCTCAGTGGCGCTAGCCGCCGACCAGATGTCCAGTTGATCGACGACTAGCCAAGGAAACAGGCTGTACGCCAGACCGTAGAAGGATAAGAGAAAAACCCCTACCGTACAGGCGAAAGGAATTGCTGCACCATATTGATTGTTATCAGCGAGACGAGTGGGTAAGCGTTTCAAACTCCGTGCAATCACAGCAAAAAGGATGGCGGTGACAGCTGGAATCGGAAACAGCATAAGCATGTAGGGAAAACTAAACCACTTTTCAAAAATGCGTGGACTGACCCAGGGGGTTGCAATGGATATTGCAACCACCCCTAATCCAGTCATCCACAGACTGCTCTGAGCCCATTGAACCGCTTTTAACTGAAGTGGGCCCTCTGTCTTCATGATGAGCCAACCCGCGCCAAGTAGTCTGTAAGCCGAAATCAGGCAAAATCCAATCAACGCGCTGAAAAGATAACTCAACGTATCGTTCTTAAAACCGGTAATTAACTGGCCCAACATAAAACCTTGTGACCACGAAGCAAGTGAGGAGCCAAGGTAAAAGGCTTTATCCCATAGCGGACGATGATGGGCTTTGGCTTTCACCCTGAAATCAAACGCAACTCCTCTGAGTGTGAGTGCAACGAGCATCAGCGCTACAGGCAAATACAGTGCGCCCAGGATCACGCCATGCGCCGCAGGAAACGCTACAAGCAAGACCCCTACCCCAAGCACTAGCCAGGTTTCGTTCGCATCCCAAAAGGGCCCGATACTAGCCACCATCATGTCTTTTTGCTCACTGTCCGCTGCTTTGCGCAGCAAAATTCCAACGCCCAAGTCATAGCCATCTAAAATCACATAAGCAAGCATTGAAACTGCCATGATCAACGCAAATACCAGTGGCAACCACCCTGCCGGACTCATCAGGATCGTTTGATAATCATGCATATTTAAGCTCCGTGAGGTTGACCTTCGCAGACAACACAGCTTTTTGATCTTGCTCTGGCGCAGGTTGGATCGCTTTATTTGCAAGATAAAAAACAACCGAAACATAGGCAGCAAGCAATAAGACATACAGAGCGAGGTAGATGGTCAGAGTCAACGCAATACTGGTCGCCGGCACCGCTGAGGCGGCTTGTGCGGCAGTCAATATGCCGTAGACCAACCAAGGTTGGCGTCCAATTTCTGTTACGTACCAGCCCGCGATCAACGCGATCCAGCCCGCAAACGTCATAGCGACCAAGACTCTTGCGACAGTTTGTGAAGGCCGCTGTTTTCTGCGCAGCTCAAATGTGGCCCACCAACTCACAGCCAACATTAACAGTCCGACTCCCACCATAATTCTGAAAGCCCAAAAAACAGGGGCAACAGGCGGATGTTTACCTTCAAAAGCATCCAGCCCCTTTACTTCACCGTCCCAGTGGTGGGTGAGATACAACGACGCCAAATTGGGGATTGCGATTTCAAAGTTATTGGTTTTATTTTTTTCATCTGGCAAAGCAAACAGTACTGCGGATACACCTTTTTGAGTCTTCCATATCCCTTCCATCGCGGCAAGTTTGGCTGGTTGGTACTCTAGCGTGTTCAGTCCGTGTAAATCACCCACGAAAATTTGTATAGGAATAAGAACAGCCGCCACAAACACGCCAGCACGCATCGACGCCATCACTGCCTCACTTGCGTCCTTTTTCAGCCAACGGTAGGCGCTAATGCCCGCCAACAGAAAAGAGACGGTGAGGCCCGAAGCAATTAGCATGTGCGTGAAGCGGTAGGGGAAAGAAGGATTAAATATCACCGCTAGCCAACTGGTGACATGAGCCTTGCCATCAATCATTTCGAAACCTGCAGGCGTGTGCATCCATGAGTTCAAGGCAAGGATCCAAAACGCGGAAGCAGTCGTGCCGAGGGCAACTAACCAAGTCGCAACGGTGTGAACCCTTTCGCTCACACGACCTCGGCCAAACAGCATGATGCCCAACATTGTTGCCTCTAGAAAAAAGGCCGTTAATACTTCATAGGCTAATAAAGGACCGGCGATATTGCCCACGGTATTCATAAAACCAGGCCAGTTTGTACCAAACTGGAAACTCATCGTAATACCGCTCACAGCACCGATGGCAAACGTCAGCGCAAAGATTTTGATCCAAAACTGATAGGCATCCATCCAGAATTGCTTGCCGGTCGCCACGAACCGCGTTTTAAAGTAAAGCAAAAACCAACCCAACCCGATACTAATCGTCGGAAAAAGGATATGGAAGGTGATATTTGCCGCAAATTGAATTCGTGCGAGTAGCGTGGGGTCTAGGGATTCCATCTTGGTCCTTGTTCAGTTACTTGTTATGCGGCGCTTTTAAATTCAGCATCTAAATTAAAAATGCCTTTGAATACCTTTTGTACTTTGGCGACGGGATCTCTGATGGCGATCTTGCTAGTTAGGGGCTTTTGCAGATATTGCGCAGCGCTAATGTGATGGACATGTGCATGCGTTTCGAGGGGACACTGCACCTGCAACTGATTCGCTCTAACGTATTCGACAATTTTTTCAGTTAGTGCAGTGCTAGGCCGACCTGACTTCGGGTCATCGCCCAAGACCAAGTCAATGATTGCGCACGTCGGACCAGCGCCATGAGGGATCACATACATGGCTATCCAAGTAGCCTGATCAAAAAAACGGTGACGCTTGAATTCAAGCTTGATGCGCTCATACGACTCTTTAAATTTATTTAAATATATTATATTAAAAAATATAACAAATGTAAATATAATATAAAATAATTAATTAATTAGTTATAGAGCATCAAATATGGGCACATTTACCGTTGAACACGATGAAATGCGCGCGCGGGAGACCCAAGAGCAACTAGAGATCAACCAACCGACGCCCTCGCAGCAGTTCACCGTTCTGCTCAATGACGACTTAGCCAGCACAAGTGGTCAGGGCGTTTTTGGGGGTCATGACCATCGGTACGTTGTCCTTTGAATATTTTGAACACAAAAAACAAACGCAAGCCAAGTAAAAGTAAGCATTCAAGCTTAAACATTCATTAGGAGTCGCTGCTCATGGAAATTAAAAATCTAACCACTCGATTTTCTGTTGCCGAACAAATAACTACAACAGACGTGCCATCGATTGCGCAAGCAGGATTTAAATCAATCATCTGCAACCGCCCCGATGGCGAGGGTTCGGATCAACCCAACTTCAAAGAGATTGAACAAGCCGCAGCGCTGCACGGTTTATCTGTACATTACCTGCCAGTCGAGTCCGGCAAAGTCACTGACGAGCAGGGTCAGACTTTCGGTCAACTGATGGATGAGATGCCCAAACCCATACTCGCTTACTGTCGCACGGGTATGCGGAGTGCCTCGCTGTGGGCGCTGGCCAATGCCGGCAAAACGCCAATGTCTTCAATTATTGAAACAACGGCGAAGGTAGGCTATGACTTGAAAGCACTGACGCGACGAATCGTCAATGGTGGCATCACGCCTGTCGACGCCCCTAACGTGACACATGACGTGGTGATCATAGGTGGCGGAGCTGCAGGTATCTCGGTCGCTGCTAGTCTGTTGTCGCGCAGCCCAAAGTTAGATGTTGCTGTCATTGATCCCGCGGATGTTCACTACTACCAGCCAGGATGGACAATGGTGGGCGCAGGGATTTTCGATGCTTCATTTACTGCGCGCACGATGGGTTCGCTTCTCCCGCACGGTGTCACTTGGATCAAGTCTGCTGTTGCCGCTTTTGAGCCAGAGCGTAACTGCATCATTCTTGATGGCTGCCGGGTGGTCAGCTATAAACAACTCGTGGTTTGCCCCGGTTTAAAACTCGACTGGAATGGTATTGAGGGATTAACGGATACTCTTGGTCGTAATGGTGTTACGTCCAATTATCGTTACGATCTTGCTCCCTACACTTGGAAACTCGTGCAGAAGCTAAAGGGAGGCAAAGCGATATTCACTCAACCTCCCATGCCAATTAAATGCGCTGGGGCTCCACAAAAGGCAATGTATCTGTCTGCAGATCACTGGAAAAAGCAAGGTGTACTGCACAACATCGATATTCATTTTTGTAACGCCGGCGCAGTGCTATTCGGCGTTGCCGACTATGTCCCAGCCTTGATGGAGTATGTGAAAGCTTATGGCATTGGTTTGAATTTTGGCAGAACGCTGATCAGTGTGGATGGCGGGACTAAAAAAGCGAGTTTCAGCCAGACAGCCGCAGATGGAACAAAACAAATCATTACTCAGGACTTTGACATGATTCATGTTGTTCCACCTCAAAAAGCGCCAGACTTTATCCGTGTCAGCCAGCTCGCTGATGCCGCGGGGTGGGTTGATGTTGATCCTACTACGTTACGTCACAAGAATTATGAAAATATTTTTGGCTTGGGCGACGCAACCAACACAACAAATGCCAAGACAGCGGCTGCAGCGCGCAAACAAGCTCCTGTTGTTGCGCACAATGTCTTGGCTGCAATGGGTCAATTAAAAGGCCAGGCCAAATATGATGGCTATGGTTCATGCCCGCTAACCGTTGAACGAGGCAAAATCGTCTTAGCTGAATTTACCTATGGCGGCAAAGTGGCGCCGAGTTTCCCCAAATGGCTAATCGACGGTACAAAACCTTCTGCAATGGCGTGGTTCTTAAAAGAACGGATCTTACCGCCTCTTTACTGGGACGCCATGCTCAAAGGTCGGGAATGGTTAGCGCAGCCAGAATTGACCAATTAAAAAGAAGGGGACTCGTTGTTTCATCGCGCAATAAATTAGTTAAACTGAGGCATTATTTGATCCGTTACACAACCTTTACGTTGTTACTAGGTGCTGTACGTTTTTTAACTAGGTTTTTGCGTCCCTCCCGATAACGATTACCGCGCTCACATTCCAAGAGGTCATCATGACAAATTCGATCAAAATCACACGCCGAAATTTGCTGGGCGCTACCGTTGGTTTAGTGGCCGCCGCTGGGCTCAATTCAAGGTCTGCCAATGCACAAGCCGCTACGCCTGTTGCCAGCCCTGCCGCCGCTGCCCCTGCAGCATCCACAGCAAAGCCGTTACCAAACTATGTCAGCTGGAAACACGCTGACAGCATGATCATCCATACCCCGACAACGATTGAAACCAAGCGTTCAGCAATCGGCTCAAGCATCATCACGCCAAGCGATCGCCTGTTCATCCGTAACAATCTGCCAGCACCCTCAGCGGCCGATATTGGTGATGTCAACGCCTGGAAAGTCACGGTCGAAGGCGTTGGAAAACCACAATCCCTTTCGATCGCTGATCTCAAGCAGATGGGGTTCGAAACCATGGCAACGGTGTTGCAATGTTCAGGCAACGGTCGTGGCTTGTTTCCAGGCAAACCCAGTGGCACAAGATGGCAGACGGGTGCAGCGGGCTGTGTCATGTGGGCGGGCATACCTGTGCGCGAAGTCATCCAAGCTCTGGGGGGCGTTTCTACCGGAATGGTCTATATGACGGGCACAGGCGGTGAAAAGCTTCCTGAGGGCATTGATCCAAATGCCGTAGTTGTCGAGCGCTCGGTACCTGTCGCCGCAATGCAAGATGCCATGCTAGCCTGGGAAATGAATGGCGAACCGATGCCTTTAGCGCACGGTGGCCCGCTGCGCTTGGTGGTACCAGGCTACAGCGGTGTCAACAATATTAAGTACATCAAGCGTTTGGCGTTCACAAAAGAGCAGACGCAAGCCGCCATTCAAAAAACCGGCTACCGCATGTCACCGGTCGGTCAAAAGGGCGATCCTAGTCAGCCCGCGGTTTGGACCATGGATGCTAAATCGTGGGTGACATCACCCTCGCCTGACAACGGCCCGATCAAAGCGGGTGCAGTACAAATCACGGGTGTAGCCATGGGCGCCTTAGAAGACATCGCCAAGGTCGACGTATCGCTTGATGGCGGTAAAACCTGGCAGGTCGCACGCTTGGTGGGACCAGATCTGGGCAAGTACGCTTGGCGTCAGTTTGTCTTGGCCACAACCCTGAAAGCCGGCCAGTACGATGTCTCAACCCGTGTCACAACAAAATCAGGCGTTGAGCAAGTTGCGCAGTCGACTGAAAATGCGGCGGGCTACTTGAATAGTGGTTGGATGTCACACACGGTAAAAATCACCGTGGCTTAATGATCTTCGCAAAGCACCTCTCCCCGCGCGGGAGGGGTACACGCACCCGGTTAAACCAAGTTAAACAACACAGCAACATCCTCTTCACCAGGGCCTTTTTTGTCCAATGCAAAGAAAACTATTTACGTCTATTGCTAGAACCATAGGTGCGGCGGCGCTGGTTTCTGCTGCAGCCTTTACCCCAATTGCCTCAGCAAATGATGAAGAAGGTAAACTTTTATTCTTAAAGGGTGCAGCGCCAGCGTGTGCGATCTGTCACACCCTCGAGGCAGCTGGCGCCGCGGGCGCGGTAGGACCGTCAATGAACGAGCTTCAACCCGATGCTGCCCGTGTTTTAAATGCCCTTAAAAACGGCATCGGCCAAATGCCTGCGTATACAAGCTTAACGCCCGAACAGATGAAAATATTGTCCGAATACGTTGCGAAGGCGAGTCGCCAATAAAACCCTCAGCACGTCGAACGGCGCCTGTAGGTCGTTGTCAAAAGGCTCAGGTCATACCTTCGCTCAACAAGCGACTACGTTCGGTAACAGGCACAGTCGACCTTTCAAGCGCCAAGCCTGCGCTCGGCCTTTCACTTTACGATGGTGTCCCTGCCCTCCCAAGGGCTGAGTGTCGGGACACCGGTTGGCTCAACGTCGACCAGTAACTCGTAACTGGTGCTGCGGCCGCCGGCATTAGCTTTGCGCAACACGCCGCGTGTCAATAGCTCGGTGATGTCGCGTAATGCTGTGTCAGGTGAGCACTTAGCAATGGCCGCCCACTTGCTACTGGTGAGCTTGCCATCAAAGCCGTCGAGCAACCGGTTGAGCAACTTCACTTGTCGCTCGTTCAATGGTGTTGTCGCCCAGCGTTGCCAAAAGTGCGTCTTTGCCAGTACGGCATTCACCGTGAGTTGTGCCTGGCTGACCGCTTGCTGCAGCGTGTCAAGAAACCACGCCAACCATTCGGTCACGTCGAGCGAGGCTTTTTGTGTGCGCTCAAGGATGTCGTAGTAAGCCTTACGTTCGCGTTGGATCTGCGCCGACAGGCTGTAAAAGCGCTGAGGACTGCCATCGGCGCGAGCAAGGAACAAATCACCCACAGCTCTTGCGATACGCCCATTGCCGTCATCAAAGGGATGCAAGGTCACAAACCAAAGGTGCGCAAGCCCAGCTTTAATTAGTGGTGGTTCGCCAGTTGAACCGTTGGCCCACTTCAGAAAAGCCGCGGTGTCTGTTTCAAGTTGCTTGGCGGGCGGCGCTGAAAAGTGCACTCGTTGACGACCGATTGGGCCCGACACCACTTGCATAGGGCCAGTCGCATCGTCACGCCACGCACCAACATTGATTTTGGACATACCGCTGTAGCCGGTTGGGAAGAGCGCCGCGTGCCAGCCGAATACGCGCCCGCGGGTGAGCGGAGACTGACAATTGGCCGTTGCGTCGAGCACCATATCAACGATGCCCTCGACATAGCGATCTACCGGAGCCATTGCGCCGATATCGACGCCAAGACGTCGGGCAATGGACGAGCGCACAGAAGTTACGTTCAGGTGTTCGTCCTCGATCTCACTGGTCTTCATCACGTCTTCGGTCAAAGCGGAAAGACTTGCCTGATCTCGCAAAGACATACCGACATCAGCCAACCGCCCCAAGAGTAAGCCTTGCGCGCGACTGACCTCAGCCAAAGGCCGCGCCAACGCCGCTAGGTCGTAACGCCAGCTCGGCCAGTTTGGAGCTTGCCAAATATAGGTACAATCACCGCTTTTCATGCGGAGATTATGCGGCTTATTGACCGTAAACGCAAGTCAATCGACCAAACTTTTTCGGTGAATAGCGGCAGCTTAGGCGTCCGCTGGGAAGCTACCAATCCTTCGGCGTTGGTATTTTAATTTGTTGCCCTTTCGCGGATGAATGGGCTATCTTGTGGTGAGGCGCTTATCTGTTACGGTGTTATTAGATATTCAGCCCGCTAGCGATAAAAACAATCTGGAGATGTTATGAACGCCTCCCTCCCCCCTGGGGAGTGAGGGTGCCAGAAAAGCAGAGAGCCCTCGCTTTACCTAACGGCATCTAAGTGCCAAAGTGGAGTTTCTGAAATTAACCACAAACGGTAATGAGGGCTCGAAATGAAGATTA
>CAMDEF010000068.1 GCA_945895265.1 Bordetella parapertussis | reverse complement strand
TCAAGTTTGAATCGATTTGGCGCGGACAACCGTAAGCACGCCTGCGCCTCATCGAAGGCAAGCGGAATCAGCGGACGTATCCACGCGCTGATTTGCTGGGGAGGAAACTCCTGCTCTAGGTGCAAGACGCAGGACTGCCAAAACTGGTTCATGTGACTCGCTAAGTAAAGTCTGATTCTACCCTGTCAGGGCCAAGGTTATCCACAGGAACGCAGGCAATTTACCCTTAGGTTTGCCCTAACCATTTGACTAAGTTCGGTTTTTTTGATGAAATGGAGGGCTTTTCGGTATTATCCTAAACCTTTTTCGCTCTTTGTTGGGCCACTCATCATGAAACGTACCTACCAGCCTTCCGTTACCCGCCGTAAGCGCACTCACGGCTTTCGCGTGCGCATGAAAACACGCGGTGGCCGCGCAGTCATCAACGCCCGTCGTGCTAAAGGCCGTAAGCGCCTCGCTGTTTAATCAGTCAACTGAACTGATCAGCCAACTTGACTGTTGTGGGCTCTACGCCCAATTACGACAACACTGCTCTGATGCCTAGCGCCACGTTTCCGACGGCGGCGCGCTTGCACCGCCCCACCGAGTTCTCTGCGGCCCTCTCCGGTCGCAGAGTAGCCCGTGGGGTTTATTTTGTGGTTACCGCGAAGGTTGTTGTGTCGTCCGAGCAACTTTGCGCTGGGCCACCCATCGCTCGCTTAGGTCTGATAATGGCCAAGCGCTTTGCTCAGCACGCCTCAACACGCAACGCGCTAAAACGCGTTGTTCGCGAGGCCTTTCGCTCGTGTCGCTTATCTTTACCCGCTGCAGACTATGTTGTTCGATTGAATAAACGCATTGAGTTGGTAAGCTTAACTGCACTGAAACGAGCGGCCCGCCAAGAAGCAGATGCGCATTTTATAAAGGCCAGTCAATGCTAAAGGCTATGTTAATTTTGCCGATTCGAGCGTATAAGTTTTTCTTAAGCCCTTGGCTTGGCAATAGTTGTCGGTTTACGCCAACCTGCTCGAGCTATGCCATCGAGGCCATTCAGACCTGGGGCGCCTTAAAAGGCTCCGGTCTTGCTGTTTCACGCTTAGGACGTTGCCACCCTTGGTGTCAAGGCGGATTTGACCCTGTGCCAGCACCGCCTTCAAAAATAGTTTCTAAAAACACTGATTGCGCAGCACCATCACACCGCTGTCATCTAGATTAACGCTAAACTGCGAGCCTTCTCTGGTTCGCTTTTTTTATATATTTGGGCAAGTATGGACATCCGTCGCACCATCCTATTGATGATTTTTTCGTTTTCACTGCTGATGCTGTGGAACAACTGGCAAGTTCATCAAGGAAACCCCCCTGTTTTTGGCGCACCACCCGCGAGCGTGAAGCCCAAGGCCGATACTCCAGATGCTGCATCACCGGCAAACAACGCGGGTGTGCCGGTGGCTCCAGCCGCGGCCACCGCAACCGCAGCTAGCAGCTCGGTTGCGACGGTGCCCGGCTTAGCAGCCGCAGTGAGCCCGACCGCGCAAACCGTTTTGTTTAAAACCGATGTTTTAGCATTAACGTTTGATCTCCAGGGCGCTCAGTTGATTCGTACAGATTTGCTGGCCTTTCCCTCTGTTGATGATCCCCAAAAGCCTTTTACTCTTTTAGAGCGCACGGCCGGGCATACTTACGTTGTGCAGTCGGGTTTAACGGGCGCCTCGGCTGGGGTGACCTTTCCTAATCACCTCGTCCCGTTCACTCTTGAGACTGATGCGCGTGAACTTAAAGGTGACACCTTAGTTATTAAGTTTTCATCGACTTCTGGTGACGTCAAGCTCACCAAGACTTTTACACTCAAGCGTGGTGACTACGCTGTCGATGTTGCACATCAGATTGAAAATCTGTCCTCGCAAGCGATTACTCCCTCGGTTTACTTGCAAATCACTCGTGATGGTTCTGACCCAGCCGGCACGAGCAGTGCTCCCAGTTTCTTGAGTGGCCCAGCAAATTTCGTTGGTGCTGCGATCTATTCTGAGCAAGAGAAATTTCAAAAAGTAACGTTAACTGAAGTTGAAAAGCGTAAGGCAAGTTATATCAAGCAAGCAGATAACGGTTGGTTTGCCTTTATTCAACATTACTTTGTCACAGCTTGGGTGCCCCCTCAGGGCAAGTCACGCACTTACGACATGACAGAGCTCGAAAAAAATCTGTACGCAATACGTAGTATTGAACCTATTGGGAGCATTGCTCCTAATAGTAGTCTGACGATTGCTGCGAAATTATGGGTCGGCCCGCAAGATCAAACCGCTCTCGAGGCATTGGCGCCAGGCCTAGAACTAGTAATTGATTATGGACTACTGACGATTATTGCTAAACCAGTCTTCTCGTTGATGACTTGGTTGTTTTCTTTATTGGGCAATTGGGGCTGGACAATCGTGCTTTTAACGGTCTTAATCAAGGCTGCATTTTATCCTCTATCAGCGGCAAGTTATCGCTCGATGGCTAAGATGAAAATGGTTGCACCTCGTCTGCAAGCATTAAAAGAAAAGTTTGGTGATGATCGGCAAAAGCTCAACACCGCCATGATGGAAATGTATCGCACCGAAAAAATTAACCCTCTCGGTGGTTGTTTGCCTATTGTGATTCAAATTCCTGTGTTCATTTCACTTTATTACGTATTGGGCTCAAGCGTTGAACTACGCGGTGCCCCTTGGGTGTTGTGGGTACATGATCTATCGGTACGAGATCCATACTTTATTCTGCCCGCTATCATGATGGTGACCATGTTCGTACAAATGCGTTTGAACCCGACACCACCAGATCCCGTACAAGCAAAAGTCATGATGTTTATGCCTTTAGTATTTGGTGGCATGATGTTCTTTTTCCCTTCCGGGCTTGTTTTGTACTGGTGCGTGAACAATATATTGTCCATCGCGCAACAGTGGTACATCACAAATAAGATGGCCGCCGTCGCAACGGCTTCAAATCGTTAATTTGCAGGTTGAATGGGCTCTTTAAATCAGCGTCCTATCGTTGCAATTGCCACCGCCCCTGGTAGGGGTGGCATCGGCGTAGTGCGTGTCTCGGGCCCCCATTTGGGGCCCTTTATCTATGCACTACTTGGCAGGGCTCTCGAGCCCCGTCACGCCACCTACTGTCGCTTTCCAGATGCTGATGGCAACGCCATCGATCAAGGCATTGCGCTCTACTTTGTGGGCCCCGCCTCGTACACTGGTGAAGATGTGCTTGAGTTACAAGGTCACGGGGGGCCAGCAGTTTTACAACAACTACTCAACCGATGCTTAATAGTTGGTGCTAAGTTCAATATTCATATCGCTTCTCCCGGCGAGTTCACATTGCGGGCGTTCTTAAACGACAAAATTGATTTAGCCCAAGCAGAGGCTATTGCCGATTTAATTGATGCCACTTCTGAAGCAGCTGCGCGCGCCGCCGTCGTTTCGATGACGGGCTCTTTTTCAAAATGCATCAACACTCTTTCAGCCTCTATCGTTAATCTTCGGTTGTTAGTTGAGGCCACGCTCGATTTTCCTGAAGAAGAAATTGAATTTCTCGAAAAATATCAGGCTCACGCAAAACTCGAGGTGCTGCAACGCGAACTTGCAGAAATTCTATCTGCTTCACGTCAAGGTGTGGTTTTACGCGAGGGATTACATGTCGTTTTAGCGGGCGAACCCAATGTTGGAAAATCGAGTTTGCTTAATGCTTTGTCGGGACAAGATCTTGCGATCGTGACCCATATCGCTGGTACAACCCGAGACAAAGTGAGTCAGGTCATTTCTCTTGATGGTGTACCCATTACGATTACCGATACAGCGGGTTTACGTGATACCGCTGACACCATTGAGGCGATTGGTATTGAACGGACTTGGGCTGCGATTGAACAAGCTGATGTCATTTTGCATCTAAGTGCTATCGATACCAATCATCTCACGCTGGATCCGTACATTCAAAAACGTCGTTCAGCGAAATCAATTGTTCTTAATGTTTGCAATAAAGTTGACCTATCAAACAAGTTAGTCACCGCGTTGAACGACACACTATTTATTTCAGCCAAAACTGGCCAAGGGCTTGATGCGTTACGTGCAAAACTGCTTGAGTTAGCTGGTTGGAACCCCGGACAAGAGTCTCCGTGGTTAGCACGGCAGCGCCATGTTGATGCCTTGATTGCAGCACAACAACATCTAACTCAGGCAAGTGAGTACGCTTTACAAAAAGATCTCGTCTTAGATCTTTTTGCAGAAGAACTTCGCTTGGCCCATACCCAACTTGGGCTCATCACAGGTCAAATGACTCCCGATGATTTGCTTGGCGAAATTTTTTCACGCTTCTGCATTGGCAAATAGCAATCTAGCTACTCGATGGTCCAACCACCATCAACGGGCAACACTGCACCCGTAATATCCTTTCCTGCCTCACTACATAAAAATACCGCAAAGCTCGCCACACTTTTCAAGGCGACAAAGCGACCCGTCGGATGCCGACTTGAAATGTAATCGTGCTCAGCCTCTTCAATAGTGATTCCAGCTTTTGCGGCATTCCCTGCAATCCGCTCAACGATTGGCGGTGTCGGTACTGTGCCGGGGCACAGAGCATTGCAAGTGATCCCCTCTGTTGCAACATCCATTGCTGTACTTTTTGTTAAACCTATCAATGCGGTTTTAGTCGTGATGTACGCAACGCGATTCGCTGTCGCAGTGGTTCCGTATACCGAAGATATGTTGATGATACGGCCCCACTTCTTAGCCTTCATTTGAGGGACTGTTAAACGCGAGGTATGAAAAGCAGCCGATAAATTTACGGCGATCGACTGATCCCAAGACATGGTATCTAGGGTATCGATTGCCGCGAAATTTCTAATGACGGCGTTGTTGACTAGGATATCAACACCACCAAAGGTTTCGCTGGCGTGTTTAACCAGCGCTTCGATTTCGGATACAACCGTTAAGTTTGCCTGGCTGTAGATAACAGACACGTCGTACATTGCTCGCAATCGTTCACTCGCCTCTTGTATTTGCTCTAGTGGCTCGAGTCCGTGCAAAACAATATTTGCTTGTTGTTCGGCTAGTGCCTCAGCCATTGCATAACCTAAGCCAGCGACCGAGCCAGTAATTAAAGCTGTCTTACCGCGCAACATATAGGTCCCTTATCTGAATCGAGTGAATCAACACTTATGTTGTTTCTACACATCAAATGAAAATTAGTTACAAAAAATTTAGCTGTGGATAACAAGGGCTAGCGGGCTGTGAACAAACTGTGCATGAACAAAGAGTAAGTCTGACTTGTTGAGCAATCACAAAACTTATTCAACTTACTCCACACAACTAAACAGAGGTTATTCACAACGTTAAAATTACGTAAGTCATTGAAAATAAATACAAATAAAACTTTATACCTCTTATCCACAGGCCTTATTATCCATTAGTCTTTATATATAAAAACAATAAAAGAGATAAAACACCAAAGCAATACGGCGTACAAAAAGTTGTTGTCGATAAAAAAAATTTTCATTGTTTTATCGTGGTTAAATCAAACCTTCGTCAAACGTTCAATTGCTAAATCAAGAGTGGCCTCCTGTTTAGCAAAACAAAATCGAACAAGTTGGTGATTCGAGGCGGGGGCATCGGATGACTGATAAAAAGCTGAAACCGGAATGACAGTAACGCCATGGGTTTGTGTCAACCAAACTGCAAAGTCTGCTTCACTTTGATCGGATATGTCGCTGTAATCAGCAAGTAAAAAAAAGGTTCCTGGACTTGGCAAAACCTTGAAGCGAGTTTGCCTTAAGCCATTCGAAAGGTAATCACGTTTGGTTTGATAAAAGCCTGGCAGGCTCAGATAAGTACTTGCATCGGCGGTGTATGCGGCCAACGCGTGTTGAAAAGGTGATGGCACCGTAAAGACCATGAATTGATGAACTTTTCTAAGTTCTGCTGTCATGTGTTTAGGCGCACAGCAATAGCCAATTTTCCAGCCCGTTGTATGGGTTGTTTTACCAAATGAAGAGATAACAAAACTTCTGGCGGCCAGAGCTGGTCTGGTACAAAGACTAATGTGTTGAACACCATCAAAAATAATGTGTTCATAGACTTCGTCTGAAAGTAAAAATATGTGATGTTGTTGAACCAGCCTTTCTAACTCATCGAGGTCACCAGGGGTAATGACGGCGCCCGTTGGGTTATGTGGAAAATTGACGATGAGCAATTTAGTTTTTTTAGTGATTGCAGCGTGAACCAACGTCCAGTCGACGCTATAAACAGGATTAGTTTGGCTGGGAGCACGCATTGGGACGCTAATAGCCGTACCGCCTGCGAGTTTAATGGCTGGGATATAGCAGTCATAGCAAGGTTCTAAAACGATTACCTCATCACCCGTTCCAACACACGCTAGTACGCTGGCCATGATTGCCTGTGTGGCACCACTGGTAATCGTGATTTCAGTGTCGGGGTCATATTGATGTTGGTAAAGGGCTGCAATTTTGTGACGAATCACTTCACGCAAGGGCATTACGCCAGCCATCGCGGGATATTGATTAAAACCCTTGTCCATCGCTTCAGATACCAAACGTAAGAGAGCTGGTTCAGTATTGAAATCTGGGAAGCCCTGCCCTAGATTGATGGCCTGATATTCCAAAGCCATCTTGCTCATGGTGGTAAAGATGGTGGCCCCAACTTCGGGCAGTTTTGATTGTATTTGCATGTTGGTTGGTTGGATGATGAGTCAGCGCGTACGAAGCCGCAAGTGAGCAATCGTCAATAGGCTTAGATGATTATTTGGTATATGGGTAATTCTTCAATAGAAAAGACCTATAAGCAGGATGTACACACGAAGTGCACACGATATGCACAGGATATTAACAACTTACTCACTGATTTACCCACAATTTAAGGTTCCAAGGCGTTGGTAGGAAACTATTTATCCCAATTTATACAGAGATATTCAAAAGTTATACCGAGGTTATACCCAAGTTATACACAGAACCCTACTTTGTAATGTTCCACGTGAAACAATCCCATCGACTTACCTTCTAGTGAAGACTTTAACTTGTTGGTAGGAAGTTATTTATTCCAATTTATACAGAGTTATCCAAAAGTTATACCGAGGTTATATCCAAGTTATACACAGAACACAGCTTTCTAATGTTCCACGTGAAACAGTCCCATCGACGTACTCTCTAGTGAAGGATTTAACTTTTTGGTTGGAAGTTATTTATTCCAATTTATACAGAGTTATCCAAAAGTTATACCGAGGTTATATCCAAGTTATACACAGAACCTTGCGTCTGTAATGTTTCACGTGAAACATTATGGAGGTACTGGAGCTCTGTATGACGGCCGCCCGATAAAACGTTAAACATGGAAACCGAAAACAAGTTAGCAGGTCGGTCACCCGAGGATAAAGGCTTAACTGCTCTGTTTAGAAAGAATTGTCCAAAATTGGCACTAATTATTCATGTTTCACGTGAAACAATCTTTCAATTTAAAACGACAAGTCTATAATCCATCCCCCGACTCAATTAAATGTACGAACCATGAATCACCCTACTGTTTTTGATGTTCTTGTTGTTGGAGGCGGCCACGCTGGTACAGAGGCTGCGCTGGCTTCTGCTAGAAGTGGCGCAAAGACGCTTTTACTGACACATAATATTGAAACGCTTGGGCAAATGTCGTGCAATCCCTCTATTGGCGGCATTGGAAAAGGACATTTAGTTAAAGAGATCGATGCCCTTGGTGGCGCAATGGCAATTGCAACAGACGAGGCAGGAATTCAGTTTCGAATATTAAATGCTTCTAAAGGACCGGCTGTCCGCGCTACACGTGCTCAAGCGGACCGTGTTCTATATAGACAGGCAATTCGTAGTCGACTCGAAAACCAACCAAATCTTTGGCTGTTTCAACAGTCAGTAGATGATTTAGTACTAGAAGGAGATCGGGTTGTTGCTGCAGTGACTCAATCGGGGATCACCTTTCGAACAAAGGCGCTAGTTCTAACGGCTGGGACATTTCTAAATGGCCTGATTCATATCGGCTTACAAAACTATTCTGCCGGTCGAGCTGGCGATCCCTCTGCCTCATCATTGGGTGCGCGCTTAAAAGAGTTAAAACTTCCGCAAGGTCGTTTAAAAACCGGTACCCCGCCCCGAATCGATGGGCGCACAATTGATTATTCGTTGGTTATTGAGCAGCCAGGCGATTTAGATCCCATTCCTGTGTTTTCATACTTAGGCAGCCAAGCACTTCATCCAAAGCAAGTCCCTTGTTGGGTTACGCACACGAACGCACGGACACACGAAATCATTCGCGGTGGCCTCGATCGCTCACCAATGTACAGCGGAGTGATTGAAGGCGTTGGTCCAAGATATTGTCCCTCGATTGAAGACAAGGTCCATCGGTTTGCCGATAAAGATTCACATCAAATATTTCTTGAGCCAGAAGGTTTAACAACGAACGAAATCTATCCTAACGGAGTGTCAACAAGCCTACCCTTTGATATTCAGCTGGCACTGATACGCTCAATGAAAGGACTTGAAAATGCTCATATTGTTCGACCAGGGTATGCAATCGAATATGATTATTTTGACCCGAGAGAGTTAAAAGCTACGCTTGAAACCAAAAGTATTCAAGGATTGTTTTTTGCGGGTCAAATCAATGGAACAACGGGATACGAAGAGGCGGCAGCCCAAGGGTTGATTGCCGGCATTAATGCGGCGCGTGCAGCTCAAGATGAAAGCCCATTTATCTTGCGCCGTGACCAGGCCTATATGGGTGTACTGATTGATGATCTGATTACTAAGGGTGTGACAGAGCCCTATCGCATGTTTACTTCTCGCGCAGAATACCGCCTAAGCTTGCGAGAAGATAATGCCGATTGGCGCTTAACTGAAAAAGGCAGAGAGTTCGGTTTGGTCGATGACCAACGTTGGAACACCTTTATCAAAAAGAGAGAAACGGTTGAAAACGAGGTTTCCCGGTTGCGTGCGACGTGGGTAAACCCACGCATGCTAGACCCCATTGTCGCGATAAAAACGCTGGGTAAAGAAATAGAACGCGAGTACTTACTCTCCGATTTGCTTAAGCGCCCCAACGTATCTTACCAAAGCTTGGTGAATATGCCTCTACAACAAGGGTTCGATTTGCCGGCGGGCTTGTTACCCGGAGACGAGGCCGAACAAGTCCAAATACAAATCAAATACGAAGGCTATATCACACGTCAGCAAGACGAGGTCGATCGCCATCAAGCCCAAGATACCTTGGCGATTCCACCAGATCTCGACTTTAGCGTCGTGACAAGCTTATCTATTGAAGTCCGTCAAAAGCTAAATGTGCACCGGCCTGAAACAGTCGGCCAAGCCTCTCGAATTTCTGGCGTCACGCCGGCCGCAATCTCTTTGCTGTTGATTCATCTTAAGCGCCACCAATATGGCAAGGCCGCATGACGTGAGCACCATTGCACACGCAACGGTCAACGTTAGTACCAGTGAGCGGCTCTTACGCGCACTAGAGACTCTTCGCCTCAAGAGTCAGCCAACCCAGCAGGCTGCCTTGCTTGAGTATCTCTCACAACTCATGCGCTGGAACAAGACCTATAACCTCACGGCAATCCGCGACCCTGATCAGGCATTAGTTCACCACATCTTTGATAGCCTCTCTCTTGTGGCGCCTTTGAGCCGAGTGCTCTCACTTAACCCAACAGAGACGCCCACGATCGTAGATGTCGGGTCGGGTGGAGGACTACCAGGCGTCATCCTTGCAATTATGCTTCCTAGCGTAAGGGTGACCTGCGTCGACGCCGTAGAAAAAAAAACCATGTTCGTGCGACAAATGGCGGGCGTACTTGCCCTTCAAAACCTGAGCGCACAGCACGCCCGCATTGAAACGCTCGAGCCCCTTCAAAGCACGCTGGTCACGTCTCGGGCCTTCGCCTCGCTACAAGATTTTGCACAACTTGCAGGCCCGCATGTAAGAGAGGGTGGTTACCTCGTGGCCATGAAAGGTCGAGAGCCAACCGAAGAACTTACCGCAGTTCAAGCCCATACAGCTTGGTCTGCCCAAGCAATAGAACCCCTGACAGTTCCCGAGTTTGAAGGCCAGCGCTGTCTGGTCTGGATGCAACGGAAAGGAAACACATGAACACGCCCGTCACACCAACGACCGCTCGAGTCTTTTGTATTGCTAATCAAAAAGGCGGGGTTGGAAAAACGACAACTGCTATTAATCTTGCGGCAGGTCTAGCCAAGCTTCAACAACGGGTCTTACTGATCGATCTCGATCCGCAAGGCAACTCGACAATGGGCAGCGGCATCGATAAAAGTACCCTTGCCCATAACTTATATCAGGTTCTGATTGGTGAGGCGACGATTCAAGACGCCGTCGTCGCCTCTGAAAGTGGTGGTTACGATGTCCTGCCCTCTAACCGCGAACTATCTGGCGCCGAGATTGATTTGGTTGGCATGGATCATAGAGAACTCCAACTCAAGTACGCACTTTCAAAAGTTGAACTGCAATATGATTTTGTCTTGATCGACTGCCCACCTACGCTGTCGTTGTTAACCTTAAATGGCTTGGCCGCAGCGCACGGCGTCATCATCCCGATGCAGTGTGAATACTTTGCACTCGAAGGTCTGTCCGACCTTGTTAACACGATCAAACGCGTTCACCGAAATATCAATCCAGAACTGAGTTTGATCGGTCTATTGCGGGTCATGTTTGACCCCCGCGTTACCTTGCAACAGCAGGTCTCTGCACAACTCGAGGCGCATTTTGGTGATAAGGTATTCAAGACCGTCGTGCCGCGCAACGTACGTCTTGCTGAAGCGCCAAGCCATGGCATGCCCGGAGTCGTCTATGACTCAACCTCACGAGGCGCGCAAGCGTACATTGCTTTTGGCGCCGAGGTGATTGAACGTGTTCGCACGGCTCAAAAATGAAACAAATATTTGTGCCCAACTTGCGCGCACATGCCTACTAAGGAAGCAACATGGTAACGAAGAAACCCAAGGGCCTAGGCCGAGGCCTCGAAGCCTTACTCGGCGCAGACACCAATAGTCTCGATCAAGTCGGACAACCTCCAACGCTCACAAACGCACCAAATACGTTGTTGATCACGCAACTTCAAGCGGGTAAATATCAGCCGCGCACGCGCATGGATGAAGGGGCGTTGGCTGAGCTTGCAGACTCTATACGCGCCCAAGGGATTCTGCAGCCGATTTTAGTTCGTCCTCTTGATGCTCTGAAAGGTCAATACGAGATTATTGCGGGCGAGCGCCGGTTTCGCGCAGCACAGTTGGCTGGCTTAACAGAAGTACCGGTGCTGATTAAAAACGTCGCAGACGAACACGCTGCTGCGATGGCGTTGATTGAGAATATTCAACGTGAAGATTTAAACCCCCTTGAAGAGGCGCAGGGCGTCAAACGTTTGATCGAAGAGTTTGGCCTTACCCATGAGCAGGCCGCTACAGCAATTGGGCGGTCGCGCTCAGCCACAAGCAACTTATTGAGGTTGTTAAACCTTGCCACGCCCGTACAAACAATGTTGCTGGCCGGCGATATTGACATGGGCCACGCTCGAGCGCTACTCGCAGTCGACGCGGCAATACAAATCCAGCTCGCAAATCAGATTATTGCTAAACGTCTTTCAGTGCGCGATGCTGAGGCGCTGGTCACCCGCACGACTCAAGAGCCCGCCAACAAACCGACTACCAAGCAAGCCACCCACTCGCGCGACGTCACGCGTCTTGAAGAAACCCTCTCTGATCAGCTCGGAACAAGGGTATCGTTAAAAGTGGCCAGCAAAGGGCGAGGCCAATTGATCATTGACTTTCATGGCTGGGAGCATTGCTCGTCTCTCATCGAAAAACTTAACCTCAAAGAGGACATAGACGCCTGACACACACGCTACGTGTTTGACTGCCTCGCGCGTCACACAGTGCCAATCAATCTAGCGATCACCCTAGTCTGCTCTAGGAAGAAACATGACAAAAGACCAATATCAACGCGTTGCGCCAGCAACTTTAAAAACTTGGCTACATGATAAAAAAGAAATTGCGCTACTCGATATTCGAGAACACGGTCAGTATGGCGAAGAACACCTTTTTTATGTCGTGTCTACACCTTACAGCAAGTTAGAACCAGAGGTGCAAAGGCTTGTCCCGCGCAAAACTGTTCGACTGGTTTTAGTCGGCGACGATACAAATGACTTAACGGCACGTGCCGCGAACAGGCTTGCGCAGCTCGGTTACACAGATATCTATCTGTTAGACGGTGGCATCGCGCAATGGAAGAAAGCGGGATACCAAGTGTTTGCTGGCGTCAACCTGCCAAGTAAAGCCTTTGGCGAATTGGCAGAGCATGCTTTTCAAACGCCACGCATCACAGCGCAAGCGCTCAATGCCAAAATTGCAGCGCACGAAGATATTGTGATTCTCGACGGCAGACCCTTTTCAGAATATAAAAAAATGAGTATCCCAACAGCGGCGTCTTGCCCGAATGGTGAGTTGCCGCTACGTATTGATGATTTGGTGGCTCGTCCAGAAACAACGATTGTGATCAATTGCGCAGGGCGCACGCGTAGCATTATTGGTGCGCAAACTCTCATTAACCTAGGCGTGAAAAATAAAATTCTTGCGCTTGAAAACGGCACGCAAGGTTGGTATCTTGCAGACCTAAAATTAGATCATGGTGCCACACGCAAATACCCTGACAAAATCAACGAAAAAAATCTGACAATGCAACAACAGCGAGCCAGGGCACTTGCTGAAAAACATGATGTCACATTTGTCGATGGCGTGACAGTCGCGGGTTGGTTAAAAGACACCGCTCGTACGACCTTTCTTTGTGATGTGCGATCGCCAGAAGAGTTTGCCCAGGGAACAATTCCCGGCGCACAACATACCCCCGGCGGACAACTTGTTCAGGCCACGGATCAATTTGTTGGCGTACGAGGCGCACGCCTTGTCGTTTTTGATGACGAAAATGTACGAGCACCGGCAATGGCATCTTGGCTTGCGATGCTGGGCTGGGAAGTCGCGGTGTTAACCAATGCGTTTACCTATCAGTGGAAAACAAACGCAACGCCGCAACACAGCCAACAGCAAATAAACTCAAGCGCCATTACGACAATCTCAGCCGAGCAGCTCAAAAGCTTAGACATAAGTACAACACGGTGTATCGATGTACGAGCAAGTACAAAATATCGCGAAGCACACCTCAAAGGTTTTGTTTGGTCGATCCGTCCACACCTCAATCAATTGCTGGCGATCAAAGGGGCTCACGTAGTTGTCGCTGCAGATGACTTCGCCATCGCACAACTCGCGGCGTTAGAGTTATCAGAAGCTGGTGCGTCGCAGATACAAATCAATATGGACACAGTTGAACAATGGCAAGCCGCGGGTCTAGAGATCACCACTTCGCCAGCGTGCCCGACAGACCAAGAGAGCATTGATTATTTGTTTTTTGTGCACGATCGCCATGATGGTAATCGCGCCGCCGCCATGCGTTACCTTGAGTGGGAAATCAATCTGCTGAATCAAATTGATGAACAGGAGCGACAAAGCTACCGCTTGCCGCACTGAGAACGCACAAACACCAATGATTAAACTTAACTTAGCTCACGTCTGGCAATTGATGACACAAAAACAATGGGCACAACACACAAGCGCACAAAAATTGTTCGAAGCGGTTCTCAAGCCATCGCGGGCGACCATAAAGACTTTAGCCAAAAAAGTCACCAAAGAGATTGCAAAATGGTCAGCCGTGGTCAAGGCAGCGGGCGTCAAGGCTGAATGATGCGGCCAAGGGCAAAGAATCTGAGTCATATCACGCCTTTAACGCGGATATGTCACAAGGTCTTGAACTTGACAATGCGTAAAAACTCCCTCATAATCGTTGGTTCTCTTGTGGAGAGGTGCCCGAGTGGTTAAAGGGGGCAGACTGTAAATCTGTTGGCCTTGCGCCTACGTTGGTTCGAATCCAACCTTCTCCACCAAGACTCCAGCGTGTATGGGGATTAAACGGCTCGAATCGGGCGGGTGTAGCTCAATGGTAGAGCAGAAGCCTTCCAAGCTTACGACGAGGGTTCGATTCCCTTCACCCGCTCCAGCGGTTTAGTTAAGTTGATAGTACGTGTAGCACAGCAGTATCCGGTACAGATAGTCTTCGTGGAGTGCAAGCTCGGCGAATGCGCCCATGTGGCTCAGTGGTAGAGCACTCCCTTGGTAAGGGAGAGGTCACGCGTTCGATCCGCGTCATGGGCACCAGTAAAGATTAAGTAGTCAACGGTAGTATCGTTTTTATCTCATTCAATAGCGTCAATCTAGGTCAGGAGCCCGTCATGGCAAAAGGCAAATTCGAACGAACCAAACCACACGTCAACGTTGGCACCATTGGGCACGTTGACCACGGTAAAACCACACTGACAGCGGCAATCACCACAGTGCTGTCGCAAAAGTTTGGTGGCGAAGCTAAAGGCTACGCACAGATTGACGCTGCGCCCGAAGAGCGCGCACGCGGCATTACGATTAACACCGCACACGTTGAGTACGAGACGGCTAACCGTCACTACGCGCACGTTGATTGCCCCGGCCACGCCGACTACATTAAAAACATGATCACCGGCGCCGCACAGATGGACGGCGCTGTTCTGGTCGTGTCAGCCGCTGACGGCCCAATGCCCCAAACGCGCGAGCACATCTTGCTGAGCCGCCAAGTGGGCGTGCCTTACATCATCGTGTTCTTGAACAAAGCCGACATGGTCGACGATGCCGAGCTGCTTGAGCTGGTTGAAATGGAAGTGCGCGAGCTTCTGTCAAAGTACGACTTTCCAGGCGACGACACCCCAATCATCACTGGTTCAGCTAAGCTGGCTCTTGAGGGCGATAAGGGCGAAATGGGCGAAGGCGCGATTATGCGTTTGGCCGAAGCCCTTGACACCTACATTCCTTTGCCAGAGCGTGCTGTTGACGGCGCATTCCTGATGCCTGTTGAAGACGTGTTCTCGATCTCGGGTCGTGGCACTGTAGTGACAGGTCGTATCGAGCGCGGCATCATCAAAGTCGGCGAAGAGATCGAAATCGTTGGTATTCACGACACACTCAAAACAACCTGCACAGGCGTTGAGATGTTCCGCAAGTTGCTTGACCAGGGTCAGGCGGGCGATAACGTCGGTATCTTGTTGCGCGGCACCAAGCGTGAAGAAGTTGAGCGCGGTCAGGTGTTGGCTAAGCCAGCTTCGATCAAGCCACACACAGACTTCACGGCCGAGGTCTACATTCTGTCAAAAGAAGAAGGCGGTCGTCACACACCGTTCTTCAATGGCTATCGTCCTCAGTTCTACTTCCGTACGACAGATGTGACCGGTACGATCGAGTTGCCAGCAGACAAAGAAATGGTCTTGCCTGGTGATAACGTTTCGATGACGATCAAGCTGCTTGCACCGATCGCTATGGAAGAAGGCTTGCGTTTTGCAATTCGCGAAGGTGGCCGTACCGTTGGCGCTGGCGTCGTTGCAAAAATCTTGAAGTAACTTTTTTTAGACTGTGGGTCAGTGACCCGCAGTAATTCGCTCTTTGGAAATCATCATGAAAAATCAGAAAATCCGCATCCGTCTGAAAGCCTTTGATTACAAACTCATTGATCAGTCGGCCGCTGAGATTGTTGATACCGCCAA
>CAMDEF010000067.1 GCA_945895265.1 Bordetella parapertussis | reverse complement strand
GACCCGCATGAACCCAAACCTGTAGGCAAAAAAATACCAACCCCGAAAGGTTGGTATGTGCGGTAATGGTGGAGCCGGGGGGAATTGAACCCCCGTCCGCGAGCCCTCTGCAGGCAGTTCTACATGCGTAGTCGTTTCATTTTGAATTTAACCTTGGACTTTGCCAAACGACAGGCCGGACCTTGGCGATTCACTTGGATTTAAGAAGTTGACGAGTGACCCGCCAACCGCCGATTCTTTGTAAATGACGCTGCTGTAGATTTCTCTACCTGACCCAAAGACAAATCAGTGCAGCGGCTCTACCGCTTAAGCGGCCAGAGCGAAACGCTCGTCGTTGGCGTTTATAGTGTTTCCAGTGGATTTACGAGCGAACTGGGGCTCGGCATGCCCTGCACTGTTTCGCGACCCACGTCGAATCCGGATCGGCCCCAGTAATCCGATTGTAGACGAACAACCGTCACATTCAGACAACAAAGATGTAAAAGAGTTTGGTGATTGTGATTTGTTGTAAATCTTCTTGCCTAAGATCAGCAACTAACGCATCAATTGCTGAATCGCAGGCCACATATCCCGAGCCGAGTACGCGCAATGATCCGCTTGCCAGGTTTCGGGTGGGTGCTCGGGCCCGCAATAGCCGTAGGCCGCAGCAATCGAAGGCATACCGGCGGCCCGTGCGGCTTGTATGTCGCGCAGATCATCGCCCACATACAAGCAACGCTCAACGTTATAGCCGGCTTGCTGCGCGGCATGCAACAGCGGAAGAGGGTGGGGCTTAGAATGCGCGGTTGTATCGCCACACACTAGCACCGCGCAATTTTGCGCCAGGCCCAGCGCTTTCACGATAGGTGTTGCTAAATAGGTAGCTTTGTTGGTCACAATTCCCCAAGCCATGCCTTCATTTTTAATCTGCGCCAGTAGCTCGGGCACGCCATCAAACAAACAGGTATCAACCGTCATGGCCGCTTCGTAGTCTTTTAAAAACTGCACCCGATGCGCCTCGTAGGCCTCATCTGTGGGCATCAAATTCAACGCGCAACGCAACAGCCCGCGTGCACCGGCTGAAGAGTAGGGGCGTAGTACTTCAAGCGGCAAGGGCTCAAGCCCTGCGCGTATGCGCTGGCGGTTTGCAGCAGCCCCCAGATCGGGCGCGGTATCGGCTAAGGTGCCGTCAAAATCAAACAAAATCAAGGCAGTCATTTTTTGGTGGCCATCAGGTAATTGACGCTGGTGTCGTGGTTAAGCGAGTAGTGCTCAGTGAAGGGGTTGTAGGTCATACCCATGAGTTGGTGTGTGGTGAGCCCGGCCGCACGCGCAGAAGCAGACAGTTCACTGGGCCGCACAAAACTGCGCCAGCTATGGGTGCCGCGCGGCAATAAGCGCAGCACATACTCGGCGCCAATAATGGCAAACAGAAATGATTTAGGATTGCGATTCAGCGTTGAAAAAAATACCCAACCACCAGGCTTGACCAAGGTTGAGCAGGCACGAACGATTGAGCCCGGGTCGGGTACATGCTCGAGCATCTCCATGCAGGTGACAATATCGAACTGCGCCGATTGCTCAGCTGCCATGTCTTCGGCGCTAATGCTGCGATACGTGACAGGCACGCCTGACTCTAGGCCATGCAGTTGTGCCACTTTCAGTGATTTGTCGGCCAGGTCAATCCCTGTCACCTCAGCGCCGGCCACCGCCATACTTTCAGCCAAAATCCCACCACCACAACCCACATCGAGTATTTTTTTACCCTCAAGGCCGCCCACTAACTCTTTAATCCAGTTCAATCTTAACGGGTTGATCGCGTGCAGCGGTTTGAATTCGCTATTTGGATCCCACCAACGCGAAGCCAGTGCACTAAATTTGTCGAGCTCAGCTTGATCGACATTGCTTGAAGGAGGGGTGTGAGTCGTCATCTTGATATGTGCTCTGTCAACGTTCATACCCTGAGTAGCCGGGTCATAATCCTACGGTATTTACGCAATAGTCTGCATAAAAAAAGGCCCCGCAAGCGAGGCCTTTCTAGTCAAAGCACACCGCACAGGGCGGTGGTACTCAGCCAAAGGTAGGGAGATTAACCCTTGCTACCAATGATTTCGACGTCTACGCGGCGGTTAGCTGCACGACCAGCTGCTGTCTTGTTGTCAGCAACAGGTTGTGATTTACCTTTACCAGAAGCAGTGATGCGGTTTGCATCGATGCCCTTGGTAACCAAGTAAGCTTTAACAGCAGCGGCGCGGCGCTCTGACAAGCCTTGGTTGTATGCATCTGAGCCGATCGAGTCAGTGTGACCGATAGCAATGATGGTTTCGAGTTTGATGGCTTTTTGCTGAGCGACAACTTGGTCGAGCAGTTTTTTGCCTTCAGGTTTAACGATCGCTTTGTCAAAGTCAAACAATGACGTGGCTTTGATCGAAATTTTGTCGGCGACTGGATTGGCTTTTGGCTTACCGCAATCAACTGAAGCAGTTGCTGGGGTCCAGAATGCATTCTGCCAGCAAAGTTCGTTGGTGCCGTTTTTCCAAGTTAATTCGTTGGTGCCATTACGCCAGTTGTCAACCGCTTGTGCGGAAACAACGCCTGAGGCGGTGACGGCTGCAAAGGCAAGTGCCAGAGCGATTTTAGAGGTCTTGTTCATAATTCTCCTCGATGAGCTTGTAGCTGGATAAGTGACTCGCAGCGAACCCCCGCCGCAATTAATTACATCAAAAAACTAAGTTAGTACAACAACGTTCAAACTACCCGAACATCACTAGCCCGATCTTTTGCGTGCTGTGTTGAATCTTAAGCTATTTGTTGAACTTTTGTGAGACTTCTTGAGTTCGGCTTGCTTTCATAGTCGGATTTCTACGCTTCCGTGAGGTTTCTTGTTGGTTTTTGACAACAAGCGTGGTTTTTTCGTCAAAAAAGGAGCATTTAGTTGCCCAAATCAGCGGGTTCAAACGAGTGGCTCAGCGTCTGCCCCCGAAAGGTTGCGCTTGAATCAACCGTTAAATAAACGAGAGTCTGAGCCAAGACGGCCTTGTTCAAAAAAGAGTCTGAGTGCAGAGGCGCTGTTTCAAGGCGTTATTGACCAAAACAGATCATACAAGAGGCGGGCGGTGTAGAATCCAAGGTTTACCTTTAGCTCGTCTTTACGCCCCGTTTTCGGGTTTTGCCCTCCCTGTTTATCCACCATCAGCTTATGGATTCCTTCGCCAAGGAAACGCTTCCGATCTCACTGGAAGAAGAAATGCGCCGCAGTTATCTCGATTACGCAATGAGCGTGATCGTAGGGCGCGCACTCCCGGATGTCCGGGATGGTCTCAAGCCTGTGCATCGCCGCGTCTTGTTTGCCATGCACGAACTGAACAACGACTGGAACCGTGCCTACAAAAAGTCGGCCCGTATCGTCGGTGATGTGATCGGTAAATACCACCCGCATGGCGACCAGGCGGTCTACGACACGATCGTGCGTATGGCGCAAGATTTTTCACTACGCTACATGTTAGTGGATGGTCAGGGTAATTTTGGTTCGATTGATGGTGATAATGCTGCTGCGATGCGTTACACCGAGATTCGTCTGTCAAAAATTGCGCACGAGCTGTTGGCTGACATTGATCAAGAAACAGTTGATTTCGGCCCTAACTATGATGGCAGTGAAAACGAGCCGTTGCTCTTGCCGTCGCGCCTACCTAACTTATTGGTGAACGGCAGTTCAGGCATTGCGGTGGGGATGGCCACTAACATCCCCCCTCACAACCTAGCTGAAGTCGTAGACGGCTGCTTATATTGTTTGCGCAACCCCGAATGCACCATCGACGAGCTGATTGAACTGATCCCAGCGCCTGATTTTCCAACCGGCGGCATTATTTATGGCATCGTTGGCGTGCGCGAGGGGTATCGTACGGGTCGCGGGCGTGTCATTATGCGCGCCAAAACACACTTTGAAGACTTTGCCACCAATCGCCAGTCGATCGTGGTCGACGCCTTGCCCTACCAGGTCAATAAAAAGACCTTGCAAGAACGTATCGCCGAACTCGTCAACGAAAAGAAAATAGAAGGCATCTCAGATATTCGCGACGAGTCCGATAAAGACGGTATGCGTCTGGTGATCGAGCTTAAGCGCGGTGAAGTCCCTGAGGTAGTGCTGAACAATCTCTATAAGCACACCCAACTGCAAGATACCTTTGGTATGAACTTGGTGGCCCTGGTTGATGGGCAGCCACGTTTGCTGAACTTAAAGCAGATGGTCGAGTACTTTTTGTCGCACCGTCGCGAAGTCGTCACGCGCCGCACTGTGTTTCAGTTGCGCAAAGCGCGCGAACGTGGACACGTGCTTGAGGGCTTGGCCGTGGCGCTCGCCAATATTGACGAGTTCATTCGTATCATCAAGGCCGCACCAACGCCACCGGTGGCGCGTCAGGATTTGATGGATAAATCTTGGGATTCGTCTTTGGTGCGCGAAATGCTGTCGCGTGCGGATACTGAAGCGGTAGGCGGGCGTGCTGCTTATCGGCCAGATAATTTGCCCGAGACCTTCGGTTTGCAAGACGATGGTCAATACCGCTTGAGTGAAACTCAGGCGCAAGAAATTTTGAACATGCGTCTGCAGCGCTTGACTGGCCTTGAGCAAGACAAGATCGTCAGCGAGTACAAGGGCGTGATGGATACGATCTCTGACTTGCTCGATATCCTGGCGCGTCCTGAGCGTATCACTGTGATTATTAGTGAAGAGTTACAGGCCATCAAGACCGAGTTCTCGATCAATGCCAAAGATGCACGTCGTTCGGATATTGAACTGAATGCAACTGATCTTGATACCGAAGACTTGATCACACCTGTTGATATGGTGGTGACGTTATCTAACAGTGGTTACATTAAAAGCCAGCCCCTGTCTGAATACCGCGCGCAACGTCGCGGCGGTCGTGGCAAACGGGCTGCAGCCACCAAAGAAAACGACTGGATTGACCAGCTGTTTACGGCGAATTCGCACGACTTCTTGTTGTGCTTCTCTGATCGGGGCCGCCTCTACTGGCTCAAGGTCTGGGAAGTCCCACAGGGTACCTCAACGTCGCGTGGTCGCCCCATCGTCAATATGTTCCCGCTCGTTGATGGTGAAAAAATCACAGTCATCTTGCCGATCAAGGCGTTCAACGATGACCAAACCATCTTTATGGCAACCTCGCGCGGAACGGTGAAAAAGACCCTGCTGTCTGATTTCTCAAATCCACGGAAGGCCGGCATCATTGCTGTCGATCTGGACGAGGGCGATTTCTTGATCGGGGCTGAACTCACCGACGGCAAGCACGATGTCATGCTGTTTGCTGATTCGGGCAAGGCGGTGCGCTTTGACGAAAATGACGTGCGTCCGATGGGCCGTAACGCTCGTGGTGTGCGCGGTATGCAACTTGAAGAGGGTCAAGCGGTCATTGCCATGTTGGTCGCGGGCGACGAAACACAAACCGTGCTCACCGCCACGCAAAACGGTTTTGGTAAGCGCACCCCCATTGGCGAGTACACGCGCCATGGCCGCGGTACCAAAGGCATGATCGCGATTTCAACATCTGCCCGCAATGGCAAGGTGGTGGGGGCGGTGTTGGCCAACGCCACTGACCAGATCATGTTGATCACAACAGGTGGCGTGTTAGTGCGTACACCCGTCGCGGGCATTCGTGAAATGGGTCGCGCCACTCAGGGCGTCACGTTGATTAGCGTTGATGATGGCAGTATGTTGTCGGGCGTCAGACGCGTGGTTGAAAGCGATGCAGATGACGAAGGTAATGACCCCTCAGTTGACGGCACGACACCTGACGCAAATGCGCCAGGTACAACCGACGAGGCAGGATCAGAGTCTTAATATGGCACGCCCCTGGAATTTTGCCGCAGGCCCTTCGGTCATGCCCGAAGAGGTCTTGCAGCAAGCTGCCGCAGAGATGCTCGACTGGCATGGCAGTGGCATGTCTGTGATGGAAATGAGCCATCGTGGTCGCGAGTTCATGCAGATTTATACCGAAGCTGAGGCTGATCTTCGTGAACTCTTGGGCGTTCCGACTGATTACGAAATCTTGTTTATGCAAGGCGGCGCTACCGCTGAAAATGCGATTGTGCCGTTGAATTTACTAGGGCGCGTCGCTCAGCCCAAGGCTGATTTTGTTGTGACCGGTATTTGGTCGGTCAAATCTCACCAAGAATGTCAACGCTATGGCGATGCCCGCATTGCGGCAAGCAGTGCAGCGTCTACGATCATTGACGGCGTGCAACAACAACCGTTTACCTGGGTGCCTGCGCTTGATACCTGGCAGTTACGCAAAGATGCCGCCTACCTACACCTGTGCAGTAACGAAACGATTGGTGGCGTTGAAACCATGGCTTGGCCTGACATGGCAAGCTTAGGGGCGCCTCAGGTGCCCTTGGTCGTGGACGCGTCTTCACATTTTTTGTCACGCCCCTTTCAAGTTGAACAAACCGGCATGATCTTTGCTGGGGCGCAAAAAAATGCGGGCCCGGCCGGCCTGACGATTGTGATTGTGCGGCGTGATTTGATTGGCCATGCGTTACCGATCTGCCCTTCGGCATTTGATTATGCCAATGTCGCAGCGCAACAGTCGATGTTCAATACACCGCCAACCTATGCCATTTATATGGCGGGCTTAGTGTTTAAATGGCTTAAAAAGCTGGGCGGTCTTGAAAAAATTGAGCAACTGAATATTGCTAAAGCCCAAGCTTTATACGGTTTCTTTGAGCAAAGCGAGTTTTATCGCTTGCCGGTACATGGTTCGGCGCGCTCGCGCATGAATGCGCCATTTTTTTTACCAGACGCAGCGCTTGACACAGATTTCTTGCAAGGTGCTCAGACTCGTGGTCTGATGCAGTTAAAGGGGCACAAATCGGTGGGTGGCATGCGTGCTTCGATTTATAACGCGATGCCGCTTGAGGGCGTGCTGACACTGATTGACTATCTAAAGGATTTTGAGAAAGCGCATGGATGAGTCATTTCAAGCTAAGTTGTTGCCGCTACGTCAGCGGATTGATCAGATCGATGCTGAGATTCTTGATCTATTGAACCGGCGCGCACGCACCGCTCAAGAGGTGGGTGAGCTCAAACATGCGTTCAATGCGCAAGGCCCTGTGCTGCGCCCCGAGCGCGAGGCGCAGGTGATCAGACAATTGCAAACCTTGAATCGCGGGCCTTTGCCCACTGAGGCTGTGTCCTCGGTCTGGACTGAAATTATTTCAGCGTGTCGCGGACTTGAACAATCGTTGACGGTCGCTTTTTTGGGGCCTGCAGGCTCATTTTCTGAGCAAGCTGCCTTTGAGCATTTTGGGCATTCGGTCACCGGCATGCCCTGTGCCTCGTTTGATGAAGTGTTTCGTGCGGTTGAGGCAGGTGCGGCGCAGGTTGGCATGGTGCCTGTTGAAAATTCAACTGAAGGTGCAGTCAATCGCACGCTTGATTTATTACTAGGTTCGTCTTTACGTATCTTGGGTGAGCGCTCGTTGCTGATTCGCCATTGCTTGTTGGCAAAAAATGGCGACATGACCGGTGTCACTAAGATTATGGCGCACCCTCAAGCCTTGGCTCAGTGCCAAAGCTGGTTAAACCGCGAGTATCCCGGTATTAAGCGCGAACCAGTCTCTAGCAACTCTGAGGCCGCGCGCCTGGCTTCGCTTGATCCCTCTATCGCTGCAATCGCAAGCGACATTGCAGCCCGTGCTTGGGGCTTGCAAGTCTTGGCAGCGGGTATTCAAGACGACTCGCAAAACCGCACGCGCTTTTTGGCGATTGGTCAGCTGGCGATCTTGCCTAGTGGGCGCGATAAAACCAGTTTAATTCTTGCCGTCGCAAATCGGGCTGGTGCGGTCTATGAAATGCTCGCCCCCTTGTCAGCGAATGGTGTATCCATGACGCGTTTTGAATCACGCCCTGCGCGTACGGGTCAATGGGAATACTATTTTTACGTTGATCTCGAAGGGCATTGCGATGATGCTCCCGTCCAAAAAGCGCTTGCTACGCTCGAACAACAGTGTGCTTTTTATAAGTTGTTGGGTTCGTATCCTGCGCAATAAACGGCGAGCGTTGTTACGTCAGGCTTGCTGTCTTGGTTAGGTACGGTTCAACCGTTTAAGTCTCTCTCTGTTTGATCCCTGTTGGTGTCACTTTTATGTCGTCTAAAGATTCGGTATTAATTGCTCCGCCTCATGTTGCCGCGATTGCGCCTTACCAAGCCGGTAAGCCAATCGAAGAGCTGGCGCGTGAATTTGGTCTTGATCCCAAGCAGATCGTGAAGCTTGCTTCAAACGAAAATCCGTTGGGCATGCCTGAATCTGCCCGCTTGGCAATTGTGGCCGCTACAGCTCAGTTAGGCCGCTATCCTGATCCGGCCGGTTTTGACTTGAAACAGGCCTTGTCTGCACGCTGGTCGGTGCCACAGAATTGGTTAACGTTGGGTAATGGGTCAAACGATATTCTTGAACTCGTTGCCTCGGCCTTGCTCGAGCCCGGCAGCTCGGTAGTGTATGCCCAGCATGCCTTCGTGGTTTACCGGCTGGCCACACAAGCGCGCGGCGCACGCCATTTGGTCGTGCCGGCGAAAGACTTTGGTCACGATTTGCCTGCGATGCTTGAGGCAATTGATGACACTACGCGTGTTGTCTTCATTGCCAATCCAAATAATCCAACCGGTACGTATCTGCCCAACGCACAGCTTGAGGCGTTTCTTGCGGCGGTGGCCCAACGTCACGGTACGCGCGTGACGGTTGTGCTCGATGAGGCTTATAACGAGTTTCTTGAGCCCGAATTGCGCGTCGATAGTGTGGGCTTAGTCAGGCGTTACGCAAACTTGCTTGTGTCGCGCAGTTTTTCAAAGGCCTATGGGTTGGCCGGCTTGCGTGTAGGCTATGCGATTGCGCAACCGACGCTTACCGATTTGATGAATCGCGTGCGCCAACCCTTTAACGTGAACTCGTTGGCCCAGGCCGCAGCCATTGCAGCGCTGCAAGACACCGAGTTCTTGGCGAAAAGTTTTGCGGTCAATCGTGATGGCAAGCAGCAACTACAACTTGGCTTTACCAAGCTAGGTTTGACCTTTATACCGAGCTACTCCAATTTTGTGCTTGTGAAGGTAGGCGATGCGGCGCGCGTCAATCTTGAGTTGCTCAAGCGCGGCGTGATTGTGCGCCCGGTTGCAGGCGACGGTTTACCCGAGTGGTTGCGTGTCTCGATTGGTTTGCCACACGAAAATCAAATATTCTTAGACGCTTTGACGGCGATTGTGCAGGCTGACGCAAAATGACCGCAGTGACTAAATCCGAGCCTTTTCATATTTCAACCTTAGCGATTGTTGGTGTTGGTTTGATTGGTGGGTCGTTTGCGGCAGCGTTGCGCCAAGCAGGTTGTGTGGGGCGCGTGTTGGGCGCTGGGCGTAGACCTCAAACTTTGCAAGAGGCCGTGCGCTTGGGTTTGATTGACGAAGCTGTCAGCCTCGAAGAGGCCGCGCAGCGCGCAGATTTTATTTTTGTTGCAGCCCCAGTTGGGGCCTTTGCTGCAATTTTTGCGGGACTCAAGCCTACATTGAACCCAAAGGCCGTGATTACCGATGGTGGTAGCACAAAGCAAAACGTGATCGAGGCCGCACGTGACGGGTTAAAAGATCGCATCGCCCAGTTTGTACCTAGCCACCCGATGGCCGGTTCGCACGAAACGGGTCCCCAAGCGGCTCAAGCGCGTCTCTACCAAGGTAAGCGTGTTGTGCTCACCCCCTTAGTCGAAAATCATCCTCAGGATATTGCACGGGTGCAAGGCGCCTGGCGTGCCTGTGGAGCAAACCTAGTCATGCTTAACCCAGCGCAACACGACGCTGCGGTGGCTGCGATCAGCCATATGCCACATTGGGTGGCGGCACTGTTTATGCAACATTTGACGCAAAGCGACGACGCGGCATTGAAACTTGAGCTTGCTGGTTCTGGCTTTAGAGATTTCACACGCGTCGCGCAAGGTTCACCTGAAATGTGGCGCGATATTTTTGAGGCTAACCGTCAAGCGATGCAAACCGAAATCGCGAGCTTTCGAAAAGTGCTTGAGCGCGCCGAGCATGCTTTAAACACAGGTGATTACGCCTACCTGCAAGACATGCTAGAAGTGGCTGCGCAGGCGCGCCGCGACTGGGTAGGGCAGCAATCGTGAGTGGTGCCGCGTATCTTGATTTGCCGCATGTCAAACACGCGCGAGGCGACGTCGAGCTGCCTGGCTCAAAAAGTATTTCAAATCGTGTATTGCTTTTAGCGGCGCTGGCGCTGGGTTCGACACGTATTGATGGCTTGCTAGCGTCAGACGATACGACGGTGATGCTTAACGCTTTGCAGCAACTCGGTGTTCAAGTGACGCGCCACACCGCCGATTCAGTGACGGTGCAAGGGGTGTCGAGGTTTTCGGTCGAGAAGGCTGACTTGTTTATGGGTAATGCCGGTACTGCGATTCGCCCGTTGACGGCGGTGTTGGCACTGATGGGGGGGCACTATGGCCTTTCGGGTGTGCCGCGCATGCACGAGCGCCCAATCAGGGATTTAGTCGATGGCCTGCGCGACCTAGGTGCCAATCTCACCTACACGGGTCAAGAAGGCTATCCACCGCTTCTGATTTCTCCGCCCGGCGCATTGAATGATCGCGTGCGCGTGCAGGGTTCGGTGTCCAGTCAGTTTTTGACTGCAGTGTTGATGGCAGCGCCCTTGGCGGTTGCCCGCTCTGGGCGACCACTTGTCATTGAAGTGCTTGGCGAACTGATTTCAAAGCCCTATATCGACATTACCTTAAACCTGATGGCGCGTTTTGGTGTGCGGGTCGAGCGTAACGGTTGGCAGCAGTTCGTCGTGCCCGCGCAAGCCGCGTACTCTTCTCCTGAGCAGATTTTTGTTGAGGGCGATGCGTCTTCAGCCTCTTATTTTTTGGCGATGGGGGCGTTGGGTGCTGGGCCGATTCGTGTGCTGGGGGTGGGTCAAGGCAGTATTCAAGGTGATGTGGCGTTTGCGGATACCGTGCAAGCCATGGGCGCGCACGTCAAGCGCGAGGTCGCCTCAATTGAGGTGTCGGGTGTCGACCTAGCTAAAGGCCAGCGTCTCAAAGCGTTTGACACTGACTTTAATTTAATTCCGGATGCCGCGATGACGGCAGCCATGTTGGCGTTATTTGCCGATGGGCCGTGTACCTTGCGCAATATTGGTAGTTGGCGCGTCAAAGAAACCGATCGAATCGCTGCCATGCAAACCGAGTTGCAAAAGCTTGGTGCGCAAGTGCAAAGCGGCCCCGATTGGTTGCGAGTTTCGCCGATCGAGACGGGTCAGTGGCGCGACGCGTCAATCGACACCTACGATGATCACCGCATGGCGATGTGTTTTTCTCTTGCCGCGTTTGGGCCCGCTGCTGTGCGGATCATGGATCCGGGCTGCGTCAGCAAAACGTTTCCGACCTATTTTGATGTGTTTAAAGGTCTGTTGACTTGAGCGCGCTCAGCCCGGTGATTACCATTGATGGCCCGACCGCGTCAGGTAAAGGGACGGTCGCCCATCGAGTCGCAAAAGCCTTAGGGTGGGGCGTGCTCGATAGTGGGGCTTTATACCGCTTGACCGCTTTGTCGGTGTTGCAGCGGGGGATCGCTCCTGAAGACACACCAGCGGTTGCGCGGGCAGGGCAACAACTTGAGGTCAGTTTTCATCCTAAAGGGGTGACGCTGTTTGGTCTTGAGGTGTCTGAGCTCATCCGCCAAGAGCATGTGGGCAACCTCGCCTCACGTCTGGCGCCTAACCCTGCCCTGCGTCAGGCCTTGCTTGAACGGCAAAGAGCGTTTCGGCAGGCGCCCGGCTTGGTGGCAGATGGTCGCGACATGGGGACGATCGTTTTCAAAGACGCCCCCCTGAAGATATTTTTAGTGGCCGACGCGCAGGCACGTGCCGAGCGTCGCTGTAAGCAGTTGATCGAAAAGGGAATTTCTGCTAATCTAGACGACCTTGTCGCTGATATGCGCGAGCGTGATGCACGTGATATTGAACGTGCCGTTGCGCCACTTGTACCAGCACCAGACGCACACGTGGTCGATTCGTCGCAACTGACAATCGAGCAAACGGTGCAAAACGTCCTTGACCTGTGGTCAAGGGTTCTACCAACCCCACCCGCAAAGGCGTAGGGGCTGTTCGCTCGGCAAACTTTGCCTGGCATGCAGCAACTGCACTCTGAACGGCGTGTAACCCGGCCCCAAAGGCCACCTGGATCTCCTTCACATGTCAACTCAACAACTCTCAACCGATGCAGGCGAAAGCTTCGCAGCGATGTTTGCAGCAAGTATCGAAAAGCAAGATATGAAGTCCGGCGAGGTCATCTCTGCCGAAGTCGTGCGTATTGACCATAATTTTGTGGTGGTAAACGCCGGCCTGAAGTCTGAGGCACTGATTCCTCTTGAAGAATTCTTAAACGATCAAGGCGAGCTCGAAGTCAAACCTGGCGATTTTGTATCTGTTGCCATTGATTCGCTCGAAAACGGCTACGGTGACACCGTGCTGTCTCGTGATCGCGCCAAGCGCCTGTCGGCCTGGCTGTCACTCGAAAAATCACTCGAGAAAAACGAACTGGTGACCGGCACCATCACCGGTAAAGTCAAAGGCGGCCTGACTGTCATGACTGCAGGCATTCGTGCCTTCTTGCCTGGCTCGCTGGTTGATCTGCGTCCTGTGAAAGACACAACGCCGTTCGAAGGCAAGACCATGGAGTTCAAGGTCATCAAGCTCGATCGCAAGCGCAACAACGTGGTGGTGTCGCGTCGTGCTGTGCTCGAAGCCAGCATGGGCGAAGATCGTCAGAAGCTGCTCGAAAATCTGCAAGAAGGTTCGATCGTTAAGGGTGTGGTTAAAAACATCACCGACTACGGCGCGTTTGTTGACCTGGGCGGCATCGATGGTCTGTTGCACATCACTGACATGGCGTGGCGTCGCGTTCGCCATCCCTCTGAAGTGTTGGCTGTTGGCCAAGAAGTCGAAGCAAAAGTTCTTAAGTTTGATCAAGAAAAAAGCCGTGTGTCACTGGGCGTCAAGCAGCTTGGAGAAGATCCATGGGTGGGTCTCGCACGTCGCTACCCACAGCACACACGTCTGTTCGGTAAAGTGACTAACCTCACCGACTACGGCTCATTCGTTGAAGTCGAAGCTGGTATTGAAGGCTTGGTACACGTGTCTGAAATGGATTGGACCAACAAAAACGTTGACCCACGCAAAGTTGTGACCCTGGGCGAAGAAGTCGAAGTCATGGTTCTTGAAATCGACGAAGATCGCCGCCGTATTTCGTTGGGCATGAAGCAATGCCGTCAAAACCCCTGGGAAGAGTTCGCCTCTAACTTCAAGCGTGGCGACAAAGTTTCAGGCGCGATCAAGTCAATTACTGACTTCGGCGTGTTTGTTGGCTTGCCAGGTGGTATCGATGGTTTGGTGCACTTGTCTGACTTGTCTTGGACTGAAACTGGTGAAGAAGCGGTTCGTAACTTCAAAAAAGGTGACGAGCTTCATGCCACCGTGTTGGGGATCGACACTGACAAAGAGCGTATTTCGCTTGGCGTGAAACAGCTTGAAGGCGACCCATTCAACAACTACGTGTCAACCTACGACAAAGGTGCTGTTGTACCTGGCACCGTTAAGTCTGTCGAAGCCAAGGGCGCGACTGTGACTCTGTCGCTCGAAGTTGAGGGTTATCTGCGTGCGTCTGAGATTTCGACAGGCCGCGTTGAAGACGCAACTACAGCGATTAAGGCTGGCGACAATATCGAAGCAATGATCATCAACGTTGACCGTAAGACGCGTCAGATTCAGTTGTCGATCAAAGCGCGTGATACAGCAGATACTGCAGAATCCATGCAGCGTATTTCAGAGTCGAGTGCATCGTCGGGCACAACCAATTTGGGCGCGTTGCTCAAGGCCAAGCTCGATCAGGCTCGTGACACTGAATAATCCCAGTGACTAAGTCTGAACTTATTGCTGCGCTGGCGGCCCGCTACACACAGCTGGCCGCTCGTGACACAGATTACGCTGTTAAAACGGTGCTCGATGCCATGACCGAGGCGTTAGCCGAAGGTCAACGCATTGAAATCCGTGGTTTTGGCAGCTTTTCGCTGTCTGAACGCGCACCACGCGTCGGGCGCAACCCCAAGTCGGGCGAACAAGTACTGGTACCTGGTAAGCAGGTGCCACACTTCAAGGCCGGCAAAGAGTTGCGCGAACGTGTCGACTTGAATGGCGGTGCATCTAGCACCGACCCAACAAGTGCGACAGACCATTGATTTATTAGAAAAACCTCCGAAAGGCGGTTTTTTTATGCGCTAAAACTGTGGGGCACTTACAATCGACTTTTGCACTTTGGAGCATCAGCCATGCGCTACCTTGTCTGGGCTTTACGCTTAATTGTTTTTGTTGCTGTCTTAATGTTTGCCTTAAAAAACACTGACCCAGTAGGGGTGACGTTTTATGGCACCTGGGCGCTTCAAAGCGTTCCGCTGATTGTCGTGATGCTTTCGACCTTCGTGCTTGGCACAGTGTTTGGATTGTTGCTGACAGTGCCTGGTTACCTCCGTCGCCGACGCGAGGTTGTGCGTCTTAAAAAAGACCTTGAGCGCATACAGGCTGCAGTGAATCCACAGGGTACTGCACCGCTTTCGCCTGATGCCTTGGTGCCTTTGTCGCCGATTTGACGCGGGCTTTGTTTTGCCGCGTAAGTGTCAGCAGACGCTGCGCGCTCATTATTTGACCTTAGGAACACCGCGTGGATTTTGAGTCTTGGTGGCTGATTTTTGTACCGTTGTTATTCGCGTTAGGGTGGATGGCTGCGCGCTTCGATATTCGGCAGATATTGTCTGAAACGCGTAATCTGCCTGATTCGTATTTTCGCGGTTTAAATTTTTTGCTCAATGAAGAGCCTGATCGTGCCATCGACGCTTTCGTTGAGGTGGCCAAGCTTGATCCCGAAACGACCGAGCTTCACTTTGCTTTAGGTAGCTTGTTTCGCCGCCGCGGCGAAATGGAGCGCGCCATTCGCGTGCACCAAAGTTTACTGTCGCGTGCCGATTTACCCATTAGTCAGCGCGAGCATGCGCAACATGAACTGGCACAAGATTATCTCAAGGCCGGCATGCTTGATCGTGCTGAAGAGGCCTTTACGGTACTCAAAGATACAAGCTTTGGTTTAGCGGCGTTACGCGCCTTGATTCGAATCTACGAATCTGAACACGACTGGACGCGTGCGATTCAAGCCGTTGAAAGCCTGAGAAAACTGGTAGACGAACCTGTGCCACAGTTGGTGCACTACTACTGCGAACTCGCTCAGGTTGCACTTGCGACTAAGCCCCCGTTGGTCGAGCAAGCGCAAGAGGCCTTGAAACTGGCAGAGCGCGCGGCAAAAGCGCGCGATGCAGGCTCGGCTTCAGCCGCGAGCGTTCGCGTGACGATGATTCACGCCTCGATAGCAGGCTCTGCGCAACAAACGCTATTGCAACGGCAGTATTTTCAAGTGGTGCTCGACCAATCGCCTGAATTTGCAGGGTTGGTTGCCGAGCAGCTATTGCAAAATTTTTCTCAAACGCAAGAGTCTGCTCAGGGTTTGGCTTTGCTGCTGTCGCATCACGAAAAATACCCGTCTCTGGATTTGTTTAACGTGGTCTTTCGAGCACTGCGAGCCCAAGAGGGCGTTGACGTCGCCTGGGCGTTTGC
>CAMDEF010000066.1 GCA_945895265.1 Bordetella parapertussis | reverse complement strand
GGCATCCTCTACACCTGCAAAGGGCTCGAGGCTGACAGCGCTCAACTGCCTAGCGAAGTCGCACTCTCAGCACTGAAACATATCAGCGGCGTTCCCACGGGTGTGCTCTCTGGGCCCTCCTTCGCACTTGAAGTGGCACAAGGGCTTCCTGTGGCGCTCACCGTCGCGAGCCATAGCGCTGACTTGCGTCAGGCCGCGATTCGAGCGCTTCATGGCGGCAATATTCGCGTGTATACAAGCCAAGATGTCTTGGGCGTTGAAGTCGGCGGTGCGTTAAAAAATATTATGGCAATCGCCTGCGGCGTGGGCGATGGTTTGGGCCTAGGTACAAATGCACGAGCCGCGCTGATTACACGCGGCCTCGCCGAGATGACCCGCTTTGGTGAAGCCCTTGGTGCACACGCGGCAACCTTTTCGGGGCTCACAGGCTTGGGTGATCTGGTGTTAACTGCGACCGGAGATCTTTCGCGCAACCGACAAGTGGGGCTGGCGATTGGCCAAGGTCACACGCTTGACTCTTTGCTGGCCTCGGGTTTGACCGCAGAGGGTGCACGCTGCGCGCGTGCAGTCCGTGAGCGAGCCTACAAACTCAACGTCGAGATGCCAATCACCGAAGCGGTATGCAACGTCTTATTTGAAGGCGTTAAACCCTTGGATGCTGTGACCCGCCTGTTATCGCGTGTCGCGACCACAGAATAAACGTCCCATTTTATTAAGGAGTAAAGAATATATGCTGCGTCATCTTTTTTTCTTACTGATCGCCTTGCTTGCGCACAATGCTTGGGCAGCGTGGCCCGCAGATCGTCCGATTCATGTAGTCGTGCCGTTTCCGGCTGGCTCATCACCCGACATACTCGCTCGTCAGGTCACAGAACCTTTGAGTCAAGCCCTCAAACAAAATATTGTGATCGAGAACAAACCAGGTGCCGGTGGCAACTTAGGCACACGCTTAGTCGCGCGCGCGCCTAGCGATGGCTATACGCTGCTGTACACCATCAACGGCCCTTTAGTCACTGCCCCGACGCTGTATAAAAAGACCTTGGGCTACGACCCTGCCGCAGATCTTGCACCCATTACTTTAGTTGCCACTAGCCCAAACGTCTTGGTACTCAGTGCGGCACTGCAGGTCAACAGCACCGCAGAGTTTATCCAACGCGCGCGCGCGCGGCCAAACGCCTTGAATTACGGCTCAGTTGGTGCGGGTAGCGCAGCGCATTTAGCAATGGAGCTTTTTAAACAACAGGCTGGAATTGAGCTACTGCATATTCCTTACGCCAGTTTTCCACAAATTACGACCGCTATGCTTGCTGGTGATATTCAAGCAAGCTTTATGGTGCCTGCCATCGCCATGCCGCAGGCAAAAGAAGGCAAGCTCAAAGTGCTTGGTGTGACCAGCCGAGTCGCCTCGGCATCCTTGCCTGGGGTCGCTCCGTTGGCTGCTCAAGGGTTTGAGGGCTTTGAGGCAATCTCGTGGCACGCCATGCTTGCACCTGCGGGCACAGACCCTACAATTTTGCTAAGACTGCAGCAACGACTTGCTGAAATTTTGGCAACCCCAGAGATCAAAGATAAATTTTCAGCTCAGTACTTTTCTGCGGTAGGTTCAAATGCGCAAGTTCTGCGAGAGTTGATGCAGACAGAAAAAAAACGCTGGGATGAGGTGATGACGCGCTTGAACTTGTCTTTAGATTAGGTCAAGCTACACGCCGCCAGTAAAGCCCTGTTGTCGCCACGCCTCGAACACAACAATCGCCACGGCATTCGATAAATTCAGACTGCGTTGCGCAGGCAACATCGGCAAGCGGATCGTTTGTTCAGGATCAAACAACGCCCGTTGCTGCTGCGTGAGGCCAGCAGTTTCACAACCAAAGACAAATACATCATCAACCTGTAGGGCGATTTGCCCCACCAATTGGGTCGCTTTCGTTGTGATCGCAAACACTCGCTCGCGTGGCGTGCCGGTGGCTGCGATCGCCAATTCAAGCGAGTCATGAACCTTGACAGGCTGCCACTCGTGGTAATCGAGACCAGCACGCTTGAGGCGCTTGTCGTCAATTTCAAACCCAAGTGGTCGTACCAAATGCAGGCGCGCACCGGTGTTGGCACACAGGCGGATCACGTTGCCCGTATTCGGAGGGATTTCAGGCTGTACAAGGATGACATCAATCATAGGTATCATTTTGCCATGCGCGCGGCGTATGAGCAGCTGTCAGCCCCACGACCCCCGCAGCACCCGCAGCAAGTAGGGCCTTTGCCGCAGTATGCATTGTGCTGCCTGTCGTGACAACGTCGTCCACCACTCCCATCCACACATAGGGCACAGCGTGTTGGCAAGCGTATAGGCCCTCTACACTTTCGCGACGCGCACGGGCATCAAGCGTCTTCTGTGTGCAAGCTTCACGGGTGCGGATCAGCCACTCTTGCCGCAAGGGATAACCGCTCAAGCGGGCAAGTTCGCGGGCAAGTTCACTCGCGGGATTAAAGCCGCGACGTTTGAGTGCGCTTTGGCTAGACGGGATCGGCACCAGTGCGCTGAGCGGCACCTTGGCCTGAAAACCCCCTGAGCGAGTTTGCAGACGACTCCACAACAGCCGTGCAAACAACCCCGCGTAGGCCAGGCGGGCGCCTTCTTTATAGCGCTGAATCAGCATAGCCCCGGGGTAGGTGTATTCGATCGCCGCCACAAGGCGAGCGTAAGCGGGCGGCTGGCGCAAGCAACGAGCGCATCGTACCGCTGGCGCAAGCCCAGCAAACTCGCCAGTCGCGAGCCACTCTGGTGTGCCCGAAGCCTCTAAAATCTTGGCTTGCTCGTGGCCCTCGAATGAAGCGTGCGACACTGCGGCCCCAGGCACCGTTTCAAAGCAAACGTGACAACGTGCCCGCACATTGAAAGGCAGCTCAAGATCGTGCGCGCAGCCCACGCATAAGTCGCCGCCACGCGCACCCATGCCACATAATGGGCAAGCCGCCGGTAGACTTCGTAAAATTTTCTGAGAGATAGAGTACATTTTGGTACCTTTGTTTCGCGGCGCATCCAACATTTTCTCGCCGAGATCTCTTTTTCTGCCATCCCTACGCTCACAATGTCCACCCCAAATACACTGCCGCTCAACTCTGCTCATGTCGCGTTACAGTTCAGCCGACGTGGCGACCTATCGGCGGCGCAGTTTTTATACGGCGAGGTCGCACGGCGCATGGATGAGCGACTGCGACTGGTGCGTCTGCAGCCCGAACAAATATTAGATGCCGGTTGCGGCGCGGGGCAGCAAATTGCACTGCTACATCAACGCTATCCCACCGCCCGCTATGTTGGGCAAGATCACACCTCGAGTCTCTTGGGTCAGGCGCAGCAAGAGTCCAAAAAATATTTTTCTACTGGTTGGCGGCAAAAGGCTGCACAATGGCGTGGCGCACCGGCCAATACACAATGGCTAACCACTGATCTCGCACATACGGGCCTGGCACCTGAGAGCCTTGAGCTCGTGTGGTCGAACCTCGCCTTGCACTGGCACGCGGCACCGCATGATGTGTTGCAAGAGTGGGGGCGCATTCTACGGGTCAATGGTCTGGTGTTTTTTTCATGCTTCGGGCCAGCGACATTGCAAGAGGTGCGTGCAGCTGCGCAACAAGCGGGCCTCAAAACAGTCACGCCAAGCTTTGTCGATATGCACGATTTTGGCGATTTGTTGATTGAAAAAGGCTTTGCTGACCCAGTGATGGATCAAGAGGTTCTGACCCTGACCTACGCCACACCCGAAAAACTCTTAGCAGATGTCAAAGCGCTGGGCGGCAACCCAAGTGTTGGGCGACGCCCCGGCCTGTTAGGACGCGACCGGTATCAAGCGTTGCTGGCAGCGCTTGATACACAGCGCAAGGCCGATGGCCGCCTGCACTTAACAGTTGAAGTGGCCTATGGGCACGCTTGGCGCAGCAGTGCGCGGCGCGCCACAACTGGCGAGACTCGTATCAGCGTGAGCGCGATCACGCGCACGCCCCCGGCGCGTTAGCCAAAAAATGACAGGTAGGCCTTAAAGCCCATATAGACAGCCAAGCCAAACAACAGATACGCAAAAATTCGCTTTAAGGTTTTGACCGGCAGGTTATGTGCCGCACGCGCACCCATCGGTGCAAGAAAAACGCTAAACAGCGCCAACACAATCAGCGCTGGCCAAAAAATGTAACCCACCATCGTTGGCGGCAAACCGCTTTGACCCCAGCCCGACCACACATATCCAATCGTATTGGCCAATGCGATCGGAAAGCCCAGCGCAGCCGACGTGCCTACCGCTTGATGCAAAGGCACATTGCACCAAAGCATAAACGGTACTGAAATAAAACCGCCACCGGCGCCCACCAAGCCTGAAATAAAACCAATTGCACCACCCGACGCAGCCGTACCAACTGGGCCCGGCATATGACGCGAAGGTTTAGGTTTTTTGTCTAGCAACATTTGCAAGGCCGAGTAGGCGACAAACACTGCAAAAAATAACGCTAACCAACCTGTTTTCAGTAACGAGAATAAGGCCCCACCCGAGATCAAGCCGCCCACCACAATACCGGGCGTTAGCGCGGCCACAAGATCCCAACGCACGGCGCCCTTTTTTTGATGTGCCCGTACACTTGACACAGAGGTGAACAAAATAGTCGCCATCGAAGTCGCAATCGCGGCGTGCACCGTCAACTCGAGTGGCAAGCTCTGCCAAGTGAACAATAAAGTCAAAAACGGCACCAAAATCATGCCGCCTCCGATACCCAAGAGCCCGGCGGCAAAGCCTGTCACACAGCCTAAAACCGCCAAAGCCAACGCAAATATCGGATCCATATGATTTGTCTCAATTTCTTAGTGCGTAAAGGGGCTTAGTATACTGATATGACCACCAGCGATCGGGCCGATCACCCCCTCTGGTGTACCAGGCGCCTCGGCGCGGATCTCACAACGACACGAACGCTATGGATTCTCTTGATACTGAAGTACTCAAACAAGCCCACCAGTGGCTAGCAGACGGGCACACCGTTCATCTCGCAACCGTTGTCAAAACCTGGGGCTCGGCACCACGACAGGCGGGCGCGATGCTTGCCGTGCGCAAGGATGGCCGTGTCGTGGGCTCGGTATCGGGCGGCTGCATTGAAGACGACTTAATTGCGCGTGCGCAGTCGGGTCGGCTGCCGGCGCGCCCTGAGTGGGCCACCTACGGCGTGTCGCAAGAAGAGGCTGCTCGTTTTGGTCTGCCTTGCGGCGGCACACTCAAACTGGTGATTGAACCGCTTGCTGCTAGCGGATGGCTGGATCGCGTCGTGGCGGTCACCTCAGAGCAAAGACTTATCGGACGCTGGCTAGACTTGAGTACAGGTGAATCAACCCTGACTGAAGCAAAGCCGGGCCAGCTTACCGAAGTCAAAGAGCAAGGCTGTTATTTTGTGTATGGTCCGCATTGGCGCTTGTTGATTATTGGCGCAAACCAAACCGCAAAAGCCCTTGCACAGATCGCCACGATGCTTGAATTTCAGGTTTTAGTGTGTGACCCGCGTGAAGAGTTCACGGCCGACTGGAATATGCCTGACGTCACCTTGCTACCTGGCATGCCCGATGATGCAGTCCTTGACATTCAAACCGACGCACGCACGGCCATTGTCGCGATTACCCACGACCCCAAGCTTGACGACATGGCACTGCTTGAGGCGTTGCGCTCTAAAGCGTTTTACGTTGGGGCACTGGGCTCATCGCGCAATCAAACAAAACGTCGCGAGCGTTTGCTAAGCTTTGACCTCACTGAAGCAGACGTCGACCGACTGCACGGCCCGGTGGGGCTGCAGATTGGCAGCCGCACGCCCGCAGAGATTGCAGTGGCTGTTGCGGCCCAACTGGTGCAAGAGCGTCGTGTGTTTGAAGACGCGCGCGTTGGCGGACTTGATACCCCACCGGCGGGCACTACAGCGCCTTAACGAAAGTTTTACGCTTAACGAAGGCGTGCGAGTCGCCGCAGCAGTTGAAGCTTAACTGCCGCGTTTACGCGCTTCGATACCAAGCTGTTTAAGCTTACGATACAGATGGGTGCGCTCAAGGCCTGTTTTGTCAGACACGCGCGTCATGCTGTTATTTTCGCGGGCTAGGTGATATTCAAAATAGACTCGCTCGAACTCATCGCGCGCCTCGCGTAGGGGTTGATCAAGCGAAATATCGCCGAGCAAACCTTGGTCGGGCGGCACCACTGCCGCCACAATCGGTGCGGGCATAGCGGCAACCTGCGCAGCAGGCGAGACCACAGCCGTCACTTGAGGGTTGACCGGGGCAAACGCACCCGAGGCAGATTTTGCGACCGTTGTGCGACCGCGCGCCAAACCCGTTGAAATTGTTTTGAGCAAGCGCTGCAGCGTAATCGGCTTTTCAAGAAAATCAATCGCGCCAATTTTGGTGGCTTCAACCGCGGTATCAATCGTGGCATGGCCGCTCATCATAATGACAGGCATGTCGAGCAAACCTGCAGCGTTCCATTCTTTCAGTAACGTAACGCCGTCAGTGTCTGGCATCCAAATATCGAGCAGCACAAGATCGGGTCGCATGCGCAAACGCGCCGCTCGCGCCTGCGCCGCGTTCTCGGCCAACTCAATCGTATGCCCTTCGTCGTAGAGAATTTCGGAGAGCAACTCGCGGATTCCGACTTCATCGTCGACCACTAAAATTCTGGCCATAAACTTTTAATCACCTATTGCAAGCTTGCATTATCGTTATCTTGTGGCGTTGCGTCTACTGGTTCTGCTAATTGCGTGAGAAGAATCGATACCCGGGCGCCCCCTTCTTTGCGATTAGACACATCAATTCGCCCATGATGCTCTTCGATGATTTTACGAACAATCGCCAAACCTAATCCAGTACCCTGCGTCTTAGTCGTGACGTACGGCTCGAACGCCCTTTGTAACACTTGTGCCGAAAAGCCGGCACCGTTATCGGAAACGGTAAAACGCACCGCCGCCCGCTCCGCAGTTTCGACCGCGCCCGGAGGAATCATTTGCGTGCTCACCCGGATCACGCCCGGGTGCGACACCTCAGCCAAGGCGTCTCGCGCATTCGCTAACAGATTGTGAACCACCTGTCTGAGTTGGGTGGGGTCACCCAAAATAACTGGCAGCGCAGGGTCAAGCAACACTTCAAGCCGCCACGGCTGGGCCGGATCCTCTTGCACCTGTCCGCTAAGTGGATCCCAGCCATACAAACCTAACACTTCATCCACGAGCCCATTGAAATCGACTGGCGCCAAGACTAAGGGTGGCTTACGTGCGTATTCACGAAAATCATCGACCATGTGTTTCAACGAGTTCACTTGATTCACAATCGTGTTGGTCGCCCGCTCGAGCAATTGTGCATCAAGCGGTTCAAGCTTATGCGCCAACTTCATCGCAAGGCGCTCGGCCGAAAGCTGAATCGGCGTCAACGGATTTTTAATTTCGTGCGCCAAGCGACGCGCAACCTCACCCCAAGCAACGCTGCGACTCGCCGAGATCACTTCAGTGATGTCATCGAACACCACCATATAACCATTTTCTCGGCCATCCACATTTAACTGTGTGCCTCTCGCCAGTAACGTCAGCGTAAACGCCTTGGCCTCTGGTCCGGGCTCTTGCAAGGTTAGTTCAAACTGCTCTTGCCAGTGGGTACGCTCTGAGCCCATTGCCGTATGCTCAGAAAAAGCCTGCCGAATCCGCTGCGAGAACTCACTCATCCCTTCTACCGTCTGCAACAGCCGCCCAGGTGCTGTACGCAAGTCAACCTTAAGAATCGATTGCGCGCCTTGGTTAAAGGTCGTCAAGCAAAATCGCTCGTCAAACACCAGCACACCTGCCGATAAGTTTGCCAACACGCTTTCAAGATAGACGTTCGAGCGCTGGAGTTGGCTGCGATTGGTTTCAACCATCCGCCGTGCCTCGTCGAGTTGACGAGTCATGGTGTTAAACGAACGAGTCAACTGCCCCACTTCGTCATTTGAGGGCGGTTCGGGCAGTGCACGATAGTCGCCCACGCTCACTGCCTGCGTACCAGACGCTAAAGCCAAGAGGGGGCTGACCAATTTTTTGGATAGGTACAGCGCCACAGCGATTGCCGCAAATACAGCCAGCAACAGTGCCAAGGTGAGAGTCACTCCAAACAAATTACGCAGGCTTTGTCTAGATAGCGCAAGCTCTTGATAATCACGATTACCTTGCTGCACTTCACTCGCGTTACGGGCAATTTTTTCAGAAACTGGCTGTGCCAGTTGTAGCCAACGGGATTCAACGTTTACACCCAGCAGGCTTTCGGTTCGCTCTGGCGCAGCCAACGCCACAATCACCCGCAACTGTAGACCGGGGTCAACAGGACCGCCGGCCACGCTATCACCCGTGTCGGCGTTTGAGTACCCGCGGGTGACCCTCAACTGATTCAAAATGGCAGCTGGAGGGGGCAGAGGGGACAACGCACCGAGCTTGTCGCTCGAAAACGCGATCACGCGCCCACTGCCACTAAACACCATCGCATCGACTGGGCCACTTGAATCCCGCAACCGCGCCAGCACGCCCGCGACGTCTGCATCGGGTGTTGCATTGAGTTCGGGCGTCATGACGCGCGCGCGCGACTCGAGTTCGGCGAGCTGAGAGTCGAGTGCCGCTCGTGCCAAAGCCAGGCCTGACTCAAGCGCCGTATCGACACGCACGTTGAACCACGACTCGATTGACCGTGCCATAAACTGCAAAGACACGCCATAAATCAAGGTACCAGGCAACACGCCAATTAAGGCAAATGCCAACGCAAAACGCGCGGTCAAACGTGCTCCAAACAAACCACTGCGCAGTTGCGAGAGCAGGCGAACGGTCAGCGCGACGACCCAGACAAACAATGCCAGAGCAAGCGCGCCGTTCAGCCAAAGCAGCAAGCCTTGGTACTGAGCCACTCGCGAGGCGTTACCCGTTGACCAAGCCAGCAAGCCAAACAGGCCTGCACCACTGCTCACCCCAATGAACAACGCTAAACGCAGCAATCTATTCATAGGTGCCCCGCCACCAGCGTTTGAACCGATGCGCGCGCCTGCAAGGCCAGATGCCGGCTCATTTGGCAGGCCCTGCTTGCTGAATCGAAAAATCAAACGGCGCCCAAGGGCTTGCAAGCGACCAAGCACTTCGGCTCGCTGCCTCAAGCTGCAGAGGTCGGGCAAGCTGAGAGGCATCGAGTCGCATCCTGATGCGTCCGTCATAGCGCTGATTTTTATCAAACCGATCGGAAGGGGCCACGGGCCAGCCGCGTACTTGCTTCAGCACAGCCAGCGCCTCGTTTAGAGATTTGACCGGTAAAAACAAATCGCCTGTTGCCACACGCCATTGTTGCGTGAGTGCGTTGTAAGTCAAACGGCGAGTTAAGGTCGCCTCGACTAGAACACGGTCAAACCACCACCACCTGGGCGAGGTGATCTTTAAATCAAACGTGAAGTAAAGCGGCACACCGCGCTCAGCAGCCTCAGTCACCACTCGACCAAGCTCAAAGGTCAAATCAAGATCGAGTGTAAGTTGCCCCTCGGTAATCAAAGGCTCGATGCGCTCGATGCGCGGCTCTGCCGCTTGACTCACAGAGACAACCAGGCACAGCAACGCTGCGAGCACACCTAAAAGGCCTCGCTGACATCCTAGCAACAAGGTCGCCCAAGCCGTCATCGTGTGATTAACACCTAAACCTGTCTAGCAAACAAAGCATAAAAGAAACCGTCTTGCCCTGCCGGTCGCTCGGCGTCGGCCAGGCAGGGTAACAACTGACCCGGCGCGGGTAAGCGTACCGCCTGAGCATGACGCTTTAAAAAGGCCTGTGCCTGCAACTCGCACTCTTGCGGAAAAATCGAACACGTGACAAGTAATAATTTACCTCCGGGTGCGACCAAGCTCCACAGTGAATCCAAAATCTCTCGTTGCAATTTTGCGGTCGGCTTGAGGTCTGTGAAGCGCCTCAACCAACGAATGTCGGGATGGCGCCTCACAATACCTGAGGCAGTGCATGGCACATCGGCGAGCACTGCGTCAAAGGGCTTGCCGTCCCACCACGTGTGCGCGCGCATGGCGCTTTCAGCGATCAACTCAACATCGTCATTGAGCAAGCCTAAGCGTTCAAGGTTTTGCTCGACACGACCCATGCGTGCGTTGTCGATGTCAAGCGCTGTCAGTTTGAGTGCCGCGAGCTCAAGCATGTGTGCGGTTTTGCCGCCGGGAGCCGCGCAAGCATCCAAGACTCGCATGCCGTCTTTTAACTCAAGCAAGGGGGCGGCAAGCTGTGCGCCCGCGTCTTGCACCGACCACCAACCCTGCGCGTAGCCCGGCAACGAAGCAATCGGGCGTGGCACATCGAGCACTAAGCCGGCCACCCCGAAAGGCGTTGCAGCGATACCTGCGGCGGCGAAGGCCTGTTCAACGGCCGCACGCGTGGTCGCGCGTAGGTTGACCCGCAGCGAAAGAGGTGGATGCATGTTGGCCGTTTCAAGCAGACGCTGCCAGTCTTGCGGATAAGCCGTTTGCAGCGCTTCAATCCACCATTTTGGGTGGCTGTACTGGGCCTCAAGATCATGCTCGAGCTGCGACAGCAACGCGGCGCGCTCGCGCTGAAAGCGACGCAAAATGGCGTTCACTAAGCCTTTGAAATTCAGCGTGTCGCGCTGCCCCTGCGTGGCCTGTACCGCCTGATCCACCAGCGTGTGCGCCGTATAGGTGGGCGCAGTGGCGTCGCGCTCGGCAGGGTCACTCAGCGCGACCTCTAGCAACAACAGGCTTAAGCCCAACAGCGCAAAGACGGTGGGGTTGGGCGGTACGCGATCGAGCAGCAGACGGCGCAGCGCCATCGCCTGACCCCAATGTCGCATCGCATAAAAGCTTAAGGACTGCGCAGATGGCCGTAGCTCAGGCCGAACGTCGAGTAAGGCTTCAGTCAAAGACTGGCCGGTTTCAACCGCGCCAATGGCGCGCGCGGCGGCCAATAAACTATCAGAGAGTGCGGGGGCAGCTTGTGTCATGGGGTGATTGTAGGGGCTAGCGTCGATCGCGGGTAAAATCTCGCTCTCTTTCATGTGGGCTGCGGCCTGCCAGGTGACGTGCCATGTCCTCTCCCAAAGTCGGTTTTGTTAGTCTCGGCTGCCCTAAAGCGCTTGTCGACTCAGAGCGCATCCTCACACAATTGCGTACCGAAGGCTATGTCATTGTTCCCGACTACAACAACGCCGACGTGGTGGTAGTCAATACCTGCGGCTTTATTGACAGTGCCAAAGCCGAGTCGTTAGATGCGATCGGCGAGGCCATCGCCGAAAACGGCCGTGTCATCGTGACGGGCTGCATGGGGGTCGATGAGTCAGTGATTCGTGCCGTACACCCCAGTGTGCTGGCCGTGACTGGGCCACAACAGTACGAGCAGGTCGTGCGTGCGGTGCACGAAGCGGCACCGCCTAACCCTTTGCACGATCCGTTTACAGATTTGGTGCCGCCACAAGGGATCAAGCTCACCCCGCGCCACTACGCTTACCTCAAAATTTCTGAAGGCTGTAACCACCGCTGCAGCTTCTGCATCATCCCCTCAATGCGCGGCGATCTCGTCAGCCGCCCTGTGGGTGATGTGCTTGACGAAGCCCAGCGCTTAGCGCGCGCCGGGGTCAAAGAGCTGCTAGTGATTTCGCAAGATACCAGCGCCTACGGTGTCGACGTCAAATACCGCAGCGGCTTCTGGAACGGTCGCCCAGTGAAAACCCGTATGACCGAGCTTTGCTCGGCCTTATCTGAATTGGGCATTTGGGTTCGCCTGCACTATGTCTACCCTTACCCCAATGTCGACGAAGTGATTCCTTTGATGGCCGAAGGCAAAATTTTGCCTTACCTCGATATCCCGTTTCAGCACGCCAGCCCACGCATTTTGAAGGCCATGAAACGCCCCGCCTTTGAAGATCGCACGATGGCGCGGATCCATCGCTGGCGCGAGCAGTGCCCCGACATTACCCTGCGCTCGACCTTTATCGTTGGGTTTCCAGGCGAAACGGAAAGCGAATTTCAGTACCTGCTTGACTGGATGTCAGAAGCTCAGCTCGACCGCGTGGGCTGCTTTCAATACTCGCCTGTCGAGGGTGCCCCCGCCAATGCACTTGAGGGTGCTGTGCCTGATGAGGTCAAACAAGAGCGCTACGACCGTTTCATGGCTCATCAACAGGCGATTTCAACTGAACGCCTGGCGCGTAAAGTCGGCAAAGAGTTCGACGTCTTGATCGATGAGGTCGACGAAGACGGCGCGGTCGGGCGCTCAAGTGCTGACGCACCCGAAATAGACGGCAGCGTATTTGTGGATAGCGCCGTACCCCTGAAACCAGGCGACATGGTGCGGGTGCGCGTCACTGACTCTGACGAGTACGACCTGTGGGCCGAAAAGATTTAGTGGGGTCACGCCCCACATTGCCCAACTCTCAAGCCTCATCCGAAATGACGACCACTAGCGACGGATCAATCACCCGCCTTTGAACAGGATCTCGAGCAATATGGCTGCAACATTTCCACCGCCCTCGACGACAATCTCAACCCCCTTGCGGGTCGGCTTTGCTGGCACCCCTGAGTTCTCAGCCCAGGCTCTGCAGGCGATTCTGGCAGCTGGGTTTAAGGTGCCGTTAGTACTCACTCAACCCGATCGCCCCTCAGGGCGTGGCCTTAAGCTCACACCGAGCGCTGTCAAGCAGTGCGCCCTCGAGCGTGAAATTGCGGTTGCACAGCCGCGCAGCTTGCGGCTTGACGGCAAATATCCAGACGAGGCACGCAGCGCTGAAGTGGCTCTTCAGGGGGCTCAGCTCGATGTTTTAGTGGTTGCCGCTTATGGCCTCATCTTGCCGAGCTGGGTGCTCACCACACCGCGCTACGGCTGCCTGAATATTCACGCTAGCCTTCTGCCGCGCTGGCGCGGAGCGGCGCCGATTCAACGCGCCATCGAAGCCGGTGACACCCAGACAGGCGTCACAATCATGCAAATGGACGAAGGTCTGGATACCGGCGCTATGCTATTGGTTGAGTCACTGGCCATCACAGAGACTGAGACTGCCGCGACCTTGCACGATAAGCTAGCCGAGCAAGGAGCGCGACTGATCGTGGCAGCTTTGCAGGCGCTTCCTCTTGGAACCTTAACCGCGCAACCCCAACCGCTTGAGGGCGCGACGTATGCCTCAAAGCTTGATAAAGCCGAAGCCGCGCTAGATTTTTCCCAGCCAGCTGTGCAACTTGCCCGACGGATTCGAGCTTTTAACCCGGCGCCCGGTGCCACGCTACATCTACCGGCAATTCACGAGCAGGTGAAGGTCTGGAACGCGGTCGCGATCGCGTCCACAGGCAAGCAGACTGAGGCAGGTACTGTCATCGGCACCAGCCCCGAGGGGATTGACCTTGCCACGGTGCAAGGCGTCTTACGCCTGACTGAACTACAACGCGCTGGCGGCAAGCGGCAAAGCGCTGCGGCGTTTATTCAAGGTTGGGGTGGCGCGCCGAAAGCTTGACGCGCGAAGGGGCTTAGCGCTCTTTGAGCTTGAGCACCAAAATCGTACCCGCCATCACAAACGTAATAGAGTTTGAAAAAATCAAGGGTAGCGACTCAATCAAAATGCCATACCCCAACCACAGCGCAATCCCTAGCGTAAACATCACATACATTGCCAGAGAAATCGCCTTGGTATCGCGAGTTTTAATTGTTTGATAGGTTTGTGGAAAAAACGCAGCGGTCGTTAAAAACGCCCCTGTGTACCCTAGTATTTCGGTATGCATGAGTCTGGGCTACACCCGTTCAAGTTCGCGTTGTTCTTTACGCAAACGGGCTTTAAGGCGTGTTTGCTTTAAATACGATAAGTGCTGCACAAACACTTTGCCATTTAAGTGATCGATCTCGTGCTGTACGCACACCGCCAATAACCCTTCGGCATCAAACTCGTGCACCTCGCCCTCAAGATTCAGCGCACGTACACGCACCGTCGAGGGCCGCTCTACCTCGTCGTATACGCCCGGCACCGACAAACAGCCCTCTTCGTGAGTTTTTTGCTCGTCACTGCGCGACACGATCTCGGGGTTAATCAGCACCATCAAATCGTCTTTATTTTCGCTGACATCAATCACCACAACGCGCTCGTGCACGTCAATCTGGGTGGCTGCCAAGCCTACGCCCGGAGCGTCGTACATCGTTTCGGCCATGTCAGCCGCTAGTTTTCGGATGCGATCTGTCACCGCGGCCACGGGTTTGGCGACCTTGTGCAGGCGTTTGTCAGGAAAGTGCAGGATAGTGAGCAGAGCCATACGCTAAGGTCGTTCAATTTGTAACGTGATTAACATTTTAATTTATTACCGGGGCAAATTCCAATGAAACCTTATTTACACCGCAGTCATCCAAACCCTCACCCGTCACGTGACAGACCAAGGCGGCTGACCATCTAGCTGTACGCTCCTTCGACTGCCAACGGACGGTATTGGTCTAAATCGCCGTGACCTAGGGCAAACCAAGGGGTTTCGGGCTTGACAACGGGTCAGCATGAACCGACGATCAGCGTTGGAATTTTTGTTCGAAGGGTTACGGTCTCATGAATCGGATTGGCATTGATGTCGGTGGCACATTTACAGATATTGTCTTGGTAGACGACAACACCGGACAAATCTGGTCGGCGAAGGTGCCCACCACCCCTGCAGATCGCGTAATCGGTGCGATGCACGGTTTTCATCGCATCTTAGAACTGAGTGGCAAAACAAGTGCCGAGATTGGCTTTATCGGGCATGGCACCACCATGGCCACGAATATGATTGTCGAGGGTAAGGGTGCCAAAACGGCACTCATCACCACCGCTGGTTTTCGCGACATCCTTGAGCTACGCAGGGTCTCACGCCATGACCGTGCCGATTTGTATGACTTGCAATTTGAAAACCCTAAGCCTCTGGTTGAGCGGCGCTGGCGTCTTGAGGTACTTGAGCGTCTGCGCCCCGATGGCTCGGTCGAGACACCACTTGATCTTCAAGCACTGAAAAGCCTAGCTGAAAAGATCAAAGCCTCTGACATCGAAGCGGTGGCGATTTGTTTTTTGCATGCCTACGTGAACTCGGTGCACGAAAAACAAGCCTACGACGCTCTCAAGCGTTTGTTGCCGCAGCACTTCATCACAGCATCGCATCAGGTCAACCCCGAAATGCAAGAATACGAGCGCACCAGCTCGACGGTGATGAACGCCCTCTTAGGCCCCGTCTGTGGTCGCTATATCCATCATTTCGACAGCCAACTTCAAGCCGCAGGCTTTCGCGGCGAGCTGCTGTTCATGCAATCGAACGGTGGCTTGGCCTCAACGGCAGTGGTGGCTGCTAAGCCAATCGTGCTGCTTGAGTCAGGCCCTGCAGGTGGGGTCAGTGCCGCGGTGCGCGCCAGCGAACAATCCAAGTTGCCGGGTGTTCTGTTGGGGGACATGGGCGGCACTACCTTCGATGTATCACTGATTCGCGACTCGCGCCCCGAACTTCGCACCAGCAGCCTGCTACACACCCATGCGGTGCGCGCACCCACCATTGATATCGACTCGATTGGCGCAGGCGGCGGCTCGATCGCCTGGATTGACAGCGGCGGCGGGGTGCATATTGGCCCTCAAAGCGCAGGGGCTGACCCAGGGCCCGCCTGTTATGGTCGCGGCGGCAAACGCCCAACCGTCACAGACTGCAACGTTTTGCTGGGGTATGTCGACCCGAATTC
>CAMDEF010000065.1 GCA_945895265.1 Bordetella parapertussis | reverse complement strand
CCAATTACGCTCATTGTGCCGTTTGCGGCCGGTGGCAATCTTGACATTATTGGTCGTCTGATTGCTCCGGGCCTGGCCAAAGAGCTGGGGCAATCTGTTGTTGTGCAAAATAAGCCTGGGGCAGGGGGCGTCGTTGGTGCGACCGAGGTCTCTCGCGCTGAAGCCGATGGGACGGTGTTGCTTGTTAGTACGCCTAACGCCATTACCGTTGCGCCCAAGATGGTACAGACGCAGTACTCACTCGAGAGCTTTGCCGCGGTGGGGTTGATTTCTTCGACGTCTTTATTATTGGTGACGCGCGCTGATCAAAATAAATTTCAGGATTTTGCGAGTTTTATTGCTTACGCAAAAGCGAACCCAGGTAAGGTCAGTATTGCCAACGCGGGTATTGGTACTTCAAACCATATTGCCATCATGCAATTGCAGATTATGGCGGGTATTGAACTCAATGTGATCACCTACAAGGGGTCGGGGCCCGCCAACATTGATCTGCTTGGTGGGCAGGTCGATGTCAGCATTGATCAACTGTCCAGTGCGATCACGCACCTCAAGTCAGGGCGGGCTCGCGCCATGATGGTGGTGTCAGCAGAGCGTGATCCGCTAGTGCCCGACGTGCCGAGCGCGAAAGAACTGGGTTTGCCGCAGCTTGAAGTGAGCACCACTGCTGGCTTGTTAGCACCTGGTAAGACGCCACCAGCAACGCTCGCGCTCTTGAACGCGGCGCTGAACAAGACCTTGGCAGATCCCCAATTGCAAGAGCAATTTACGCGGGCCGCTAGTCGGGCACGGCCAGGGCCTGCCGCTGTTTTTACGACTCTGATGCAAACCGAAGATAAGACTGCAACAGCGTTAGCGGCCTCAGGAAAACTCAAGCCCGAATAAACGGGCTGAGCCGGCCTTGGGTCAGTCTAGTAGCCAAGTTGTCGGTTGACTTTGTTGTCAAGCTGCCCAGTTGTGGTGAGCTTGGCAAAATTGGCAAACCAGCAATCTAATACTCGTTGTACGTAATCGGGCGCATCACACGAGATGTGTGGCGTGACGATAAGATTAGGTGTTGTCCAAAGGGGTGAGCCCGGCTCAAGTGGCTCTTTATCGAAGACATCCAAGATTGCGCCATCGAGCTGTTTGCTCTCAAGATGCTTGATCACAGCAGCGTAATCGACAATCGGTGAGCGGCCAATATTGATCAAGCCCGCGCCTTTTGGTAATGATGCAATTCTGGCGTCAGTGATTAAGCCTCTAGTGTCTGCGGTAAGCGGCGCGGCAACAATGAGGTAGTCGGTGCGAGGTAAGACTGAGTCGAGTTGGCTCACACTGATGGTTTCATCCGCAAGCGGTTGAGCTGTGCCCGAACGAGTCACTGCAATGACTTTCATGCCAAGTCGTTTCGCGCCCAAGCCTGCGGCGCGGCCAACGTCGCCAAAGCCAATCACCGTCGCGGTTCTGCCGCGAATATTGAACTCATGAATCATGTCCCAAATCTGTTTGGTTTGATTCGCCAGAATTTGAGGCATTTTGTTATGCAACATCAACAAAGCCATGCTGATGAAATCTTCAGTCTTGTCGCCGTGGATGCCACTACTGTTTGTGACCGTGATTTGTTCGGGCAACCAGTCAAGCGGTAGCAGGTGATCCACACCCGCACCTGTCGTGTGAATCCACTTTAGTTTTTTTGCTGCAATGATTTTTGGACGATCGATTGGGCCCGCAAGCAGAGCGTCAGCGTCTTGCAGCGCACTTTCTAAGATGTCGCCATCCCAGCCAACCGAGACGTCGATTTGCTTGGCAAGCTCTGGGTGGCGTGCCGCTGCTTGCGTCCATTGCTCGTGCGTCAGATGAAAGAGCTCATTGCGAAGGCGACCGTTTTCTAGGTGAAGTCTGAAGCGTGTTGACATAGGTGTGTGTAAAAAACGTTATGGTTGCAAGATGAAGTGAAAGCCGTCGTGTAACCGGCCAAATGATTGCGTTAGCGTAACTCGAAATCTCTTCGGGTGTCGCGTTGTATAGTGAATGCCTGTACTAAATCACACAGTCGAGGTCAAGCATGTTAGGGGTAACGGATTACGGGGCATTTGTTGTCGCCTTCACGATATTTTTGTTGATCCCTGGGCCCGGCAACCTGGTGTTAATTACGTCAACGAGCAAAGGGGGCTTGCGCGCCGGGCTTGCCGCCACGACCGGGATTGTGCTCGGAGACCAGGTCTTGGCTTGGTTAGCCGTTGCAGGGGTCGCAGCGATCTTGACGGCGTACCCCGCAGCCTTTGCTGCGGTGCAGTGGGTGGGTGCAGCCTATCTTGCGTGGTTAGGTCTAAAAATGTTGCTCGCTAAACCGGGTGCTGCGCCCATTTTGAATATCAAACCCTATCATTACTTACGTCAGGCATTTTTCATTACGCTCTTAAATCCAAAATCGATTGTTTTTTATATGGCTTTTTTCCCGCTTTTCATCGACCCGGTGCGGCAACAAGGTTTATTGACGTTTGGATTCCTGGCAATCACGATTGCTGCCTTAGCGTTTGTGTATGGAGTGATCGCCACGTTCTTGACGCATTTTTTTGCCGAGCGCATGCGTCGTAATCCAAAGGCCGGGTTCTTACTTGAAAAGCTAGCTGGCCTATGCCTGATTGGGTTTGGTGTGCGTCTGGTCTTGACACGTTAGCGCGACGGTTCGAATAAGGGCCTCGCAGTCTGCTTCGGGTATAGGATTTAAGGCGCCACAGGGGGCGGCACTTGTTCGGTAAACCACCTTGCCAGTTGTTCGCCCTTCACAAAACATACCTCTGGCGTTGCCATGAGTAGATCGAGCATTTTCTCGAAACTCTCAAAGCGGTGTGGCACACCAATCAGATGCGGATGCAAGCCTAGCGACAGCACACGCGGTTGAACAACGGACTCTCGTTTGAATAAACTCAGGGTATTGGCCAGTCGTTGATACATTTCATTGGATTGATGTTTTTCAACCGCGTAAATGATTGAATCGTTTATCTCTAGGTTATAGGGTAGGGCGAGTAGTGGCCCCTCTTTGGTATGCATCCAATGCGGCACATCGTCGACAACCCAATCAAAGACGTACTCAATTCCTTGTTTTTTTAAGAACTCTGGAGTGTCGTGCGACTCACGCAAGCCTGGGCTGAGCCAACCCTTGGGACGCTTGCCTGTAAAGGCTTCGATCATGTCCAAGCTTGCGGCGATCAAGGCTTCTTCACCTTCGGCATGGTTGAGCGCCTTTTGATGCACACCATGGCCGATGAACTCCCAGCCCGCGTCGTGCATTGCCTGTGCGGCTCGCGGGTAGGCCTGAATAACGCCTGCATTAAAACTGGTTGACGCGGGTAGGCCACGACTTTGAATGGCGTTGATGAGGCGTGGCAAGCCAGCTCGCATGCCGTAATCAACCCAGCTGAAGTTGGGGACGTCTGGCACGGTTTCTTTGCCATGCGGGGGAGTGAGTATGGTGCGCGGCATGCCAGCATCAAATTGCCAGTGCTCAACGTTCACCACCAAGTGCACCAAGATGGCACCCTCTGGGTGAGGACTCAGTTGTGGACCTTCGTTAGAAAAGCGATACGGAATACGTGGATTAGCCATGGTGGTTTCGGATAAGATTTAGAACATCAAGCTTCATTTTTCTGAAGGATTCGCTCGCCGTATCAGCGACGGAGCGCGGCCGCGTCAGTGGAACGGTGAGTGCGGATTGAATACGCCCGGGCCGCGCCGACATGACATAGATCGTATTCGATAAAAAAATGGCTTCATCAATATCGTGTGTCACAAAGAGGATGGTGGGCTTTAACTTTTGCCACACTGAAAGCAATAACTCTTGCATCGTGAGCCGCGTTTGTGCATCGAGTGCCCCAAAGGGTTCATCCATTAACAAGACACGAGAGCCCAGGGTGAGAATCCGCGCAATGCCCACGCGCTGGCGCATACCGCCGGACAATTGAATCGGCAAATGCTGCTTAAAGTCATTTAACCCAACGATGCTGAGCATTTCGTGAGCACGCTCTTCGTACTCTGCTCTGGGTAAGCCTTGAACCTTGGGACCAAAAACAACGTTCTCCCAGACCGTGAGCCACGGAAACAGGGCGGCTTCTTGAAACACCACGCCTCGATCGGGCCCCGGGGCTAGAACCGCGCGGTCATTTACGTGTAAGGCTCCAGAGGTGGGTGATTCAAAGCCAGCGATGAGGTTGAGCAGCGTCGACTTGCCGCACCCAGAGGGGCCCAATAAGGCCACGAAGTCACCTTCGCTTACCTCAAGCTTGATGTTCTCTAAGGCGATGACCGGCGGTGCGCTCGGATAAATCTTGCTGACATCTTGAATAGAAATGTTTGACATAGAGGGGTCAATGACTTTGTAAAATACGCCAAACTAAAACTTTGCGTTCAATGAATACAATCAGACGGTCACTGATAAATCCCATGGCGCCAATCGACACCATGTCGGCAAGCACAATGTCCATTCGACCCATGTAATACGCATCCCACAAGACATAGCCGAGTCCCGATTTGACCGCCACCATTTCAGAGACGATCACTGCGGTCCACGAGATCCCCAGCCCAATACGTAACCCCGTAAAGATAGAGGGCATCGCAGCGGGCAGAACGACGCGATAGAGCAACTGGCTGCGGCTAGCCCCCATCATGAGGGCAGCGCGTACCAGATTGCGGTCGACATCGCGCGCGCCCTGAGTCGTATTGACGACGATGGCATAAAAGCCGCCTAAAAAGATTAAAAAGATTGAGCCAATATCCCGAATGCCAAAAATCGCAATGGAAAATGGTAGCCACGCTGTGATGGGGATAGGACGCAAGCTTTGTATTAAAGGATCGAACATTTGCGCGATCAGTTTGCTCCAGCCAATGAGTAAGCCAAGCGGGACACCGATCACAGCCGCCAGCACGAAGCCTTGCACAACGCGCATCGAAGAGTACTCGACGTTTGACACCCAAGTGCCTAGGTAGGGATTCAATCCCAACCCTGGCGACCCAAAAATCCAAGAGTGCCAGCCCTCAAGGACTTTCAACGGTGTTGGCATGATGCCTGCCATGTTAGGCTGACTGCCCGTCCATTGCCATAACAAAAGAACAATGGCAGGGACGAGCAAGCCCAGAAGCAAACGCTTGAGATGCACCGCTTTATTCATCAACAACATCCGGCCCACCTATTTTTTGATCGCTTTGGCCATGCTGTCATCGTAGAGGTCTGCGGCTTCTTTGGTCACGTTTTTTTGCACAATCCCTTGTTTGAAAGCCGCCTCGGCCAAGCGAGCGACTTGTTCTTTGTCTAAAACCCCGCCGAGTTTAATGATCTTGCTCGACTCTGTGGTGACACTTAAGGGCAAGCCAGTGTATTTGGCATAGGTCTCTGCAAACAGCACATCATTGCGGGCGAGCTGCTCTTCAATCTTAAAGTAAGCCCAGAGAAAACGTTGAACCAATTCTTTTTTCGTCTTCATGGCGTCGCCAGAGGCCGCCAGCATCCCAAGCTCTGCCCCGACTGCGCGCGATTGGCTGTATTCGAGGTTTTTGGCGAAATAGGCATCACCTTCGGCAACCGCTTGTGATTCAAAAGGCTCCCATAAGACCATGGCATCGATGTCGCCACGTTTCATGGCTTGGATAAAGGCAGTACCACCGCCTTGGACGTTCACGGGCGAGAAGGTCGTGTAAGGAATATTTTTTTCAACCAGCGTCATAGCCCACTGAAACCACACTGCAGAGCCAGGCGCGATTGCAATTTTTTTCCCAGCGATATCGCTCCAGTTGTCGATTTTTACACCCTTGCGGACCACTAGATATTTTGCTGAGCTTGCAACGCCAGAGAGGCCAATTAGATTTTTGCTGCCTTGCGCAGCCACGATCGCCAAATCGCCTGGGCCGACTGCTGACACATCGACCGAGCCTGATAGAAGAGCAGTGCGGGCATCTGCATAGCGAACAAACTCAGCGCGTTTGACTTCGATGTTGAGCTGCTTGAGTTCTTCTTCGAGCATCAGCATTGCAGAGAGGTGGCCGACCTTGACGTAACCAATCGTCAGAACCTCTTTTTGTTTTAAGGGGGCAGGGGCTGGCCCGACGGCACTAGCAGCGTTCGTAGCGAGTGCACATACAAGCGTTGCCAAAGAAAGTAAGAATTTCATTGATTGCTCCGGAAAGTATCGAATCATTGATAAAACACTTAGTGCGTTGTTCAGGCATAGCACCTGTAGGATTTTTGCAACTTCAGCACACATGATCAGGCAAGGTGCCGCATCCAGTCAATCATTTAATCGCTCAGTCAATCGTTGAGTTAGAGAGGTCACACGGATCATGGCTAGGTCACCCACCGTCTGACGCGTCGCATCTATATTACTTTTAGTGATATAAGGCGTCGGATTTGATCGTTTGTGTTTTTCTAGCCACTGGCTATTATTCGGTGCATCGGCTGTGTACGACGGGATCGTGCCGGTCGTCCTTATTGGCGCCTCCGTGCTTGAAATAACAAAAATGATCTATGGAAATTAGAGAAATACTACTTTGGTCGGGACTAGTGATTGGCCTGTTATTCGGAATGAACGGCCAGTGGTCCGGCTTTTGCTTAAACCGTGCACTGAAAGAGGGCTGGGATTCAGGCGCGAAGCAAAAAGCACAGTCTTTTGCCTTGGCGCTTGTGGTGTCGATCCTCGGTGCCCAAACACTCTCGGCTTTTGAAATTGTCGATTTAAGTACCTCTATTTACCGCGGCAACGGTGCTTCGTGGTTGTTTGTGATCGTAGGAGGCTTGATGTTTGGTTACGGCATGATGCTCGCCAACGGTTGTGGCGCGCGTGCGGTGGTGTTGCTTGGCCAGGGCAATCTCAGATCGTTTGTGGTGTTGTTGTGTTTAGGGATTTCAGCATACATGACGCTGACAGGTTTATTGGCACCTTTACGTTTGACGCTCGCGCAGGCGACGGTATTGCCTGCCCACGGCTTGTTTGAGTTTGGCGTTGTCACGCGTTTTGTGTTGATTGGCTTGTTGTCAGTCGCTTTGCTGAGTTTTGTGTTTTGGCGAGGCGCAATTTTTAACCACAAGCGCGACTTGGTGAGCGGGCTGGTGGTCGGGGCGTTGATTACGGCTGGTTGGTGGGTCACGGGTTGGTTGGCTGTGGATGAATTTGAACCTGCCCCAAGCGTCTCGCTGACGTTCATTGCGCCGATCGGTGAAACGATTCAATACACCATGATTGCAACAGGGGTGCGGCTAGGGTTCGGTGTCACCGTGGTGGTTGGCGTAGTGCTGGGCTCTTTTGTGGCGGCAAGTTTGTCCAAGACTTTCCGCCTGCAAGGGTTCGCGACACCCGCGGATATGCTTCGGTACATGGCTGGAGGCACGCTGATGGGAATCGGCGGCGCGTTAGCGATGGGCTGTTCGATTGGTCAAGGGCTGACCGGCTTTTCAACCTTGACCTATACCTCGATGCTAGCGTTTGCCGCGATGATTATCGGGGCGCGACTCGCTCAGCGTAAAGCGTAACTTGACCGACCGTTGGCGTTCGTCATTTCTCTGGTAGTGCGTGTTGAGCCCCGCTTCAGCTATTGGTTCCTCGCTGAGACAACCTAAGGCTGTTCATTCTTTTTTATAGGTAGCCTCAAGCCTTAGGCTATTCGAGCCTTCTTTGAACTAGCTCAAGACTATCTGGCCATCATCTGCGGCAGCCACAGAGCAATCTGTGGAAACAGCACGATCACTAAGAGCCCCACAAGCATGACCAAAATAAATGGGACAGCGCCTGCCATGATGTCTGTCATGGTGACGTTTTTAGGCACGATCCCTTTTAGTACAAATAGGTTTAAGCCGACCGGTGGAGTGATCATGCCGATTTCTACCGCGATGGTGACGATGATACCTAACCAAACGGGGTCATAACCCAACTTGCTCAGCACCGGAAACGCCAAGGGGAGTGTGATCACCATCATCGAGGCTGGGTCCATCAGGCAGCCTAAAATTAAAAGTACGACGATATAAAGTGTCAGCACCATCCAAGGTTGCAGATTGGCCGCTGTGACGGATTCGATCATGCCATGCGCGATCCCCAGGCGAGACACCACAAATCCAAAGAAGCTGCCGAAAATGATCAGCATCATCAACATGGTGGTCGTCTGGGCGGTCGTGAGCAAGACTTTGCTCAATCCGCCATTGCGCATATCTGGGCGACGAATGGTTAAAAGCAGGGCGCCCAAGGCACCGAGTGCTGCTGCCTCTGTAGTGGTGGCTAAGCCGCTATAGATTGAACCCATGACGATTAAAAACAAAAGCAAAACTGGCCAAATACCTGTCAACGAGACAAAGCGTTCAGACCAAGTCACGCGGATATTAAGTGGCTTGGCAGTGCCCTCGCGCATACTTTCTACAACAACATAGGTAATCATTAAAGCCGCCAGAAAAAGTCCTGGCACGATGCCTGCGATAAATAGTGAGCCGATTGAGGTTTCGGTCAAAATACCGTAAATCACCATGACAACGCTTGGGGGGATCAGGATGCCAAGGGTGCCGCCGGCAGCAACCACCCCCACCGCCATGCGCTTTGAGTAACCATGTTTAAGCATTTCAGGGATTGAGGCATAGCCGATTGCAGCTGCGGTGGCTGGACTCGAGCCCGAAATCGCGGCAAAAGCTGAGCACGCCACAATTGTGCTGACAGGCAGGGCACCCGGAACCCGGTTAAACCATTTTGTTGCCGCAAGGTACGACCGCTCGGCAATGTCTGAATGCGAAACGACCCCCGCCATCAAGACAAAGAGCGGTGCGACCAAAAACAGATGGCTCGTCGATACGACAAAGCTCATACGAGCCATCTGAATCAGCATTGCTGGGTTCAGGAATAAAAATACCATAATGGTTGCGGTGATACCCATTGAAAATGCGACCGGTATTCCGATCGTCATAAACACAAGCAAAAACGCAAACAAAATCAGAGTTAAACCTAACCAGCCGAATTCCATGGCGTATCCTTTATGGTGTACCTATACTGACTTACCAGTTATCTTGATGAGGGAGTTCGCGTCCGTCGATGAAGCGCGCTGCAATCACGAGTAACTGAGTAATAAACATCAAGCCCGCACCAAAAGGCATTGACCACTGAACGAGGGCGACCGGCCAGGCTAATTCAGTTTCATCGATGCGCCCGGTTGAATAACTTTCAAAAAAAACTTTCCAGACCTGATAGAAAAAAAGACTTAAAAAAAGTGTGGTGAGAATGTCGCCGATTGTCGTGGCGATACGCGTGGCCTTGCCTGGAAACCATTCTTGTAAGAGATCAATTCGCACGTGAATACCTTCTTGCAGCGCGTGGCTCGTTGCAAAAAATACAACAAAGCAAAGAAGATAGGCGCAGACTGGATAAGACCAGGTGTCTGGCGTACCCAGCACGTAGCGTGTATAGACTCCGTAACAACCAATTAAGGTGATGAGTAATACTAACCATCCCGCTATCGTCGCCAGAAAGTGATTCAGACGAAAGACTCGATCTCTAAATTGCGACCAAAATACTTGCTGAGTACTCATAAGCCTCCCGCAACGTCAATGGTGGTGCCGGTGACGTAGTCTGGGGCGTCGAGTAGCGCCCAAATCACGACCTCAGCGATCTCTTTTGCCTCTGCGGCACGACCAATCGGCGTCACCTGAGCCAGGCGGTCTATCCGTTCGGGTGCACCGGCAATGGCGTGTAAGTTGGTCGCTACGCCGCCCGGGGCAACTCCTGTGACTTGGACCCCTTCCTTCGCGACCTCGCGCGCCAAGCCCAAAGTGAAGGTATTCAAGGCGGCTTTCGATGCAGCATAGTCAACCCAGTCGTTCGGGCTGCCGGTTCGACTTGCAATCGAGGACACATTAATAATTCGTCCTCCGCCACCGCCATGCTTGGTCGAGAGGCGTTTGAGTGCTTGCTGGGCGCAGAGTATGGGGCCAATGACGTTGATGTCAAAAGTTTTACGCAGAGTGTCGATGTCTAACGTGTCGATGCGTCTGCCGGCTTTACCAACAAATCCCGCATTGTTGACTAAACCACCCAGCGCACCAAACTTTGCATCGCATGCCTCAAACAGACTCAATACCGAGGACGGCTCTGAGACGTCGGCCTGCACCATGCAAAACACCTGACCTTGCTCCTCGAGTTCACGCGCTAGCAGTTGGGCCTCGGTGATGCGGCTTGTGTAGTTAAAGCAAACCGGTATCTTGCGCGCAGCAAGCAGTCGCACAATTTCTGCCCCAATGCCTCGGCTCCCGCCCGTCACGATGACGGGTCGTTGTTTTGTTTGAGTCATGTTTAAACGCCTGTTAAGTTTTATCTTACGGGCATTCAGAAACATCGCCGACTTGTGGTCGAGCTAACACTTGGGGACGATAGCGTTTGATGACTTCAATAATGCGATTACCGTCTGCGCTCGTTTTAGGAGAAATCTCTTTGTCGAAGACATCCGTCGCGGCGGCAACTAAGCGATCAAATTCTGCTTGTTTAGGTACGCAGAATTTCGCACCGCGTTCCCCAAGAGTTTTCATCGTTTGCTCGTAACCCTGTGAGTAGGCAATGAGTCCCCAGTCCATCGTCTCTTGGCCGACTTTTAGCATGATTGCACGATCTGCTTCAGACAGGCGCTTCCAGCGGTCGTTGCTGATGTTGATCGTTGCAAACGCGATTGAATGATCAACACGAGTAATGAATTTTGCGGGTTCATACAACTTTAAAGACAATATGCCGCTGTAAATCATGAGCGTGCAGTTCACTGTGCCCAGATCGAGTGCGTTATATAGCTCTGCAGGAGCGAATACGACAGGGCTCCCGCCCCAGCGCTTGATTGTCTCGGCCTGCCAGCGACCCGCCGTGCGAAGCTTGACGCCTTTCCATTGCTCAGGACCGCTTAAGAACCGATCTCTGCACGTGACTGGGTCAGGTAACAACGCGGGTGGTGCCGAGACGGCACGCGAGCCTCTTTTTTCGTAGACCTTATCGACAAGAGGCAAGATCTCGCGATTGAAGGCACCAAGGCCTTTAGGGTCGAGCGGAAAACTGAAGGGAACATCAAACCCAGCCAGATCAATGATTTCACCCGACACATAGGGGGTAAACGATAAGGCTGCGTCAACCACGCCATCGCGCATGGCATCGACCATTTTGTTACCCACTAAGCTGCCGGACCAATGAATGCGAAACTTAATGCGGCCATCGGTAGCTTTTGTGACGCCTTCTGTCCAGTGCTTGACCGAAAGCGAAGAGAAATCTGACTCAGGAAATACTGAGGCGAACTCTAGGGTTTGTGCGTTTGCAGGCGCGATACACGTTAACGCGAGCAAGCTCGCACAGGATAGTGCCCAGTTTTTTAGCTGCTTTTTGATTATTGTCTGCATCATTGTCTCCATTTATCGATACGACTTCAGCGAGTCGTTATTAGGTTAATTGACTGGTAATAATTTCGATTTTTCTAGACGGGTCTTTGCCATCCCAGTTCACCGAAGCTTGCTGCATTAAAGACAAAAATTTTAATTGAGTGTCGTTGTACTCGATCAGTTCAAGCATGCCTGGTAGGTCACCCGTTGTGTCAAAGTACGCAAACCGGATGCCGCGTGGCGTTAAACCTTCAAACGCCAACACATAGCCCATTTTCTTGTAGCGGGCGACATCCACTTCATACTGAGTGGTTGCCATGCCGAGATGATGAAAACCGTAGCCCTTTTTCTTGATGACATCCCAATACACAGAAGGCTTATCATCAAGCGGCTGAATCACTTCAAAACACATATTGCCTGAGAAACTCAAGGCCAAGCCCATCCGCATATCGGTCGGTTCGCCACGGTAATAGGCCTCTTTGAGCGTATAACCATTTGAATAGAACCAAGGGCCGATATTAAATTTTTCACTAAATTCAGTGATCGATTTTTGCAAGTCTTCCACGACGTAAGCGACCTGCACAATGCCGCCCAAGGGTTGGCCAAAGATATTTTCAATCACGTTTGTCTCCTGTAGCGTTGCGACAGTGATTTTGTCGAACGGCATTGTTTTTTTAAATTTGATTGCTATCGTTTATAGCAGAGCTTGATATTTTTTGAAACGTTTTTTACTGCGTGAAGCCGACGACGTTGACAGGAGAGAACGCGTCTTGAGCCGTACCAACAAAGATATCGCGTGAGTTAGTACTTTATGCGGCGTTGCAGCAGTCAAGAATGTCATCCCCCAGAGCAGTGCTGGGGGAGTCTCGCCTAAGTCGACCTACTTGCTTTTATCTTGCTCGACGACTAGATGGGTATGCGCAAGTTTGAGCAAGGGGCAGGCAACGCCTTTGCTCACGCCACGTTGAATCAGCTGTCCCAAAATATGCTCGTGCTCGGTCATATTGCCTTGCGTCAGATCCCTGAGCATGGATGCTGCGAAGCTTGATTTCACGTTGGTCAGCATGTCGAGTGAACGCTTTTGAGCGCTGTCCTTGGTTGGGAAACCATTCGCTGCTGCGATTGCACAGCTCTCGGCATAGAGGCTGGTGGTGCTTTCGATTCCCCAAGGTGCGGCCGAAATTTTACCGACGTGGCCGCGGCAAAGGGTTGTCATGCCTGCCAAGCTTGCCAAAAACACCCATTTATCCCATAACGATTGTTCAATATTTTCGCTATACAAACGATCGAAGCCGGCGTTCTCGCACAAGGCATAAAAGTCTCTTGCAATTTGCTCGTGTGCAGTCGAGCGGTGACCGACGGTTAGCATGTGCAGGTCGGTGAGTTGCTTGACTGCACCGGTTGACGAAATGGTCGCGGCGATCTGCGCTACGCCGCCCATGACGCGGTCTTTGCCAAATTTGGCATCCAGTTGTTGAATGTGATCCAGGCCGTTTAAGAAGGGTAAAAATACACCTTTGGCGCTTGCGCCTTCAAGCGAGGCGAGGGCATCTTCAAAATCAAACGACTTTGGTGCCAGCACAATCAAATCATATTCAGGCTTCAGTTGGTCGCGAGTAATGGCTTTAGGTTGTACGGTAAACGTCTCTTTTGGGGTCTCAATCACAAGGCCTTCGGCCTGAATCTTTGCGTGACGCTTATCGCGCAGCAGGTAGGTCACATCAGCGCCGGCCTGAATCAGTCGTGCCCCAAAATAACCGCCTACGCCACCTGCGCCTAAAATTAGAGTTTTCACTTGCTATCTTCCTGAGTGTTTAGTTGTATGGTTGGTTTATGATCAGCGAATACCCGAAGTACATCATTACATAAAAAATACAATTCTGGAGGCTGATTTGCGTAAGCTGCTCAAAACCTTAGGTTTTCTGTGTTCGGTTGGTTTTTTATTCGCTCTTGGCATGCCTGTCGGCGCTCAAGAGTCTTACCCGAGTCGCCCCGTGAGCGTGGTGGTGCCGTTTCCGCCTGGTGGCGTGGCCGACATTGTGGCGCGCCCGGTTGCGCGCGCGATGGGTCAGTTTTTGAACCAATCGTTGGTGATTGAGAATAAAGCTGGCGCGGGCGGCGGCATTGGTATGGCACAGGTGGCCCGTGCTGAACCCAATGGCTATCAAGTGTTATTTGCGTTGTCATCCTTCGTGGTGATCCCAGAGGCTGACAAAGTGCTCAACCGCGCGCCAATGTATCAGTTGAGTCAACTCAAGGCGATCGCGCGCTTTGCCGCTGATCCGACGGTATTGGTCGTTCGGGCCGATAGCCCCTGGAAAACCTACGCTGACTTTATCACTTACGTCAAAGCCAACCCAGCGAAAGTGTCTTTTGGCTCTTCGGGCAACTATGGCTCAATGCATATTCCTATTGAACAGCTAAAGGTCGCAACCGATACCACTATGTTGCATGTCCCTTATACCGGCGCAGGCCCTGCCGTGGCGGCGCTCTTAGGGGGGCAGATCGAAGTGTTATCGACGGGGCCCGCCAGTGTCGTGCAGCATATCCAAGGGGGCAAATTACGTGCGTTAGCCCATTGGGGTGCTGGGACACTTGCCGCCTTACCAGCCGTGCCGAGCCTGACCTCGCTCGGTGTGCCGATTGTATATGCGCAGTGGGCAGGGCTGTTTGTGCCAGCCGACGTCCCCGAGCCAATCGTACAAAAGCTGCGTGACGCTGCGCGTTTTGCGGCCAACGATGCTGCGACTCAACAAGCCTTGGTTGCTGCCGGTACCGTGATGCAGTACCAAGACGCGAGCGAGTTCAGCGCCTACGTTACCGCCGATGCCGCAGCGATGAAAACGTTGGTGCAAAAAATTGGAAAACTTGATTAATCTGATCCGCGTGATTCGTTTGACTACCTTGAGTCGCCCGATTGTCTTGCCTGTGAGGGCCTGGTGATGTTGTGCGAGGCAAACCTTTGGTGGTTTGTTGTTCCTCTAAAACTCAAAGCCACCGTGTCGGCGCACTTGCTCAGATTGAACCCCCGTTAGCCACGCTGCGAGCGTTTGCGCTAAAACAGGTTGCGTGGTTTGGGTGCAAATGCCAAGTGTGTAGTCGGTTGCCAGCTCAAATGCTTTGGGCAAGTTTGCGACTAACACTACGCCATCGGTGTAATTGATTTCAGTAGTCTGTGTGCAGCCTATTAAATGGGGCTCAGTGCACTGTGCCATTGCTTGCATGGCCGTTGCGCCATTTGCAAATTCGCGTAGCTTACTGTTGACGTCTTGTTCAAGGCCTAGCTCAGTTAAGACTCGCATGAAGTGAATTCCTGCGGTCGATTTTTTGGTATCGGGGCAATAGATGGCTGTTGCATGACGAAACGCCTGGGCTAAGGTCTTTGGCGAATCGACCTGCGGTGCTGGTTCGCCTTGCTTGATTGCGATCCCAGTTTGCACTTTGCCCAAGGATTGCGCGCTGCCGGCACGTACATGACCGGAAGCAATTAATTGTTCGATGATCGCTCGGGTCAAAATCACAACATCGCAGGGGGCGCCGTTGAGTAACGCATCGCGCATTTCACCTACCGCGCTAAACCTACCTTCGATGGTGCAGCGATTGTCTGTTTCAAAGGCTGTTTGAATGCCTTTGACGGCCGAGGCGGCGGCGCCGCCGCTGAGTATTTTTAAAATCAACATGATGTTTCGCTCAAGTTTTTAGTTACTCAGCCTTTGCACCAGACAGCTTCACAATTTTGGCCCACTTGATCACATCGCGCTCAAGATAGATTTGAAACTCAAGCGGCGACATGCTGAGCGGCATTGCACCTTTTTCGGCCCATTGTTTTTTGATCTCTGGTCGAGTCACAATGGCCGTCACCGCAGAATTTAACTGATTAATAATTGCAACAGGCGTGCCCTTCGGCGCCATCAAGCCCAGCCAAATCGTGGTCTCGTAACCCGCCACTCCCGCTTCAGACATCGTTGGAACATTAGGCAAAATGTCAGAGCGCAGGGTGCCAGTGGTTGCAAGGCCGCGAACTGTTCCGGCGCGTGCGTAATCTGTCATTGTTGTGACAGCATCAAACATGAAGTCCACTTGCCCGCCCAAGAGATCAGTACGGGCACCTGAGCTCCCTTTATAGGGTACATGAGTGATCTCAATGCCGGCCATCGCTTTGAACAGTTCACCGGCCATGTGATAAGGGGTACCAGTACCCGACGAGGCATAATTGAGTTTGCCTGGTTGAGCCTTGGCTAACGCGATGAGCTCAGCAAGATTTTTTGCGGCAACACGCGGATGTACGACCAAGAGTAAATCTGAATAATTAATCGGTGCAATCCCAACAAAATCTTTTAAGAGAGAGTAAGGCTTTTTGGCCACTAGCGATTCGTTCACTGTTTGTGCATTGGACATCATTAGGAGCGTATAGCCATCTGCCGCGGCTTTAGCGACAAAGTCAGTGCCAATAATCGAGCCGGCCCCTGGTTTGTTTTCAACAATAAAGTTTTGTCCGAGCGCAGTCTGTAATTGTTGCCCCATAAAACGCGCGTAGTTGTCGGCTGGGCCACCGGCTGCGAAAGGGACAATGATTTTGACTGGGCGGGAGGGGTAGTCTTGTGCTTGCGTTTGTGCAAGCGCCTGCTGCCCACTCGAGGCAAAGCTCAGCAGCGCACCCGAGTTGTAAATATTCGGTAAACCCATATTGTCTATTGACAGAGTGCGGCGGCAAAATTTTTCTGAAGAGGATAGAGCCAGATATCTTTTGTCGGGATGAGGGGTTTGCTGCTGGTTGATTTTTTACCACGTCCAGTAGTGCGCCCAACACA
>CAMDEF010000064.1 GCA_945895265.1 Bordetella parapertussis | reverse complement strand
GCGATCACGCTGCGCTCGCAGTTGGCAAAAAACTCTGCCATCTGTTCGCGCTTGAGCTGCTTGCGATGAACCTCACCTGTTGTCATATCTACCCAGTGCAATTGAAAAAATTTCTTTGCAATATCCAGACCAATTGTCGTAATCTTCATTTCGAGCCCTCATTACCGTTTGTGGTTGAATTAAGAAACTCCACTTTGGCACTTAGATGCCGTTAGGTAAAGCGAGGGCTCTCTGCTTTTCTGGCACCCTCACTCCCCAGGGGGGAGGGAGGCGTTCATAACATCTCCAATTTTTTATTGTTAAATAACATTTGCATGAACGGCCATCGGAATAGTCGAGCGTTTAATCACTTAAATTTTCTTTTCGCACTCCGTCGCCGATTCAATAAAAGGACACTGTCGACTGAATCAACTCGCGCGGCACCAAACACGAGCTGAGTCCAACCACCGGGCGCACTCTAGAACCTGGGGCACTCGTCGCCCATTTGCCTGTCGCAGACATTCCATTGACTGCCAGAGGGTCGATTTCGCGACGAATCTTTTCGGCCTCTGAACGCTCTGCTGTTTTGACAGCCACACGCAAAATAACTTCATAGGGCTCATGTACCGGAGCAGGCGAAGACTCGCGATGCACACCATTGATCCCCAGATAGTCGAAACGAATCTCTGTAGCCTGCAAAGCAACCTTTTGAAAGCGCTGCTCAAGTAAGTCTTGCGTGCATTTTGCTCGCTCAAGCGCACCAGGGCCCGCGAAGATCACCATTTCTTCGGTCATAAAGCCTTCGGTCAAGCCGACCAAGGCCTTGAGCGTTGGGGTTTTAGTTTTTCCCGCTTCGTCAGCAAAGGCTTCGACCAGATCCTGGCCAACTTGCTTGAAACTGACCTTGGTGAAGTCAACAATACAGTCAGGGCAAATGTAATTGGCAGGGTCTCCAACTTCATAAAGCAATTGCTCTTTACAAGTGGCCTCAGACACGATCCCACCCGAATTCGAAAGCTTGGATAACAATACGCGATCGTCGCTCACTTCAGCGATAGGGTTACCGACATTGGCTAAATCAGGAACATCCTTATAACCAGGGTCACAAAAATAGCCGCCACTGAGTTGGCTGCCGCACTCCATCAAATGTCCGATCACCATCCCCTTCGCCATCAACTGATAGTCGTCAAAACTCCAGTCAAACTCATAAGCAAGCGGGCCTAGATATAAACAGGCGTCAGCGATGCGAGTGGTAATGACGACATCAGCCCCGCCTTTTAGCGCCTCAACAATCCCTTGGGCACCGAGATAAGCCTCTGCAGACACGACCGTATCAAGACTCTCGGCGATTGGTTTGCCCGTCTCTATCAAATCTAACCCCATCGTGCCAATCGTCTTCGTTAAAATTCCGCCTGACACTGAAGCAACCCGTAGATTTTGAATACCCAGCTTGATCGCCAAGGCCGCCACCTGTTGCGCCGCCTCTTCAGGATCTAACCAACCCTGGTTAGTAATAATCTTGATTCCTTTTTCTTTACACGTTTTTAGAATCGGTTCCATCCGAGGAAGCAAATAGGGATCGTAGGGCGGCACGCGGTCAGTTTCCATGCGAGAGACCTGAGCAGCGCTCATGGTGACCTCTGACATCGAATCAAAGCATAGGTAGTTGACGTTTCCGCGATTCATCAAATCTGTCGCTGGCTCAAACCGATCTCGCGACCAACCAGCCGCAGAGCCCAGCCGCACCGTCTTGCCAGTTTTTTTCTGAGCCATCACGCAGCCCTCTTGACTGCAGCTGAACGGCCGACATAATCAGCCGGCATGTCCAGCGGTAAGGTCAGCATGAGCGATGACAAGGCTTTGCCAGACTCTTCAAAAGCCAACGTACGCGAACGGCCACCCTCAAGCACGTCAGTCATCACAAAGTTTAAGGCGCCGATTAACGGGACTTCGTAGCGACGAATAACGCCTTTCGTAATGGGACCGTAGACAGCACGAACCGCTTCAATCGTCACTTGTTCGAGTAACACCGCGTAATCGCGAATATCGTACGCAATGACCGACACCATCGAGTCATTACCTTTTTCGCCCGAACGAGAATGCGCGACCTCGCGCAGCGGCAATGTCTGAGTCGTCACTTTTATTTGTCTCTTTTATGTTTTTATAAAGCGGTACTTTGAAGTACCTATGCCCCAATATAGTCCGATGACTGCTCGTAGGCAAGTCAGGATCTATCTTTTACGGGCCAAAGCTTGAACGCATCTGAATCCCCCAACTGCCTTCGACTTTAGTCAGTACGTACAGTGACTCATACACCCCGATAACAGAGTCGTCGCTTCGAAACCGCGTATAACTTAAAGCGTAATGAGCCTTAATGTCGCTGCACTGCACCAACTCCCGCGAAACCCAACGACTATATTTCCAGTCATCTTCGCGCCTGAGTCGTTCAAACAAATCCATCGGGTTATCGCCCGCCTTGGGATAGATTTTTATTTGACCGCCAGCAAAACGCACATGAGGGAAATGCATAGCCGCATCCATCGCTTGGGCATCGTAGTGATTGAGTCCGTCCATGAAACGGTCGAGCACCAACATACAAGCTTGATGCAGTTCAAAGTTTTTCTGCTCAATCTGGGGCATAATTTTTTTTGCATCCCTTAAGATTAAATGGCATGTCATCAAACAAGGAAAGGTCAACCTAGCTTACTCTTCAAAGCAAAGGATTGTTGAAACTCTTTTGCACCCGAAGCGAACATGGCATTTGCATGTTCGTAAATAAACCGAAAACCAGCGTCTACATATTCTTGTGCAATATCTTTATTGACGGATGTACCTGCGTAGCGTCCGGCATTCACAATTAATCGAGCGGCTTCAAACACATATTTTTTGACATCAGGGTGAAATTTTTTTCCGGGCATGCCGAGCGATTTTGCAAGATCGGCCGGGCCAATAAAAAAGATATCGATACCCTTTACGGCCAGCAGCTCTGGCAAGTTATTGATGGCTTTTAGCGATTCGATCATGATGATTTTAGTGATCGCCTCTGCTTTTGCGCCTAGCGCATACTCGACTGTATCGACCAACTGTTGGGCCTGTTCAGCTGTCTCTATCATCGGAACCATCATGCCTTTTGCACCGGCATCGAGGTATCGGGTGATTAGCCAATCATGATTCGCCTCAGGCCGAACGATCGTGTCAATACCCGCGACCCGTGCAGCACGACACATATCCTGAACGCGTTCAGGGCCTGCCATACCATGCTCGCAGTCGATGAAAATTGCGTCAAATCCTTGTAAAGCAATAAATTCAGTTAGCGAAGGCGAAGGGTGATTCGGGTTGACCATCGTGGCCACCTCGCCACTCGCGAGTTTTGTTTTTAATGACATCCTTACCCCCTATTGCTTGTTTTTTATCTGGTTGGCCAAGTCACCAATCCGAGTAATCCCACCCTCAATGACGAGATCATTCGTTGCAAAGGATAAACGAATGAATCGTCTGGAGGACTGGCCATAGGCCTTACCAGCGCTTATGACCACACCCTTTTCTTCAAGTAGCCGTTTCACAAAAACTTCAACATCTTCGATATAGTTTGGAACCTTCACAAAAGCGTAGAAGGTACCTTCGGGTTTGATAAATTGAAAGTCTGGATATTTAGCAAACAACTTTTCAACCAAATCACAGCGCTTCGCGTATCGCGCGCGCATCTCTCCGAGTAAATCTTCATAGTTCTCAAAGGCGGCAAGCGCCGCCCATTGTGAAACTGTTGCCGCGCAACGAACGGAATAGTGATTTATTTTTGCGAGTACAACCGCAACCTCAGGCGAAGCAATACAGTAGCCCAAGCGCCAGCCTGTCATCGCGAATGATTTTGAAACGCTTGTTGCCACAATAGTGCGCGCAGCAATGGTTGGCGATAACGTTGCCACCGATAGGTGTTTAACCGGGTCGTACACCAGTTCACTATAGACCTCGTCTGACACAATCCAAATATTGTGCTTTTCGCATAGCGCGCCGAGCTTTTGCAGTTCAGGTAGGCTCCATACTTTGCCGGAAGGATTGTTGGGGCTATTTAATATGACCAACTTCGTACGCTCAGTGATACTTTTTTCTAGAGCTACAAAATCTGGCAGCAAGACCCCGCCCACCTCAACAGCAGGAATCACGACGGGCTTAGCACCAAACAATTTAACCATGTTGGCGTAGGGGCCCCAAAAGGGCTCTAAGATCAACACCTCATCATTGGCATCAAGCAAGGTACGAAACGCAAGAGACAAGGCCCCTAGTGAACCTACCGTCACAACAATCTGCGACGGGTCAATCTTTAAGCCATGACATCGCCATTCAAAGTCTGCAATTTTTTCACGCAAAGCCTCAAGCCCGCGAGGGTCAACATAGTGACTCTCACCGCGATTGATCGCCCCGACTGCCGCTTGCTTAACGACCTCGGGCGAATCGCCATCGGGCTCTCCGATACCAAGATCATAAATTTCAACCCCCTGACTCGCTAATTGCTTTGCTCGTCGCTGGTTATCGACTGCAGAAGAACCAACCAAGTTTTGAGCCAAAGACGAAAGCGTTAATTCAGCCATAGAACATCCCAAAAAAAGATCAAAAAAGATAACGTACAGCACTGACTATTGAGCAACTGCATCTACCCTGCGTGCTTTCAAGAGATCACCGTCACCGATGTTATTCGTACGAAACTGACTAAATATTTTTCGACTGCCAGGTACCGCATGACTAATTTTTATATTATATTGACCCGGCGACACAGCGACAAAACCACGGTTTGACCGACATAAAATACGGAGCGCCACATGTCTAAGACAATTCTACTGACTCTCTTACTGCACTGCTCTCTGGTCGGAGCCTCTGTGCACGCCCAGACTTACCCCAGCAAACCTATCCACGTCATCGTACCCTACGCAACCGGGGGCGCTGCTGATGGGCTGATGCGCCCAATCGGCAGTCGAATGTCAGAGCTGCTGGGCCAGCCAGTCATTATTGAGAACAAAGCGGGCGCAAACGGTACTGTTGGCGCAGATCTGGTTGCTAAGTCTACGCCAGATGGCTATACCATTTTGATGGGAGCGATTGGCCCCAATTCAGTGGCGGGCCTCATGCAAGCCCTACCGTATGATCCGCGCAAGGACTTTGCGCCCGTCGCTTTGTTGGCCAGCGTCTCGAATGTGCTGGTCGTGAACGCTACCTCTTCAATCAAGTCTTTAAAGGATCTAATTGAGCAAGCCAAAACTCGCACCGGAGGTTTAACTTATGGCTCAACCGGCAATGGATCATCCAATCAGTTGGCTGCAGAGCTGCTCAAACTGGCCGCTAACATTAATTTGATAGAGGTTCCCTATAAAGGTGGGGTGCCAATGCAGACTGACTTGATGGGTGGCTATATCAATATCCTTTTTGACAATCTGCCGGCCGCATTGCCACAAATTCGCGGTGGAAAGTTTTTACCGCTTGCAGTCACCAGCTTAAAGCGGCAACCCGACTTGCCCAACGTTCCGACAATGGACGAATTAGGCTTTTCAAAGTTTGAAACAGGTGCCTGGTACGGCTTGTTTCTACCTGCGAAAACCCCAGCGCACATCGTTGAACAGCTCAACGCTGTTACGAATAAAATCTTGAATGAACCGACCCTTCAAGCTCGCTTTCGTGCTCAAGGCTTTGACTTGAGCTTAAAAACCGCAAAAGAATTTGGAGAGTTTGTGGTTGCCGAGACGTCTAAGTGGAAAACCGTGATCGAAAAGGCAGGCATCAAAGCGCAGTAACCTTCTTTGATCGATAAGGTAGGCATCAAGGCGCAATAGCCTTACCACTCACATAACCCGCGTCTTGATCTAATTTGATTGCGGTCAAATCTCTTTGTTCGACGGGGCCAAAACCACCGCCCCCAGGAAGCTCAAGCTCAAAGACGTCGCCTTGCTTCAGTTGAAAAGGCAAATCGCCTTGAACGAGTTTGCCATTCAACAATATTTTCTCAAGAGAGCCGTTTTCGCCCCCCTGTCGGCCGACAGGGGGGAACTTTAATCTTTGCGACAACAGCGTCGCAGTTAACCCCTCTGGATTTGTCACCCTCAGCACGACGCGCTGACTCAATCCGCCTCGATACTTGCCTCGACCACCAGAGTTAGGAATCAAGTTTTTTTCAAGCACTTCAAGTGGAAATTTACGCTCGAGGATTTCTGTTGGCGTGTTTGACACATTGGTCGGAAAACTGAGGGTCGGCAAACCGTCTTGCGTTGGTCGAGCTCCGAAGCCGCCACTAAAAAAGAAAATGCCAGAGAAGGGATTACCTTGCTGTTTTCCACTCACGGTGAACCCGTGAAGTGGTATGCCGCTTTCAGCAGGCACCCGCTCAGGCAAGGCAAGCGCCAAGGCATTTAGGACCGCACTGGTCGTGTAATGGCCAACGGTTGCACGCGCCTCGACTGCAGCCGGATATCTTGGGTTCAAAAAACTACCCTCCGGTGCATCAATTTGAATTGACAACACATTGCCTTCGTTATTTGGGACGTCAGGTAGCAAGATGCTTTTTAAAGCATAAGTCGAATACGCCCGCGTGTACCCCAATACTGAATTGAGCGGTGAGGGATTCTCAGGTGAGCTACCCGAGAAATCTACTTGCATGGAATCATCGTTGACCTGAATCGAACACTCAATACACAACGGACGATCGTTATTAAAGGAATCGATCATAGTCGTGGCCTTGTAAAGACCATTAGGAACCTTAGCGATAGCCCTGCGCATCGCGACATCCGTTCTGCCAATGATCTCCTCAGTTAACACAGCCAAGTGAGGCAAACGATATTCAGTCAACAGGCGGTCAATGCCCAACTGCATTTTTTCAGATGCGCCAACCATCGCATGAATATCGCCCAATACTTCGTTAGGCACTCTGACATTGCGACGAATCATCGAGAACAGAGTCTCATTGGGTTCACCCGCTTGATAGAGTTTCAAGATCGGTATCTGTAGCCCCTCTTCAAAAATATCGCGATTATCGGGGGCTCGACGACGACCGCCGATATCAGGCATATGGGCAATTGCCCCAGAAAAACCAACCAAGATGTTGTTATAAAACAGTGGAGCGGCAAGCGTTAAATCAGGTAAATGCCCAGTGCCAATCCACGGATCATTACTGATAATGACATCACCCTTCTTTAGCGTGGGGCCAGGATATTTTTTAAGAAACGCTTGCACCGACATCGGTAAGGTACCGATAAAAGAGGGTACGCTGCGAGTCGCCTGCGCGATTGCCCGCCCGGTTGGATCCAACACCATGCAGGTGTAGTCGTGTGACTCTCGCACAACGGTGGAGAATGACGTTCGATGTAGGGCTAACGCAGCCTCATCGACACAAGAAATCAGTCTTGTCCATAAAATTTCGACCGTAATTGGATCAAGCTGTACAGGATTTGCTGTCATATAATTTTCACTTTCTGCTCTTTAGGTCTAACCGATGCTTGCATCGCTGAACTCTAAAAATTCGATTATTACGTTGCCGTGCTCATCTACATAAAAACTTGCGTCTGGCCCTACGACAATACTTGTTTCTCTTTCTTCGATGATCGCGGGGCCACTATATTTTTTCTCTTGTTCTAACAAATACCTTGAGTACACGGTCGTAGAAACAAACCCCCTTGAAGCCTCGAAATAAGCCGAACGCACACCTCGTATCGCAGATGCGTCTGGGCTAACTCCCTCGGCAACGGCTTGTTGGATTGTCGTAGGAGAACGAGTCTCTTGTACTCTCGCTCGAATGTTCACCACTTCAATCGGAACACTTGGCGGTAGGTGCCCATAGATTTTTTCGTACTCGGTACCAAAAAGAACGACGAGGCGATCTTCTAGCGTCGCATCGATAATCGTATCGACAGGCAGACTCACATTGACCGAATAACCCTGACCTTTACAACGCATTTCAAATTGTGGTCGCAACGAGATGCTAGCCCCAACCCCCACCAAACCTTCGATCACTTCTGTGGCCGAACGTTTCAACTCAATAAATCGCTCGGCTGCGGCAGACCAATTCAGCGAAGACAGAATCCCTTCAAACGCCATCACAACATCAACGGCGGGCGGTGCAACTAAACAACCGATTGCAGACGCAACGCCCGCACCATAGGGACATAAAATCCGTTTGAGTTTGAGCTTTCGTGCGATGGCATACGCGTGGATAGGCCCAGCACCGCCAAACGCAATCATGTCAAACTGACGCAGATCAATCCCTTTTTCAGCGCCATGTGCCGAAATCGCCGCACACATATGTTCATTCACAATATTATGAATCCCCAGAGCAACATCTTCTGGTTTCAGATTTAGTACGCGACCAATTTCAGTCTGCATGGCTTCACGCGCAGCCTGTACGTCAAGCTGCATTTCACCGCCAAGAAAAAACTCTGGGTCTAGATATCCCAAAATCAGATCGGCGTCTGTTACCGTTGGCTCTTGTCCACCTCTTGCGTAGCAAACTGGGCCCGGCTTGGCACCCGCAGATTCTGGCCCGACCGTTAAAAGATCTAACTTACTGAGACGTGCAATACTGCCTCCGCCTGCTCCAATCTCAAGCAGCTCTACCGCCGAAATTTGCAAGGGGATTCCGCTACCGCGCTTAAAACGATGGACATGCGCGACTTCATACTCGTTCGTCACCGAGGGAGCTCCGTCACGAATCAGTGACATCTTAGCTGTCGTCCCACCCATATCAAACGCGATGACGTCAGCGTTTTGCAAGGCTTGTCTAGAAAAATATGCAGCAGCAATCGCACCGGCTGCTGGGCCAGACTCGATCATTCGCACTGGAAATCTCATCACAACATCGCGCGCCGATCCGATGCCACCATGCGAGAGCATCAACGCCACGTTGTTAGTCATACCCAGAGATTGCAAACCGTCCTCTAAGCCCTCAACGTATCTACGAACGAGTGGCTTAACATAGGCATCGACACAGGTCGTAGAGGTTCTTTCAAACTCTCGCACTTCACCCGCCACTTCACTTGAAACACTGATTTCTATCTCAGGAAAGCGTTGCCGAATGACTCCCGCGACAAGTTTTTCGTGGTCGCTATTAACATGACTGTGCAAGAAGCAAATGGCGATAGATTTTATGTTTGACGAAACCAAGTGATCCAAGGCGGCGTCGAGTGACTGCAAGTCAAGTGGCACCCTGACGTGACCGTCCGAATCCATTCTTTCAATGACTTCGGCGCGATTTTGTCGAGTCACTAAGGGCTCTGGAACAATCAAATCAAGATCGTAGATGTCGTATCTTGATTCGCGACCAATTTCTAGCGTATCTCTGAACCCCTTTGTTGTAATCAAGCCGGTGTGCGCGCCACGGCGTTCAAGCACAGCATTGGTTGCAACAGTAGTTGCGTGAACCACTTCACCAACCCACTCAGGCGAAATATTATTTCTTTTTAACGCTTGACTTGCGCCTTCGATTGATCCTACAGAAGGATCATCAGGGGTGCTTAAAACTTTTCCAAACCGTACGACTCCCGACTCATCGTCGATCACGGCAAAATCAGTGAACGTACCACCAACATCTATTGCTAATCGAAATCTTTTCTTAACCAACATCATGTGCCTTCTTTAGCCCGCTGAAAACAAATCGATTTAATACGGCTTATCGCCGGCAACGGTTACGCGCTGGCCATAACGCTTTTGTGGAAAATAATCCCACATGGCTTGATGCTGCGCGCAACGGTTATCCCAAAAAGCAATTGACCCTGGCCGCCATTTAAATCGACATTTCAAGTCATCTCGCTCGATATGCTGATACAACATTTGTAGAACTGCCTCACTCTCATTCTTATTCAGACCAACAATACGCGTTGTGAAGTTTCTGTTGACATAGAGTGCTTTTTTACCACTTACAGGATGCGTGCGAACGATTGGATGCTCTGCAACGGGGTACTGACGACTTGGATCCTTGCCGTGCCGGCCAGCGTACACCTGAGCGCCTTCATGCATTGCCGTTTTACCTTCGAGAAACTGTCGCATTGGATCAGACAATAGTTCGTAGGCGCGGTACATATTCGCAAACAAGGTATCGCCCCCACCGTTATCGGGCACCTTTGTAATGTGCAAAATCGAGCCCATCGGAGGCTCTGTTTCACAAGTCACATCAGAGTGCCACACCTCTCCCGCGACCCAGGTCGAGTTTTCGTCAGCTTTGATCTCAAGCACTTCAGGGTGTCCCGGCATCTGGCTAGTTGGATGAATATGAAGCTTGCCAAAGCGCCGTCCGAACACCTTATGTTGCTCGGTACTGAGCGTTTGTTCGCGAAAGAAGATGACCAAATGCTGAATCAACGCAGCGTGGATCTCTTCAAACTGTTGATCGGTTAAAGGCTTCGCTAAATCTACACCAGCGATCTCTGCTCCGATCGTGGGGGTCAAGGGGCTGACCTGTATGGTCTGATATTGCATTGCTTCTTGTTTCATCGCTACCTCTGCTGTTAAAGAGACATGCTTTTTTTGTTGGACAACGAATTAGACAGCACGTTAATTTGACTTTCTTGCATCTGCGAGGATTGACCTCTTGTGACTACTTTACGCTGAAAGCTCGGACGGCAAGTTAATTTGCTTTTCTCTCTTCTGCAAGCTTTGGCATCTGTTGGGCGATTTGAGCCCAAAACTTTAATTCACTTTCGACTTGTTTGTGAAATTCGCTTGGCGAACTCGCCTCGGCAACCGCCCCACGTGCTCGTAGTTTTTCAACGAAAGATGGCATCGCAGCGATATTTTGTGTCACTCGGGAGATGCGCTCGACAATCTCTGCTGGGGTAGCTTTAGGCACCAAGACACCGTACCAGCTCGACAAGTCGTAATCGATACCTGCCTCAACCAGCGTTGAAGTATTAGGCAACATTGGCAGCCTTTTTGTTGAGGTCACACCGATCGCTTTGAGTCGCCCGCTTTCGATATGAGGCAACAGCACCGGCACCAAAGCAAACACCATGTGAACTTGCCCTGAGATTGCATCGGTCGTCGCCGGAGCCCCTCCCTTATATGGCACATGCAACAGGTCAATCCCGGCACGTTGCTTAAATAGCTCGACATAAACATCGAGTTGCGCACTCGAGACAGTAAATTTACCCGGCGAAGACTTTGCCATTGAAACCAATTGATCGAGTTGATTGAAGGGCGCGTTTGAGTTGGCCGCAAAAACGTATGGCACACGCGCCACGAGAGTAACCGGCGCAAGGACTTTCAAAAGATCAAACGACGGGACCGGCCCCATTGAAGGATTAATGGTTTGATTAACCCCAGAAAACAACCAAGTCAGCCCATCTGGCTGGCTCTTGACCACAGCCTCGGCAGCAATATTGGTGGTACCCCCGGGACGATTTTCTACCACGACCGTTTGCTTAAACGCGTTGGTTAAGTATTCAGCATATTGGCGAGCAACAATATCTGTCGTTCCACCAGGAGGATACGGCACGACTAGACGCACCGGTTGGCTTGGATAGGTCTGTGCTGCACAGACCTGAATCATGCAACCGCATACAAACGCCATAGCCTTCGCAAGCATTCTTAAACAACACCAGTTTGTTAGCACAATGACTCCTTTTACCTCGTAGTTGTTTTTTGCTTTTCTACTTGGGTGCATAACTTTTTTGCTCAATCCCGATAACTCGAGTCTTCACGATCTAATAGTCGTAGCATAGCTTCCCACTCTAACTGCCCAAATTGACGCACGTCTGGGTCATACAAACGAGCAGTACGATTCAGCACAACCTCATCAGGCACGATAATTTCTCTACCCATGGCCAAGGTATCGACTTGCGCCTTACAGGCAGTCTCAAGCCACAGCATCAGATTAAACGCTTCGGCGACCGAGGCCCCACAGGTCAGCAAGCCATGATTACGCAAGATCATCGCGTTGTGTGAACCCAGATCCGCGACCAAACGTTTTTGTTCATCCTTATCAACCGCTGGGCCTTCATAGTCGTGATACCCGACGCGTTCATAAAACCGCATCGCAGTTTGTGTCAACGGCAACAGCCCTTCTTTGAGCGAAGACACGGCCATACCCGCACGCGTATGGGTATGGATAATGCACCGGACGTCATGTCTGGCGGCATGAATAGCACTATGAATGACGTAGCCAGCCCTAGAGATCCCATAGGGCAGATCAGGTTTATGTACGATGTTACCCTCAAGATCAACCGTGTAGAGATTAGAGGCGCAGACTTCGCTGTAGTGAAGTCCCAGTCCGTTAATGAAAAACAGTTTTTCATTACCCGGCACTTGAGCCGTGATGTGGTTATAAATAATATCTGTCATGCCATACTTGACCATCAACCGATAACAGGCTGCCAAATCAACTTTTGTTGCGTATTCAATATCCGTGCTCATCTCGAGACTCCCATCACCAACCCTTGTTATACCGCAGATCATAGTTTGTCGGTCACTGTATTGTTAGGTCAGACCCAAGAGCTTCTGTAACTGCCCCATATAAGGGTCTCGTGAACTCCCACATTACACGGTCAGCCCAAGTGCACGCTCTACACTCCTGACCAGATGCACAAGCCTCGGACCAAGATCTTTTTGTAATTCTGCATCTGCCACTGCATAGGCCGCCACCGTTAAATTAAACGCCAAGTGAACGCCGTGATAAGTCGTTGAGAGAGGCACCGCTACAGCCGCGAGCGGTGCCTGCCAATCGCCGACCACAGAGCAAAAGCCAAGTCGCTTAATTTGTTCGTACGCCCGCTCAGTAGGTTTTAAAAACTTGTCGAACTCCTCTTGCTGCGCCGCCCTCAAACCCTTATAAATGTGCCGCCGCTCTTGCTCGCTATGTTGATATAAAAGTGCACGCCCCATCGCAGTGCGTAACAAGGGTCGAGTCGAGCCGATACCCGGTTTAGTGAAATTACTGTCTTGTCCGGTGACTGTTTCGACATAAACGACTTGTAGGCGATCGCGCATCCCTATTGAAACGGGTCCTTTTGCATAATGGGTGAGCGCCAACATCTCAGGCGCCGCGATTTGTCTAATCGCCATTTGGGACAGTAACGGATAACCAAGCGACAACACAGCGGGCCCTAAGGCATAGCGACCAGACGTTTTGTCGCGCCTGAGATAACCCAAACCCATTAACGTAAAAGTCAGTCTTGTTATTGTGGGCTTAGTGAGCCTCAGGTGCTCCGACAACTCTTTGTTGCTCCACAACGCAGCGCGTTGCCCGAAACAACCCAGCACCGCTAAGCCGTTAGCCAATGTCGAGGCAAACTGCGGTTGCTGCTGCAATGAGTCATAGTCTAAAAATCCTGGGTCAGCGCTTTCTAAAGCATCTCTGGCAAGTCGCATCGCTTTGCTCACTTTATGAGTGACTGGCACCCAACTGAAAAATAATTGACATTTAATTGAATCGACAAGATAATTTATAACCGATATTCGGTTGTCAATTTCATTATTTGGAATTAAATACTTAATGCGCTCTAAAATTCGGCCTAGCGGCTCACCGACACCCCTCTTCTCTTTCGTAGTCGTCGCCGACACGCATGTCAACGAAAGCGATAACGTCTCAAGCTCACCGTTCGAGACAAATCATCTGGCCAACGAGCGGGCACGCTTTGTGTTTCAAGACATCGCGGCAATGAATCCCGCACCAGAGTTTGTCGTTCATCTAGGCGATATCGTTCACCCAATGCCCGCTTTACCGACCTTCATGCAAGCGGTTGAACAATTTAAGGCAATCAGCGCTCCTCTAAAAGCACCCCTGCACGTGTTGCCAGGTAATCATGACGTGGGCGACAAAAAAATCGACTGGATGCCAGCCGACCAGGTTTGCGACGCGCATCTGCAAGCCTATCGAAACGCCTTCGGCAAAGACTATTACAGCTTTGACACTAAAAACATTCGCTGTTGCCTGATTAACTCGCTCTTGATTAACTCTGGCTTAAGTGCTGAGCAAGAACAAAAGACCTGGCTTGAAGAACAAATCGCAACCGCCGCCGGTAAACGCGTCTTTCTGTTTATGCATTACCCGCCATTTGTCTACAGCGAAGCCGAACGCGGCAGCTACGATAATCTGGATGAACCGGGCCGCAGTTGGCTGTTAGGGCTCATGAAAAACAAAAACGTTGAAGCCTCGTTTGCCGGTCACGTACATAATTTTTGGTACGAACAACTCGATCACGCCGACTTTTACATGTTGCCATCGACTGCATTTTTAAGACACGACTATTCTGAGTTTTACCGTGTTAAACCAACAGTCGAGTTTGGTCGTGGTGATGTCGCAAAGTTTGGCTATTTCATTGTTGACGTCTTTGAAAAAGGCCATATCGCGTACCCTGTCAGAACGATGGGCGGGCGCAGCGCGTTAGAGCATCCCGTCTTGCGCGACAAAACACAGCGCTTGACCCACCCGAGCACGTCAACCTTTACCCACGTGGGTGTCGAGCTTAGACATACTTGGACAGAAGTTGCCCAGATACCGGCAACGGGTGGCGTTCAAGAGTTCGGTCGCAAACTGGCCCGAAACGATTATCCACTGCTAGCACTTTGGGAAATGGGCGCACGCCTCTCAAAAGTGACCGACCAAGATGTACTCGACCCCAGCACACACAGACGCATGCATCTTTTGTCGAAGATGGGTCATCGCTTTATGTTGACTTCTCTTGGGGCACCAAAGCGCGATCTTCAGACGCCTGCACTGCAGCAAGCTGGGGTCAGCAGTATCGAGATCAACGTAACCTTGGCCGGTTTTGAAAAGCATCGTGAACGCATAAAAGCCTTCAAAAAAGACTCAGCACTTGAAGTCTTTTTATGTAAGCTTCATATGTATGACGAATCTCATTATGACGGCCAACACTTTAGCCATTTCGTGAAGTCTGGCTTTACCTTAGAAGATCTGCAATATCAAAGCGAACTCATTCAACAAGCCGCTAAACGTAACGAAATTGACGGCATCACCGTTCGCGTAGAGGCAGACCAAGACCTGCTTGAAGTGGCTCCTGTGTTAATGCGCTTCGCCGAACACAACAACTGCCAAGTGTTGGCATCATTGAAATTGAACGGGCCTAGTATCGCCGAATCAAACGATGATGAACTCGGCTTATTGCACAAAATTTGTTGCGCCTTATTATTTTCAAAAAGCTCGACACGTGTTCAATATATCTTTGATACGTTTATGGATGTCGACCGAGGCTATTACCCGCGTCAAGCCTTCATCGACAGGCAGTTCAACCCTAGGCTCGCAGCCAGTGTATTTGGGCAACTCAATTCGATTCTCTCTGGCTACAAGCAAATCAGCATTGATTTAAGCCAGTCACACAGTCGAGCACAAATCACCTTTTCAGCGGATGGCATCCCCCATAAATTGGTCTTTTCTGAGCAGACTAATGAAGGGAAAGCTGATGCATACAGCGGAACATTGCGTCTGCATACAGACCTCTGTGCTGAATATCACACAGATATTGAACACGCACCCAAAGCAAGTCACACCAATCTTGACAGCAAAACCGCGGTACCCGCGATATCTTTACGACTTTATGCAACCAACAAAGTAGCACCTTAACCGAGAGGCCTTGACATGTCTTTACGCTCGCTTGTTGTAAAAACTTTTTTGATCGCCTTAGCGGCTTTAGCACTGCCAAGTTTGGCAGCATATCCTGACAAGCCCGTTAAGCTTCTGGTGGGCTACGGGCCTGGCGGTGCCACCGACATTATCGCCCGCCTACTTTCAAAGTATTTAACCGATAAGTGGGGCCAAGCCGTCGTTGTAGAAAACAAGCCCGGTGCCAGCGGAATGATCGCCGCTCACGAAGTCGTACGCGCCACCCCAGATGGCTACACATTACTGCTCGGTTATACCCCCGAGGTGTCGATCAACAAACTCGTTTTTGAGACGATGCGCTACGATCCAATCACTGATCTCACCGCCATCGCGCTGGCCGCAGAAGCGCCGCTCGTGCTCGCAGCGGGGCCTAAAGTTCAAGCTAAGTCTTTAAAAGACCTACTCGCGCAGGCTCAGACGTCAGTCCCCTTAACATACGGATCACCAGGTGTGGGAGGACAACAACACATGGCGGGTGAGATGTTAAGTATCGCGACCAAACTACCCATGACACACATCCCCTATAAGGGAACGGGCCCGGCGGTAGCCGCGTTGGTGGGCGGACAAATTGACATCTTCTTTGCGACGACACCCCCCTTGCTTGGTCAAATTAGGGCGGGCAAAGTGACTCCGTTGGCTGTAGCTGGTAGCAAACGCGAAAAACTACTTCCTGAAGTGCCTACCTTCGTAGAGTTGGGCTATCCAAATATCCAACTCACCAATTGGTTTGGACTATTTGGACCCAAGAACTTACCCACAGCTGTGCTTGAAAACATCACCAAAGACGTGACCGCCGCACTCAATGACCCCGACGTCATCAAAGCACTTGAGGATCAGGGCTTGACGCCTCGGCCAATTTCCGGAAATGAATTTGCCAAATTTATTCAAGCCGAGTTGAAGATGTATGCGCCGATCATTAAGGCGGCCAATATCAAGGCAGAGTAACTTCCGCGAATCAAACGACTAAACCCCCTGCAAAAATAGAATTCAACATTCACAGAAGGGGCAGTTTAGTCAACACATACAACGACTCATACTTGCTCGACGCCGACAAGTTTGATGACTGATCGCCATTTGTCGATTTCAGCTCGAATAAATTTTTTGACATCCTCCCCGTCCTAAAGGGCGGAGATTCCTACGGCGCTACGCGGTGATTTGCGAGTCACTTCGGTGGGTTCCTGCTTCACTGAGCGGTCTGACTGCACC
>CAMDEF010000063.1 GCA_945895265.1 Bordetella parapertussis | reverse complement strand
ACGGTGAATCCGTTTCATGCTAGCCATACCCCAGGTGGGTCATCAAGTGGCTCGGCGGCAGCGGTTGGCGCGGGAATCGTGCCTCTGGCGCTCGGGACACAAACCGTTGGTTCGGTGATTCGACCAGCTGCCTTTTGTGGCGTGGTGGGATTCAAAGCTAGCTTTGGCGCGGTGCCGCGCGCAGGCGTGTTTCCGTTAGCCGGGTCGCTTGACCATGTGGGCTTTATTGCCAGATCGGTGAATGACGTCGCGTACGCTTTTAATATGTTGCGCAATCGAGCCGCGGTTGAGCCTGATAGTATTGTGTTGCCCGCCGTGCCAATGAAGAATGATACGGGCATCGAGCCTCAAGCTGCGCCGCGCCTGGCGTGGCTGCGCACACCCTACGATGAGCGCGTGACTGCCGAGCAACAGCAAGCCATGGAACGTGCTGTCAAGCAATTGCGTGCACAAGGCGCCGTCATTGAAGAGTTTGCGCTACCCGATGAATACTGGACAGGAATCGACGCGATGTTTTGCCTGCTTGAGTGTGAAGGGGGCGCGATCCATCAAGAGCACGTCACGCACTTCCCCGAGCGTTCAAGTGTGCATCTCAAAGAGTTGGTTGAAAAAGGCCGCGCACGCTCTGCGCTTGACTATCTGGGGGCGCGCGCCTTACAGCAGCGGTTGCGTGCCGATGCAGCGGCGCAACTCAAGGGCTTTGATGCGATCCTCACCATCCCCGCTACGGGTGAAGCACCTGAAGGATTGGACTTTACGGGCGACCCAGTATTTTGTGCGCTCTGGAGCTTTCTGGGGTTGCCTGCGCTGACCGTGCCCATTGCGCGCTCAGCCAAGGGCCTGCCGCTGGGCCTTCAGCTGATTGCTCCGTACAAGCAAGATGCACACTTGCTGCGCATTGGACGGTGGGTCGAAGTGTCGTTGCCGGTTGTTTGAGATAACTCTGAGTCATTGCCCCATGTTTTTGGGAGCAATGATCGCCGTAGCGCCCTTGCACTGAAGATTCTCAAGGCCCGGTGTCAGTCGTGTGAGTAGGCTGCAACGGGTGGCGAGAGATGTGGCTTAGCCGCCGCTCACTGCATCGCCATAGGGCGACATAATTTCAGTGCAGCCCATGTTTAGGTCGCCGTCGCGCATCACACCTGCAGGGCAAGCAAAGGCGTAGGGGTAGGTGGTGCTGCGTGCTGCTTCCACGGGCATGACCTTGCCCAAGGTTTGCATAACATCAGCTGACAAGGCTTTGTCGGCGACGATGCGCGGCCCACCACTGACATCTAAGCGTGGCTGATGAAACGCCTCTTCAAGGCTTAAGCCATGATCCATCATGAATGACGTCAGTTGCATCACGGTGCCTAAAATCTTGCGCCCGCCCGAGGCGCCAATGGCAAAACGTCGCCCTGTGCGATCTTCGCCAATTACTGGCGAATAGTTGGCCAGGCAACGCTTGTTGGGCGCCAGCGAGTTGGGCTTGCCGGGCTCGGGGTCAAACCACATAATGCCATTGTTGAGCAGCAAGCCTGTCGAGGGTGACACGACACGCGAACCAAAAATTGAGAGCAAGGTTTGCGTCACCGAGCACATGTTGCCATGACGATCGATTACGCTGAAGTGTGTGGTGCAGCCAGGTGCTTTGGGAGATTCGTGATCGCCCATATGCTCAAAGCGTAATTTAAACGCGGCGTCTAGTGCGCGCGCAAAGCCGGCATAGGTTGCCGCATCGGGTGCGCCAGCGCTTGGCGTGAATTCTTGCGCGAGCAGTTCAAGAGCTTTGCCAAAGGTCGGGCCGCCTGTCAAACCTGGCGTGGCAAACACACGACCGCCGCGATAGTTCAGGGTGAGGGGTTCGACCATCTCGGCGCTATAGTTAGCAAGATCTTCAACGCTTAAGCTGCCGCCTTTTGCGCGAACGTCGCGCGCGAGCGCCTGCGCGATGTCGCCTTTATAAAAGGCCTGCGCACCGCCTTCGGCGATTTGCCTCAGTGTTTGAGCAAAGGCTTTTTGATTCAAGCGGCGCTGGTTAACGGATGTCCAGTCGCCGGCGATTGGCCAATGACCATCATCTAAAAACATGGCAGCGGTATCAGGATCTTTGGCTAAGACGCGGGCATTTGCTGCGGTAACGAGGGTGGTATACCAATCTACCAACAACCCAGCTTCAGCCAGATTGGCCGCTGGGGTGACGAGCTCTTGCCAAGGCATACGGCCAAAGTGCTCGTGCGCCAAGCCCATGCCTGCGACAACACCGGGCACAGCGACAGCGGTGGCGCCCATCACGTTGCGATCATCAACAACCGAAGGCCAGGGAAACAAATCAGACGATTTGCCGGCGCCACTTAGGGGATAGTCAGCTGGGTTTAACTCGCGAGGCGAGCGGCAACCAAAATTAATCACCCGTGCTTTGGCCTCGTTGGCGCGCCACAGCACCATCGCGCCACCGGCAGCAGGGCCGCTCATCCAGGGCTCGACAACGCCTATTGCAAAAGACGTTGCGATCGCGGCATCGACGGCATCGCCACCTGCGTCGAGTACGGCGGCACCTACCTCAGCGGCGCGGCGATGCTGCGCCGCCACCACGCCAGCTTTGGTGGCGATCACAACTTTACGAGTGGTTTGCGAGTTTGAAAAATTATCGTCCATCTAAGCCTCTGCTATTTTTATGAGCGCCAAGAGTGGCGCGATGTTGTGCAACGCCGAGTTAGGCTCGACACAGTTTATCAACGAGATTGCGCATGCGTCTTCGCGTAGCGTACGACATCCGCGTGTGTGGCGAACCACACACCAGGTAGGCTGCGCATGTAGCGAACTAATTCTTCAAGAATCCAAATGCGCGAGCGATAACCAATGATATGAGGATGCATGGTTAATTGAAACAGCCCGCCCTCTTTGTAGGCAGCATCAAATTCGCGTTTAAAAATATCAAATACATCTGCGGGCGGTGTGTAGGGACGCAAGCCAGCAAAGCGGTTCATCCCAAAGTACACCGCATCGTCGCGAATCCACTCGACCGGCAATTCAACGACACCGGTGTTTTGGCCATCGAGTAGTAATTCATAGCAGTCGACGTCTGCCATCAGCGAAGAGTCATAGAGCAAACCCATGTCGCGTGTGAGTGCAAGCGTATTCGGGCTGAAATCCCAGGACGGCGTGCGCATGCCAACCGGGCGTACGCCAGTGATTTTTTCTAAGACATCTGAGCTGCGTTGCATCAGATCTTTTTCGGCGGCGTAAGGCAATACTGAATTGCGTTCGTGAATCCAGCCATGGATACCAACCTCGTGGCCCTCGGCGACCACGCGTTGTTGTTCGTCTGGATATAACAGTGCGGTCACCGCTGGCACATAAAAACTGGCGGGTACGTCGTGTTGTTTCAAGATATTGAGAATGCGCGGCACGCCCTGGCGATTGCCGTATTGGCCTTGCGACAATTTGCCAATGGATTCTCCGCCTTCGCGTAGTTCGTTGGTTTCGTGATCTGAGTCAAACGATAACGCCACCGCGCATCGCGCGCCTTCAGGCCAAAGACGCGGGCGCAGTGAACGCCCGGCGCGCACATGGTTCACAATGCCTTGCCAGTGCGTGTCAGGCCACTGCCAAGGTTCGAGCGAGGGTGTGTTCATGATGTTGTCTCAGTGGGGCTATGCGCGGGAGCCATCATTTTTTTGCCTCGTTACCGACGGTGGCCGGCGTCGTGGTCACTTTGACCACAGCAGGCGCGACGGTACGCGCGATCTCTTTGGCCGACGCTGCTTCTTTGGCAACAAACAGTGCGAACTCAGCCGAAGGCATGCCAACACCCTCTAACCCAAGCGTATCGAATTGTGCGATGACATCAGGCTGTGCAACCGCTTTGACAATTTCGGCTTGTAGTCGATTCACAATCGTTGCTGGGGCGTTGACAGGTAACCATAAGCCAAACCAGTTCACCACGTTGAAGTCTTTCAGACCTAACTCTTGCAAGGTGGGCGTATCGGGCATGCCTTTCCAGCGTTTTGCGCCAGTCACAGCTAGCGCGCGAAGCCGACCACTTTGCACGTGCTGTTGTGCGATTTGGGTGCCTACAAAAAAGATGTCAACGCGTCCAGCGATTAAATCGTTTGTGGCTTCGGCTACCCCTTTATAAGGTACCGCCAAGATCTCGGTGTCGGTCATGGTTTTCATGACCTCGGCAGGGATATGGCTTGCAGTGCCTAGGCCGGCGTGGGCGTAAGTGAGTTTGCCTGGATTTTTCTTGGCGAGCGCGATGAGGTCTTTGAAGGTTTTGGCTGGTGAGTCGATCGGTACGAGCAAAACCTGCCCAAAATTTTGAGCGGCTAAGGTGACGTGGGCAAAGTCCTTAACTGAGTCGTAGGTCACGTTTTCGTTAAAGGGCGGGATATTAGTGTGTGAGGCAGTCGTGAATAACCAGGTGTAGCCGTCAGCAGGCAGCTTGGCGACGTAGGCGGTGCCCACTAAGCCACCGGCGCCCAGACGATTTTCGACGATCACGCTTTGCCCGAGCGACACAGAAAGTTTGGGGGCAAGGATGCGCATCAATAGGTCTGGCGGGCCTCCTGGGGGCGAAGGTACGATCACGCGGATTGGTTTGGTTGGATAGTTTGACGCTGCAGCACTATCGGCAGTTTGCGCCAACGGTGCGAAGACGGGCGCAAGACAGGCGCTAGCGACGACCAAGAGCCGCCGCATGCGACGAAATAACTGGGTCGGTGCTGCGTTGAACGTGTGAAAGGCAGACATAAAATCCTTGGGGCTAAGTTACCCGAGTTGCACGGTAGCGTGCGTCGTTGACGAGCGAATAATGGCTTCAAGTACTGCGGCATTGCGTACAGCATCGCCGTCAGGCGTGACGAGCGGTTGCTTATTTTTAATGCATGCGGCAAAGTGCTCGAGCTCGGCGCGCTCGGTGCTGGTCGCTGGAAAGCTTGTCGTGACAGGCTTTTGCTTGTTGGTGACGTTGCTGCGGTCGATCATGCAAGTTGTGAGATCCCAAGTATGCAAGTGACTGACATCGCCGACCTCGACCCAACCATTTGAACCAAAAACTTGCATGCGCCAGGTTTCTGCCGTGGCAATGACCGTGCCCAAATAGCCGGTTGAACCGCCTGCGAAATGAAGCATCATCGAGGTCGTGTCGTCTGAACCAAAGTCTTGCGCTAGACGATAGCTTTGTGCGGTGACACGGTCGATCGGGCCCGCCAGGTACATCATGGCATCAATGACGTGCACCCCGCGGCCAGTCATACCGCCTGCAGGGGATTCGTCAGACGCATGGCGCCAGTGCCCTTTAGGAAATCGATAGGCGCTGGGCCCGCAAAAATTACCTTCGATATGCAAGATCTTGCCCAAACGACCGTCGTCGATCATGCGGCGAATTTCTTGTAGAGCCGGTTGATAGCGCCAGTTGTAGCCCACACCCAGAATAATATTGTGGTCAGCTGCCGCCTGTGCGGCGCGCTGTGTGCTGGCACGATCTAAACCAAGCGGCTTTTCGCAAAAGACATGTTTGCCGGCTTTGGCGGCGGCTACGATTTGCTCGGTGTGCATCGAGTGCGGGGTGGCTAAGACCACCGCGTCAATAGACGGATCGGCCAGCACGGCCTCAAAGCTGTCGAGCAGGCGAAGCTTGTGCTTCGTAGCGAATTCGCTCGCTTTGGCCGGCGTGCGCGTGGCGCCCGCGACAAACTGGATGTCTTGACTTAAACCTTGAACGCTTGTGACCAAATTTTGGCCCCAAACGCCCATGCCGATGATTGCCGCGTGAATCATATTTCGTCGTATCCCAAGCAAAGTAGACAGGTGTATGCGTGTAGTTCGTGCAAAATCCTGCGAGTTGATTGATTATCAGAGAAAGAATGACAGATGACAACAGAGATCAAATGTGTTTTGATCCTTGCACGGGGGGCTTTGCCTGAAAAAGCTAGGCAAGCCGTTTTAAATCAATGGAAAGGACCTCGCATGACATATTTCAATGCTGTCTCTGGGCTTCGCGCTCTACTGGCCGTATTCTTACTCGTTTTGGCAACCGTCGCACAGGCTCAGACTTGGCCCACGAGGCCACTACGCTTGGTCATCCCCTTTGCGCCCGGCGGGGGCACAGATATTTTGGCCCGTGTGATTGCTCCAAAGCTCTCTGAGGTGCTGGGCCAGCAGGTAGTCGTTGAAAACAAACCAGGTGCTTCGAGCATCATCGGGTCTCAAATCGTCGTGCAAGCCGCAGCCGATGGGTACACCTTGATGATGGTCGATTCATCGATTTACGTGAATCCTGGGTTGCGTACCGAGCTGCCTTACAACACCATGAAAGACTTAACCCCCATCGTACACATGGCTGTGGCACCGGTGATTTTGGTGGTGCACCCTTCGGTGCCCGCGCAGACGCTCGCTGAGCTGATTGCTTTAGGCAAAGCCAAGCCAGAAAGCTTGTTATACGGCTCGGGTGGCAACGGCTCTTCACCACACATGGCGGGCGAACTCTTTAATATCGCTTCGGGCGTAGCAATTACCCATGTGCCCTATAAGGGGACGGGTGAGGCGTTGTCGTCGGTGTTGGCGGGCCAAGTGCCGCTGACGTATTCGGGGATTAGCTCAGTACGGCAAGCCGTTGAGGCAGGGCGCTTGCGCGCACTCGCACTCACAGGCACCAAGCGTAATGCCGCGTTGCCCAACGTTCCGACGTTTGCCGAAAGTGGTTTGCCTAGCGTGGATTGCAGTAGCCACTGGGGTCTGTTGGGGCCCGCCGGGATGCCGCCAGAGGTGGTTGCAAAACTGAATGCTGCCGTGAATCAAGTGTTGGCCGACGCGGCGATCAAAGAGCGCGTCGCTTCACTTGGGTATGACGTGGCGGGTGGCCCTCCGGCAGCCTATACCAAGTTGCTCACCACCGAAATCGAGAAATGGCGCCAGGTGATAAAAACCGCGGGGATCAAGGCAAACTAAGGCGACTCACAGCACAACGCGCGCAGACGTCATTAGTCTGCGCCAGTGGTTCAGTGCAGCGCGACGATACATCAACAATCTCCAGACGCATTGATACCTAAGTCATCAAATAGCTGGTTACGCGAATACGCAAAGCTCAGTATTCGCCTAACTTATTACGCAAAATATTCAATTATTAGGATTCTTTATGCAGCACTACCTAAATCGGGACGGTCTGAAACTCGCCTACTACGTGGATGATTTCACCAAGCCATGGATCAAACCGCAGACGGTTTTTTTATTACACGCTGCGATGGGTAATGCCCAGCGCTGGTTCAGCTGGGTGCCCAAGCTTGCGAAGCATTACCGTTTGATCCGCATGGATTTACGTGGACATGGGCAGTCAACCATTCCACACTCGGACCAGGCCTTTTCACTACAGCACTTGGTTGACGATGCCGCGGCGCTGTTGGATCACTTTGGTTGCGAGCAGGCGCACATCGTGGGTAACTCGGCTGGTGGCTACGTGGCGCAACAACTCGCGCTGCAGTACCCCGCTCGAGTTAAAACACTTGCGCTATACGGCGCGACGCCTGGCCTGAAAAATAGCCATGCGCCCACCTGGATTCCAAAGATTCAGCAAATTGGCTTAAAAAAGTTTTTATCTGACACCATTTACGAACGCTTTGATGAAACTGCGGATCCGGAATTAGTGGCCTGGTTTATTGAGCAAGCGGGTTCAAATGACCCTGCCTTTATCGCGCGCTTCGTGCTGCATATGTGCACGCATGATTTCATGGAAGAACTCGTGGGCATCAAATGCCCCACCTTGATTGTGGCCGCTGGCAAAGAGTCAATCGGACATGCTGACGCCTATGAACAAATGCATCAGCGTATCAAGGGCTCTGAGCTCGCCTATGTGGATACCGCTGGGCATAATATCTGCGACGGCTACGCTCAACATTGTGCCCAGCTACTCATGTCATTTTTAAGTCGCAAGGGTTAAGGCCTAATAAAAGGTGCAGGGCGCCCTTGAAATACAAAGTCTGAATGTTGAGGTGTCAGGGGTGACGGATTAGGTTCGAAGGGTTAGGTCTGACGGCCCTAGTCCTTTGTGCACACCTGGATATTCGTGCGATTCATCCTCCCTCTGAACGGGGAGGATTTCTGTGCCTTACATCAAAGTACTTTCGCCGCCCAGTTGAGCACTGCCCCTGTAAAGCCAGCCAAGCGAGTCACCGGAAAAAAATGCCCGCCATCTTCAAGCAGGTGTAGTGTTGAGCCGGGCATTAGCACCGCCAGTTCTTCTTGCAAAAAAGCTGGCACGATTAAATCGTCGCGTGCGCCGATATTCAAGACAGGCACTTTGATGCGCGCCACGTCGGCGCTTCGGTCGAACGCCATGATGGCGTCGATGCGTTCTGCCACAATGTCTTGCGCGGTGGCGCTCAAAGGCGCCGCGGCACGCGAGGCATCCAAGGCGCCCCAGTTGGCATTGAGCCAACTTGGCTCATGAGAATAAAAGGTGGCCGATACGGCATATGCCATCGGGTCGCTTCGCAGTAGGCCTTTGCGCAACTTAAACAGCTCTTGCATGTAGCGATTGGGTTTGGTCCACGTGCCGGTTAAGACACAGGCCTTGGCATGCTGTGGTGAGCGTAAGGCAATGGCCTGCGTGATGCACCCGCCAGTCGAGTGCCCCAAAATGATGGCTGACTCAATCTTAAGATGGTCAAGCACCGCAAGGCAATCATCGGCTAACTGGTCAATGGTGACCGGTGCCGTGCCGCGCGTGCTGGCACCGATGCCGCGCTGATCGAGTCGAATCACTCGGTGCGCAGCGGTCAGCGCGGGCAGACAGGGGTTCCAGAACGCGGCGGCACCGCCAAGCCCACTGATGAGTAATAGTGGGGTGCCGGCACCTTCTGTAAAGACTTTTAAACAGGCGCCGTCAGGCAGGGTGATATCGTGGGTCTGCAGGTGTTGCGACATAGGGCCTCGCTTCGTTTGTGCGCATTTGCTCAAGACCCTAGTGTGCCTACTTTTTCTTGAAAAAGAAATTCAAAATTTTTGCGGTGATACTTTTTGACTCGGTCAGCGAAGCGTGCGGATTGGCCATCGGTTACGCTTATGTCTGCTGCGCTCGGTTTGGTGAGGCGCGGCATTTAGTTGGAACAGGAAAGGACAATAATGATCAAACACCAAATGTGCGCGCAACGATTTTTTGAGGACTTTGCGATTGGAGAGCGCTTTAATCTGCCCTCGCGCACGATGACCGATGCGTTATTTGCGGCGTTCTCGTTGGCGAGTGGCGATAACCATCCAGTGCACTACGACCTTGAATACTGTCGGGCGCACGGGATGCCGCATATGTTGGCGCACGGGTTTCAGGTAGTGATTCAAACGGCTGCGGGTGCAGGCTTGTTTCCGCACATGGTCGAAGAGTCGTTAAAGGCTTTTATCGAACAAAGCAGCAAATTTTTACAGCCAGTTTTTGTCGGTGATACCTTGTACTCAAGTCTGACCGTAGCTGAGTTGGTGCCAAACCGTACGACGGGTGTCTTGACCATGCACTCTGAAATCCGCAATCAGAACGATGTGATTGTCATGCAAGGCATGCAAAAGTATTTATTGCGCAAGCGCAGCCATGAGTGATGATAATCAGATCGTCATCCCGCCTTCGTTCATTGCGTTGTTTGTTGAACCGGGGCGCACCAAGCCCAGTGCAACAAAAGAGGTGATCTACGAGCGTTATGATTTTTGTGAAGACATGGCCAGCATGTTGACTGAGCAGGCCAACGCCAAGCTCTGGGAGCTTGGTATCACCGAGACGGATGTGCTTGAACGCATCTACCAAGGGCTGACGATTGCGGATGTTGGGGTAAGCGTGCGCGAGGCAGGGTGGGTCGTGACGCGTTTGGCCGAGTTACTAGGTTGGCAGACGGACTGGGTAGCTGGTTCAGCCTGAGCTCACCGTATTCTTAAGCCGCCCCCGGGGCTGCGGGGTGTCGTGTAGGGGCTCGGTGCGAGGTACGGGCTTTGCTCACCAGCCGAACTCTCAGGGCTGACTGGTGGCGGGGTGGGGGCTGCGCCGCGGGCTGGGCTTAAGCCTGCAGCAGGGTTTGCTTTTTCGGGAGACAACCCTTGATGAAGCGTTTGCTCGGAGGGTGCTGTGGTGGCGGTTGCTGTAGCAGAGTTGCGTGAGGCGGGTTCGGCGGCCGACTCAGGCTTGGCAGCGACTGGCTCAGTTGGCGTCGGTGCCTCTGAGGGCGGGGCAGGCATTAAATCCAAAATTGAGCCTGAGGTTGAATACGGCACGCCCGGCGTCAAGCCGCCAGGGTTGAACCTGAGCCCGCTTTGCGCTTGTGTGTCGCTCGGCGATAAGGCCGCTGTTACGACGAGCATGAGTGCCGCTGAAAGGGTGATGCGAAACATCTTTGCCACGACCGACTCCACTTAAACCGAACGCAAATTCTACTCTTGTGCAGAGTACTGTCACTCCGATTGTTTTGGTGCTCTAAAGCGTTCTGGATGCTTTATCATCTTTCCAATTACTAAAAAACAACGGAGAACGACAACATGGCACTGATCAATTACATCACGCAAATTCAATTCGACTTTGGCGTGGTGGCGCTGTTGCAGTCAGAGTGCGACCGGGTCGGCATCAAGCGCCCGATGATTGTGACTGACGCTGGCGTGCGCGCGGTGGGCATCATCGATAAGGTGTTGGCGCAGTTAAAAAACGCTGAGGCCGTTGCTGTGTATGATCAGACGCCTCCAAACCCAACAGAGGCTGCCACGCGCGATGCCTTGAAGATTTACCGCGAGGGAAAGTTTGACGGCTTGATTGCTGTGGGCGGCGGTTCAGCGATGGATCTGGCCAAAGCCGTCGCAGTGATGGCAACGCACGCAGGCGATTTGAAGCACTTTGCAGCGATCGAAGGTGGGGTGGCGCGTATCACAGCCGCGACGGCACCCGTGATCGCGATCCCAACAACGTCAGGCACTGGCAGTGAGGTCGGCCGTGGCGCGATGCTCATCTTGGATGACGGCCGCAAGGTCGGTATTCTTTCGCCTTATGTGGTGCCAAGATCGGCGATCTGCGACCCAGAGTTGACGCTTGATTTACCCCCGCTGCTCACTGCTGCGACTGGCATGGATGCCATTACGCACTGCTGCGAGTCGTTCATGTCTTCGGCCTTGAATTTTCCGGCTGAAGGGATTGCTTTAGACGGCTTATGGCGCGGCTGGGCACACATCGAGCGTGCCACTAAGCAACCGCACGACCGAGAGGCGCGCTTTCATATGATGAGTGCGTCAACCCAGGGGGCGATGTCGTTTCAAAAAGGCTTGGGCGCCGTGCATAGTTTGAGCCATTCGCTAGGCGGTCTGAACCCACGCCTGCACCACGGCACCCTGAACGCCATGTTTTTGCCCGCGGTGATTATGTTTAATCAAAGCGAGGCGTCGATGCAAAAGGGCAAAAAGCTTGACCGCTTAGCGCGGGCAATGGGCCTGGGTCAGGGCGCTGAGGTTGCCCCCGCGATCAAGGCCATGAACCAGCGCCTTGGTTTGCCTTCGGGCCTTGCTGCCATGGGCGTGACTGAAGGCATGTTTGGCAAAATCGTTGAAGGTGCGATGGCAGATCACTGCCATAAGACAAATCCACGCATTGCCACGGCCGAGGATTACGCCGCGTTGCTGCGTCAATCAATGTAATTCGTTGCAAACCCTGCCTTCACTGTTGAGGCAGGTTTGCCGGACCTGTTTTACGCCGAAGGAGTTTCTTTCGCGTAGCGCGCCAAGCCCTCAAGGATTTCTTGGTGCGCATCGTCAACCCCGTACCAGCCGTCGACCTTGACCCATTTGCCTTGCTCGAGGTCTTTGTAGTGCTCAAAAAAGTGCTGAATGGCATTTAAGCGCATCGGGTTGATATCCGAAGCTTGTTTCCAGTGGCTGTAAATCGGCAAGATTTTGTCTTCGGGGACAGCCAATAACTTGGCATCGTCACCTGCCTCGTCTTTCATTTTAAGTACGCCCAACGCTCGGCAACGCACCACCACGCCTGGGATAACTGGAAAGGGAGTAATCACTAACACGTCCACTGGGTCGCCATCTCCTGCAATGGTTTTGGGGATGTATCCGTAGTTACATGGATAGTGCATGGCGGTGCCCATGAAGCGGTCAACAAAGATCGCCCCCGACTCTTTATCGACTTCGTACTTGATTGGATCGGCGTTCATCGAGATCTCGATGATCACATTAAACGATTCAGGAAGCTTTTTTCCGGGGCTGACTTTGTCAAGACTCATGAGGATTTTTGCTGCAGGTTGATTGGTGAATACCCTAATGTTAACAAAGAAACAAAGCGCCCCTCTCAGCTAAGTTTTGCGACATACTAGCGAGGCTAGTTCTTCCAGTGTCACAAACGGCTTAATGCCGCGTATAAAAACGATTTAAGACAACACACTTTAGGAGTTTTCGAGCATGAGCAACATTCAGTTGGGCCTCTATTTTGCCCTAGGCTGCGGAGTTCTCGCAGTCGTGTACGGCTTTGTAGTGAGGTCCTGGATTCTTAATCAAAGTACCGGTAACGCCAAGATGATGGAAATCGCTGACGCGATTCAACAGGGCGCAGGCGCTTATCTGTCGCGTCAGTATAAAACCATCAGTATCGTGGGCGTGGTGCTAGCGATTTTGATCGCTCTGTTTCTCGACCTCACGACAGCCGTAGGCTTTGTGGTGGGCGCCGTACTTTCAGGTGCTTGCGGGTTTATCGGGATGAATGTCTCGGTGCGCGCCAACGTACGTACCGCGCAGGCCGCGACCGTGGGCATGAACGAAGCGCTGAACGTTGCGTTCAAAGGCGGCGCTATTACTGGGATGTTGGTGGTGGGCTTGGGCATGCTTGGTGTTGGCCTGTTTTATATGTATTTGATGTCAGTGGGCAAGACTGGTGATCTGTCGGCAACCCTGCATCCCTTGATTGGCTTGGCCTTTGGCGCCTCATTGATCTCAATCTTTGCGCGCCTTGGTGGTGGCATTTTCACTAAAGGCGCTGACGTTGGCGCCGACTTGGTGGGTAAGGTCGAAGCGGGCATCCCAGAAGATGATCCACGTAACCCTGCAGTGATCGCTGATAACGTTGGCGACAACGTGGGTGATTGCGCGGGTATGGCGGCTGACCTGTTCGAAACCTACGCAGTCACACTGATCGCCACGATGGTGCTTGGTGCGATGATGGTTAAAGTTGCCACGGCCGAAGCGGTGATTTATCCGTTGGTGCTTGGTGGGATCTCGATCATTGCCTCGATCATTGGCTGCTCTTTTGTGAAAGCCACCCCGGGCATGAAAAACGTGATGCCTGCCTTATACAAAGGCCTGATCATTGCAGGTGTGATCTCTTTAGTTGCTTTTTACTTTGCAACGAACTGGATGATGCCAGACAACGCGTTGGCTGACTTTGGCTTTAAAACCGACGCCAAAATGCGCTTGTTTGGTGCCACCGTTGTAGGCTTAGTGCTCACAGCATTGCTCGTTTGGATCACCGAGTACTACACCGGAACAGACTACGCACCCGTTAAACACATCGCCCAAGCGTCAAGCCAGGGCCATGGCACGAACATCATTGCAGGCTTGGGCGTGTCGATGAAATCGACTGCTTACCCAGTATTGTTTGTTTGCGCCGCAATCTACGCCGCTTTCTGGTTAGGTGGCATTTACGGTATCGCGATTGCCGCAACATCGATGTTGTCAATGGCAGGTATCATCGTGGCGCTCGATGCCTACGGCCCAATCACCGATAACGCAGGCGGTATCGCTGAAATGGCTGGTATGCCACAGTCAGTCCGTGACATCACCGACCCGCTCGATGCGGTCGGCAACACCACTAAAGCAGTCACCAAAGGCTATGCAATTGGTTCGGCTGGTTTGGCTGCCTTGGTGCTGTTTGCCGATTACACACACCAACTTGAGTCAAAAGGGATGAAGATCAGTTTTGACTTGTCTGATCATATGGTCATTATCGGTTTGTTTATCGGTGGCCTGATCCCTTACCTGTTTGGTGCGATGGCGATGGAAGCCGTGGGTCGTTGCGCAGGTGCCGTGGTTGACGAAGTTCGTCGTCAGTTCCGCGACATCAAAGGCATCATGGATGGCACGGGCAAGCCCGAGTACGATAAAGCTGTTGATATGCTGACGACTGCCGCAATTAAAGAGATGATTATTCCATCACTCTTACCGGTGGTGGTGCCGGTTGCAGTGGGCTTGTTGTTAGGGCCCAAAGCGCTGGGCGGTTTGTTGATGGGTACGATCGTGACGGGTCTTTTTGTCGCGATCTCGATGTGTACCGGCGGCGGTGCTTGGGATAACGCTAAGAAGTACATCGAAGAAGGTCACTATGGTGGCAAAGGCTCAGAGGCTCATAAAGCCGCTGTGACTGGCGATACTGTGGGCGATCCGTACAAAGATACAGCGGGCCCAGCCGTGAACCCACTGATCAAGATCATCAACATCGTGGCGTTGCTGATTGTGCCGCTGATGGTTCGCATGGCCTAATGTTTTGCTGCTTGGCCTCTGCATGCTTACGTGTAGAGGGCTTTAGAAAACCGCTCGCGCCGCCCGCCTGAGCGGTTTTTTATTTTGAGGGCTGATCTTGCGTGGACGCCCGTGCGTTGGCCGCATCTTGTCAGCGTTATGTGCTGTCAGGCAACACTTTTTGGCGGATTCTGTGAGGTAAAAGCACGTAAATCCGTTTACGATTGAATACAGGCATGAATTGTACGGGTCAGTAAGGTGTAACTTTGAAAATATACGTCGCAGGCTACCAGCACGAAACCAATACCTTTGCGCCGACCAAGGCCGATTGGGCTGCGTTTAATCGAGGCGAATCGTTTCCGGCCTTCATTGAAGGCCAACCGATGCTCGACAGCTTGCGTGGTGTCAATATCCCCATCGGTGGGTTTATCGAAGCGGCCCGACTTGAAGGCTGGCAGCTGTTGCCTGGGTCTTGGTGTGGCGCGATACCGTCGGCACACGTCACGCGTGATGCTTTTGAGCGGATCAGTGAGTCAATTCTTGCCGGTATTCGCAAAGGTGGCTTTGATGCCGTTTATCTTGACTTGCATGGTGCTGCCGTTGCCGAGCATGTCGACGACACCGAGGGTGAATTGATCGCGCGCATACGCGCGATTGTTGGGCCAAACTTACCGATCGTTGCGAGCCTGGATTTACACGCCAACGTGACTCACCGTATGCTCGCTGAGGCGGATGCCTTAGCTGCGTACCGTACTTACCCACATGTCGATATGGCGACGACGGGCCAACTCGCAGCAACCCTATTGAAGCGACGTGTGAAGCGTGGCAGTAAAGAGCCCTTGGCCTACCGTCGCCTGCCCTATCTGATTCCTCTTAACGCACAAAGCACTTGGCTTGAGCCAGCTAAGTCACGCTACGAAGAGATCTTTGACCTTGATCGTGAGTTTGATACCTGCTTGAGTTTCTGTATGGCGTTTCCGGCCTCAGATATCGCCGAGTGCGCGCCGATGGTTTGGGGCTATGGGGATCGCGCCGAGGCGGCGGTTCAACGCTTGTACAAACAAGTCAGTGAACCCACGCAGTGGAAGCTTGAAATGTTCTCGGCGCGCGATGCCGTTGAGCGGGCCTGCTTGTTAGGTGAAACGAACGAAAAACCAGTGGTGATTGCGGATACCCAAGATAACCCGGGTGCGGGGGGAGATAGCAACACGACAGGTTTGTTGCGGGCGTTACTTGAAAAGGGGGCAGGTAAGCGCTTACCTGGCAAAGTGGCGCTTGGCTTGCTCTTTGATAGTGCCGCTGCAACGATGGCGCACGAGGCAGGCTTAGGGGCTTCGATCACCACGGCGATCGGGACAGCGGTACCGACCTTCACCGGGCAGCTCAGTGACGCGCCGGTGCAAGGCACTTTCAAAGTGAAAGCGCTGTCGGATGGCAAGGTCACGCTAAAAGGGCCAATGATGACGGGCTCGCGTATCACACTGGGCGCCTGCGCCTTGCTTGAAATCGAGGGCGTGTTGGTTGCGGTTGCCAGTGGTAAAAAACAATTACTCGATCGCGAACTATTTCGGATGCTGGGTGTGCACCCTGAGACGATGAAAGTTTTAGTTGTTAAAAGCTCAAATCATTTTCGAGCCGACTTCACACCGATCGCTTCGCATATTTTGGTCGCGAAAGCGGCGGGGCCGATGGCGGCGGATCCGGCGGACTTGCCTTGGACGAAGCTTGCGAAAACGACACGCACAACGCCGTAGGTAGGTGCATGGCCTGTTGAATAAAAGGTGAGGTATGTTCTAGTCAATGGCCTTTAGCCGAAGCACCACTGGGCGTAATGTCATTCAAAACATAAGTTGGGAGTCACGTTGATAGATTCAATAGAAAATTTGCAACTGAGGCAAGATACAGCGGGTCGCTGGCAGGTTGTTCTAGGCGACCTAGCGTACACAGCAACAGAATTTTTAGATCACATATCCAATGATTCCTTTCAATTAAGTGAAGCAAAGAATCGCGCTTTAAGTGCTTTAGAAAAAGAGGCCATGTTTCTTTTTGTAAACGGGGGCGATTACGCTATTTACAACCGGCTCTTAAGAAATAGAGAAGTTCATCCCTTAGATCGCAAGCTTTTAAAAAAGACGCTTGTGCGGATTGCAGCAATGCAATCTGGGATTAATAAGCTACCGGACTATAGTGGTAGCGTGTACCGCGTGGCTTCCGTTGTCAACGGTTCAGCATCAACCTATAACGGGATCGGGGATGGAAGTTTGAGCGTTGGTGCGACGACTACGACCGATACCTTCGTTGGTGCCTGTCGCTTTGCTTTTGTTGT
>CAMDEF010000062.1 GCA_945895265.1 Bordetella parapertussis | reverse complement strand
GCAAGCTCCATCCCAACCATGCCGCCCAGTGAAATCCCCCAATAGTCGTACGAACTCAAGCGAGCAGCCGCAATCACTGCTTGAACATCATCGGTCAGTTGAGCGAGCGAGTAATCGCCCTGTGGTGCCTCAGAGCCACCGTGGCCGCGCATGTCGTAGCGCACCACATAAAAACTTTGCATCAACGCATGGAGCATCGGATCCCATAGCGAATGGTCGGTACCTAAAGAGTTGCCCAGGACTAGCGCCGGTAGCGTTGCGTCGCCATCCCCGCGCCAATAAATACGACATGATCCGTTGGTAACGATTGGCATGAGACTTTCCTTAAAAATGAGTCATTGAAAAAGATATTAACTCGCGCTGAACGCGAGACGAATCAACCACCAGGCAAGTGTGCCTAAGGTGAGGGCGAGTAATGCGGCGCTGGTGCGCACGCGCCAGTCATCTTGAGCGGGGGCGGTGTGATGCGGTAGGGCATCGGCTGGTACATCGCCGTGCACCATGGGCATGATCAGGCGTTGACCTTTGTAGGTGTAAAAGGCAATTGCAGCTAAATGCAAACCAATCGCGGCGTATAGAAAGATTTCGTTGAATTGGTGCAGGCTGGTCAGGCGGTTTGACCAGGCGCTGCTGACCATGTTAGCGAGCGGCCCTTGGGTCAGAATATCGTCGTTAGCAAACAGGCCGCTCGTGCCTTGCCAGCCAATAATTGCCAACATTCCAAAAACTGACCAGGCACCCAAGGGGTTATGGCCGGGAAGTTTAGTTGGTGCTTTGAAGTACGCCCACACCTGCCTGGGCGAGGCATAGAACTGTGTAAAACGGGCATAGCGCGGGCCGATGAAGCCCCAAACCACCCTGAAGGTAATGAGTGCAAGTGAAATGATGCCTAAGCGCACATGCCAATCCATCCAAAGCCCCCCCAGCTTGACCGTGACGATCGCGCCCGTGACGCATAGCGCCAAGGCAAGATGGAACAAGCGCGTGGGTAAATCCCAAATACGGAGTGTGTTGTTTGTGTGTGGCATTAACGGGGCGGATTCAATTCGGGCGCAGAAGCGCTTGAGTGCCTCGATGATAACCCCTGCGGGTTGGCCTGAATAGCCTCTCTATTTTGCGCTGCAGCATGTAAAGATAGGCTGTCACAAACCTGTCATTTGAATTACGCTAAGATTATTAAGTGATTAGCAGAGGGGTACGTTAGCCATACGGTTGGCCGAGCACTGCGATCGAATAATCATTACAAATTGAGACGAGTTTTGCCAATGACCGCTGTTTGTTTTTCTAGCGTCAGCAAAAGTTGGGATGCCGCCACAGCGCTGCATCCAACAGACTTGACGCTTGCGACTGGTGAGTTTTCAGTCTTGCTTGGCCCTTCGGGCTGTGGCAAGACCACGACTTTGCGGTTAATCGCCGGTCTTGAAAGCCCTACAACCGGGAAGATCAAGATATTTGATCACGATGTGACACAGGTCCCGTCCTCGCAACGCGGCGTGTCGATGGTATTTCAAAACTACGCTTTGTTTCCGCATTTGTCTGTTGCCGAGAATATCGTGTTTGGCTTACGCGTGCGGCGGGTGCCCTCTACTGAGTTGCAAACACGCTTAAAAAAGGTGCTTGATCTGTTGAGTCTGACGGCTTATCAAGAGCGCAAGCCCGGTCAGTTATCAGGTGGTCAGCAGCAACGCGTGGCCCTCGCGCGTGCCTTGGTGGCCGACAGCCGTTTGTGTTTGATGGACGAGCCTCTTTCGAATCTTGATGCACAACTGCGTCAAGAGATGCGTCACGAGTTGCGCGCCCTGCAACTCAAGCTAGGTTTGTCAGTGGTGTATGTGACGCACGATCAAACTGAGGCCATGAGCATGGCGGATCGAGTGGTGCTGTTAAACGGAGGACGTGTCGAACAAATTGCCACCCCGTTTGAGATCTACCAACGGCCCGGCACGTTGTTCGCGGCGCAGTTTATTGGTAGTGCACGTATGAATATTCTCGAGCTCGAGCAAGGGCGAATCGCCGGCAGCAGCGTTGCGGTCACGCCACCTGCGCGTGCGGTTCGCCTGGGGCTGCGCCCTGAAGACATTGTGCTTGGCAGTGGCCCGAGTTTTGTCGTTGAAAAAACAGAATTTACGGGGGCCGACTTGTTGCTGCACGCACGCGTCGGCTCTCAAATGTTGGCTGTGCGCGCTCAGGGTAAGCATGCTCTGGCCGTGCAAGGTGAAGTGCAACTGAGTTGGAACCCATTGAACCTGCACTGGTTCGATGAACATGGACGACGTATTTAAACTAAAAAGGACTAAAGATGAAACATATGCTCAGTCGTATTGCGTTACTGACTGCGGGGCTTTGTACAAGCGCGGCTGTTTTGGCTAAAACGGATATTTCTTTTTATTTTCCGGTTGCAGTGGGTGGGCCCATTACAAAAACCATCGACCAGTATGCAGCTGAGTTTAACAAAGAGAACCCCGAGTACAACGTTGTGCCTGTTTACTCTGGTACCTATCAAGAAACCATTGTTAAAGTGTTAACTGCACACAAGTCAGGCAAACCGCCCACGGCCGCCATTTTGTTGTCAACCGATACGTTTACGCTGGCTGATGAAGATGCGATTTCGCCGATTGATAACTTTGTGAAAACCGACGCTGACCGCGACTGGTTGAAAAGTTTTTTCCCAGCCTTCATGTTGAATGGCCAGTTTGGTAACAAAACCTGGGGTGTGCCGTTTCAACGCTCTACCGTGGTGCTGTACTGGAACAAAGAGGCTTTTAAAGCAGCCGGACTTGATCCAAATACACCGCCCAAGACCTGGGCTGAGACCATCAGCATGGGTCAAAAGCTGACCAAAAAAGATGCAAGCGGCAACGTCACGCAGTGGGGCATTCAAGTGCCTTCTAGCGGTTTTCCATATTGGTTGTTTCAAGGCTTCAGCACCCAAAACGGTGCCATCTTAGCCAATGCCGAGGGCAATAAGGTTCAGTACGATGACCCCAAAGTCGTTCAGGCGCTCAGCTACTGGGTCGATCTGTCTAAAAAGCATGGCATTCACCCTCCAGGCGTAGTCGAGTGGGGCACAACACCGCGCGATTTCATGGAGAAAAAAGCCGCCATGATCTGGACCACCACGGGTAACTTGACCAACATTCGTGCCAACGCCAAGTTTGACTTCGGTGTCGCGATGTTGCCAGCGGGTGCGCGTGCAGGGTCGCCTACCGGCGGCGGCAATTTCTTTATCTTCAAAAAAGCTGCGGCAGCCGAGCAAGAGGGCGCCTATAAATTTGCCAAGTGGCTCACGCAGCCTGCACGTGCAGCGCAATGGAGTATTGACACAGGCTATGTGGCTGTTTCGCCCGCGGCCTATGAAACGCCTGCTTTGAAAAAATACGCGTCTGAGTTTCCACCTGCGTTGGTGGCACGCGATCAACTGCCGTTTGCCGTGGCTGAACTTTCAACCCATGACAACCAGCGCGTGACCAAGGCCTTGAACGACGGGTTGCAAGCGGCGTTAACAGGTACTAAAACGCCCGAGCAAGCCATGAAAGATGCGCAAGCAGAAGCCACTCGCTTGCTGCGTCCGTATCAAAAGTAAAGAGCAGGAGCCTGGCGAACAAGGGTGAGTATCAAAATGCCTCACCCTTGTTTCTTTTGCAAAAATTCTTCTACCGAGTGATTGGCTTACGAGCTTAGTGCGTTGAGTTCAATATAAAAACATGCACACGTTGCGCCACCAGATTTACGCGTATTTGCTGCTCTTGCCCGCCTTTGTTTTTTTGGTGGGCTTTACGCATTACCCCGCCGTGGCCACGCTGATCGATAGTTTAATGTCGACCCCGCGTGGGGGGCGTGCTAGCGTATTTGTTGGGTTAGATAATTATCAGGGCATGATCGAAGACCCGATCTTTTGGAAATCGTTGATCAACAACCTGTGGTTTGCGCTGGCGACAATTCCGATTTCAATCGCACTCTCGGTCAGCATGGCGCTCTGGGTCAATGACAAAATTGCGGGGCGCCAGTTTTTACGCTTATCTTATTTTTTGCCAACCGTGTTGCCGATGATTGCGGTAGCCAATATTTGGATTTTCTTTTACACACCCGGCTATGGCTTGATTAATCAAGTATTGCAAGCGTTTGGTTTTGCGAGCCAGAACTGGCTGGGCGATCCAAACTTGGTCTTGGGTTCGGTGATTGTTGTGGCGATTTGGAAAGAAGCTGGGTTCTTTATGATTTTTTATCTGGCGGCGTTGCAAACGCTCAGCCCTAGTTACAAAGAAGCGGCGCAGATCGAAGGTGCGAGCAGTTGGTATTTTTTCAGGCGTATCCAATGGCCGCTGTTGATGCCCACCACCATATTTGTGTTGGTTAATGCCTTAATCAATGCCTTCAGAATGGTCGACCATATTATCGTGATGACCAAAGGTGGGCCTAATAACGCCTCTTCGTTACTGCTGTTTCATCTGTATGAGGTGGGCTTTAAATTTTGGGATCAAGGTTATGCGTCTGCGCTGACGGCCGTGCTGCTTGCGTTGTTGGCGTTGGTGGGCTTGCTGCAATTTTTTGTGCTTGATCGTAGAGCGCACTACCGATGAGAGCGCAGGGTGCACACGCTGGATGGTTATCAACCCTGGGAGCGTGGGTGTTGGCTCTGTTGTGGATTTCGCCCTTGCTGTACGCCTGTTGGGCTGCCTTTCATCCGTCGGAGTTTGCCACCAAACTTGTGTTGACGGCTCCTTTAACGTTCGATAACTTTTTGATCGCTTGGGATGCAGCACCGTTTGCCCGCTATTTTTTAAACACCACATTGTTGGTGACCACCATTTTGGCGCTGCAGTTAGTACTGTGTACCTTGGCAGCCTACGCCTTTGCACGCTACGAGTTTTGCGGCAAAAACCTGATGTTTTCATTGGTGCTGATTCAACTGATGATCATGCCCGAAATTCTGATTGTTAGAAACTATCAAACCTTAACCAAGCTTGGTTTGGTAGACACCTTATTTGGTATTGGCTTGCCTTACTTTGCCTCTGCCTTTGCGATATTTTTGTTGAGACAAACCTTCAGAACAATACCTAAAGAGCTTGTCGAGGCTGCTGAAATGGAAGGTGCGACCGCTTTGCAGGTATTGCGCCATGTGTATATCCCTTTGGCCAAGCCCACATATCTCGCCTTTGCGCTTGTCTCAGTTAGTTACCACTGGAACAATTTCTTATGGCCTCTAGTGGTGAGCAACTCTGTCGGCTCTCGGCCGTTGACGGTCGGTTTGCAAGTTTTCTCATCAACCGATCAGGGCATTGACTGGTCGGTCATCACTGCAGCAACCTTGTTGACTTCGGGGCCATTACTGATTGGATTTTTAATTTTTCAACGACAATTTGTGCAGTCGTTTATGCGAGCTGGTATCAAATAATAGCGGTGGCGTGCGAGTCACGACTCTGATATCTATCTTGAAAGGCCGGTGAGCATCATTGATTTGTAACGTGTCGTTGCATGAACAGGCGGATATTCAATGAAAGTCGTGACGTACAACGTGCAGTGGTTTAAGGGCTTGGATAACGTCGTCGATATTGCACGAGTGATTAACGTTGCCCGTGAGATGGCAGATTTTGATGCGCTTTGCCTGCAAGAGGTTGCGGTCAATTACACAGCCTTGACTGGTACGTTGCAACCTGATCAACCGGCGATTGTTAAACAGTTGCTGCCTGGGTTTGAGGTTTTTTTTAGCCCTGCGATTGACGAGCTATCTCCTTGCGGAACGATGCGCCAGCAGTTTGGAAATTTGGTTGCTACGCGTCTACCGGTTAGGCAAGTACAACACACGCCCCTGCCGTATCCTAATCCACCCATGGCTCAACCTACCCCGAGTATGCAGCGCATTGCACTGACCTGCACCTTGCAAGCCCCTTGGGGGCCAGTGCGGTTGATCACCAGCCACCTTGAGTATTACAACCAGGTCATGCGTCATGCACAAACCTGTGCACTGCGGGATTTACATTTGCAGGGTTGCGCACTCGCGGCGCAACCTTCGAAAACAGAGCAGGGCACACCCTATCAGCCCAAGCCACTTACTACCGACACTATTATTTGCGGTGACTTTAACTTTGAGCCAGACAGCGAAGAGTACGCCAGCATGCTTCAAATAGGCGACGGTCAAACTGGCACCAAGCAAACGGGTGACGCTCAAACAAGCGCTGGCTGCAATCTTGTGAATAGCTTTGATGTTTTACACCCTGGCAAAGCATACCCCTCAACCTTTAGGTTATTTGACCGAACCTACGGCCCCGAACCCGTTGGGTGCGATTTCTTTTTTGTCAGCGACTCGCTCGCCCACCGCGTCAAAGGTTTTGCGGTTAACCAAGTGACCCAAGCGTCTGATCACCAACCGGTGTTGCTTGAACTAGGTGCATAAACTCACCATTTCGGTGCATTTGTATCGTGTCATACGCCTACGCACTAAGTTAACGCCAAAAAATCTGTAGTTGCGCCATTAAATCAGGGCAACGCTAGGGGGCTAGCAGTGCAGCTTTGCCCCATCCTGAGCCCATCTCGTTAGTTGGCACGCTATTTGCTGTTGACCCTTTGTTAAGTCTCAACGCAAAGGGTGCCCACGATGTCATTATTCTCAAATCCATTTGATTCGAATGTTCGTTTGCGCTGCGCCTGTGGCCAGCATCAGTCAGAAGCTGAGCATCAAGCTAGCCTGACTTTGGTTGAACAGCGATCCTCAGACGCCTTGACCTCGCGGGTAGTTGAGCAAGCTGTCATGCGTGCGGTGTTTCCTGAAGATGGCATGCGTCGGCGCTTTTTGCAGGCCGTGGGTGCACCGACTGCTTTGGCTGCCTTATCTGCCCTGTTTCCGTTGGCAGCTGCCAAAGAAGCCTTCGCTCAAGCTGGCAAACTAGAGAAAGCAGATTTAAAAATCGGTTTTATCCCGATTACCTGCGCAACGCCAATCATTATGGCTGACCCGATGGGCTTTTATAAGCGGCAAGGCTTAAACGTTGAAGTGATCAAGACCGCAGGTTGGGCCGTGATTCGCGATAAGACCATGAATAAAGAATACGATGCCGCCCACATGTTGTCGCCAATGCCAATCGCGATTTCAATCGGTGCTGGCGCGACCCCAACACCATACACAGTACCGGCGATTGAAAACATTAATGGGCAGGCGATCACGCTTGCGATGAAGCACAAAGACAAGCGTAATCCAAAGGATTGGAAAGGCTTTAAGTTCGCGATTCCGTTTGACTATTCGATGCACAACTATTTGTTGCGCTACTACCTTGCTGAACACGGCCTTGATCCCGATCGCGACGTGCAAATCCGTGTGGTGCCGCCACCAGAGATGGTCGCAAACTTACGCGCCGACAACATCGATGGTTTTTTAGGACCCGATCCTGTTAATCAACGCGCTGTATTTGATGGTGTTGGGTTTATTCATATCCTGTCAAAAGAACTGTGGGACGGTCATCCCTGTTGTGCATTCGCAGCCAGCAAAGAGTTTATGACTAGCAACCCCAATACCTATGCGGCGTTGCTACGTGCAATCGTTCAAGCGACTGCCTACGCGCAGAAAGCTGAAAACCGTAAAGAAATTGCTGCAGCGATTTCAACCCCCAACTATTTGAATCAACCCTTGACGGTCGTTGAGCAAGTATTGACAGGCACTTTTGCCGATGGCTTAGGTGGAGTGAAAAAAGTACCAGATCGTGCAGGTTTTGATCCGTTTCCGTGGGAGTCATTTGCGATCTGGATCTTGACTCAGATGCAGCGCTGGGGCCAGATCAAGGGTGAAGTGGACTATCAAAAAATTGCGCGCGACGTGTTCTTGGCGACCGATGCTCGACGTGCGATGGAGCAAGCTGGCTTAGTCCCACCTTCGGCCAACACCAAATCCATCACAGTGATGGGCAAAGTGTTTGACTCAAGTAAGCCTAAAGAGTATCTCGACAGCTTTGCGATCAAGAAGGTTTAAGAACAATGCTCAAGAGCGAAAAACTGCGGGCATTGATCCTATCGCTGCTGATTTTTGGGGTGTTTTTGGCGGCTTGGCAGATCGGTACGATGCCGGCCACCGGCACTCAGACCGTCGATGATGAGTACGCCAAGTTGGTAGGGGCGGCGGCTTCCTCGGGCCAGAAGTCGGCATTTCCGACACCGACGGATGTTGGGCGCAAATTGGTCGAGCAGCTTTCTGATCCTTTCTATGACAAGGGCCCTAACGACAAAGGCATTGGGATTCAATTGGCGTGGTCGGTTGGGCGGGTTGGGCTTGGCTTTGGGTTGGCGGCGTTGGTGGCGGTGCCGTTAGGCTTTTTAATCGGTATGTCACGTTTGGTGTTTCAAGCGCTTGATCCCTTTATTCAGGTGCTCAAGCCAATCTCGCCGCTGGCCTGGATGCCGTTGGCTCTTTTTACCCTAAAAGACTCGGGGGTCTCTGCCATCTTTGTGATTTTCATCTGTTCGATTTGGCCAATGCTGATTAATACTGCGTTTGGCGTGGCCTCAGTACGCAAAGAATGGATTGATGTGTCGCGCACCCTAGAAGTTAAGCCTTTGCGCAAGGCCTTGCTGGTGATCTTGCCTGCTGCAGCACCGACGATTATGACGGGGATGAGAATTTCGATCGGGATTGCATGGCTGGTGATCGTGGCTGCCGAGATGTTGGTGGGCGGGACTGGCATTGGTTATTTTGTTTGGAACGAATGGAACAACCTTTCAATTGCCAATATTTTGGTTGCGGTGTTTTTGATTGGTGTAATTGGGATGCTGCTTGATATGTGCTTTGCCCGTCTTCAAAAGGCGGTGACTTATCGTGATTGATTATCTTGCCCTTCAACCGAGTGAGCGTATCTAGTATGCAAAGTTTCGTCCAAGTTCAAGCGTTGAAGCAGTCGTTTCCAAGCCCCTCGGGCGAGGGTGATTTAGTTGTGTTTGATGACATCAATTTTGAAATCGCCAAAGGTGATTTTGTCTGCATCATCGGCCATTCGGGTTGTGGTAAGACCACGATCTTAAATGTGCTTGCAGGCCTTGAAGCCGCTACGGGTGGTAACGCGTTTATTGACGGCCGTGAAATTTCGGGCCCCAGCCTGGATCGTGGTGTGGTGTTTCAAGCTCACGCGCTGATGCCATGGATGACTGTGCACGCCAATATTGCCTTTGCGGTTCGCTCAAAGTGGCCAGATTGGTCGCGCACGCAGGTTGATCAGCATGTGCAGCAGTTTATTGACATGGTGCACCTGCAAGGCTCAGAAAATAAAAAGCCCTCGCAGCTGTCGGGTGGTATGAAACAACGCGTGGGTATTGCCCGAGCCTTTGCGATTCAACCGAAGATGTTGCTACTCGATGAGCCGTTTGGTGCTTTAGATGCCTTAACGCGCGGCAATATTCAAGACGAGTTAGTGACGATTGTTCGCCAGACCAAACAAACGGTTTTCATGATTACGCACGATGTGGATGAGGCGATTTTATTGTCAGACAAAATATTTTTGATGAGTAACGGCCCCCGCGCTAAGCTCGCAGAAATCGTCACCAACCCTCTGCCACGCGATCGCACACGCGCCACGATGCATCATGATCCAAAGTTCTACGAAGTGCGTAATGATTTGATTGATTTCTTAGTGCATCGGTCTAAGACCTTTGCAGCGGCTTAATTTCTTACTTTTTTAATTCAGGAGATCGATATGGCAGTCGCCAAAGCAGTTGCTAAACCAATGACACGCGAAGACGTAACAGATTTGATTTATTCGGCCAAGGTGCAGAAAGGCATCAAGTGGGCCGACGTGTCAAAAAAGCTCAAGCTCTCTAAAGAGTGGACAACGGCGGCCTGTCTAGGCCAGATGACACTCACTAAAGAGCAAGCCACGATTATCGGTAAAACCTTTGGTCTGCCCGCTGAAGCCGTTGCCTTACTGCAAGTCGTGCCTTACAAAGGTTCGTTGCGCAGTTCGGTTCCAACCGATCCGTTGATTTATCGGTGGTACGAAATCGTCAACGTCTATGGCACCACAATTAAAGAACTGATTCACGAAGAGTTCGGCGACGGCATCATGAGCGCGATTGACTTTTCGATGGACATCAAGCGTGAACCAGATCCAAAAGGTGATCGCGTCAATGTGGTGCTGTCGGGTAAGTTCTTGCCTTATAAGACGTATTAAGGCATGGATCTTTGCTAGGCTAAGGCTAGGGCGACAGGGTTTTCTGTCGCCTTTTTAACTTTTTGGTTATAGTTCAACGCAGAGAGCTTTAGTGCGTTGACAATAGACGCCTGAGTGCTTGCCTGCAGACACGACTTGTGTCTTTTCTCGTAGCCTTAGCTGAGGTTTGGGCTTTTTTCATTTTTTTGAGGCGATCAGTCTAAACATGCGCTTTGGCGACACCATCATGCAGTGGTCTGAGCAAATCGCTCAGTTTAGCGAGCCGCCCTGGGCCGAAAAAGGCCAGCTCACGGTCACTTATCTGACCGACGCGCACCTGGCAACGGGTCGCAGCTTAAGCGCGCTGATGCTTGAGGCTGGGTTTGATGATGTGTCTACCGACGCGGTGGGCAACATCGTCGGGGTCTATCACGGTCAGTCGCCAACGGCACCACGGTTATTGACGGGCTCACACTACGATACCGTGCGAAATGGTGGCAAATATGATGGTCGCTTAGGGATTTTGGTGCCGATTGCTGCGGTGCGCGATCTCGTCCAACGCAAGCAGCGCTTGCCCTTCGGGATTGAGGTGGTGGGCTTTGCTGAAGAAGAAGGCCAGCGCTATCGAGCAACGTTTTTGGCGGCCAGCGCGCTGACGGGCTCTTTTGATCCCGCCTGGCTGGCACAAGTCGATTCTGAGGGCGTCACGATGCAGCAGGCGATGCAGCAAGCCGGCTTGCCTGGCACATTGGACTCTATTGTTGCCCTGAAACGCGATCCAAATACATATCTAGGGTTTGTTGAAGTTCACATCGAGCAAGGCCCGGTGTTGTGTGAAGGAGCCTTGCCACTCGGTGTGGTCACCTCAATTAATGCGGGTATCCGAGCGACTTGTAAAACCATTGGCATGGCAGCCCACGCGGGTACAACGCCGATGCTGATGCGACAAGATGCCATGCTAGCTGCAGCTGAAATCAGTTTGATGGCCGAGCAGCGCGCCCTTACCGACGCCGATTCGGTCGCGACTGTGGGTCAGTTTCAAGTGCCGGGTGGGTCGATTAATGTGATCCCTGGTGAGTGCGCGTTTACCCTAGACATGCGGGCGCCGACCGACGCGCAACGCGATGCTCTGGTCAGCGACATTCTCAAACAAGCTCGGGCGATTGCCGAGCGCCGTCAAGTTAAGTTTGAATACACCGAAGTCATGCGTGCGGCCGCAGCCCCCTCGGCGCTTGCCTGGCAGCAACGCTGGGAGCGCGCCGTGGCCGCCGTGGGTCAGCCAGTATTTAAGCTCAATAGTGGGGCGGGACACGATGCCATGAAGTTACACACCATCATGCCGCAAGCCATGTTGTTTGTGCGGGGCGGCAATCGCGGTATTAGCCATAACCCACTCGAAATCATTACTGCTCAAGACGCCGACCTGACGGTGCAAGCGTTCATTGCCTTGCTCGATGACCTGGTCGCTCGGCCTTGATGGGTTCTCGCAAGTCGAATTTGTGTCGTTAGGGCGCTTTGAAAGTATGATTGAGCTTCATTTGAACCCTAAATCCTGAATCGCTATGACTACCGCTGACTACAACCGCCTTGATCAATGGATCGACGCGCACTTTGATGAACAGGTTGCCTTTTTACAGTCAGTGCTGTCAGTACCCACTGATACGCCGCCTGGCAACAACTCCCCGCACGCTTTGCATACGGCAGAGCTACTAAAAAAATATGACATGCAAGCGCAGGTGCACGCTGTACCTGCCGAGGTTGTACACGCAGCAGGGCTTGAATCGATCACTAACTTAATCGTTAAGCGGCAATACGGGCAGGGCGGTCGCGTACTTGCACTCAACGCGCATGGCGACGTTGTGCCCCCTGGCGACGGCTGGACATACCCACCTTACGCAGGTGAAATACACGACGGCAAAATCTACGGTCGCGCAGCGGCCGTGAGTAAGTGCGATTTTTCAACCTATGTGTTTGCGGTGCGGGCACTCGAGTCTTTAGGCGTGCCGCTCAAGGGCAGTATTGAGCTGCAGTTTACCTACGACGAAGAGTTTGGCGGTGAACTTGGCCCCGGCTGGTTGCTGAACAATCAACTCACTAAGCCCGATCTTGCCATTGCGGCGGGCTTTAGTTATCAAATCATTACAGCCCATAACGGTTGCTTGCAGCTTGAAGTGACTGTAAACGGCAAGATGGGCCATGCAGCGGTACCGACCTCTGGGATCGATGCGTTGCAAGCCGCAGTCAAAATCATGAATGCTTTGTACGCGCTAAACGACACCTATAAGTCGATCACCAGCAAAGTGCCAGGCATCAATCACCCGTACTTAAATATCGGGTTAATTAACGGCGGCACCAATACCAACGTCATTCCAGGCAAAGTGGTGCTCAAACTTGATCGCCGCATGATCCCCGAAGAAGACCCAGCCCAAGTTGAACAGAGCTTGCGCGACACCATTGAAAAAACGTGGCAAGCCTTGCCTGGCATTACCGTGCAGACGCGCAGAATTTTGTTAGCACGTGCACTCAAACCCTTAGCCGGTAGCGATGCCTTGGTGGGCGCTTTACAGCAACACGCAAAAACCATTTTTAACGAAGACGTGCCGGCTTGCGGCACGCCCTTGTATGCAGATGCGCGCTTGTACTGCGAAGCCGGTGTGCCTGTGGTGTTGTATGGCGCAGGACCACGAACAGTTGAAGAGAGTCGCGCTAAACAACCTGATGAGCGCCTAGACCTTGAAGATCTTAGACGCGCAACCAAAGTGATTGCGCGTACCTGCTTAGATTTGATGAGCTAGATTTTAGATCTGAGCATGTAGCGGTTCAGATCAAAGGTCTTAGATCTAAGATATCTAGGTGTGGAGACTTAGATATCTCGATCGAGTGAGTTAGATATCTAGATCTGATGATTTAACGATTCAGGTCTGATGATTTAGTCAGCCGTGATATTTTTTTCACGAATTAAGCGAGCCCACTTTTCTGAATCCTTTTTAAGCAGCGCACCAAGCTCTTGTGGCGTTGAGCTTGCAGGTAAGGTGCCCGAGTTTAAAAGACGTTGTTTGACTGATTCAGTTTCAAGCGTGCGTTTGATTGCAGAGCTGAGTAGTGCGATGGTTGCTGGTGGCGTGTTTTTATTAGTAAAGATCGCGTACCAGTTGTCTGAATCCACCCCTTCAACACCGATTTCTTTAAATGTTTTGATATCGGGTAACAAAGGGTGGCGGTTTTCGGCGGCCATCGCGATCGGTTTGAGCTTACCGGCACGAATGTGGTTAATCAAACCAGGTACGTCTCCAAAAAAAGCGTCGACGTGGCCGGCCATCACATCCGTAATCGCTGGTGCAGCGCCTTTATACGGAACATCTGCCAGGTTTGCTTTGGTAGCTGCTGCTAACAACGCCGCGGCAAGGTGAGGAACACTACCCATACCCGAGTTGGCCATTGTGGTGCGAGTATTCATCGCATTTTCAATAAAGTCTTTTGGACCCGTCGCAGGGTTTTTTGGGTTGACCACTAACAGTTCATCGTTACGCGCGACTAATGATACGGGTGCTAGGTCACGCTCGGTGTTGTAAGGCAGTTTTGGATACAGACCGGGATTGATAGCCACCGCACCAGTGCTGCTAAACCAAATGACCGAACCATCTGGCGGCGACTTAATCACGTACTCGGCGGCGATGATGCCGTTTGCGCCAGGCTTGTTTTCAACGATGACGGTTTGGTTAAGCTCTTTGCCTAATTGTTCGCTAATGCTACGCGCAACAAAATCGACCGGCCCCCCTGGCGGAAACGCCACGATCATCCGAAGTGATTGAGTTTGAGCGACACTGCTGGTTGCGGTCATGGCAATTGCCAAGGTACCAAGAAGGCCACAGATTTTTTTTGAGATAACAGACGCAGCGCGTTGTTGTTTGTATGTTTGATAAGTCATGAAGATCCTTTTCTGATTGACTGCGACCTTAATTGCAACGTTACGCTCTCGGTTCATTGCACGGCTGAGTGCACGGCTTACTGCTTTGCTTACTGCTCGGTTTAGTGTACGGCTGACTGCGCAGTTTACTGCTTCGCTTACTGTTCGGTTTAGTGTACGGCTGACTGCGCAGCTTACGGCTTCGCTAACTGTTCGGTTTAGCGTGCGGCTGACTGCTTCGCTAATTGCTCAGCTAGCTGCAGCGCGCCGACATGCCGCCATCTACCAAAATCTCAGTGCCAGTCACAAACCTAGATTCGTCTGAGGCGAGATACACCGCCGCGTTGGCAGTATCGCGCCCATCACCCATAAAAGGCAAGGGAATACGCGACTGACGCTGTTCAAGTAGCTGGTTCACATCGCCACCCGCGCGCTGCCCCGCAAGGCGAAACTCAACCATCGGCGTATGCAGCTGACCTGGGATGATGGTGTTGACGCGAATGCCTTTTTTGGCATACTGCATCGCGACTACGCGTGATAGCTGAATTACGCCAGCTTTGGTCGCTGCGTACGCAACTTGGGCCGAGCCAGTCCACCGAATCCCTGAGGTTGAAGCGATATTGATAATGCCGCCCGAGCCTTGTGCTTCCATGATGGGCAGTACGTGTTTACAGGTTAGAAACACACTTTTTAAGTTGCTATCTACCTGTGAATCCCAAACCTCTTCAGACATTTCAACCGGACCACCTGCGGCCGAACCACCCACGTTATTGACCAAAATATCAATGCGCCCATAACGCTTAAGACAAGCGTTCACAGCTTCAAGGATGCTGTCGGTTTTGGTCACATCGCAAAAACTAGTTTCAATTTCACTACGTGCGGCTTTGACGTTAGCGATGGTCTCGGTCATACGCTCAAGCTCACGGTCGACGCCATAAATCTTGGCGCCTTCTTCGGCAAAGCGCGTGGCGATCGCTCGCCCATTGCCCCAGCCAGGGCCCACCGAGCCGGCGCCCATAATTAAGGCGTTTTTTCCTTCAAGACGTTTTGACATGTTCTGATCCTTAAGCTGAAAAGCGATATAAACGCATAGGGTTATCGACCATCAACTGATGCAACACATCAGGCTTAGGTGCAATCGCCGCAAGCGAGCTCACCAGTTCGCCATCATCAGGCACGTGGGTGTGGTTAGGATGTGGCCAGTCGCTACCCCAGACACAACGTTCGGTATAGTTGCGCACTAAATAGTTGGCAAATGGGATGCCTTGTTGGTAAGGCGGCTTTGAGTCAATACGGTCAATGCCGCTCACCTTCACCATAAAGCCTGGCAGCTCTAACAACCGGCAAAAATCTTGAAAATGCGGATGGTCGATCCCAAGATTGGCATCCACCCGACCCATGTGATCCATCACCACAGGTACGGCTGATTGCTTGAGCAAAGGCATTAAGTCTTTGGCATATTGCGCATGCAATTGAAGCTGCAGGTGCATACCTAAGGGCTCAAGGCGTTTGGTTAGCGCAATGATTTGCTCGGGAGTTTCATGCACCTTGTAGCCGGGCATAAAGTGAAACCGTACGCCTCTAAAACCCACGCTCGCCAAGCGTTTCAGCTCTGTGTCGGCGACATCGACCTTGACTAGCGCAACGCCGAGGTACCGCCCTTTGGCGGCTTGCATCGCGTCTTCAACTACGCTGTTACCGTAGCCATGTAAAAGTGTGTTCACAATGACGCAGCGATCAATGCCTAGCTTTTTGTGCAAAGCAAAAAGCGTTTCTTTGGGCGCGTCAACCGGCGTAAAGCTGCGCGATTCGGCATACGGAAACTTGTCTGCCGGGCCAAAAATATGCACATGCGAGTCAGTCGCACCCGCCGGTAGCTTGATTTTTGCGTCAGACGGGGTGCGAGAAAAGGTCAAAATCGGTTCAGTCATGGAGCGTCTCGATTGTTGTAATGGGCGTTAGCTTGTTTGTGGCTATTTTGACATAGGGCAGGGCTCACGTGACACAAACAGGGCAGGGCTCACCGTGCACCAACAAGCGAGGCTCATCAAGCTGCGAAGTCAGGCAAAAAATGTTAGAATCTCGCTCTTTGGCGAATTTGCCCAAAAATGGCGCATTAGCTCAGCCGGTTAGAGCGACGGAATCATAATCCGCAGGTCCCCTGTTCGAATCAGGGATGCGCCACCAGTAAAATAAAGGGTCTCAAGGCATAAATGCTCTGAGGCCTTTTTTATTTGCGGGTCTTGATAATTAAACCCTTTATTTATGCGGCTCTCAGTCTTATGCGGCTCTCAGTCGGTTTTCATTTCTGTATTTTTAGCTTTCCATTTTTATGGTACTGCTATGGTACAGATTTTGATAAATGCGGTTGCATCTCTGTCCCCTCAATCGCGGCAACACGCCAAGTGCTGGCTTGCAGGTTCATGCAGCGTGTGTGATGGCTTACCTTGGGGTTCAAATTGGGACTCACCAAGGCATCTCAGCCCAGAGGCGATGGCTCAGGTATCTAAGTTTTTACGGGTGAGTCAGGAGGTTTAGCCAATACTCGCAACGGCACACAAATAATGCAAATACTGATTGACGCCAATCGAGTAGCGGACTTATAAACATAAGGCATTCTTAAAAAGCACTATTGGTGTTAGCTATTGCTGACCGGTAACCTACAACCTTGGAGCTTGCTATGAACATTGAACTTGATGAAGTTGTCGTACAGGATGTCTCTGACGATGCGCTAGAGCTGGTTGCAAGTGGTGCGCGTGGGGAATGGACAATTCAGCGCGGCTTGGGAACTTGGGGGGATGGACGATGCGCATGTATGGCGTGGGAACTGGTGTTAGCTATTGCTGACCGGTAACCCACACCCACTTGGGTACTCAACCTTGGAGTCTGCTATGAACATTGAACTTGAAGAAGTTGTTGTACAGGATGTCTCTGACGATGCACTGGAGCTGGCTGCCGGTGGTGCGCAGCGGGGAGGGATAGTTACTGGCCTAGGAACTTGGAGCTGTTACTGTTAGGTAGCTCTCGCTGACCGGTAACCCACACCCACTTGGGTACTCAACCTTGGAGTCTGCTATATGAACATTGAACTTGATGAAGTTATTGTGCTGGATGTCTCTGACGATGCACTGGAGCTGGCTGCCGGTGGTGCGCAGCGGGGAAATACAATTGACAGCAGCTATTGCTGGGGGGGGATCATTGGAACCGTCGCTCACTTGTGACGTGCACCAACTTTGAGGCTTCTTGTTGCTGACCACGGTTGGGCAAACCTTTTGCTTGGGTACAGATGTGTCTCTTTGCTTTTCCACAACGCTGAATTCACGGACACCCACTTGGGCTTGGGTATTCAACCTTGGAGTCTGCGATGAACATTGAACTTGATGAAGTTGTTGTGCAGGATGTGTCTGACGACGCACTGGAGCTGGCTGCCGCTAGTGCGCAGGGGGTACTCTATGCAATGCGGGTGCGCACTCTTAGACCTTTGTGCATGAACATTGTGGAGTTTTGAACATTAGAACTTGTAGACCTTGTGCATCGTTGATACCCTGGCTGCTAGCGCAAGCTGAGCAGGTGTTAGCTCCTGCTGCACCGGTAACCCATAACCTTGGAGTCTGCTATGAACATTGAACTTGAAGAAGTCGTTGTGCGGGATGTCTCTGACGAGGCGCTCGAGCAGGCTGCGGGTGGTGCGCAGGGGGGGACTACGTTACTTCGTCATAACCTTGCGGGAAGAAGTTATGCTGTGTGTTCTGCAGGGGGGTACTGTCGATAACTTTACTGGGGACACTGACCGAATAGCCAAAATTCGGGAGCAATAGTGAGTGCGTTCAGAGAACGTGATGGTGTTTGTTGTGTTTTTGATCACGTATCGTGATGGTTTGGGGGTAACCCCCCGCAGAGTAGTTGATTAAACTAGCTCTTTGGAGGAGTCTCTGGTTACCAAGCCAAAGAGACATCCAAAGTGTG
>CAMDEF010000061.1 GCA_945895265.1 Bordetella parapertussis | reverse complement strand
TGAGTTTCCCACAGCACCAATTACCATCGTTGTGCCGTTTGCCGCAGGTAGCGGCACGGATCAAACAGCTCGAGCGATGGCGCAGTCGATGGCAGAAGAGTTTGGTACGACCGCTGTGATTGAAAATCGTGGCGGTGCAAATGGTATGTTGGCCGCGCAGTATGTCGCGCAGGCTAAACCGAATGGTTACACGCTGTTGCTCACGACCAATACAACACAGGTGGCGAATCAGCATCTTTACAAAAAGCTGCCCTATGATCCGGTGAAAGATTTTCAACCGATCGGTTTGATTGGTCGAGGCAGTATGTTTTTAGTGGTCACTGCTACAAGTCAAATTAAAACGGTCGACGATCTGATTAAAGTGGCTCGTGCTAAGCCAGGAAAGCTGAATTTCGGGAGCGGTAGCTCGTCGAGTCTTGTCGGCTCAGAGCTGCTTAAGCAGATGGCCAAAATTGATGTCACTTCGGTTCCCTACAAAAGTAACCCTCAGGCCGTCAATGATTTGATGGGCGGCCAAATTGATTACATGTTTTTAGATAGTTCAACTGCCTTGCCGCTGATTCGCGCAGGACGCTTGCATCCTTTGGCTGTCAGTGCTGCGACGCGCTCTAAGGCTGCACAGATGGTGCCGACCATTGCCGAATCGGGCCTGCCGGGGTTTGAGGTGACTTACTGGAATGCCGTGTATGCACCGGCTGGTGTTGCGCCGGATATCGTTGAGAAGTTAGCGAAGCTTATCGCGGGTGCTGCTCTGTCAAAACGTATGGTGTCACGCCAAGAGTCTTTAGGTAGCGAAGCGATCACGAGTACACCGAGCGAACTGGCTGAATATCAAGCCAGCGAGGTGCGAACATGGGGGCGTATCATCCGAGCCGCCGGGATTGAGCCCGAGTAGGTCTAGCAGGCAACATCAATCTTTCAACCATTGTCATATATGCAAAATATTCTGCAAGACGTTACGGTTTTAGAGCTTGGTCAAGTGCTTGCCGGGCCGTTTGCTGGGGCAATTTTTGCCGATCTAGGTGCCGAGGTGATTAAACTCGAACGGGTTGAGGGCGGAGATGATGCGCGCAACATGGGTGCAGCCTTTCGCTATGGCGATGCGCTGAATTTTCATGTGTTCAATCGTGGCAAAAAGTCAGTGGCAATTGATTTGAAAAATGTCGATGGTTTGGAGGCCTTTGAGCGTTTAGCTGCGACGGCTGATATTTTTATTCACAATATGCGCCCTGGTGTGACAAAATCTTTGGGCATAGATGGCGAGACACTCTGTGCGCGTCACCCGCAATTGATCTATTGCGAGATCTCTGCGTTTGGCCACACCGGTCCGATGCACTTGCAACCCGGGTACGAACCGCTCATACAGGCGTTTAGTGGATTGTCGAGCATCAATGGCGGCCCAGACGACCCGCCCATGCGTTCCGGTGCTTCTGTCTGCGATCAGGGTACGGGCATGTGGGCGGTGATCGGTGCCTTGGCAATGCTGCAAAGGCGAGGGCACACCGGTCGCGGTGGTGTGGTGAGTACTTCACTACTTGAGACGGCACTGGGCTGGGTCGGGCAGAAGGCTGATGCCTACGTCAACCTTGGGCGTTTGCCAGATCGGCACCGCTCGGGGCACCCTGGTTTTGTGCCCTATGAATCGTTTGAAACAAAAGATGCACCGATTTTGATTTGTTGTGGTAACGATCGCTTGTTTGCGAAGTTTGCGCAAGAGTTAGGGCACCCCGAGTGGTTAAGTGATGAACGATTTTCTAGTAATCGAAATCGCCTGGCTAATAAAATAGCCTTGTTAGAACGCTTGATTCCTTTACTGCGTGAGCATACCCGCGCAGAATGGGTGACTCGTTTCAATGCCGTAGGGGTACCTTGCGCACCCGTCAATACAGTACCCGAGGCACTTGAAGACGCTCAGGTGCAAGCGCTGCAAATGCAGAGCTTGGTGCCAGGTGAGGATTTTGTGTTGACAGCGTTACCGATCTCTTTTGATGGACAGCGCCCTGTGCATCGGTCTGTTGCCCCCAGACTTGGACAGCACAATCAAGAATTTGAAGTGCCGGAAAAGAATAAATAAAACAACGCTTCTAGGCTTTGAGGCGAAGCGTGCACTTGTCGCCGCTTGCGCGTCGTTCGATCGTGACGCAGCTCAGGTGTGGCACCGTAGCGATCAATTGCTGTTTGATGAACAGGCACAGGTTCTCAAGAGTGGCAGGCCCTAAATCAGCGATATCGTCTAAAAACTGGTGGTCTAGCAGCGCTCGAACGCGTTCAATTTCGAGACGAAGATAGGCCAAGTCGAGCACCATGCCCGACGTTAGGTCGGGTTTGCCCGTCAAGGTGATTTCGGCCTCATAGGTATGGCCGTGGATTTGACGGCTGGCGTAAGCGTCGATCTTACGAGTTAACGTATGCGCAGCTTCAAAATAGAATCTTTGTGAGAGCTCGAAGTGATCGGTGTTGTTGTGTTGCTTCAACGGATGTCCAGAAATTTATGGGTTTGCACTGAGAGTCGCCATTCTGGGTGATCCTGACAGTACTCAATCGCTTTGAGAGTATTTTTCTTTTGAAACAAACCATCCATCGGTTGAAGCAAATAGTGGTCAAAGCCAGCGGTATCCAGTTTATCTGGCATTAATTGCGGCTGTGGGTACACTAATTTGAGTTCATGACCGGTTTTTTGTACCCAGTCTGCACCCGCCTTGGGGCTGACGCAGATCCAGTCAATCCCGACAGGCACAGCGAGGGTGCCATTGGTTTCAAGAGCGATTTCAAAATTCTGTTGATGCAAAGCCTCAATGAGCGAGGCGTCAACTTGTAAGAGCGGTTCGCCACCGGTCAGTACAACATAGCGATTTTTTTTGTGAGCAGGCCATAGCGAAGCAATTGTTTCTGCGAGTTTAGTGGCCGTATTGAATTTACCGCCAAGTGTTCCGTCGGTACCAGCAAAATCGGTATCGCAAAATTGACAGACAGCGTCGTCGCGATCGACCTCTCGACCCGACCACAGATTACAACCAGAAAATCGGCAAAACACCGCGGGCCGACCGGCTCTGAGGCCTTCGCCCTGCAGAGTGTAAAAAATTTCTTTAACGCTATAGGCCATGATTGGTGATTGTTCAAAGACTCGGCGGCAAAAAGCCTGTTCTCGACGCCAAGGCAGACCAGCCAACTCGCATTTTAGTGTGATCGATCAATAAGGGCAATTTAGGCTCAAGTGGCAGCCTCGAATCTTAAGAGTGCAGCTGTCGCCTAGGGCTGACGCTTGGTACAAATTGTTTGTTTGTTGTGATTGCTCGGTGGGCTTGTTCCACCAGCCGCCGCCAAGCACTTGAAACAGGGCCTCTGTATTACCCAGGCGACTGGCCTGTGCTTGAGCCGAATTCAGTAACGCTTGTCGGTAGAGCTGTTGCGTATTGATCAGCGCAAAGCATTTGTTCGACAAACACGTAGGAGCAAAGGTTGCGCTTAATTAAAGGCTGATTCGGGACACGCATCCCGCTTCCTTTGGGTGTCAGTTTTGTAATGTTCCAATACAAAGTATTTAAGCGGCAAAATTCCAGTTATAAATTTTTTGTAGCGAGCCGCCCATTAACTGGGTGCGCTCAGCGTCGCTCAGTCTGCCGGTCAGAGTAAACGCGTCGACGCCTTGCTGATAGGTCAATAGCTCGACGGCACGCGTCCAGTCGGTTCCCCACATGCAGCGCTCAAAACCATAGGCGTCAAAGATGCGTGCCAGTGGGTCCCACATATCGTTGTACGGAAATTTTTGTTCAGACAGCGTACAGGCACCGCTAATTTTGATCACCACATTTTCATGCTTGGCAAGCGCCAACACGGATGGGAGTTCGCTAAACGGATTCGGTGGAGTAGGGGGCTCAAACGGTTGTTGCAGACCCAAATGATCAATCACCAAGCGCGTGTTAGGGTTGCGCGCCGCAAGCGCTTTGGCTTGCTCAAGGCGCCCCCAGCACAGCAGATTCACAGGTAGTGAGTGACGAGCCGCAGCGGCCAACACGCTATTAATGCCCGGATCTGCAGCATCTTCTGAAACGCCTCGGTTCAGCATAATTCGAATGGCCACGGTGCCCTTGGTGGCTGCCCAAGCGTCGATTGTGTCGACCACTGCCGGATCAGACGGGTCAACAGGTTTGATCACACGAAAGCGGTTGGGGTACTTTGCATAGACCTCTAACGCATAGCTTGGATCGAATTGGTACATCGTAAATACAGACACCAAAATAGCGGCATCGACACCGACTGCATCCATTGCCGCAACCATGTCGTCGCCGGTCACGGCAGCGGGGCCATGAAGCGTAGCCGCCCAAGGGCGGCCCGGGTGGTTACGTTCGTAAGCGTGTACTTGTGCGTCGATCTTAATCATTGTTTGTCCTGTGAAAACCTGACCGCGATGGCTAACAAATAAAGTTCGGTTGCGAGGCAGCCAGTAGTCTCTTAGTCTAAAGATTCTTGGTTGAGAATGGCTTGAACGAGCCGAGCAAAAAACTCGACTCGTTTTTATGGATTCGCAGTTCTAAAGCGTCATCAAATCAGTCCGAGTTCTATCGCTTTAATTTGTAGTGCGACATATTTCGAATAGATTCGAGCCTGCGCTAAAGCCCCGCCCATAAACCATAGGCCTTCTTGCGGTGTGCGCGTCCACATATTTGCGAGTTCGCCATTGGCCCCGATTCCCCACACTTGTCCGACACGATCGGCAACTTCGTCACCCATCAGGCGACGTACCACCTCTTGTTGCGAGTAGTAGCCCGTTGCCAATACCAACAAGTCTGCCTTTTGAATCGTGCCGTCTTTCATGAGTGCACCTTCTGGTACAAACTTCTCGATATCGTCGAATTGCAGCAAACCAATCTTGTGATCGATGATGAGGTCAGAGCAACCAGCATTGAGATAATAGCCACCACCGCGCCGGCGATACTTCATCTGATGACCGGTTTCATCTTCGCCCATGTCATACTTAAAGCCACGGGCCTTGAGTGCGGCAATTAAGTCTTTGTCTAGTTCAAGCATGCGTTTAGCTGAGGCTTGATACGTACGAATCAGTAAAGGGTAAGTCGTTGCGGTCGCAATCAGATCGCAATCGGCGACAGATGGCCCCTCTTCATAAAGCGCGTAATTCAATTTCGCACTTGGGTCGATACTCACAACTGTTGTTGTGCCTCGTTGAATGATACTGGTGTCAGCCCCATTGCTGTATAAGTCTTGCGCAATATCGTGGCCGCTGTTACCCGTGCCCAGCACCAAGGCTTTTTTACCGCGCCAGGCGACACCACTTTTAAAGCCATGTGAATGAAACTTTTCCCCCGCAAAATCCTTCAGACCAGGTAAGTCTGGGACGCGCGCGATACCACTGGTTCCGTTCGAAAAAATGACATGGCGCGGATGCATCACCCTTTCACTGGCGTCTGCGCGTTTGAGCGTCACCGTCCAGCGTTTGGTGCTTGAATCAAAGCTGCCCTTTGTAAGTTCAGTTCCGGCCCAGCAATTTAATTCCATGGCCTCAGCGTACATTTCAAGCCAGTTGCCTAGCATGTCTTTGGGCACATATTTGGGATAGGTCGGTGGGAAAGGCATGTACGGCAAGTCATTGACGTGGACTTGATTATGCAAGGCCAAAGAGTGATAACGCACCCGCCAGTTATCACCAATTCTTGGATATTTGTCGACCACGAGCGTGTCGATCTTGAGTTGTTTGAGGCGCGCAGCAACCGATAGGCCATTTTGACCCCCGCCCACCACAAGCACCACAGGGTCGCGATCTTCAAAGGCACGTTCTATTGTGCGCTGATCTAGCCAATTGGTTCCGCCAAAGTTTCGCGAATAGGCATCACCGCTCGGGCGGTTGGCGCCAATCTGTTCTTCGTGGCCTTTCAATTCATCAAGCGTGGTGAGCAGCACCCACGCTTGCTCAGGATTGCTCGCTAATAAACGCACGACACCATGACCACGTCCGATTGCAGTTTCAAACTTGAAGATCGCTTCGATGACCTCGATGCCTAAGCGTCGTACCTTGCGGGGCGCGGTTCGTTCTTTGGCCAGAACAAAGTTTTTAGCTTGTACCTTTGTTTGTGCGCTGGTTAGAAACTCGGCGATAGCCTGCGCGCCTGCCGCTGGGCGCAGCGTCCAAGAAAAAGCCAAGATGTCACGGTGATGACATTCGAAGGCGAACAAAGTAGCCAATCGACTGACGTCCCCGAGCTGGAGTCGGGACTCAAAGCTTTTAAGCCATTGTGCTGCTGCGGTGTGCAAGTCTTCAGGCGTATTGAGGGCTGACGTTGCTAGGGTGGTGTCGTTCATGTGTATTGTCTCGTGTGATGAGCGATTTTTGGGTTCGCTTCGTTGTGTTTTTAGTTTAATCTTACTCCAACAAATTTTATTCCTCTAGCCACGATAAAAAATGATGACTCCTCTTAGTCCTTCGGTGTTGCCGGCAGGCGTACGCTCTAGATTCATCCACGATGTGAATGGCATCACCTTTCATGCCCTTGAAGCGGGTTTTGAGACCCCAGGCCGTCAACTGGTCTTGCTTTTACATGGTTTTCCTGAGTTGGCCTACAGTTGGCGCAAGGTAATGGCGCCGCTCGCAGCTGCCGGATATCACGTGATCGCACCTGATGTGAGAGGGTATGGGCGCAGCGGTGGCACAGAAGTGAAGCATTCGGACGATATGCGCCCATTTGGCTCATTAAACAAGATTAACGACATGCTAGCGCTAGTGTCGGCGTTAGGTTACCGCTCAGTCGCTGGGGTGTTCGGCCACGACCAAGGATCGCCGTTAGCCGGTTGGTGTGCGTTGACCCGCCCGGATGTGTTTAAGTCGGTCATTCTGATGAGTTCGCCGTTTAGAGGGGCACCCGAGTCCTTGCCTTTTAATACTGTGAATGTCCCGGCTCCCGCAACACCGGTTGTTCGTATCCACGAAGATCTCGCGCGTCTGACCCCGCCACGTAAATACTATATGAAGTATTACACACAGCCAGAGGCCAACGACAATATCTGGCACCCTAAGCAAGGGCTACATGCCTTTTTGCGCGCTTACTATCATATGAAAAGTGCTGACTGGGTCGCCAATAAACCGTTTCCCTTAACCGCGCTGATCGCAAGCGAGTGGGAGAAACTGCCTCGCTATTATGTGATGGACTTAGATAAAGATATGGCAGAGTCAGTTGCGCCAGAAATGCCTTCGGCGCAAGAAATTGCGGCCTGCCATTGGCTGACTGAAGCTGAACTCAGCGTCTACAGCGAAGAGTATGGTCGCACTGGTTTTCAAGGCGGCTTGCAAGGCTATCGAATCGGTGGGCTTGATCAAGAGTTAAAAATCTTTGCTGGCCGCACGATCGATGTACCGTCGTTATTTATTGGCGGAAAAAGCGATTGGGGCGTTTATCAAACCCCAGGGGGTCTTGAGTCTGTCGAGCAGACACTGACCACGCAATACAAGGGCACGGTACTGGTCGAGGGCGCAGGTCATTGGGTGCAGCAAGAACAGGCTGAAAAAGTCAGCAAGATCTTTATCGATTTTTTAGCTGCTGCGTTGTCGCACTAAAGCGTAGCCAACTAGCAAAGCTGGGATTGTGCAAACGATAAAACCTAAGCTGTAACTGTCACTGAGCCCCAGCAGTATTGAAAATACGGTTGGGGCAGTTAGCGCACCGAGTTGGCCAAACGACAGCACGCCACCGGTCACGGCGCCGCGCATCCCCTCTGGCGCTGCATTGGCAGTTTCAGCGAGAAGGACACCGTGCCATGACAGCGCTGTGGCGCTAATGATCGCTGCAATCGTACCCACCAAAATCGTGGGCCAACCCTCGCTGCAGAGACTGAGCGCGATCATGCTGGCGCCCATCCCAAATGCCAAGATCGCCATGACGATTCTGGGTTGAATGTAGCCACTACCAAGCAGACCCCACACAATACGGCCCGGCACCGCAATCGCGACTGCGATCGAAAAGACAAAACCCGCCGCCACGAGCGTATAGCCTAGTGTGGTCAGGTACACCACAAAATAGACAGTAAAAATGGTTTGTGCCGCGTTAAACGCAAAGCAAGTAAAGGCAAGGTTGCGCAGCGTTTTGGTACCAATGACTGATTTCAGCGTGGTAGAAAAATCCGAAAAATGAAAGCTGCGTGTTGCGATGCGATCATCGTCGAAGAGTTTACGTAATGGCTGCAGCATCAAAGTGAAAACAAGGCACGCGAGCGCCGCAACGAGCATGGTGAAGTGCCAGTTAAATGCCTCGGTAAGTTGAGGCCCCAGTAAGCCAGCCAGTAAGAGTCCGGCAGGCACTGCCGTTTGTTTAAGCGAAAAAATCAAAGGCATGTAACGAGGCGGCGACACGCGCCCAAGCAGATGAGAGCTTGCCGGTGTAGAGACGGCGGCCCCTCCGCCACCAATTAAGGCCGAGAGCACAAGCATCGAGGGAGAATCAAGTGTTGCCAGCGCCATGCCCAGCGCTAACATCACCAAAGCGACTTGACTCATGCGCAAGGCGCCATAGCGAATGATGAAGCTGCCGCACCCCAGTTGAGTGGCTAACGACGCGACTGCGCCGATCGAGAAATACACCCCGATCCAAGCAGAATCCAGCATCAGGTCTGCAATCATGGCGGGGGCAAGCACCGCGGGTAAGGCTCGCCCAAGTGCAATAAAGGTCTGCTGAAAAAACATTGCCCCGAGGGCAAGTAAAAGGTGTTTCACAAGAAATCAGTGTTGAAGGCGATAAGTGGAGTGTACGACTTTAAAAAAATAGGCCTTTGAAACACCCTGTTGCAACGCACAAAATTAACAACAAAAGAGGACGCACGAGTCTTGTATTGATTGATGAGGCGGTCTAGGCGATGACGCACTATCAGATGCTCAGGGAGAGGTTTTGATATTTTCAGTCTTGACTAATTGACGCAGTCGTTCGATGTCCGCGTTGATCATGGCAGAAAAATCTTCGGGGCTTCCGCCGTCGATTTCAAGGCCCAGGGCGGTAAAGCGCTCTTTGATGTCAGAGGCCTGCAGAATGTGGTTGAAATCGCGATTGAGCTTGTGCACGATCGAGTCAGGCGTGGCTGCTGGCACCGACACTCCGAACCAAATTTTGTCGTTGAAGTCACGTACGCCCTGTTCGGCCATGGTTGGCACATTAGGAAAGGCAGCCAGGCGCCTCTGGCTTGACACGCCAAGTACCTTCAGCTTGTTTGCATCAAGTAGGGCAAAAATTGATACGGGTGTGGTGAAGATCAGTGATATTTGTCCGCCAACCACATCCGCTAGCGCCGGCGCCGCTCCTTTGTATGGAATATGTCGAATCTCGACATCCGCTGCCCGATTAAATAGTTCAAGGGCGAAGTGGCTGCTGCCACCTGCGCCAGATGAGCCTCCCGTCAGTTCGCCAGGTTTGGCTTTTGCGAGCGCGATTAAATCAGTGACGGTTGACGCCGAAAAATCTTTTCGCGTACTCAGCATTAAGGGTGCAGATCCTAGCAAAACGACGTGAGCAAAATCGCGATTCGAGTAGGTCGAGTGTTGATTTAAAACGTGCTGAATCGCGTTGGAGCCTGGGTTGGTCATCAGTAGCGTGTAGCCATCTGGGGCTGCCTGAGCCACCAGGCTGGCGCCGATCGTGCCTCCGGCCCCCGCACGATTTTCGATGACGATGGGCTGCCCCCATTTTTGCAACAGTTTTTGCGCGAGCAGTCGGGCGACAACGTCGTTTGATGCGCCTGCAGAGTAAGGGATGATCCAGCGAACCGGTTTGACGGGGAAGTCTTGTGAGGCCGCCGTCTGTGAAAGGCACCCCAGCGACAGTACGCTTAAAGAGATTAATCGCCGATAAAACTTTGAACGAATCATTATGAGAATTATTTTTTTTGAATGTGCTCTTGTGGTACGCTTTTGCGAGTGTACTCGCACTCTCATCAAGAGTTATTAAGCGCGGTCATCTGTAAAACTAGAATAAAACATCACTAAATGAAGTCGAGACAAGATGCAGAATACATTCATCACGCTTTTGTTAATGCTTGCTACAGTATATGTTGGTGGTGCGCAGGCAGCATGGCCAGACAAGCCGATACAAATGATCGTCGCCTACCCGCCAGGTGGGTTTACTGACTCCTTGGCCCGTGCAGTGGCTAAGCCCTTGGGAGAAAGGTTAGGTCAACAAGTCATTGTTCAAAACATTTCGGGTGGTGGGGGTAATATCGGCGCCGCTCGGGCCGCCAAGGCAGCGCCCGACGGATATACGGTTTACGTTGGCAATAACGCAACCGTTACGATTAACACGCTTGTTTACAAGTCCTTGCCCTTTGATCCTTTAAAAGACCTTGAACCGGTGGCCTTGATCGGTGGTAGTCGGGCGATTTTGGTGGTGACGCCTGGGTTAGCGATCAAATCAATCCCTGAATTGATCGCGCTGGCAAAGGCCAAACCCGGCGTGTTGAACTATGGCTCAAGTGGCACTGGCGGTGTCAGTCATTTGGCCGGTGAGCTGTTCGATGCGGATCACGGGATCAAAATGACGCACGTTCCTTATAAAGGGACTGCCCCCGCGATGGCTGACTTACTCGGTGGGCAGCTGCAAGTGATGTTTAGCGACACTGCGATCCCGCACATCAATGCCGGAAAGCTCATTGCCTTAGCAATTTCGGGCACAACCCGCTCAAAGCAAGCGCCAAACATTCCGACGTTTTCTGAGTTGGGCGTCAAGGGCTTCGACACCTACACGTGGTTTGGCGTGATGGTGCCCAAGGGAACAGACACCGCGATCATTCAGAGACTAAACAAAGAGTTGACTGTCGTCACAAAAGACCCCGCGCTGCAGGCTTGGGCAGAGTCGCAGAATGGTGACATGATGACAAGCACGCCAGCAGAATTTGCTGTTGCGATTCAGGCAGACTTAGCAAAATGGAAAAAAGTCATTGACCAAACTGGAGTGGTCGCTGATTAGGCTGGGTGCCACCCTATGTAGTCTGAGCGACAGGGACACTCAAACAAGCACTGCGGTATCTCAAAAGATCATTTGTCGTTATTTATACTCGGAGCCACGCATGGCCATCACTTTATATCCAGTTAAAGCAGACTTCATGGCCGAAATCGGCGACGTAGATTTGAGTCTGCCGTTGTCTGATGAAGACCGTACTGCAATTAAAGCGGCTTTTTTCAAATACAGTGTTCTAGTGTTTCCAGGCCAAGAATTGACTTCAGCCCAACACATTGCGTTTGCCGAGGTCTTTGGGCCGATGGAGCAAACTATCAATACGTACGCTGACGAGGTCAAAAAGTATCGCATTGATACCCGTATTGCTGACGTATCAAATTTAGGAGACGAAAACGAAATTCTTGCCGTGAACAGTCGTAAGCGGATGTCAGGCCTCGCCAATCGCCTATGGCATACCGACAGCATTTTTAGACACTTACCAGCCTTAACGTCGTTGTTGTACGGGCGTTCGATCGCCCCAGTCGGTGGGCGTACCGAGTTTGCAGACATGCGTGCGGCTTACGATGCTTTGCCGTCTGCGACTAAAACCAAACTCGACAAGATGATCGTTGAACACTCGATTTTTCATTCGCGTGCAAAACTTGGCTTTACTGACTTTACAGAAAAAGAACGCGCTTCGTTGCCGCCGGCCAAGCAGGTGATGGTGCGCACGATTCCTGAAACAGGGCGACGCAATTTGTATCTTGCCTCGCATGCGATGAGAGTGATCGGGATGTCTGATGAAGACAGTGAAAAGCTATTTCAAGAGCTCACTGAGCACGCAACACAGCCGCAATTTGTGCTGTCCCACCGTTGGCGTGTGAATGATTTGGTGATGTGGGATAACCGTTGCACCATGCATCGGGGTACAGATTTTGATGATTGGCGCTGGAAGCGCGATGTGCAGCGCGCGACCGTATCTGATATTGGCAATACGGTCGAGCTTTCTGCTTAACGATGTGTTGCTAACGCTTGCGAGGGAGCGCTGGCGTGAATCACGCCCTTGTTCCAGTTGTCGACGTACTCTTCGATAGAAAGTGCCCAGCCATTGGCCATGTTTTCATCGAAGTATTCGAATAACAGACCGTCGACTGCGGTCATCGATAACAGGATGGTTCCTCCGTCTGGGCCGCCGTGTTCGTCATGTGGCAGTGCGTCAGCTGCAGCCAAGGCGTAGTCGCCTTTTTTTCGGTGGATTTTTTTTGTCGTGCCATCTGGCAGCATCTCGGTTAAAAACTGCTCGCCTTCTAAGACGAGGGTGACCGTAGACGCAAGGTGGCGATGACGGCGACAGTGACCACCCTTGCCGTAACGAAGCAGCATATCGAGGCGTCCGCTAGGCAAGTCATAGCCTAGCAGGCTGTACTCAAAATCGATATAAAAATCCGGATCGCTGGTGTCATGCACGTGACGCCACTCGACATTTGGTAGATCAAAGCTTGTTGAAATCACGGGCATGAGAGGTCTCCGTATTGGCTATTATTCAGGCTGAACACCCGCGTCGCGCAGGATTTTGACGTAAGTTGCCGCTTGCTCTTTGGTGAAGGCGCCGAGTGCTTCAGGCGTCGAACCTTGAACTAAAAACTGCTTTTGGTCGAGCTGCTCTTTGATATCCGGGCGATTCAATACTGCATTAATCGCGGTATTCAAACGCGTAACCAATTCAGCGGGCAAGTTGGCTGGGGCGTACAAGGCTGCCCATGACTGAACCGAAAATCCCTTGATGCCAGCCTCGGCAAAAGTCGGTACGTTGGGTGCGAGTGCCGAGCGACTCGGGAGCGTGATCGCAAGCATTTTGAGCTTACCTTCAGCTGCATGTACGCCAGCGGTGAAAGGGGTTGAAATCATCAGTTGCACGCGATTGGACACCAGATCTATAACAGCAGCTGGTTCACCCTTGTATGGCACATGCAGCATCTTCAGATTGCCGGCTAGTGACAAAATTTGAGCGGTTGCCACAATACCTGTGGTGTTGCCAGTGGCATAGGCGAGCTTACTCGGGTTAGCCTTTGCATAGGCGATGAGTTCAGCGATGTTGTTAACCGGTAGCTGCGCGTTGGCATACAAAAAGAAGGTGTATCGGCCAATCATTGAAATAGGAGTGAAATCGCGGATGGGATCATAAGGCGGTTGTTTGCGTAGAGCGGGTACAGCAGCCATTGGGCTGTTGGTTGCCACAAGCATCGTGTAGCCATCGGGTGCCGCTTTGACGACTTCTGTCGCAGCCAGAGCACCATCGGCGCCGGCTTTGTTTTCGATAATCACTTGTTGCCCAAGGCTGGCGCTTAAACCATTGCCAAGAATGCGTGCGACCGTATCAGTGGCAGAGCCCGCCGGAAAAGGCACGACTAAGCGGATAGTTTTATTAGGGTACTGAGCGGCAGCTGTTTGGGCGAGGGTCGCCAACAGCAGCGTGGCGATTAGTTTGGTTACGACATTACGCATTTTGATCTCCAAAGGGTATTTTTTGGGTGGGCTCGAGGCAGAACGCAATCACTATTTAGCTCGAGCCATTCATCCAATCTGGCGAAGTGTAAACCGAGAGTTCGAAAATACAAGGTATTGTTGACTTTGTTGCTGGCAGTTATGATTGGCTAGAGTTGATCGGTTTTCAAATAAATAGAATAAAAAGCAGTTCAGTATACTCTCGGAGACACTTTTGATTACACGCAAGCTAGGTTCCATTGCTTTAGTTGTTGCCTTGTTTGGCTCGCCGTCTTTGGGTTCTGCGGCAGAGTACCCAGCCGCCAAACCCATCAAGATGGTGGTCGGATTTACTGCTGGAGGGGCAGCCGACAAGCTCGCACGTCCGGTAGCCGATCGTATGGCAAAATTTTTAGGCCAAACGATCGTGATGGAGTATCGCCCCGGGGCGGCCGGGGGGATTGCTCTCGAACTGGTTGCGCGCGCGCCTGCAGATGGCTATACGATTCACCTCACGTCGCAAGGCCCCATGACGTTTGGCCCCTCGTTGCGCAAGGTGAACTTTGATCCAGTCACTGATTTCACCCCCATTGGGATGGTGTCCAGTGGCGGTTCTCTGATTGCGGTCTTGCCCACGTCACAGGCTAAAGATGTCAAGAGTTTTATAGCCTTAGCAAAGGCAAACCCAACGCAATGGAGCTATGGCACGTCAGGGATCGGAGGGTCGGGTCATTTGGCGGCCGAGCAGTTCAAGATTGCAACGGGTTTAAAAATTTCTCATGTGCCCTACAAGGGCGGTGCTGGCGCCTTAAACGATTTGTTGGGTGGTCACATTCCTATTTTATTTTCGTCAATCGGCTCAATTGCAACCAACGTTGAGGCGGGGCAAGTCACGGCTCTTGCTGTGAGCTCGATTACTCGTAGCAGCTTGTTTCCGAACGTGCCCACCATTGCTGAAAGTGGCTTTCCGGGGTTTGATTCGCCAGTGTGGTTTGGTGTAGTGGGGCCTGCTGGTCTGCCTGCAACGATTACAACCAAGCTGGTTGCGGCGCTCAATGCCGCGATGGACGACCCAGAGGTACTAAAGGTTATTCGACAGGATGGCTACGAGCCGTTAAAAATGACGCCCGAGCAAATGAAAGCAGCCATTCAAAGTGAATTGAAGCAGTGGGCCGATTTGATTAAAAAGACTGGGATGAAAGCGGACTGAAGCAAGGGGCTATTGCGCAGACGTCACTTCAAGCATGACTTCGTTGCGACGTAAAAACCAAAGTGTCCAAGGCGGATCATAGCGGGCCAGCGAGGGTGTGCCGATGGCTGTTAGTTTTTGCTTAGCGATAAAGGCGCGCAAAACGGCCGTTTGTTGTTCGACATCGTTGTCGTCGACGAGCCCCGAAAAACGTACAACCGCAAGACGTTTGGGTGGTAAGGAGACAAGTCGAACCTTTGGATCATTAGGTGTTGGCAGAGTCTCAAGTGTGTAGCTGGCAGGCATAATGAAACGAATGATCCAGCCCGAAGGGTCAGGGCTTTGCATGACGGGTGCGGTCATAGCGATTTTTTCATTAGGCGATTCGTTTTGAATCACTGGTGCCGTCATGGCAATACTCTGTTTGCGCGTGTTACCGCCAAAAATGTATCCAGCCAACAAGCGAAACCCAGCGCTGGCGGCCTCGCTACGCTCTCCGGACACGGTGACCTCGGCCGCGATCAAAGCGGGGTATTCTCTGATTTCAAAGGGTGTCTCTTGCAAGATGCTTCGATAAGAGGGTTCTTCAGTCGCCATGGCGATACCTGTTAGCGTTGACAGCAATAAGAGAGTGCACAACAAAAGTTTTTGTATCATGATGTCGATTAAGTAGTGAAGGACATTCGCATAGTCTAACTGCTAAGGTTCATTATGCCGTCTCTCAGGAGCAATCAATCGATTGACACGGTGGTTTGGCGCAAGCTTGGCTTAGCCCTTGTCAGTATGGTATCTGGTTTGGTAATTTGCCTGAGTACCCCATCGGCCAAGGCGACAGAGCTTCCGGCTGCAGCAAAGTATTTTCTTGCCAATACCTACCTCATAGATATCGGTCAGGGTTCGCAATTGTCGCAAGTGATGCGCGCCTCGCAAACTGGAGGGTTCGAAACCGCGAGCGGAAACTGGGTCAGCTTTAAGGGTTGGTATTCGACGAATTGGACAGACTCGCGTTTAGCAATGATGACCCAGTTGACCCCTTGGCTTGGTTTGATTTGGGGTGCTAGCACGGGCGAATTTGGTGAAAAATATACGATCGATCCAAGCGTTAAAGTCGGTTTGGTTGTTCGTCATGAATTTGCCAAGAACTCAAGCTTATCTTTCAAGGCAACCACGACTCTCGGCGGAAGTTTAAGAGAGAAATCGTGTATCGCAGATTACGGTGAAATCGGCGGGCAACAAAAAGTGAATTGCCGTTTGGCGGCAACGCCGCTTGCACCCACTGATACCTTGCAGTACCTGTACAACATGAGGCCACTCAATTCTTATTTTCTGTCCCTTCAGTACTCACTTTCATTTTAGAAATTTACCAATCGAGGCTAGACCAGTGCCATGATGATAATGAAACAGACTCTTTCGATGACCGCGCTTAGCCTGTCAATGTCAGTGTTTGCGATTGCGAACGCGCAACAGGCGTGGATGAGCCCCGAGGTCGGTACGGCTTGGTCACAAGGCTATTTAGGACAGGGCGTTCGAATCAATATGATCGATGATTTCGGTTCGACCTGTGAGCGAGCCTTTGCAAGATGCCATGGTGCTTGGACAACTTGGCAGGCACAGTCAGTGGCGCCTCGCGCCTCGGTGGTCACGCATGAGGCGGTCACGGGGGTCGTTGGACTCGTTGCCTCGACGTTAAATGTTTTCAACTTGTCTTATAGCTTTTACAGCAGCCTCACGTCTTTTCCGACTGAGTTGGCTTTGTTAGGCTATGCACAAAGCGGTAGCGCGGTGATTGTTAAGTCTGCAGGTAACAGCAGTATCCCCGTCGGTGCGGCGGTGCCATCGGGCGAGTACCGAGGCAGAGTGGATAATCTGGCAGTTAGCCTAGCTGGGCAGCCTTCGGCGATCTTGGTAGGTGCCCTAGCAAAGAACGGCACGCCGGCAAACCCTGCGTCAATGGCCAGCTATTCAAATGTCGCAGGTACGAGCCCTGTTGTACAAAGAAATTTTTTGGTTGTTGGTGTAGACAGCAGTGCCATGGGAGGGCTAGCCGGGACCTCGTTTGCGGCTCCCATCGTTTCGGGTTATGCCGCAATTGTTGGAAGCAAGTTCACGACGGCCAACGCAACGGCGGTGGTGAATCAGTTGTTGAACACTGCTCGAACCGATACCGTGACAGGTTATAACGCTGCGATCTATGGGCGCGGTGAGGCTAGCTTAACTCGAGCCTTAGCGCCAGCAAGTATTCGCTAATTGTCACGACTTTGACTGGTTTAGCCAGTCTGTTCATATTCTTTGTTATTGATGAAGGAAAGTTATGCAACCACTCAAAGGTATTAAAGTGGTCGATCTTAGCAAGGTGCTGGCTGGGCCACTTTGCGCACAATATCTTGGCGAGTTGGGTGCTGAGATCATTAAAATTGAGCCAGTTGGTCAGGGTGATGATACCCGCGGTTGGTTACCGCAGACGAATGGTCAATCGGCAATTTTTATGGCGATGAACCATAACAAACGCAGTCTGGCGCTCGATTTAAAAACTCAAGCGGGTCAAAAGATTTTGCACGAACTAGTGCAAAGCGCAGACGTCGTCTTGCAGGGTTTTGGTGGTGGTACCGCTGCAAAGCTTAAAGTTGATCATGCGACCTTAAGCGCGCTGAATCCAAAGCTGATCTACTGCGAAATTTCAGGCTATGGGCGTGCTGGGCCACTTGGAGACGAGCCCGGCTATGACGTGATGCTGCAGGCTTTTAGCGGCATGATCAGCACGATGGGTGCGCCAGGGGGCGCCTTTGCCAGGGCAAGCTTTTCGCCCGTTGACATGGGTACCGGCATGTTAGGGCTCAGTGGTGTGCTGGCAGCACTGCTCGAGCGTGGGCGAACTGGCAAGGGTGTTTACCTTGAGTTGTCGTTGCTCGATACCTCCCTTGGATTTCTGACTTACATGGCACAGAGCTACTGGCAAAGCGGAACTGATCCTAAGCCGATGGGGACGGGGCATCCCTCAATGTGCCCCTATCAAGTTTTTGAAACGGCCGATCAGCCCATCATGCTCGGTGCCGGCAACGATGCACAATGGCGACGCTTTTGCTCAGTCGCAGGACTAGAGGAGCATGTTGATCGCCCAGATCTTGCGACAAATGCGCTACGCGTTAAAAACATGAGCACCACCGTTGCGCTTGTGCAGGCAAGGATGAAAACCAAGACGCTTGCGCAGTGGCTTGAGTGCTTAAGCAAAAATGGGGTACCCGCTGCACCCATTCATAAACTGAGCGAAGCCTTGGCACACCCCCAGGTGGTTGCTAGAGGGTTGATTGTTCAAACCGAACACCCAACGGTAGGCGCGCTACAGCAAATTGGGTTGCCGATTAAGTTTCAAGACGAAGATCGCCAGGCGCATCGACCGCCGCCCTTGTTGGGAGAACACTCGCAAGAGGTCTTGTCTGAACTCGGTTATTCAGACGATGCAATTCAAGCTTTACGTAGCACTGGCGTTATACAGTCAGCCAGTGCATTGCCCGTCAGTAAATGACTTCGACTTTCTTCTAAAACAAAGAATCAAAAACATGAAATACATCACTTACTCAGTCGTCGATCAAATCGCAGAGATTAGTCTGAATCACGCGCCGGTAAACGCCTTGAACATCCCCATGCTTGTTGAGATCGTTGCAGCCTTCAAAGCCGCGCGCGATGAC
>CAMDEF010000060.1 GCA_945895265.1 Bordetella parapertussis | reverse complement strand
GCACCCAAGCGTTTGAAAAGTGTCGTGGATGCTGCAACAGGCGAGCGTACGGTCGTAGCAACTACTAAGCGTGTGCGTGAATGGTTTTGGCGTGAAAACGGCAAGTACAACTTGGCCATCAAGTACGGTGCAAAAACACTTGTGTTGGCAAAGGGTGGCAAGAATGCAATTGAGCTTGCGAGCTTTGCTGAAGTTATGGCAACGCTGCAATTGGTAAAGACTGCAGTTGAGCAAGGCGAGCTTGATGACGCAATTGCAGAAGTAAGTGCAGCTACACGCAAAGCATTTGCTAAATGACCATGGTTTGGGGGGCGTTTTATGGGTGTTTTTTGCCTACACAACGCCCCCCTTGGTCTGCGTGTGTAAATACTTGAAAGGGGAAGACCATGCTCGTTAAAGAAATCGCAACAATCAAGCCACTTACGCCAAAGCAAGCACAAATAGCTGCACTTAAAAAGGGTGTGGATAGTGCGAAGGATAGGCTTGATGCTGAACGCAAGAAGCAAAAGGTCGCAAAGGCACAGCAGAGATTACAGACTGCTGTTTGTGCAACATAATTGATAGAGAAGTGTATTTGCGAAGCAGAGGTTTGTTATCTTTAGTCTGCCTATGAAGAAGCAACGATCGCAGAGCAATTTTATTTGGTTTTTTGTACCACTAACTGTACTACAATACTGTACTACTATTTACTAATTGGCTTAAAACCGCTGTAAAATATAGGTATATGAATAAATGCGAAGTCTTCACACGGCAGGGGTCACAAGTTCGAAACTTGTACCGCCCACCAAAAATATCAATAAAATCAGAAATTTGAAAAAAACAGTGGGTTTCGGCTGTGGGCATTGACATTTAAATGTTTTTCACATAGTATGCACATATGCCACATACACCACATATGCCACATACACTGAGGATTGAGCCATGTCACAGCTACATTTTTACGTGCCAGACGAAATCGAAGCGCAAATACGCATTCAAGCAAAGCGAGCGAAGTTAACACTGTCTAAATATTTAGCAGAGATTATTAAGCGCGAAACAGGTGTACAAAACCAGTGGCCGGCAGGCTACTTTGAGCTGTTTGATGCTTGGCAAGGCGAGTCACAAACAAGGCCCTCAGAATTAAACCTCGAAACAAGACAGAGCTTTAATTGACGTACCTGCTCGATACCAACGCCTGCATTCAGTTATGGCAGCGTAAAAACCTCACTGTGCGTAGCCACATTATGCAACTTCGTCCTGAGGATATTGCGCTATGCAGCGTGGTGAAGGCTGAGCTTTTGTTTGGTGCGCTACGCAGCGAGCAAAAAGAAAGTAATTACCAATTACTACAAAAACTATTTTCGCCGTTACGTAGTTTTGAGTTTGACGATAACGCCGCTGAACATTACGCACAGATTCGCGCAGACCTTACCACCCAAGGCAATTTGATCGGGGCGAATGACTTGTTGATAGCCGCAATTGCACGCGCCAATAAAGCAACTCTGATCACCCACAATACAGGCGAATTCAGTAGAGTCCAAGGCTTACTAATCGAAGATTGGGAAGTTTGATCGGTACGTGATTGGTAACAATAGAAAAATTGTTCAGTTCGGCCGTGGTGCAAGCTTCAGCGGCGATACACGGGGTTCTGGCGCGGCGCAGGCTCAGACAAGGTTGCTGCTGTGCATAACGCGACTCATGCCGATGTTCATTGCAACCCCTACAGTTCTTATTCCAACTTGCCTGGTTGCTTTAACATTTAGTAGCCCATATATTGGGGTGATCTCCATATCCAATAAAGCCTATCTTCTGATTCAATAATTTTTGAATCCCTACTTGGCTACTTTGCGCTGAAAATCTCGGAAAACACCGTCGGCACAGGTTGAGGTGAAGTGTCTGATTATTGTTCACACGGCAGGGGCCACAAGTTCGAAACTTGTACCGCCCACCAAAAAATATTGAGGCTTTGCTAAAGGCGCATCGCTACTGTACAACCCTCTGACGGCGAAATGACTAGTAGTGCTCTAAGAAAAAAGCAAGTATCCAGTATCAGCCATCTCTCCTGGAATCAGACTCGACATTGAAGCAAGAGAGAGACTTGCGAATGTGATGCTGGTATCGATCATGCCGTTACCGTTTAGATCGTAGTGGAAAGTTGCTCCCTTAAAACCCTCTGCTCCTTGATCATCAAGGGATAAAATTAGTTGACTGGTGCCTTGCTGCCACCCCAAAATGTTGACGCTGTCCTCAGGATCGAAATCTGTGATCGTCGACCAAGTATTAGATCCGCTTCGCTTATCTATAAAAAATGTGTCTGCTCCTGATGACCCATTGAAGATGTCACTCGAGGCGGTTCCAAGCATTTGGTTGTTTAAAAAATCTACAGGGCCAGCGTAAATGTTGGCGGTTATTTGACCGGCATTTGTTTGATAAACAGGTCGCGCATAATCACCGAGAAGTTCTTCAATGGAAACAGTAGCATCAGAAAAAGAAACAGATTCAATGTTGCTCAACGTGTCGGTACCGAAAGATGTGCGAATAGTCACCAGCCCATTCGCATCTCTGGCGGCCGATATCATTGTCGAAATACTTGCAGCGTAAACTGCATAGTCGATACCCTTTCCACCATCGATATCGTCGTCACCGTAAGAGCCCTCAATGCTGTCATCACCAGCGCCAGCCTGAATCATATTTTCTAGGGCATTACCATATAGGAAGTCATCTCCAGATCCTCCGACAGCATTTTCTATGCTGACATTGAGTGCAATTGAAATATTATAAATTTGGCCGCCAATATTTGAAAAAGTATTTGGATTCAAATTGATAATTTGTTGTTCGCTGAACTCCGAAGCATTTAGCGTATCAATTCCGCCTCCATCCCAGATAGAAAATTGCGGAGAGCTGTTTAATCCAAAGTGATAAATTGCTCCAGCATTTGACTCAAAGCCATAAATCGTATCGTCAGAACGCGTTTGCATATTAGGGCCATATTTATTTTGCATTGCTAGAATGTCAAATAATTGTGGCGTATTGCTGTCATTCTCTTTTCCCGGAAATTGCCCTGTCTTCGATCCAGCAAAATACGACATGACCGTGTATTGCGAACTATCTTGAATAAATTTTGCGCTATTTTCATACGTAATAGCTGAGTTATCGGCATTGTAGGGGCCTGGATGCGATAGACCGAGGGCATGACCAATTTCATGAATAAGTACCCAATACGAGTACGTACCTTGTACGGGAGCAACCTCTTTAAATACATGATTTAAATTAAGCCAAACATCTCCTTCTTTACTTTCACTTCTTCGATCCCCTTGGTTTACTGGGCCGATTGCAAAAGCACCGCCTGGGCTTGTGGCTGTATAGTTGCTGAATAGGATTGTTGCATCGTCGGTGTACCCATTTGGATTAATTGCTTGCAACTCTATATTACTAACCTCGGACCACAGGGTCAAAGCAAGATTAACTGCATCAATCTGCGGTGCAGTCAGTAAACTAAAAGTAGTAAGGTCCTCACCTTCCAAAACATAAGGAGCCTGTGAGGCCCTAAAGCCATACGTCACCGTGGTGCCCTCTCCTCCTCCTGGCCCCCAAGCACCAGGTTCGAATAATGCTCCAGCCCCCATTAAAGTATTAAAGTTATTCTGTAAGCCTTCGGTGACTTTCATTCCATATTGACCGCCCGAATCAAAATCTGTTAATTCAATTTCAATAGTTATCTTGCCAGAAGATGCCGCTGTAAATTTGTCGTCAGTTAAAGTAACAGGAGAACCATTTTCATCAACTGCCCTGTAATCAGCTTCACGCAATGGATTTTGACCTACTCCTACGAGTCCGATAGAGTAAGTCTGTCCTGCATTCACAGCCAGCGTAAAGTAGTCTTTACTGTTGGATTCACCCAAATATCCAGTTACAAAATCTTTTGTTGTGAGGGTAATTGATGTATTCGACATGGCTGATCGACTCGGTTGAGAGCTCTATATAAAAAGTAAATATCCATAACCAGCAACTTCTTCCGGTATGGGGCTCGGTAGCGCTACAAGGGTGAGACTTGAAAATATAATGCTGGTATCTGGCTGTCATCCCCAAATGTAAATGCTACCCTCAGCACCGCAATCTGCGATCGTGGACCAAGTATCGGATCCGTTTCGGTTAACTGTAAAAAAAAATCCGTCTGCTACTGATCCACATATCAAGAAGTTTAGGCCAGAATGGGCTATCGCGACAGGTTGCTCTAACCGACTTACTGTGGGCGCCGGTTGATGACTGTTTACACGGCAGGGGTCAAAAGTTCGAAACTTGTACCGCCCACCAAAAATACTAGGTCACTTTGCCAAGTAAGTCACTGCAGGCAGCTTGGCAATGTGGGCGTCAAAAGTCAGTAATTCGGCGCCGCAATGTTGCGCTGTGGCGTAAACGATCGCGTCAGCAGTTGCCAGTTTGAATTTTCGATGACATTCTGCCGCTAACAAAGCGATGCTGGTTTCGAGCGGTGCCACAATGCATTTTTGCGTGTAGGCGATCACAGTATCAGCTCGCTCTTCGCCAAGCTCTCTCGTCAGCCACTTCGATAACTCCAGTTGTACAATCGTTGGCACAATGCAAAAGTCCTTTGCAGGAAATCTGTTGTTGAGTTTTTTTCCGTGCTGACTATCAGTCAGCCATTCAATCCATGCAGAGGTGTCTACAACCCATAGTTGCTTGGATGCCATCAGAAACGATCCTTGCGGTCTCGGTACTTATCGACATTTGCGCCTTTTGCGATCCCTCGAAGTTGATTGAGTTCGGGTACGGGCATCACGAGTAGACCATCACCCTTGGGAAGAAACACAAACTCTTGCCCAGCAGACCAGTGCATCGTTTCTCTGATCTCTTTTGGAATGGAGATTTGGAACTTACTTGATAGCGTGGCGGTATTAGACATTTCTGGTCACATATTGATCGATAGGTTGGTGGTAAGAATATCGATCTTTTCAAAAGTAGTCAATACGTAGTCTTGCTTCAGGTCGGTAAAAAGTGTCGCCTGAATTGTTCAGGGATGTCCTGTTTTAGGTCAGTTCGGCCGCGGTGCAAGCTTCAGCGACGACACATGGGGCTCTAGCGCGGCGCAGGCTCTGAGTACGGTGAGGTCGTCGTGCATGCGCCCAACCACTTGCAAGCCAACCGGCAATCCTTTAGCGGTAAATCCGCAGGGCAGGCTCGCTGCGGGTTGCATCGTCAGATTGAACAGATAACAAAAAGGATTCCAAATGCGCCAGGCACTGCCAATTGAGCCGTCTGCCTGCTTGGGGCCCAGTTGATTGACTTCAAATGCGGTACCCGGCATGGTGGGCAGCACAAGCAGATCCCAGTCAGTATGAAACTCACGCATGCGTGCACCAAATGCACTGCGCTCTTCGACTGCTTTCAAATATTGCGGCAAGGTGTAGGCACGCCCTCGATCAGCGGCTTCGCGCAGCCCGGGCTCTAAAACATTCAGTTGTGCTTCAGTCATATTGCGCTGGCCATACGCACAGCCCGACTGCCACAGCACGTCAATGGTGTCATTCATGTCGCCAATAGGTGGGGTGATTTCAGTAACGTGTGCACCGAGTTCAGCCATTTTTTCAACAGCCGCTTTGACAAGCGCAGCAACGTCTGGATCGACCCCGCCAAAGCCTAAGTCTGGGCTGTAGGCAACGCGCAGACCTTTGAGCCCCGTGCTAGGCAAATCAGCCCAATTCATCTCGTGCTGGGGCAACGCGTACCAGTCTCTGGCATCCCATTTTGAAATAATCGACAAGGTGAGTGCTGCGTCGGCGACCGTTCTGGTCATGGGGCCGATATTGGCAAGCGTGCCGACCTGACTCGCGGGCCAGGCGGGTACACGACCATAACTTGCCTTATGACCAAAGACTCCGGTGTAGCTTGATGGGATGCGAATAGAACCGGCACCATCCGTGCCGATAGAGATGGGGCCTAGGCCACAAGCAACCTGCACGGCAGACCCGCCGCTAGAACCACCGGGTGTATGAGTGGGCTTCCAGGGGTTTCGTGTCGTACCTGCAAGCGCAGAATCAGTAATGCCTTTCCAGCCAAATTCTGGTGTCGTTGTTTTGCCTAGGATCACCGCGCCGGCTTCGCGCAAGCGTGCCACCGCCGGCGCATCCGCATCGCAGGGATCATCGGCCGAGGTTGTTAGCGACCCTCTTCTGGTGGGCATGCCTTTTGTGACGAGCAAATCTTTGATGCCGATGGGTACCCCATCCAAATCCGAAAGCGGTACGCCTTCGTTGTAGCGTTGCTCAGAGGCGCGGGCTGTGTTCAGCGCTAGTTCTGGATTAAGGTGACAAAAAGCATTGAGACTTTCGAAATCAGGGATGGCCTTTAGAATGGCTTTGGTCGCTTCAACTGGCGAGAGCGTTCGGGCGCGATAGGCTTGGGCGAGTTCAATTGCTGTTGCGCTAAGCAGGTTCACGGTGGTTGCCTCGGTATTGATATCCCGGGTGAACGAGATAAAACGGTTTTTGGAAATTTCTATTATTTTCAGAGACGACAGGTCAATCAGGCTTGGTACCAGTGTTTCTATTTGCTGACTTGTAGTTGGTCTAGACTAATTGAAATCGCCTAATACGGCAAAAAACGTTCATTTAGGGCCCGAGTTACTTAAAAAATGACCGGGATATCTATGCAGCATGTCCCTTACAAAGGTGCTGGGCCTGCGGCGAATGATTTGCTGGGTGGTCAGATTTTCAGTATGGTCGACATCACTGCTGGCTCGATGAAATACATTCAAGCGGACTTGTTGCGTCCCCGAGCGGTCATTTTTAGTCCTTACTCCATTGGTGAGGTGCGCACTCAATCAGTTGTTTGACATTTAAACGTTTTCCACATACAGTGCACATATACCACATATAGCACATATACCACATACAATGAGGATTACGCCATGTCACAGTTACATTTTTACGTGTCAGACGAAATCGAAGCGCAAATACGCCTTCAAGCAAAGCGAGCGAAGTTGACACTGTCTAAATATCTGGCAGATCTTGTTAAGCGCGAAACAGCAGCGCGAAACCATTGGCCAGTGGGCTATTTTGAGCTGTTTGATGCTTGGCAAGGTGAGCCACAAACTAGGCCCCCAGAATTAACACTCGAAACACGACAGAGCTTCAATTGACGTACCTACTAGATACCAACGCTTGCATTCAGTTATGGCAGCGTAAAAACCTGACTGTGCGCCGCCGTTTTATGCAACTTCGCCCTGAGGATATCGCGTTATGTAGCGTGGTGAAGGCTGAGCTTTTGTTTGGCGCACTACGTAGCGAGCAAAGGGAAAGTAATTATCAATTACTACAAAAGCTGTTTTCGCCGTTGCATAGTTTCGAATTTGACGATAACGCCGCTGAACATTACGCACAAATTCGCGCAGACCTTACCACGCAAGGTAATTTAATCGGCGCGAATGACTTGATGATCGCCGCAATCGCACGCGCTAATCAAGCAACTCTGATCACCCACAATACAGGCGAATTCAGCAGAGTCCAGGGCTTACTCATTGAAGATTGGGAAGCTTGATTATCTACAGATGAGGCGAGCGAGACAATCGGTTCGCCCTCAAAAGCATCGCGCAATAAGAAGAACTGTCGTTGACATCCTCTCCGCCCTCAGTCGATGACTGCCGCTTGCGCGGAAAGGACGGGGATTCCTACGGCGCTCAGGCAAAAGCTGCCTGAGTCACTTCGGTGGGTTCCTGCTTCATCGAGCGGTCTGACTGCACCGACTCTCCACGGGCGAACAAGCGGTAGGCAGACGTGATATGGTCTATGTATTGAGCGATGGCTACGATACGGATCCGGCGCAATAAACGTTAGCTGCGCTTTAAACGATTCGCAACAAAGGTGCTGAACTTTTTTGGCTCTATCCGACGATTGCCGTATCTCAATCAGAGGCGATTCGATTGAGTAAAGATGTTATTTCAGGATTGATGGCGGTGAGCCACTTGGCTAGCCTTGAGGGCCTCGTTGATTTAAGCCTTAAAAGAAAGCAGCAGCTGTCGCAAACAAATGAGCCAAGGGAGTCATCATAGGTTGCATCTTAAAACAGGACGGTCTTTATACCTGCGCCCGGATCGGGGCAATATTATTAGCGGCGGGCCAAGGCAGCCGCATGGGCAGTGTGCCGAAATCGTTGCTTGAGTTGCAGGGCGTGCCGCTGATTAATCGGCAACTGATCGCGCTCAGCGGAGCGGGTGTTGACGAAGTTGTTGTTGTCACGGGCTACCATCACGAACTGGTCGAGCCCGCTGTCGAACAGTTTCCGGTGAAGGTCGTGCGCAATCCGAACCCAGAGGATGGCCAGGCCTCGTCAGTCAGGCTGGGCATTGAAGCCTTGGGCAGTAATTTTGACGCCATCATTATGGCTTTGTCAGATCAGCCTCTGATCAATGCCAACGATATTACAAAATTAATTGCGGCCTTTAAAAAGCGCCCGAGTGGTGAAATTCTGATGCCAGTCGTCAACGGACAGCGGGGCAACCCCATTGTCTTGAGTGGCACGGTTGTAGGTCAGATTATTGACTCTGGTCGAAACATGGTTTGCAGAAATTTCATGGATCAACACCCTGAGTTGGTGACACCTTACGAGACCGATAACGAGCATTTTGTGTTTGATGTGGATAGCCTTGAGGACCTAAACACTTTTGCTGCCAAAACGGGCTGGGTTTTAAAACTACCTAGCACCCGCTGACGAAGATGGGGAGGCTATCAAACGACTGTGTGTGAACAGGCGCCCTTTAGGAATGACGAAACAGGTTGTTTGAGTGCTTAGTACGTCGGTGGTTCAGACTTAGTTAAAGTTTGGTACGATCCGGTTCGCGCCTAGCATGACGGTTCCTCAAAACAGAGGTAAATAGGCGGCCAAAACTAAAAAAATTAACTGACAGCCCCCAGTCAACACGCGATCATGACCCATCCCCTGCCTAGTCAATCTCCCAATCCGTGGAGTTTTTTGCCCTTTGCGCTAACGATTTTTACTAGCGCGTTTTTGTTGTTTCAGGTGCAGCCCCTGCTGAGCAAACAAATCCTGCCATGGTTTGGCGGCAGCCCTGCAGTCTGGACCACGGCCATGCTGTTTTTTCAAAGCCTGTTGTGCTTGGGCTATCTCTATGCCCACGCTTTGGCCGCTTTGCCCTCGCGCAAGACTCAGGCGCGTATCCATATGGTCTTGTTGGTGCTGGCAGCTTTATTGGCCTCCAGAGTACTGCCCGGCACAGAACTTCGGCCTGCTTCCCCTGATTCACCTGTGTTTCAGGTGCTGCTGATTTTGGGGGTAAGTGTAGGTTTACCCTATTTTTGTTTGGCGACTACCGGGCCTTTGGTTCAGCACTGGTTCACCAGTACGGCACACTCCTCATCAGTTTTCCGTTTGTACGCTTTATCTAATGTGGGTTCGTTCTTGGCGCTTTTGTCTTTTCCGTATGTGCTAGAGCCTTGGCTCGAGCAGCAGGAAATGGGTCGCCTCTGGACAGCTGGCTTTTGGGTGTTTGCCTTGCTTTGTTTGCCGGTGGCTTTGGGGGCGTGGCAAAACAAGTCTCCTGTCGGGGCGGCCTCTTCTGGGGCTGCAGACGGTGTGCCAGCCAAGCAAGCGGACACGGTCAGCGCGCTCAAGCCTTCGTTGGCCCAGCGCCTGTCCTGGGTAGCTTTACCGGCCTTGGCTTCACTGGTGTTTATTGCGACCACTGATCAGATTAGCCACGATGTGGCACCTGAGCCTGGGCTTTGGGTGGCGACGCTGGGTTTGTATTTGGTCACTTTCATTCTGACGTTTGACCACCCTCGGTGGTACCACCCCAAGTTGTTTGCGTTTCTCACGTTGGTGTTGTTGTTAGCGTCTTCAGGGTTGAACGACATACCGCGTTGGCTCGGTATTGAATGGGACTACAGCGTCAATGAAGTGCGTTGGTCGCATTACGCTTTATTGTTTGTGGTGTGCATGCTGTGCCACGGCGAGTTGTATCGCCGCAGGCCGGTGGATACGCGTCGATTGACCGAGTTTTACCTGTGCATGTCGGTTGGTGGGGCATTCGGGGGCTTGTTCGTCACCCTCGTGGCCACTCAATTCTTTGACGATTACTACGAGTGGCTGATTGCGTTAGTGTTGGTGGCCTTGTTGGCGTGTCATGTGTTGTTTCGCTTTGAGGGGCAATCCTCTGGTCGTGTACGTCAGGCGACGGGTGCTTTGACGGCAGTGGTCATGGTGGCTTTGTTGTTTGTCATGGAAAACCCATGGTCCTGGCGTGAAGTCCACAAGGGCGATCGCACCGAAGTTTTACTCGACCAAGTCCGAAATTTTTATGGCACGGTCGCCGTGAAAGAGCGACGGTTTGCTCAAGAGCCCGAGCGCAATGACCGCGTTTTTTTCAGCGGTAATGTGACCCATGGTCAGCAGTTTCTCTCTGACGCGCTTCGTCATGTGCCGACAACTTACTATGCGCGAGACAGCGGTATCGGCGAGACTTTAAAGTGGGCGATGACACAAAAACCGTCGCTTTCGGTTGCGTTGATTGGTTTGGGTGCTGGCACCTTGGCCAACTACGCACGCCCAGCCGATGCCTACGACTTTTATGAAATCAACCCTGCGGCCGTGCAAATTGCGCAGGAGTGGTTTGACAACTTGTCGACCTGCAAGGCCGGTGAGCAGAATATTTTGTTAGGTGATGCCAGGTTGAGCATGGAGCAGCTGCCCAAAGACAAGTTGTACGACGTGATTGTGTTGGATGCTTTCACAGGCGGATCGGTGCCCATCCATTTGTTGACACGTGAGGCGTTTCAGATTTATCGCGATCACCTGAAACCGGATGGTCAAATCGCGATCAACATCACCAACGCTTATTTGAATCTTTACCCGATTGTGAAGGCCCAAGCCGAGGTGTTGGGTATGGCCCACCGTCATAAATACCAGAATGTGGATGCGGTGCGCAACGTGAGAAGAAACCTGCACTTCATCATGACACACGATCAGGCCTACCTGAAGGCGTACCCCTCGGTCAATCGCGAAATTCGAGACGATCAGGGTCGTTTGCTCAGACAAGAGCCTTACGACCAACCAGGGTTGAGATTATGGACGGATCAGTTCAGCAGCATTGCGCCGATTGTCCGGTGAGTGTTGTGTTGCGTGACCAGTCTTAGCTTACACAACTCAATAAAGAGCTGAATGACGCTCACAGTCTCGTTGTGTGAGGTGAACTGTCATTGGGCAAAGTGATTCGCCAAGTGGTAGCCGCTTAACCATGCGCCCTCGACGCGACCGCCATTGAGCCAGTCACCACACAGGCCAAGGTGTAGCGCGGGATTGGTATAAAAGCCCAAGGTCGCAGTTGTCGCACCGCTGGCGTAACGCCAACGATGCATAGAAATCTCGGCACCTGCGCAATCTAAGCCTAATTTTTTTGCGCACGCCAACATCTGATCTGCCACGTCTTCTTTGCTTAACTCAATAAATTCTTGGCTCCAGAGTGGGTTTGCCTGAATCGTCCACGATTCTTGTCCTGTACGCTGGGGTTTAGACGAATTTCGTGCAACCCAACTAATGATCTCTTGATTCACAAAGGCTGCCTCAAAAGAGACCTTTGGCTGCTGTTGAAAGCGCGCCATGAGCGTCCAGCAACCTTTCATATTGGATTGCCCAGCAATCGTTTGAATGTCGGGATCAAGGTGCTTTGCCAGGGCAAAGGCTTGGGGCCCGGGGGTCGCCAAGATCAACTCATCAAACCCCTGAGCGATATTGCCTGCCTCGGTGCTATGTAAAAACCATTGACCGTCTTTGCGAGACAGTGCGTCAATCGTTTGACTCACGTGAAGCACAAGCCCCTTTGCTAACTGTTTGGCGGGGGTATTCATTGCAGGCGTGCCGACGTAACGCATATCTTGTGACTGAAACGTTGACCATTGCTTCGCCTCAAACACTTTGATCTCAGGTGTCCAGAGCGCAACCACTTGCTCGGCTAGCCATTTTTTCACTTGTTCAAGAAACAGCGGGTCTCGCGCTGTAAAGTATTGTGCGCCATGATCGGCAGCCCAACCTTCGCCGCGTTTGGTGCTCATACGACCGGCGGGCCCGCGACTTTTTTCAAAAAGCTCGGCGTGATGGCCAAGCTCGGTGAGCCGAACGGCACAGCTTATGCCTGCGAGGCCGGCGCCTACAATCGCAATGGTCTTTTTGGTCATTTTATTGCTGCTCTTGCCTGATGGCTCTAAAGGTTAGGTTGATTCTCGGTGGGACAATACGTGTAGTTTTAGTCAGACTGTGCTGCCAAAAATGTTGTGTCGGTGCATGCATCAACAGCACACTTCCATTTTCTAAAACAACCGACGCGCCGAGTTTTTCAAACTTATGTCTAAAAGAAAATTTACGCTCACCCCCAAAACTGACTGAGGCGATCGGTGCGTTTGCCTCGAGTTCAACCTCATCATCGCTGTGCCAACCCATACCCTGAGCGCCATCGTGATACAGATTGAGCAGGCACGAGTTGAACGTGTGATGAGCCAGAGCCTCGGCGGTATGTTTGATGAGTAACAGCTCTGGCGTCCAGGCCTGTGGAAACTTTTTAACGCCAGAATAGGTATACGAACAGCCTGCATCCCCTACCCAAGCCACTTCTCTTTTGGTAGTGATCAATTTTCCGAACATGAATAACTGATCTTGTTGCCAATCGAGCGCGTCGCGTAACGAGGCAAATAAAGTCGAGCAGCTGTTTGGCTCGAAAACCTTAGAAATATACGTCACATTGCCATCTTTGGGCAGAAGATTGACAGCGACTTGCGGTGAGTCATGCCCGCTTGGTGTGGGTTCAAACAAGTCAGTTTGCATAGCGATGATTGTTGATTGTGGGACACGACTGGGCTGCTAGATGACAGAGCAGTATACCGACAGACCTCGGGCCGCGTGGAACGTTTGTGTTGAACGCTCGAAGTCGTACTTCTGCAAACTATTTAGCATCGTATATGGGCTTGGCCGGGATATTCACTGCGGTATTCACTGATAAAATGTCAAGCACTTACTAAGCAAACCTTTTAGGCAAAATAATGACAAATACAGTTCCTACCGTTGCTGAGTATGTGGTCAGCCGACTGGCAGACCTTGGCATTGACCGTGTGTTCGGTGTGCCTGGCGATTATGCATTTCCCTTTGATGATGCGATCGAGGCGAGTGAGCGTGTCGAGTGGATTGTGTGCGCCAATGAGTTGAATGCGGCCTATGCTGCGGATGGCTATGCCCGCATAAATGGTGTTTCGATTTTGTCTACGACCTATGGGGTGGGTGAGCTCAGTGCAATAAATGGCGTGATGGGTGCACGCGCGCAGCGTTTGCCGGTTTTCCATATCGTTGGTGCACCAAGCACCAAAATTCAAAAACAAGGGCTGATCACTCACCACACGCTTGGCGACGGGGTGTTCAATAACTTTCAGCACCTTTCAGCCGCTGCTTGTTGCGTCACCACGAATCTGACGCCAGATAATGTGGTGAGTGAGATGGAGAGAGTCATCAGTGAGGCGTTGCGGCTGAGTGCGCCCGCTTACATCACTGTTCCGATGGATCTGGCCAAGATGCCGATCATCGGTTCGCCTGTAAAAGGGCCAGCTTTAGCTGACATCAAAAGAGTCAAAAGTGATCCCGCAAGTTTAAGTGCAGCGCTAGATTTTGTGACCAGCAAAATTAAAGTAGCAAAGAGTGTTGTAGCGTTACCTGCTTATCTTGTCGCAAATTATGGCCTGCGCGAACACTTACTCGCTTTTCTTAAGCAGTCGCAGATCGCCTTCGCCACCACGCCGATGGATAAAGGAATCGTGTCTGAGTCCCATCCACAGTATCTTGGTATTTATAGCGGCGCATGGTCTAGCCCTAAGGGGCTCAATGTCGCAGTTGAAGCTGCTGATTTGCTGCTTGATATTGGTGGTGTTGTATTTGAAGACTTTAATACGACCTTCTGGACAAGTCAGGCTGCCTCACAAAAGCTACTGACCCTTGGTGATAACTTCGTCAGACAAGGCAACACCATTTTTACTGGCGTATCTCTACAAGACATACTAGAAGGGCTGACAGCTCGCTTGAGCGCCGTGCCTAAGTTTGAATTTTCGGCTGCGCAAGCGCACTTGCCGCTGGTGGGTGAACCCTCAGAACCCACCGCTTCGGCAAACGTGTACCCGCGTATCCAAAAGATGCTCAAACCGGGTGATGTCTATGTGGTTGAAACGGGTTCGTGCACGATTCACTCCACTCCTATGCTCTTACCTGAGGGTGTCGGCTTTCAGACGCAGACGCTATGGGGTTCAATTGGCTGGGCGACGCCTGCCGCGATGGGCGTCTGTATGGCCAATAAAAACGGTCGTACGATACTGATTACGGGTGATGGTTCTCACCAGTTGACTGCCAATGAAATTGGCGTGATGGGTCGTTACGGTATTAAACCGATCATCTTTGTGCTGAACAATGGTGCCTATGGTGTAGAGATTGTGCTGAGCGAGAAAGGGCTGTCTTATGACGATCTTGCCAAATGGAATTACGCGCAATTGCCCGCTGCGATGGGCTGTGAATCTTGGTTCAGCGCTCGCGTGCGAACCGTCGCAGAACTCGATGCAGCACTTGAACAGGCGCAACAACACGATGGTGCCTCGTATATCGAGATCATGATCGCAGCAGAAGAAAGTCAGCCCTTACCCGAAAATATCCTGCAGCAGATCTATCAATCAACTGTTCCTACTCAACCTTAAGGTATCCATGATGCGTACATTCGCCGTAGGTGCGATACAAACATTTTGTGCGGCTTTTCTCTTTGCACAAAGTGGTGTGATTCATGCTGCAGCTGATACCATTTTTTTAGGCGGCCCGATCGTCACGGTGAACGCTAAGAACGAAGAGGTCGAAGCCATCGCGGTGAAAGATGGAAAAATCGTTGCGGTTGGCGCTCAGGCTGAGATCAAAAGTCAATGGTCAGATCCAAAGACCCAGGTGATTAACTTGAACGGCCGCACGCTGATGCCCGGCTTTGTCGAGCCTCACGTGCACATTGTGTTGACCTCGATGGTCGAGGGCTTTTGGTTAGACTTGTCTAACTTTACTTTGCCCTACGATACGATCGAGACTCTGAGCGCAAAGTTACGCACTGCGCTCAAACAAGTTCCGCCTGGCGGCTGGTTAGCAGGTTTTGGTGTTGACCCTTCGCGCACTTCGCCTTTTATGGCTGAGCTCACTGCTGAGGTGTTGGATCAGGTGTCTAAAGATGTGCCGATCTTTATCATTAATCAATCCGGTCATATCGCCTATGTGAATAGCAAAGCGTATGAAGTTGCGGGCGTGACGAGTCAAACCCCCAACGCCCCAAATGGTGGCATTTACGTCAAAGATGCAAACGGAAAGCTCACCGGTAAGTTGATTGAGGGACCAAGCTATCTACCTTTTCAAGCCAAGATGCCTGTTCCGACGCAGGCTGAAATGGCGGCAGCAGTTCGCAAGACCACCACAAGGCTTGCGATGAAAGGCATCACAACCTCAGCTGAAATCACGCTAGGTGCCAACCTTGGCCTTGAAAATGAAATGGGCTTGTTTAAATATCTGATGAAGGATGGCGGTTTGCCAGTGAGAGTCCGTGCGTATCTGTATGGCAACGCTGTCCCTCAAGGCTTTAACGCGATCAAACCGAACGAGGGCGATGCGAATTTGCGATTTGTTGGAGTCAAATTTATAGCGGATGGTTCTACGCAGGGATTAACCGCCGCCTTGAATGAACCCTACTCATATCCTGCGGAATCAAAATACAAAGGGAATCTCAATTACAAAACCGATGCATTCTTTAACTTGATGAAGCCTTATTTTGATCGAGGCTGGCAGATTGCGATTCATGCCAATGGCGATAGCGCTATCGATCAAGCGCTCGAGAATTACAGCAAATTGCTCGATAAAGTCGATAATCCCCAAGCGCGCAGGCTGCGTATTGAACACTTTACGATCACGAAGCCAGAACAAATCGTGTTGACTAAAAAGCTAGGCGTTGTTCCAGGTTTTACCATTGGTCATGTGCATTATTGGGGCGAGCCTTTTCATAATCAAATCGTAGGTGCTGCGCGCGCCAATCGTATTGATCCTTCCGCCTCAATGAAAAAAGAGGGTGTTCGTTTTGCGTATCACAGTGACACTCCTGTTTCACCGTATGGGCCGCTGAAATACATCACCCAGGGCGTGACCCGCGTTTGGCAAAGTCCTTTTGAACGAGTCTTAGGCCCAGACGAAAGAGTATCCGTAGACGACGCAATCCGGGCCGTCACGATTGACGCTGCCTATCAGATGATGTCAGATCACGAAGTTGGAAGTCTTGAGGTGGGCAAGTTGGCAGATTTTGTTGTCTTAGAAAAAAATCCACGTGCAACAACGCCCGCTCAAATCTCTGAGATCAAGGTCTTAGAGACCTGGGTGGGTGGCAAACGACAGCAGTGGTAGTCACGCTGTTGCAGATCACTCATTAATTGTAGGCAGTACAAATCTGTATGTTTGTCGTTTCAGGATGCACCCAGCGCAAACTGTCTCGCGTGCTATCAATGCATCCACCGTCGGCATACACGCCCGTAGGATCCCGATAGCGCATCATTCTTTTTAATATTCGGGCATATTCTTCTGGCGCTGCAAGTGTTTTAAGCACGTGCTCTTGAACGATCTCTTCATTCATCACCAATTCGCCAGAGTCCTGCCGTATGGCGCCATCGCGCCAGTGATAAATCTCTATACATTTTGCTTCTAAGGTATAAGGTTTCGCTCTGTCCCATAAATTGACAAATTTCCCAGATCCCAAATAGACAACCCAAGAGCCTTCAAATCCTTCTACGTCAGAAGAATAGTCATCTGGATTTTTAAACCAGATTCGACTGCCCGGAACATAAAATCTTTTGGGAAATGGTTGCTGAACTGATCCGCGTTCGAACAAAAAGGAATGTAGAAAATTGTCTCTTTTCAGTGGCTCTTCACGCCACTGTTGTTCGACTCGCGATAACAGATCTTCATTCGATCTTTTTAGTTCTTTGGTTAGCCCAGTGAGCATCAGATATTCAGACGCACGTTGGCAACTAAACGCATAGCGGCGACCAGACAGGTCAGGGCAAAGCGCGTGCTCTAAGGCATCAATCAGCGATGAGTCTTCGCGCAGTACGGGTCCGATATTCTCGTTGTCAAACCAGAATTTTTCTGGTCTATCACTGGAATTCGTCTGAAAGACAAGTTCTGTGCGCTTTGCTGTGTCAACAATATCTCGGCGCATTCTTAGAGTAGACAGTAATTCGTGATGGTTAGGAAATATATAAGCAATCGGACTAATCGCCATGCTGAGCAAGGCTTCAAGCAACCAGTCACGATCTGAATGTTCGGAGTCTAGCGACAAATCTCGACCCATTTGTATGGTGTCGCAGTTAGGATTGGACTCCCAAATTAACGCATTCACAGTTAAATTGACTAAAAAGTAATCCGCGTATTTCTCGACTGAAATAGCTGTGTACTGACTGACACCAATATCGTGACAAATCATTTCTAGCTGTGAGGCTTCGCGCTTAGCTTCACGTAACGAGCGACTCACGAGTACAACCCCAGTTTTATTATCCAATTTTTCTGGAATGATCATTGTCGTTATCCTAAGTAGGGTGTTGCTTGATTTTTGTTTGACCTAATCCCTATTCATTTGATTCCGCCAAATGGCAGTGCTCAGCTCACGAACGGCAGAATGATTCATTTATACGACAAAATATAACGAGTGGGTGGTTCGTAAACCAAGGGAAAACCCGTCATTATTCTCAATGAGTGTCGCATGATTCGTAAGCGATATCATCAAATTTTCTGACTCAGAGGATTTGTTTGCGACGATTTCCGCTAACATCGAGCGGTTATTTGGATAACTGGAGAGTGGAATGGTTCGTCTAGCTGACTTGCCTGAGATTGAGCGTGAGCATCACCTCGATCGGGTCAAGCAAATACCTCATATGTCACCGCCGCGGTTGGTCTCTGGGCCACCGCTTGGCCAACGTCGAGTGGCGTTAATCACGACCGCTGGCCTGCACACCAGAACCGACACGCCTTTTAATTCGACAGGTAACGGAACCGATTACCGAGTGATCTCTGAGGGTGGTGACGCTGCCGATCTGGTGATGAGTCATGTGTCGGTCAATTTTGATCGCTCTGGCTTTCAAGCGGATTGCAATGTTGTGTTTCCGTTACAAAGACTCAAAGAACTTGTCGCAGAAAAATTTGTGGGGTCTGTCGCAAAGTTTCATTACTCTTTTATGGGTGCGATTTGGCCAACAACTAAGTACGAAGCTAAAGCAAAAGAGTTAGCCGAGTTACTCAAGTTGGATAACGTAGACGCAGTTGTTTTGTCTCCAGTTTGACCGCTTTGTACGTGCGCCGTGAGCGCCGTCGGCCGTTATCTTGAAGAATTTGGTATCCCAACCGTGCAGATCAGTTTGATCAGAGAGCACACTGTCGCTTTTAATCCCCCAAGAGCGCTTTGGGTGCCGTTTATGTTGGGGCGTCCGTTTGGCGCGCCAACTGACACTGGGTTTCAGAAGAGAGTGTTAAAAGAGGCGCTTGGGCTTCTTGAATATGATCGCGAACCGATCATTCAAGATTTTCAAGACGATGCACCGCCCGACCAGCTAGGCTATGACGATCAGCAGTTGGTCTGCCCAGTTAGCTTTCCAACCCAAAGCAAGGTTGGCACGCTGCGCGAAAGGGTAATCAGCGAGGTTGCACAGCTGCACGCCTGGCATGAGGTGAGTCTGCAGGCGCGTGGACGAACCACATTGGGCGTCACCGGCGCATCGCCTGCTCGACTGGCAGATTTTGTGACGTCGTGGTTGGGTGCACAACCTGAGCAGATTTTGCACGATGCTGAGCAGACCGCAGCGGTTAGCGTAAAGTTTGCAACCGATGAGCTAAAGTCATTTTATTTTGAGGCGAAGCTGGCTCAGCCCGGTCAACATAGTGCAAAGTCTTTACAAGATTGGTT
>CAMDEF010000059.1 GCA_945895265.1 Bordetella parapertussis | reverse complement strand
TGCTAGACCCACATACTCTAGCAACTGAATCACCGAAAACGTGAGATCAATCTCAAACCAACGGTGTCCGTGACGAGCAGAACGAGCGTCTGCATGATGGTTGTTATGCCAACCTTCGCCGAAAGTCATCAAGGCGACAAACCAATTATTGCGACTGTCGTCTGAGGTGTTGTAATTACGATATCCAAACAAGTGCGCGAGAGAATTAACCGACCAGGTGACGTGCCAGACTACAACTGTACGTACAAAGACACCCCAAATTAACAAGCTAAAACCAAATTGAATCGCCTGTGAGAACGATTCACTCGAAAGCAGTTCGAACGCGAAGCCGACAGTAAAGAACAAGGCCCAAGACGCAACGACTATCAAAGGATACCGCGCCGTTGTCTCGAGCTTTTTGTAAAAAGGATCGCGCAAGATATCTTTGGCGAAGCGGGTATAGATCGCGTAGCGATCGATTTGGTCATTTTTTAAAAATACCCAACCGACATGCCCCCATACTAGTCCTGCCAAGGGAGTATGAGGATCATCAGACTCATCAGACTTAACGTGATGCCAACGATGGATCCCGACCCACCTTGCGGGAGTATCTTGCATGCAGCAAATGGCCAATACGGCAAAAACATGCTCAAGCCACTTAGGGCACTCTAAACCTTTATGGGTCAGCAAGCGGTGATAACAAAGATTAATTCCCAGGTAACCAAATACAAATACACCCACAACCATGACCCAAACGCTTGACCAGTTGAACAGCCATGGCAAGCAGGCAAGCAGTGCCACCAGGTGAACACCGCCAATCGTCAGCACGGCAACCCAGTCGATCTGTCGAAGCGCAACTCCGTCTGGGAGCGACAAGCGCACTATTTTGTTTTCCATGGCGTGGTAGCTCAAAACTACGTAATTGGTTGCAGCAACGTTGCTGAAAAATAGCTCATCTTATTACGCGTAACAACACGGCGGCATTCGTGCCTCCAAATCCACGACTCAACACCAGCACGACATCACTGCGTGGGGCACGAGTTTGCGTAGACACATTTAGGCCAGCGCACGCATCGGCAAGCTGGTCGAGGGTCGCGATACCGGGGACCACTTGACGCCGACAGGCTTGAAGGCCCACCGCCAAATCTAAGAGCCCGGCAGCGGCGATCAAGTGTCCGACCGCCCACTTAAAGCCGGTGACCGGCGGCATTTCTGAACCGAATACTTCTAACAGTGCAGCAGCCTCTGAGGTATCTGACCCTTTCGTACCGTCACCGTGCGCCACAATCATCCCGACATCAGCGGGTGTCAGTTGTGCGTCAATTAACGCCAATTCAATCGCACGGCTCAGGCCATCGCCGTCAGAGCGCAGCGAGAATAAACCGTCGCCTTCAGAGGCTCCCCCACCGCCGAGATATTCGCCCAACACCGTCACACCTCGCTCTTGTGCCGATGTTTCTGTTTCAAGCACTAGCGACGCCGCGCCTTCACCCAACAAACAGCCGTCATGTTTTTCGTCGAAGGGTCGAAGTCTGTCTTGACCAATCAAACCCGCGCTCGCGAGGTATAGCAAATATTGTGGTTCGATCGGCGCATCGTGCCCAACTGCCAAAACACGCTCAGCATCGCCCTCGCGCAGTGTCCAGGCACTTTCAATGAGAGACAACAGGCCGCTTGTCGCGTGGTTGGTGATACAGCCGTTGGGGCCCTTTAGCTGTTGACGAATACTAAGGTGGCACAACACGTTATTGGGCAGTGACCTTAACAGCCAAATGGGGTTCACCATGTTCGACAACTCATGGCCGAACTGGGTGAGATCATTTTTAGTTTCGGCCATCAAGGGAAAAAAATCAAAGTTGACTTGAGCGTTGCCTCCACCCGAGCCTACATAACATCCCGTTTGGTCTGAGAATTGTGCCGCCTTGGCCTCGTCGAGCGTTGCGCGCCACTGTGCAAGACCAGCCTGCTCGGCGGCCTGGGTGCCTGCGTAAATACCAAAGACATCCGAGCGACGCACAAACTTGAGTAACTTGCGATCACCTAGTAATTTACCGCCATCGTAGTCGCGCACTTCGGCAGCGAAACCGCCTCGAAAAAGTGCAGCATCAAAGCTAGCAATTGGAGCGAGCGCTGAGCGGCCGGCCAGTACGTTTTCAAGAATGCGATCGGGGTCGCCTCCGGCCCCGCAAACAGCGCCACTACCCGTAATGACGAGGCGACTCATTCTGTGCAACGGTCTGAAGTACGCTGGGCAAGCGTCGTGTGCGCGCAAGAGGTGTCAGGTCGAGAGGGCCGCGCAACATTCATTTCAGTCATGACCAACCCTAAATTATTGTATTGGCGTTAGAAAAGGGCGGTATGCAGGAAGGCAATACCCAAGTGAGTTGAGTGTACGAAAAAACTCGGGATACGCCAACTGGGTAGTGATCAGAGTGATGCGTTCTGGACGCAGCGATCGAACTAATCCGGCAAACAGCTTTCGCCGCGAATCAAATCAGCGAAGGTTTCGCGCTGACGAATCACGTGAAACTGGTCACCGTCGACCATGATCTCGGCGGGGCGTGGTCGGCTGTTGTAGTTGCCTGCCATCACAAAGCCATACGCGCCGGCCGATTCAATTGCCAGCACATCGCCCTCGGCTAAGGCAAGTGTTCGGCCACGCGCTAGCCAATCAGCGCTTTCGCATACAGGGCCGACCACGTCATATAGAGTTTGCTCGCTTGAGCGCGGCGCAACCGGCAAGACGCCATGCCACGCTTCGTAAAGCGCCGGACGCATCAAGTCATTCATCGCCGCATCGACAATTGCAAAATTACGCGCCTCGGTGTGTTTAAGATATTGCACTGTGGTCAGTAACACCCCGGCATTACCGACCAGCGAGCGACCGGGTTCAAGTACCAGTTGCAAATGCCCATAACCACGGGCTTGTAGTTGCGCAAAGACTTTGTCGAGTAACAGCTTGGGCGCTAACGGGGTTTCGTCGTCATAACGAATCCCTAAGCCGCCACCCAGATCCAAGTGTTTAAGCGCAATCCCGGCCGCTTTGAGTTGATCAATGAGCTTGAGCAATTTGTCTAGGGCATCAAGATAGGGGCTGACCTCAGTGATCTGTGAACCGATGTGGCAGTCAACGCCAACGACTGCGATACCTGGTAACGAGGCGGCAAAGGTATAGGCGTGTGGCGCCTCTTCGATGGCGATACCGAACTTGTTTTCTTTTAAACCCGTCGAAATATAAGGATGCGTTTTGGCATCCACATCGGGATTGACCCGTAGCGAGACCGCCGCTGTTTTACCAAGCGCAGTAGCGACTTCAGACAAGCGCTTGAGCTCAGGAATCGATTCGACGTTGAAACATTTAACCCCAACCTCAAGTGCGGCTTGCATTTCCCAGGCCTGTTTGCCAACGCCCGAAAACACCACTTTGGCTGGATCGGCCCCGGCCGCCAGGACACGCGCAAGCTCGCCACCAGACACGATATCAAAGCCGCTGCCAAGGCGCGCGAACTCTTTGAGAACCGCGAGGTTTGAATTGGCCTTCATGCCAAAGCAAACTAAGACCTCGTGGCCGACGCAAGCCTCTTGGTAAGAGGCCCAGGCTGCAGCCAGCGCACCGCGCGAATACACATATAACGGCGTGCCCAGTTCTTGGCCAAGCTCGGTAAGCGAGACACCCTCTGCTCGCAGTTCACCCGCTTGATAGTGAAAAAACGGTGCGCCCGTGGGCGAGGCAAGTTCAGCGGTCATGTTGTGGCTATGGGTATTCAAGGTTTGGCACGCGATTTGGGTAACAATTCACTCAAGCTGCGCGTGGCGAAAAAGTAAAGAGGTAAAAGTTTAAAGCGTGGAGAGAGGCTTAATCAATGACAACTGGCGCTGGGGTTAGCAGTAAGTCTTCATCAAAGAATGGCACCACCATGTCTTGTTCGTCTGGGATGACCCCGTACATCGAATAGGGTGTCGTGTAAGGACGGATTTCGGCGGGTTTTTCGGGCAAATACAGTGGGCCTTTAAAGCCACAGCCTGCGGCGACCAACACGGCAAGTGTCAGCATCGCTACAATGCGAGCACTTTGGTGGTTGTCGGTTTTGCTGATCACTGCGCGCTCCGTCAAACGTGAGGATAAGGATTATGAACGATACTGAATTTCATGCTCGGGTGACAGCATTATTAGATGCAATCGAAGCCCAAGCCGACCACTGGTTTGATCAACTCGACCTTGACGTTGAAACCAAACGCCAAGGCAACGTACTCAATCTGATTTTTGAAAACGGCCATCAAGTCGTGATCAATAGTCAGGCCCCGCTGCACGAAATGTGGCTCGCTGCCAGAAGCGGCGGCTTTCATTATCGTTTTGACGGCCAACACTGGAAAGATACACGTGGTGGCGCCGACCTGCACGATACTTTATCTCAGGTTTGCTCAGATGCAACAGGCAAACCCCTAACCGTCGTATTTTAGTTAGCCAGAGCCGGATTGGGGCGATTGGTTTCAATATTGTTCAAAAAGTCGCCTAACGAGTCATTCTTTTCGCCGGTACCTAGCTTCATAATGGCCTGACCCGGCGGAAACTCGCTGAAATACATGTTGCCGCCCTCAACAACCAAGCCCTCGGGCGGTGAAGCTCGCTTTTGTTCAGGAAACGCTTTCAGCGCGTTTTGCATATAGCCCAGCCAAACTGGCAATGAAGCGCCACCACCCGTTTCACGTGAGCCAAGCGACTTGGGTTGGTCGTAGCCCATCCAGGCCACCCCCACCAACTGAGGCGTATAGCCCGCAAACCAGGCATCGACAGAGTCGTTGGTTGTGCCCGTTTTGCCTGCCAGATCGCCTCGTTTGAGCACTTGTCGCGAACGCGCCGCCGTACCTGAGGTGGCGACCCCACGTAGTAAGTCGTCCATGACATAGGCGGTACGGGCATCAATCGCCCGCGCTGCAGAGTCGCCCACTACGGTTGGCCGAGCCTGCATGATGACCTGCCCGTTCGCATCGGTGACGCGGTCGATGAGAAAAGGCGTGATTCGGTAGCCACCGTTGGCAAAGACTGAGAACCCAGCTGCAAGTTGCATGGGGGTGACGGCCCCCGAGCCTAGAGCCATAGGTAAGTAGGCCGGATGACGTGCTTTGTCAAAACCAAAACGTGCAATGTAGTCTTGCGCATACTTTGGCCCGATTGACTGCAAGATTCGAATCGACACCATATTTTTAGAGCGCGCAATGGCCTCGCGCATGGTCAGCTTGTCGTCGTATTGACCACCGTAGTTTTTTGGCGCCCAGGCTTTCGAGCCCGTTTGCTCGGCGGTCAGCTCAAAGGGCTGATCCGAAATCACCGTACTTGGGGTTAAACCACGCTCGAGCGACGCGGCATAAATAAAGGGTTTGAACGCTGAGCCGGGTTGGCGCCAGGCTTGAGTCACCCGGTTAAAGTTGCCGTGATAAAAGTCAAACCCCCCCACCATCGAGCGGATTGAACCGTCTTGTGGAATCATCGACACAAAGGCGGATTGCACCGTGGGTAGGTTCAGGATCTCCCAGTAGTCGCCATTTTTATGCAGATACACGACCGAGCCACGTTGCAGGCGCAGGTCGTTGGGCGCTTTAGGATTGAGCGCACGGGCGATGACCCCGAGGGCTTTTTTATCTTTAATCGAAACGATATCGGTTGAGCTGCGGGCGACCCTCACCTCGTCGGGCTTGACCGAGAGCACCACGCCGATCAGCATTTCGGTACGATCCGGGTATTTGTCAAACACCCCATCTAAAAATTCATCGAGCTTGGCTGCATCATTTTCAACACCAGCGGGCATGGTTAACTGCGCTTCAGGCCCTGGGTAGGGTGCACGGCGTGTGTAATCGAGCACACCCTCGCGTAGTGATTGGTAGGCCCATTGCTGATCTTTTGATTGGATCGTGGTGTAGACATTTAACCCGCGCGAGTAAACGTTATCGGGGTAGACGCTGATCATCAACTGCCGAGCGAGCTCAGAGACGTATTCGCCGTGTACCGAAAACCCACCCGCGGGGGTACCCTCTGCGGATTTGATGATCACAGGCTGATCCAACGCCTTTTTGTACTCGGCATCAGTCAGATAACCCAGCGAGTGCATACGGCCCAGTACGTAACGCTGGCGTAATACCGCGCGGGGCTTGTTCGCGATCGGGTTAAAACGCGAGGGTGCCTTAGGGATCCCAGCGAGCAGGGCGGCGTCAGCTGGCGTGATCTCAGACAGAGACTTACCCAGATAGGTGCGTGAGGCTGCAGCAAAGCCATAGGCCCGGTTACCCAAATAAATCTGATTGAGGTAAAGCTCAAGGATCTGGTCTTTACTGAGGTTGGCTTCAATCTTGAACGTCAGCAGAAGTTCGTAAAATTTGCGCGAGTAGGTTTTTTCAGACGAGAGATAAAAATTACGGGCAACCTGCATGGTGATCGTGCTGGCACCTTGCGATTTTTGCATTGAGATCAGATTGGTTAGCCCGGCACGAACCACCCCAACCCAGTCGACGCCGCCGTGTTGATAAAAACGGTCGTCTTCGGCAGATAGAACGGCCGATTTCATCACATCGGGGATTTCGTTAAAACGCAGAACGTTGCGGCGTTCTTCACCGAATTCGCCAATCATGACTTTGTCGGCGGTAAAGATACGCAGAGGCACGCGTGGACGGTAGTCTGTCATGGCCGTCAGTTCAGGCACATTGGGCCAGGCCAGCGCAAGCGCCATGCTAAACAGCAAAGCGCCGCACAGGATTAAGCCTGCCGACAAAATCGAAAGCTTAAGAAAAAACCCAATGATCCAAGAGCCGCGCCGTTTGGGCTCGCTGGGTTCGTCGTTTTCGCGCTGGTCGGTATATTTGCTCATTACTCGGCATTTTAACGGAATGCGCGGAAATTCTCCCCCTTTAGGGGCACGAGAGCACTAGTTTTTAGAGACTTTTGCACCAGAGAGTTTGAGGCGTGCGGCGGTCAATGGGATAATCACGCTATGAATAACGCGTTGACCCCCGAACCGCACGACAACGGCGGCCTGAATCCCACGAGCCCGGAGCAGGGATTCCCTGCGCCGCAGAGCGCTTGGGCCAACCACACCCCGGTCTTTTTGGTGGGGATGATGGGTGCGGGTAAAACTACGATCGGTAAAAGTCTGGCAAAAGCGCTGCACCGCGAGTTTCTTGACCTTGACCACGAACTCGAAGCGCGCTGCGGGGTGCGCATCCCGACTATTTTTGAAATCGAAGGCGAAGCGGGTTTTCGTAAGCGTGAGTGTCAAGTATTAGACGACTGCACGTTGCGGCCTGGGTTGGTGATGGCCACCGGTGGTGGCGCCGTGCTGGCCTCAGACAATCGCAAGGCACTCAGTACTCGCGGTGTGGTGATTTATCTCAGAGCGAATGTTGATGAGCTGTATCGCCGAACCAGTCGCGATCGCAATCGGCCGCTGTTGGCAATGGCAGACCCGCGCGGTACCTTGCGCAAGTTGCTCGAATTACGTGAGCCCTTATATCGCGAGGTCGCCGATATTGTGATGGACACGGGGTCGACCTCGGTTGCGCAATTAGTGGCACAAATTGTCGAGCGCCTCAAACAGTTGGATAAGGCGATTGACCAACAGGCTCGGCGCCATCCCGAAAACTCTTCAGAGAATATGCGGGCAGATTTCACTGCCAGTCATCCACCCGAGAACAAGCCATGCACACCGTAGATGTCGCGACTCCAGGCGGCCAGTATCCGATTCGTATTGCCCCAGGGCGTCTTGAGTCGCTGGCGCAAACGATCCCGTCTGATGCCTCGTCAATTGTCTTAATCACCAACCCAGCCATTCAAAGCCTGATGGGCGAGCGCGTGACGCAAGTGTTGGCGCAAACGGGCAAACGCCTTGTGCCGGTGCTGTTGCCTGATGGCGAAGCCTATAAAACCCTAGACACACTGAACTTAATTTTTGATGCCATGCTTGGCGCGCAACTTGATCGCCGCACCGTGATTGTTGCCTTAGGTGGGGGCGTGATTGGCGACATGGCAGGGTTTGCTGCCGCAGTCTATCAACGCGGCGTGCGGTTTGTGCAAGTGCCCACCACCCTGTTGTCGCAAGTCGATTCGTCTGTTGGTGGCAAAACCGCGGTGAACCACCCGTTGGGCAAAAACATGATCGGGGCTTTTTATCAGCCGCTCGCCGTCGAGATCGATACCAGCGTGCTCAACACGCTGCCCGATCGCGAGATGTCTGCTGGCTTGGCTGAAGTGATTAAATACGGTTTGATTCTTGACCCAGAATTTTTTGAGTGGTGCGAAAAGAATGTAGCGGGCTTGCGTGCGCGTGATCCCGAACTCTTAGCACTTGCGATTCGGCGCTCTTGCGAATTTAAAGCCTGGGTCGTCTCAAAAGACGAACGTGAAACCGGCTTACGTGCGATCTTGAATTTGGGCCACACCTTTGGTCATGCGATTGAAGCCGGCTTGGGGTATGGCGAGTGGTTGCATGGTGAAGCGGTGGGCTGCGGTCTGGTGATGGCTGCTGATTTATCTGCAGAGCTGTTTGGTTTTTCGCAGGCCGATGTGCAACGGGTGCGCGCCTTGGTACGCGCGATTGGTTGCCCGATACTTGGGCCACGACTTGGCGGCGTTGAGCACTGGATGCAACTGATGCGTGGCGATAAAAAAACCGAAGCAGGCGAAATCAATTTTATTCTGATGCCAAAAATTGGCGAAACGATTCGCCGTGCGGCACCCGCCGACTTGGTGGCGCAAGTGATTTTGCGCAATACGGCCTAATACAGAGTTTGACTGAACGGTTGAAGCGCTTTGCAGCAACGTGGATGCCTTTCGACGAGAATTAGTTGTTTGCGACTGAGCGCCGATCAGCGAGCGTCGAACGGGTTGGCATCGAGTGCTCAACCGTCAACCTGGGACAACATACGATGATTGAACTTGCTGTCTACGCGTCCAAGTCAGAGCAAAGCCAGGGTCGCCGGCATCAAGAGCCTGCGCCCTCTAATCGTAGCGAGTTTCAGCGCGATCGTGATCGCATTGTGCATGCAGGTGCTTTCAGACGGCTCGAATATAAAACGCAAGTTTTTATCAATCACGAAGGTGATTTGTTTCGCACACGGCTCACCCACTCACTTGAGGTGGCGCAGATTGCGCGGGTGCTGGCCCGCAGTTTGCGCTTAAGCGAAGACTTAACTGAGGCGATCGCCCTCGCCCACGATTTGGGCCATACACCCTTTGGTCATGCGGGCCAAGATGAACTCAACGCCTGCATGCGAGAGTTTGCCCCAGAGGCGGGTGGCTTTGAGCATAATCTACAAAGTCTGCGCGTGGTCGATGAACTCGAAGAGCGGTACGCGGCGTTTAATGGCCTCAACCTTTGCTTTGAAACGCGCGAAGGTATTTTGAAGCATTGTTCGCTCACGCACGCAAAGCGTCTAGGAGATGTCGGGCAGCGCTTTATTGACCGCACTCAACCCTCGCTTGAAGCGCAGCTGGCGAATCTGGCCGATGAAATCGCCTATAACAATCACGATATTGATGACGGCTTACGCTCGGGCTTGCTGACGCTTGAGCAATTGCAAGCGGTGCCGATTTTTGCACGCCACTACGCGCAAGCGACAAAGGCGTGGCCCGATCTGGCCACGCGACGCTTGGTGTCAGAAACGATTCGAAGCATGATTAACACCTTGATCACCGACGTGACGCAAACCACTTCAGCCGAGCTGGCGCAGGCTCAGCCAGCCGACGCGCAGGCTGCACGGCGCTGCGGCGCGCTCGTGGCGTTTTCAAGCGATGTTAGGCACGAGGCCGATGCACTTAAAAAATTCTTGTTTGAAAATTTGTATCGCCACTATAAAGTGATGCGTATGACCAACAAGGCGCGTCGGATCGTGCGCGAGTTGTTTTGCGCGTTTGTGCAAGAGCCGCGTTTGTTGCCGCCTGATTACTGGCATGATGATAAAACTGTTCAAGCACGCGCGATTTCGGATTACATTGCAGGGATGACCGACCGGTATGCGATTCGCGAGCACCATCGCTTGTTTCGAATGGGCGAACAGTTTGATTAGTACAAACGTTGAGCGGGCGGTTGGATCGTTGCCAGGATAAAGAGGCGGTGCGTTCGCCAAGTTAGCGCAGTACACAAGACAGAGAGGATCACATGAAACACTTAAACCCGATCGCTAGTCGTCAACACCCACAGTGCGTGCGCGCGAGCCTGCTCGCGTTGGCCTTGGTCGTGCTAACGGGCCTCTCTGCCTGTTCACAGCGTGCGGCACCGATTGGCAATGTTGGCAGTGGCTCAACTGAGAGTGGTCCCGTGGCAATGGCAATGCCAATTGCAGCGCCCGGCGACTTTTCTGGCGCCTCCGTCTCAGGTACGCCATTAGTTGAAAACGCACCGGCACCGTTTGCGGCGTCAGTGCCTCAGCCCAGCACCGAGCAGCGCGGTTCGGCTGTGATCGTGTCTGGCGGCCCTGCTAACTTGGGTGAACTTAAACTCTCGCTCGTTCAAACCTGCACGCCGACTCGTTCGGGTAATACTTGCAATCTCGTCTTTGTTGAGGCCCGCGCTGGGCAAGACGCCGCTGCGCTGACGCGTGATTATTTTAGTCGTACCAGCGGCGAAGCCTTGCCGCGCGTCACCGTCGAAAGCACATGTTCACCGGGGTGGGTGGCTTCAGTCGTTTCGCAACAAGGCTCCGTGCAAAGCGGCGGCACCTTACGCGCTTACGCCGCCGTGTGTGGTCATCCTAATGCAAACAGTGCGTTGACGGCGGCATTTAATATTTGTGACGGCCGCACACAAGGTGGTTGCAGAAAATCTAGTCAAGTGACTGTGCTGTGGGGGCGTTGGGCAGCCGACCAACCGGGCGCTGGCACTGGCGAGCCAGGCAAACCACTTGATGCGTCTGGCTTAACTGGTGGGCTTCGTTGTGAGTCAAGGTTGCCTTTATTTGAGTCGGCACGCTGCGGCAGCAACGCCGCGTCGCAATTAAGATTTTTTGGTTTGCCGTAACGTGCCTTAGCGTGCCGTAACGTGCCGTAACGTGCCATAGCGTGCAGTAGCTGCATGGCTCAATGTGAGTCGCGCCGCTAAAACGCTACGCCGCTAAAACTCTACAACCCTTCAACTCGCGCGCTTGAAAGAACGCAACTTCAGCGGTTATATGCGCTGGCGCTTTAACACTGGCGCCAAGTAATGCCCCGTGTGACTGGCGGGGGTAGCCGCAACCAGCTCGGGTGTGCCCTGTGCCACGATCGTGCCACCACCGTCACCGCCTTCTGGGCCCATATCAATGACCCAGTCCGCAGTTTTGATCACGTCAAGATTGTGCTCAATGACTACCACCGTGTTGCCTGCCTCGACCAGTTGGTTGAGTACCTCGAGTAGCAGGGCAATATCTTGAAAATGCAGACCAGTCGTGGGCTCATCCAAAATATAAAACGTGCGCCCAGTGCTGCGTTTTGACAGTTCGAGCGATAACTTGACGCGTTGGGCTTCACCACCTGAAAGCGTGGTGGCGCTTTGCCCTAGGCGCAGATACGACAGACCAACATCCATCAACGTTTGCAACTTGCGTGCAATCGACGGCACCGCTTCAAAATACACCAACGCTTGTTCAACTGTTAACTCAAGCACCTCAGTAATATTGCGCCCGCGATAGCGAATCTCGAGCGTCTCGCGGTTATAGCGTTTACCGACACATACGTCGCAAGGGACATACATGTCAGGCAAAAAATGCATCTCAACCTTCACGACGCCATCGCCCTGACAGGCCTCGCACCGACCCCCTTTGACATTAAAACTAAACCGCCCCGGGTCATAGCCGCGCGTGCGCGCCTCGGGTGTGCCGGCAAAGAGCTCACGAATCGGTGTGAACAGCCCCGTGTAGGTGGCGGGATTGCTGCGGGGTGTGCGACCAATTGGGCTTTGATCGACGCTAATGATTTTGTCGAAATTTTCAAGACCCATCAGACCTGAATAAGGCGCTGGTTCGCTTTGTGCATGATGCAAGGCGCGCGACATGACAACCGCAAGCGTGTCATTAATGAGTGTGGATTTTCCTGAGCCTGAAACACCGGTGACACAGACGAACTTGCCCGCGGGGATGCGCAGTTCAACCGATTTCAAGTTATTGCCACGGCAACCTGTCAGCGTCAGCCACGCTTGCTCTTCGTTTAAGGGACGACGCTTTGGGATCGCGATTGCTCGCGCGCCGCTCATGTACTGGCCAGTGACTGACGCAGGATTTTGTTCAATTTGTGCGGGCGTGCCTTGCGCGACGATTTGCCCGCCATGCTCGCCAGCGCCTGGGCCCATATCGATGACCCAGTCGGCTTGCCGGATCATATCTTCGTCGTGCTCAACCACGATCACACTATTGCCTAAATCACGCAGGTGATGCAGGGTGGCGATTAAGCGATCGTTATCGCGCTGGTGTAGGCCGATTGAGGGTTCATCCAGCACATACATCACGCCCGTTAGCCCCGAGCCGATTTGACTGGCAAGCCGGATACGCTGCGCTTCGCCGCCCGAAATCGTATCGGCGCTACGATCGAGCGATAAATAATTTAAGCCGACATTGTTTAAAAAGCTTAAGCGCGCTTCGATCTCGCGCACGATGCGTTGGGCAATCTCTTGACGCGCGCCCGTTAAGCTTAAGTCTTGAAACCACTTCAGACATTGCGAAAGGGGCTGCGCTTCAACTTCATAAATCGCCAGGCCTTGCTCTTGCCACTGTTGCGCCTGGGGTGTGCCCTCGAGGTCTTTGGGTGGCGCGATGCGCTCAGAACCAATGCGCACGTGACGCGCCTCGGCGCGCAGACGCGAACCCTGGCAGGCGGGGCAGGTTTGTACCGCACGGTATTTGCCAAGTTCTTCGCGCACAGCGGATGAGTCGGTTTCCTTCCAGCGGCGCTCAAGGTTTGGGATCACGCCTTCAAACGCGTGTCGCTTGACGCTGCTGCGGCCTTTTTCATTTAGATAAAAAAACGGTAGCTCGACCTCGCCTGAGCCGTACAACACAATCTGACGGAGTTGTTCTGGTAGGGTTTCCCACGTGGTTTCGATATCAAACTCATAATGAGTGGCCAAGCTCGAGAGCATTGAAAAGGTAAAAGCGTTGCGCTTATCCCAGCCGCGAATCGCGCCCGAGCCCAAGCTTAACTCTGGAAACGCTACCACCCGTTTAGGATCAAAAAAACCAACATGCCCCAGGCCATCACAGCTGGCGCAAGCCCCGACTGGATTATTAAAGCTGAATAAACGCGGCTCAAGTTCAGGCAGGCTGTGGCTACAGACTGGGCAGGCGTAGCGACTTGAAAACAAGTGCTCTTGGTTGGTGTCCATATCAAGCGCGATGACGCGCCCTTGCGCTAGCGTTAAAGCCGTTTCAAAGCTTTCAGCTAAGCGCTGTTTGCTTTCTGGCTTGATGCGCAAACGATCAATCACCACGTCGATGTCGTGTTTTTCGTTTTTGTTCAGTTCGGGCATGCTATCCAAGTCAACCATTTCGCCGTCGACCCGTACGCGCACAAAACCTTGCGCCTGCAAACTCGCACACTCATCCTCAAAACTGCCCTTACGGGTACGCGCCACGGGCGCCAAAATCGCCAAGCGCCGCTCGGCGGGCCAGGCCAGTACGGTATCCACCATTTGACTGACGTTTTGCGCGGCGAGCGGTAACCCATGAGACGGGCAATAGGGTGTACCCACGCGCGCAAACAGCAGGCGCAGATAATCGTGAATTTCGGTAATCGTGCCTACAGTTGAGCGCGGGTTATGCCCCGCCGCCTTTTGCTCAATTGAAATCGCGGGTGACAGCCCTTCGATTAAATCGACATCTGGCTTATCCATTAACTGCAAAAACTGGCGGGCATAGGCTGACAGACTTTCGACGTAGCGGCGTTGCCCCTCGGCATACAGCGTGTCAAAGGCAAGCGAAGATTTGCCCGAGCCCGATAAGCCAGTGACCACCACCAGCTTGTGTCGAGGCAGGTCAAGTGACACGTTTTTGAGGTTGTGAGTGCGAGCACCCCGAATACGGATTTCTTCCATGTGGCCTGTGGTGGTTTGGTGTATTTCAGCAACCGCTGCGTTTGCGCAGGGCAACTTGGTACTATAACGCCCTGATGCTACCGTCGCCTACCTACCCACCACTTTGAAACAAGAGTTTGATGCCTGACCCCCAGTCGTTGTCTTTGACCCCTACCGAGCGTCGCGCCAGTTTTGCGCTCGCAGGCCTGTTTGCAGCGCGCATGTTGGGTTTGTTTTTGCTGTTGCCCGTGTTTGCGGTGGCGGCACTGGGTGTGGTCGGCGGTGATGATCCGGCGCGGGTTGGCTTGGCGTTGGGCATGTATGGCCTGACGCAGGCCTGTATGCAAATTCCCTTTGGTTTGGCGTCTGATCGCTGGGGCCGGCGCCCAGTGGTGCTCGTCGGGTTGTTGTTGTTTGTCTTAGGCAGTGTGATCTGTGCGCTGTCGAACGATATTTTCTGGATCACGATTGGTCGAGCCATTCAGGGCTCGGGGGCAATTTCGGCGGCGATCACGGCGTGGCTTGCCGATGCCACCCGACCCGAGGTGCGTACCCGCGCAATGGCAATGGTGGGTGGCTCGATTGGCTTGTCGTTTGCGTTGGCCTTGGTGGCGGCGCCCCTGATTGTGGGCGCCGGTGGTTTGTCAGGGCTGTTCTGGAGTATTGCTTTGTTAGGGGTGGTATGCCTAGCGGTGGCTCGGTTTGTGGTGCCGGTTGTACCCTTGGCCGCTAAGCCAGCACAGCCCGCTCGGGCGATGCAAGTGTTCACTCACGCCGATTTATTGCGTTTGAATTTTGGTGTGTTTTGTTTGCATTTAATTCAGGTGGCGATGTTTGTGGTGATACCACCCTTGTTTATCAAGCTAGGCGGTTTCAGCTCAGCCGAGCTTTGGAAGGTCTATCTGCCAGTGATTTTTGGCTCGTTTATTTTTATGGTGCCGATGATTTTTGTGGCTGAAAAGAAGCGTGCGCACCGGGCGATGCTTCGTTTAGCCGTTGCGGGGCTAGTCGTGGTGTTCGCGTTGCTGCCTTGGGCAAGCCAAGGTTTTTATCTGTTAGCAGCAGGGCTGACTGCATTTTTTGTGATGTTCAACGTGCTCGAAGCGTTGCAGCCGTCGCTGGTGTCGCGCGTGGCGCCTCCTGAACTCAAGGGCTTAGCGCTCGGGTTTTACAACACCGCTCAAGCTGCTGGTTTGTTTTTGGGTGGCAGCTTGGGTGGCATCCTAGTTGTTTGGGGTGGTGCCAGTGCGGTATTTTGGGCTGCCTGCGCGTTATCTGCGCTTTGGTTGTTGGTGACCTGGGGCTTGCAGCCCCTAAGTCCTAAGCATTAATCGGCCCGAATCCCAGAAGCCTCAATGACTTTGGCCCAGCGCTCGCGATCGCTGATCAAAAACGCTTTGAACTCAGCGGGCGTGTCGCCGATTGGCGTAGCCCCTAAATCTTTCATGCGCTGGATCACTTCAGGTTGCTGAAGCGCTAATTTCATCGCGCGATTCAGCGTGTTCACCACAGCGTCTGGTGTGCCAGCAGGGGCGAGCATGCCGACCCAAGGTGCGGTCTGCTCAAAGTCTTTGAAACCCGATTGGTCCATTGTTGGTACACCCGGAAAATCTGGCAACGGTTTACTTGAGCCCACGGCTAAGACTTTTAGGCGTTTATCCGCCACTAAATTGGCAATCCCGATCATTGGATAAAACATAAACGATACTCGGCCAGCCATTACCTCGGTCAGTGCTGGTGCGTTACCCCGAAACGGTACATGCAAGGTCTTAATGCCTGCAACCGTGCTCATTAAGGCGCCTGCTAAGTGCGCCGAACCACCATTGCCGGCTGAGCCATAACTCAAGGTGTCCGGCGCGCTTTTGGCCTTGGCGATCAGATCTGCCAGACTGTTGTAGGGGGCGTCATAGGAGGTCACGACCACCAAAGGTAAATTCGCGACCAGCGACACGGGGGCAAAATTACCGAGGGGCTCGTATTCAGCCTTTTCTTTCAGTAACAACGGGTTGACGTTGTGCGATAGCGACGCCAACAAAAGGGTGTAGCCGTCAGGCTTGGCCTTGGCCACTTCGCGCGTGCCGATGAGTGAGTTGGCTCCGGTGCGGTTTTCAACCACAACCGATTGCCCGAGCGTGCCCGTCATGTGTTGGGCCAAAATACGTCCAATCACATCGGTGGGGCCACCCGCCGCAAAACCGATGATGACCTTGATCGTTTGGTTTGGATAGGCTGCAGATTGTGCTGAAGCGGGCGCTGCAAAAACGCTTAGCGCACTGAGTAAAAGAGCAAAGCTAATTTTTTTCATTTTTCGACCGATCTATATTTTTAAACGCAAATGAAGGGGAACCTAAATTTTTCAGAGCCGTTACACAAACCTACGACACAAACCCACCGCTAAGTTTGCGTCGCGTATTGACTTCAACCTTTTAAGCCGCCATCGGAAAATACCGATCCGCCATCACCTGACAACGCTTGATAAAGCGATGCTCGTCAGGGGTGTAGTCGGCCACTGCGTTGTGAATCGTGCCCATGTTGTCCCACATCAACACATCACCGACTGTCCAAAGGTGGCGATAGCGAAACTGTGGCTGCAACTGGTGCTCAAATAAAAAGTTCAGGATCTCGTCGCTTTCTTTTTCGGGCAGTTCGTTAATGCGCATGGCATAGCCGGGGTTGGCATACAGAATCTTTTCGCTCGTGATTGGGTGCGTCAAAAAGATGGGGTGCGACACTGGCGGTTTGGCTTTTAACTGTGCCTCTGTCAGTGGTGGGCGCGTACAGCCGGGCTGCTTGCGCATGTTTTCCCAAAACTTATTAAAGTCGTGCAGCACGGTCATGCCTTCGAGCTTCTTTTTTAACTCATCGGGCAGCGCAACGTAGGCAGCCCGCATATTTGAAAACTCGGTGTTGCCCAGTGGCTTGCCATCGCGGTGCGGGATCTCAAGGCCATACAACACGTTGGTAAACGCGATCATCTTGCTATAAGACATATCGGTGTGCCAGTCTTGGCCCGCGTCAGCCAAGCCCAAGGGTTTGCCGTCGACTTTTTTGTTCGACAAAATCATTACCTCGGGGATGCCTGGGTCTTGATACATATTGGCCACGTTGACCTCAAGCGTGCCAAAGGTGCTGCTAAAGGCTTTTAGTTGAGCCGAGGTGAGGGTTTGCTTTGAAAACCACAACACACCATGCTTGCCCAACAAGCCTTCAATGGTTTTGTATTGTTCTTGTGACAAGGGTTGCGAGAGGTCGATGTTGTCGACACGGGCGCCGAGGCCTTGTCCGCTTGGGGTCGCTTGAATCATGGCTTTGTCCGTTCTTTTGAGTGTTAAACCGTTTCAAATAATATACCCTGTTGAGGGTAGAAGCGGCGCTTGACGGTTTAGAGCCGAGTAGCCAAGCGGTTCAGAAGCGAGGCGCGCGAAGGCAGTTCGCCTGAGCTGGGGTGGTGCGATTGTGGTTGGGTGCAGTTTTGGGCGACTTTTCAGTCAAAACCTGCCGTAAACTGTCTGCCATGCGTAGTTTTGCGTCTAGCACTGGCGCGCAGCCAGGGGCATGATGGCGCTTGGTACGGGCCCGACAGGGCATCGATGAATAAAGTTTTTAAGGAGCTCGGCATGGCCTCGGTCAATAAAGTTATTTTGATGGGTAATCTTGGACGCGACCCCGAGGTGCGTTACAGCCCCGACGGCGCGGCTGTATGCAATGTTTCGATTGCCACTACCAGCAGTTGGAAAGACAAAACTTCGGGCGAGCGCCGCGAAGAAACTGAGTGGCACCGTGTGGTGTTTTACAACCGCTTAGCTGAAATCGCTGGCGAGTATTTAAAGAAAGGCCGTCCTGTTTACGTTGAGGGCCGTATCAAAACCCGCAAATGGCAAAACAAAGAAGGCGTGGATCAATTCACGACTGAAGTCGTGGCTGACAATATGCAGTTGTTAGGCGGTCGTGACGGTGGCGACGGCGGATCGTCGGGTGGTAACGAAGGCGGTTCAAGTGCGCCACGCCCAGCAGCCCGTGCACAGCAAGCCGCCCGCCCTGCCGCACCCGCAGCCGGTGGCGCAAACCTGTCTGATATGGACGACGATATTCCGTTTTGAGGCAGGTATTTTGTCAGCGTAAGTAAATCTGGCGGAGTCATTAATTTGACTCCGTTTTTTCTTGTTTGCGGTTTGTCGGGTGAGTTCTTGAAAACTCCTCTGGTGGCTTTTATAGAAGGAAAAGGCATGGCTTCTGAAGCAATTTGGCTTTCATACGATCTTGGGATTAGAGGGGATTATGAATCGCTCTATGCATGGCTTGATCAGCACGATGCCAAGGAGTGCGGAGACAGTCTTGCGTTTTTCAAATACGAGTACACCCACGACTTAAAAACTGAATTGAAACTAGACCTAGAAAAAGCCATCGATACGAAAACCAAAAAAATCCGTATTTATATAATCTGGACGCAAGAGGGCAAACAAAAGGGTGGGTTCCTGTTTGGAGGTCGAAAAGCATCCCCGTGGTTTGGGCATAGCAGTATCGAAACCCAAGACGATGAGCTTTAATCAATGTCGCAGCGAATACTGGTTGACACTGGGGTTTGGTACGCGATGTTTGCAAAAAGCGATCAACATGCCTCTGCGCTTGAACAAAAAAGTGAGTTTTTAGATTCCCCTTATCGCGTCATTGTTCCGTGGCCAACCATTTATGAAGCGTTGCGTACGCAATTCGTAAAGAAACCATTAGCCTTGGGGCGCTTTGAAGACTATTTGAAAAAAACGAATGTCGAATTTCTTGAAGCCGAGTGTTACCGCGATGACGCATTTGACGAGACCTTCGAACTGTCGCTGCGTAAAAACAGACCAATTAGCATGGTAGATTGCCTGCTGCGGCGAATCATGAGCGATGCTGAGGTATCGGTGGATGGATTCATCACCTTTAACGCCAATGACTTTCGTGACGTTTGTTTCGCTAGAAACATTGCAATGCTTTAACACGAGGCTCTTTTAACGCGTTCGCTCTGCGCAAACGCATTTAACTGCTGTGCGCAGGCCGACTTGTTGCTATGCTTGTCTAACAAGAAAACTCATCGGAGATGTTATGAACGCCTCCCTCCCCCCTGGGGAGTGAGGGTGCCAGAAAAGCAGAGAGCCCTCGCTTTACCTAACGGCATCTAAGTGCCAAAGTGGAGTTTCTGAAATTAACCACAAACGGTAATGAGGGCTCGAAATGAAGAT
>CAMDEF010000058.1 GCA_945895265.1 Bordetella parapertussis | reverse complement strand
GATGCCTGACCTGATGGCCGCTATGCTCGAACAAAAAATTGGCCACCCAAAGGCTGGTGCCAACACTGCTTGGGTGCCGTCTCCCACCGCAGCCACCTTGCACGCGTTGCATTACCATCAAGTCAAGGTCGCAGAGATTCAACTAGGCCTTGAAAAAACCGCAAACGATGCCGAAATCGATCGCTTGCTCAACGAAATTTTACTAGTGCCAGTCGCCACTGACCCCAAGTGGTCGGCCAGCGATATTCAGCAAGAACTCGACAATAACGCCCAAGGGATTTTGGGCTACGTTGTGCGTTGGGTCGATCAAGGCGTGGGCTGCTCAAAAGTGCCTGACATTCACAACGTCGGTCTGATGGAAGATCGCGCCACCTTAAGGATTTCAAGTCAGCACATTGCCAACTGGCTCTTGCACGGGATCACAAACGAGGCACAGGTCACCGAGACTCTGCAACGTATGGCAAAAGTGGTGGACCAACAAAACGCGAATGATCCTCTGTACACGCCAATGTCGCCAAACTTTGAAGCCTCGTCGGCTTATCGCGCGGCGCGTGATTTAGTCTTTAAAGGACTGGTACAGCCAAGTGGCTATACCGAGCCTTTGTTGCACGCTTGGCGTCTCAAGGTAAAAGCCAGTTAAAGCGCCCACGTCATCACTCAGGAAATAAAATGAACGCACCCGTCCCGATGCTCGACACCGCTGAAATGCTTTCAAATGTAAGCCGAGCCTGGGACGACGATCTCGTCAAACAGCTCAGCGACTATATCGAGATTCCGGCCAAATCCCCGGCCTTTGATCCAGATTGGGCGAAAGCCGGTTACCTTGAAACCGTGCTGCAGCGAGCAGCAACCTGGGTTGAACAACAAAAAGTTGCAGGGCTCAAAGCTGAGATTATTCGGCTGCCTGGCCGTACACCCATCATGTTTTTTGAGGTGGCTGCCACACGGCCACAAACGTCAAGCAGCCAAACGGTGCTGATGTATGGCCATTTGGATAAGCAACCCGAGTTTGATGGCTGGCGTGCTGGCTTGGGGCCCTGGACCCCAAAATACCTCGACGGCAAACTCTACGGACGTGGCAGTGCTGACGACGGCTATGCGACCTACGCTGCGATTACCGCGATCCAAGCACTCAAGGCGCAAAAAGTCGAGCACCCTCGCATCGTCGGCATTATCGAAACCTGCGAAGAAAGCGGGTCACCTGACTTGCTGCCCTACATCGAGGCGATCAAGCCTCGTTTGGGTGACGTCGGTTTGGTGATGTGCTTGGACAGTGGGGCAGGTAATTATGATCAGCTGTGGTTAACAACGAGTTTGCGCGGCATGGCCACTGGCGTCTTAAAAGTTGAAATTCTGACCGAAGGCATTCACTCGGGCGATGCTTCGGGCTTGGTGCCCTCAAGTTTTCGCATCATGCGTCATGTGCTGGATCGCCTCGAAGACAGCGCAACGGGCCGTCTACTTCCCCAAAGCTTTCATTGTGAAATCCCCACCGAACGGGTTGATCAGGCGCGTGCCACAGCAGCCATTCTGGGTGACGAGATATTCAAACGCTTTCCGTGGGCATATCACGACTGCGGCGGCTCAACCTTGGTGGCGATTCCCACCACCTTAGACCCTGTTGAAGCGCTGATGCGACGCACCTGGAGACCGACACTGAGCGTCACAGGCGCCGAGGGTTTCCCGTCGTTGCGTGACGCAGGCAACGTCTTGCGCCCGTACACGGCCTTCAAGCTCGGCTTGCGTTTACCGCCGTTGATTGACGCCGCAGCGGCGGTTGCAGAACTCAAAACACTGCTAGAAGACAACGCTCCATATCAGGCCAAGGTTACCTTTGAGCCACAGGGTGCTTCAACCGGCTGGAACGCTCCCACAATCGCCCCTTGGTTTGAACAGGCGTTGAATCAAGCAAGCCTAGCCCACTTTCAGGCACCCGTGGGTTACATCGGTCAAGGCGGTACGATCCCGTTGATGAATCTGCTCAGCCAAGGATTTCCAAAAGCGCAAATGATGGTGTGCGGCGTGCTCGGACCAAAATCGAATGCGCATGGCCCCAATGAATTTTTACACGTCCCTTATGCTAAAAAATTAACTGCGGCAGTTGGGCAGATCATGGCGCAGATGCCTTAACGAGTGACACCACGACTTAATCGATCGTGCATCAAGCACCGCAAGGCGCGAACAAAAACTTATACTATTCAAATAGCACTTAAAACAAAAGCAGTCTTTACAGCAGAGCCCTCGCTTAAAACTGAATCACCAAAAAACTCTCAGAGACATCAACATGACAACCCCTCAATCCTTAATCATTCGTAACGGCTTGATCGCTGACGGTACGGGCACCAAGCCCTACATTGGCGACATCAAAATCGTCGATGGCATCATTCAGCAAGTCGGTACAGTCACCGGCACCGCCACCGAAGAAATCGATGCTAAGGGGCTGCTCGTGACCCCAGGTTTTGTCGATATCCATACCCATTACGACGGTCAAGTGACCTGGAGCAACAAAGTCGCGTCATCCTCACAGTTAGGCGTGACCACGGTGGTGATGGGTAATTGTGGCATTGGTTTTGCACCTTGCAACCCAGAACACCGGCAAGTCATGATGAAGCTTATGGAAGGTGTTGAAGATATTCCCGGCGTGGTGCTAGACGAGGGCTTGCCTTGGAACTGGCGCACCTTTCCAGAATATCTTGATGCGCTTGAGGCTCGTCAATTTGACGCTGATGTTGCCGCTCAGGTTGGTCATGCGCCCTTGCGCATTCATGTGATGGGTGACCGGGGTGCTGCACGCGAAGTGGCCACCGAGGCAGACAGTCTTGAAATGGCACGCTTAGCCGCCGAGGCCGTGCAAGCAGGCGCGTTAGGGTTCACGACTTCACGCACGATTTTGCATAAAAGTAGTGATGGTCATCACACACCTACCCTTGGTGCAGCAGAGAGTGAACTCACAACAATTGCAAAGGGCTTGGGCGCGATTGGCCAAGGGGTCTTGCAGTTGGTATCAGACTTTGACGATACCGATAATGAATTCGCAATGCTGCGTCGTATCGTTGAAGCCTCAGGGCGCCCCCTCTCATTAACATTGTTGCAACACGAGCATTTGCCACAGCGCTGGCGCCGCGTGATGGAGCACATGCACGAGGCAACCGATGCCGGGTTACAAATGAAAGCTCAAGTTGGCGCGCGCCCCGTCGCGTTGTTGCTGAGCTTTTCTCTGACTATTTGTCCGTTCTCACAATTACCGTCCTACGAAGCGTTAGCAAAGTTACCGCTAGCTGAAAAACTCGAGCGCCTAAAAGACCCTGCCCTGCGCGCCAAAATCGTGGTCGAAGAACACACCGAAGCAATGTTCAAACGTCGCGTCGCAAACTTTGAAAATCTATATCCACTCGGTGACCCACCAGAGTACGAACCGAAGCCTGAAGACAGCATTGCGGGCTTAGCAAAGCGTGCCGGTGTGAACCCAACCGAATACGCCTACGATTATTTGCTTCAAAACGAAGGCAAAGCGATTCTGTATCGCCCTCTGTATAACTATGCCGAGCAAAACCTTGATGTGCTGCGCGAAATGTTGCTTGATCGGGATACCGTGCCTGGCTTGAGCGATGGTGGCGCACATTATGGCTTTATCTGCGACGCAAGTTTCCCAACCTATCTGCTGACACACTGGGCACGTGATCGCTCACGAGGCGAAAAAATCCCTCTTGAAACCTTGGTGAAATGGCAAACGCACGACACCGCAGCCACAGTGGGTTTGAACGATCGAGGTCTGCTGCGGCCCGGCTACAAGGGCGACGTCAACGTGATCGACTTTGACAAACTCAAGCTTCACGCACCAAAAATCGTGCATGATCTGCCAGCAAACGGACGTCGCTTAGGACAAGTTGCCGAAGGCTATCGCGCCACCATTGTGGCGGGCGTCGTGACCTATCGCGATGGCGTATCAACCGGCAAGTTGCCGGGTAAGCTCATTCGTGGCGCACAAGTTGCACAGACCGTCGAACAAGTCGTACAGGCGGCTGCCGCCTAGGCGATGTTAACCAGGCACTGAGGGCTGGTAGATGACGAAGGGACTATGCATTGCGTGCATAGTCCCATGATTGAATTTTTCTAAGACAATTAAACAAAAAATCGGAGATAAAGATGGCGATATACGAATTACGCACTTACACAGTCACAGTCGGAAAAATGAGTGAAGTAGTCGCTCTGTACAAAGCAGAAGGCTGGCCAGCACTCTCTAAGCACCCTGCAAAGTTGTGCGGTTACTTTACGGGTGACATTGGTGCCCTGAACCAATTAGTGCATCTCTGGAAATTCGATGATGAGGCCGACCGTCGTAAGTTTTGGGATGGCGTCTATGGCGACCAAGCCTTTATGAATTTTGCCAAACAGTTGCGCCCGCTCTTGCAGACGCAAGAAAACAAGTTAATGCTTGCGGCGCCTTGGGGCCCGCAAGTCTAAACCCTTTCATTTAAACCGCGCACTCACGCTGCCAAAGGCACCAAAATCGGCAACAACAGCATCGCCGGGCTTGACTGGTACAGGCACCACGCATGTGCCAGTCATGACCACGTCACCCGCTTGCAAATACCGATCATGATCCACCAGTTCGTTCGCCAGCCAGGTCAAGGCAAGCCTCGGATCACCCAACACATTTGAGCCCTGCCCTTGCGCAACCGTGGCACCGTTGCAGGTCACACTCACCTGATGGTCTTTTAAGTCAACGCTGCGCCAATCAGTTGTGACCTCTTGCCCGACGACAAAAAAGCAAGCGCAGGCAAACTCTGCGATCAACTGTGCCTCACCTGCTTTTGCGAAATCTTCAAAGCGTGAGGCAGGGACTTCAATGGCGACATGCAAGGCCTCAACGCTTGCCATTACCTCAGACACACTCAACGGTGCACTGCCTGTGCGCTTGATATCGCGCCCAATACGAAAGGCAAACTCTGCCTCTGCCACTGCCATAAAATTACCGTCAAGAGACACTGTCGTCCCATCCGTTAAGCAGCGCGACTGCAATAATCGCCCTGCCAGCGGTCCGCTGACGCCAATATGCTTTTGTCCCGCCGCACTGGTGGCTGCGATTTTCCAGCCAATACCGGGTTCACCCACCGCCGTAAGTAAAGCCGCCTGTACCTCATACCCCTCAGCACGGTTGGCCGGACGACAGCTTGGGTCAAGCGCGATGAGGCGACCATGATCGCGAAAAGCCGGCAATAACGCGGCAACGGCTTGGTGAATCTGTTTAGATTGCATAAAAATCCTACGCGCGAAGTTTTACAATACAAGAAAGTGAATAACGGTCAGAATAAGTCGATCTGCAAATATGCGCCAAATCCAGCGTGACGGAATCGCCAGTTGACAGTCAACCGCCGAGTCGTTCGCAATATGAAGTAAAGTACTCTAAAAAGAATATTCTAAAAAGACTCTCAGAGACATGACTGAACCTTATGAACTGACGCTCGGCCAGATGGCCCAGGCGATCCGCGCCGGCAACTTAACGTCTGAAGCACTGGTCAGCAGTTGCCTGGCGCGCATTGCACAGGTTGACCCTGCTGTTCTAGCATGGGCAAGCCTAGATGCCAAGGCAGCACTCGCGCGCGCGAAGCAACTCGACAAAGAAGCCCCACGTAGCCGGCTGCATGGCATTCCGATTGGCGTCAAAGATATTATTGACACTGACGATTTTATCACCAGCTACAACTCTCCGATCTATCAAACGCATCGGCCCACAATCAACGCCAATATCGTCACGCGTGCGCTTGATGCTGGCGCCATCGTTCTTGGAAAAACAACGACTCAAGAGTTTGCGACTCGCGGCCAGGTGAGCCCCACGCGCAATCCGTATTCAGCCCTGCACAGCCCCGGTGGGTCATCGAGTGGCTCTGCCGCTGCAGTCAGTGCCAGCATGGTGCCTTTGGCGCTAAGTTCGCAAACCGCCGGATCGATTGTGCGACCAGCCTCATATTGTGGAGTTGTTGGCTTCAAAGCGAGCTATGGGCTAATCGATATTGCAGGCGTCAAAAGAATGTCGCCAACGCTTGATACCCTGGGTTGGCATACCCGCAACGTTCAAGACGCCGCCTTTGCCTTGAGTCTTTTATCTGACTGGCAAGGTTTACAAGAGTTCGAACAAGGCTTAAATGCTGAGTTGATCGTTGGTATCTGTAAAGACCCCTTTTGGCCAATGGCAGAGACCGCCACCCGCGAAGCACTGTCCTTGGCTCGCGAGCGGTTTGAGCGGGCCGGCGTTCGCATCATCAACATTAGCTTACCTCCTGGTTTTGAAAAACTAGGGACTGCACTTGATGTCATCGGCGATGTTGAAGGGCTAGCCTCACTTGAGTACGAATGGCAACATCACCGAGCAGGCCTCTCGGCCGGGGTGCAAGAAAAACTTCAGCGTGCACAGACGATTAAACCCGAGGTATATCTCGAGGCCAAGCGTTTGGCTCGAACCTGCAGCGAACAAAGCGCCAGCCTCTTTGCAGGCGCGACGTGCATCCTGACACCAAGCTCGCCGGGCTATGCCCCCTTACTTGAACTGATAGATCCAGGCGATTCTTGTTTTAGCAAACTCTGGACGATCCTCGGAATGCCCAGTGTCAGTATCCCTATGCCGCTACAAGGTCCGTTACCGATTGGTTTAGAAGTGATCTGCCCAAAAGGTCAAGATACTCTGGCCTTACAAGCGGCGCAGCGGATCGCTGAAATTTTGAACCAAAAAATCTAGTCCTCGTGTTCACTTCAACGCCAGTCTCCAAGGTTGTTGACCCAGCCTCACAAATATCTTCGTAAACCAACTGATTTCTAGTTCACGCCAAACTTATTACGACCATAAAGAGTGAGTCAATTTGGACACCACCGAAACGCTAGCGACCTTCATTACAAGTTTTGATGGCGCAAAAATCCCTGAACCAGTGCGTGCGATTGCTGTGCGTAGTCTGGTCAACTGGGCTGGCTGCGCGTTAGGAGGCGCACACCACCCTGCTTTGTTAAACGCGATGGCTGCCATGCGCCCATTTATCGGCGCCCCGCAGGCAAGCGTCATCGGTCGCCATGACCGCGTCGATGCACTGAATGCAGCGCTATTCAACGGTATCAGCTCACACGTGCTGGATTTTGACGATACGCACATGGCAACGCTGGTACACCCAAGTGGTCCGGTCCTCTCTGCGTTGCTTGCGTTAGCTGAGTATCACCCCATTGATGGCATCACCTTTGTTGAAGCTATCGTCTTTGGCATTGAGGTCGAATGCCGCATCGCCTTGGGTGTCTGCCCTGCTCACTACGATATCGGTTGGCATGTCACAGGCACGGTCGGCGGCTTTGGCGCTGCGGCGGCCGTTGGTCGCGCACTCAAACTAGATGCCAAGCAAATGGCTTGGGCGCTCGGCATTGCAGCCACACAAGCGGCTGGGTTGCGCGAGGTCTTTGGCACGATGTGCAAAAGTCTTCACCCCGGGCGTGCAGCGCAAAGCGGTCTCAGCGCAGCATTGATGGCGCAAGCTGGCTTTACCAGTTCGCTGCGCGCCATCGAGGCACCACGCGGGTTTGCGCACGTGCTATCCACTGAGCAACATTTTGAAAAAATGACTGAGGGCTTAGGTACGGTATGGCACACCCTTGAAAATAGCTTCAAGCCCTACGCCTGTGGCTTAGTGATTCATCCGATTATCGATGGCTGCCTGACCTTACGCCAGCAACATCAATTTAGTTCTGACGACGTCAAACAGATTGAACTGAAGGTGCACCCGCTGGTGCTAGAACTCACCGGGAAAAGCGCCCCTACGACTGGGCTTGAGGGCAAGTTCAGCGTGCAGCACTCAGCAACGATTGTGACCCACGAAGGCAAAAGCCAGGCCAGACAATACTCAGATGTTGCTGTGCAAGATCCTGCCGTCACCAAACTTCGCAGCAAGGTACAAGTCGCGATCGAACCAGGCCTTCGGGTAGATGAAGCCAAAGTCACAATGACTCTGCAAGATGGCCGCGTTCTGCATCACCACGTGATACACGCCTTAGGGAGTATCGAGCGGCCAATGAACGATGCACAAGTCGATGCAAAGTTTATGGATTTAGCGTCAACCGTTATGACCCCCGAGCAAGCCACACAGGCGCTCGTCGCTTGTCGCGCTGTTGGGCAAGCAAAGGATGCCGGCGCAGTGGGTCGTGTGCTGAGCACACCAAAATAAGGAAAGCAAATTTGTTGACGCAGCCGTAACGGCACTAGCTGCGGACTGAGTCGCATGGGGACTTCCCTAATTTCACATAAAAATACCTTGTCCTCCGTCGATGCGGTCTTGTATAAGAACGTTAGGTGCTTTTTTACGAAAATTATTACTCGATCCCATCGTAAAAATAGCGACTCACGCACACATAGAATTTAAAAAAATATAGCTGCCTGAAACATGACAACAGAGACTCCAATACTAGATAGGCCACTCCCTTACGGACGCCCTATTACACTCGAGCGAGCCAAGAAAATGATGCTTGCCGCCGAGGCGGAAGCAGAAAAAAATCAATGGCCAGTGGCCATCGTCATTGCAGACTCGGCCGGCAGCTTGGTGCTCGCTCAGCGTCTTGATCACACACAGCATTCAAGCATGGCGATTGCGACCGGCAAAGCGTTAACTGCGGTGAACTTCCGTCGGCCAACGAAAATGTTTCAGGATGGCATCGCTGCAGGCGGCGAAGGCTTACGCTTCATGGCGGTGCCAGGCGTCACCCCGCTCGAAGGCGGATTCCCGATTATCGACAAGCGTGAAGTGATCGGGGGAATTGGTGTCTCGGGCGTGCTATCGCACCAAGACGCTCAAGTCGCTCGCGCGGGGATGGCGGCGATTCTGTAAACATTTAACAGATAGGTCGGTGCCACCGACGGGATAGATCAGTTGTCATAGTTGTGCTTATGCAAATCCGATAAAAACCAGGAGACAATAATCATGCTTTCAACAGTCGCAAAAACCGTAGGAATTGCCTTACTAGGAGTCGTTTTGGGCGGTGCAGCCGTCGCTCAAACCACCTTTCCAAGTAAGCCCGTCAAAATTGTGGTCCCTTTCACTGCAGGCAGTCAGGTTGATATAGTTGCGCGCGAGCTAGGGCGTGCGCTTCAAGACACCTGGGGTCAACCTGTGATTGTCGAAAATCGTCCTGGCGCGGGTGGCACAATCGGTAGCCGCCTCGTGGCAACGGCAGAACCCGACGGCACTACGTTGATGTTTACCTCGGCCTCTCACGCCATCAACCCAACTTTGTACCAATCCTTGCCCTACGATACGCTCAAGGATTTCACCGGCGTGACCTTTGGCACAAGCGTACCGAACGTGCTCGTCGTGTCTCCCTCTCTGGGAGTCAAAACTCCTCAAGAGCTCATCAAGCTCATTAACGCGCAACCGGGCAAGTTAAATTTCGCATCTGCGGGTGTTGGCAGCGGCACACACTTTAACGGTGAAATGTTTAAAGGCATGGGTAAGCTTGACATTGTGCACGTACCCTACAAAGGAACTGGCGAGGCGCTGGTAGACACCACAGCGGGCCGCGCTGCGTTTTATTGGTCACCACTTGGGCTGACCTTGCCCTTTATCAAAGACGGTAAGCTCATCGCTTTAGCTGTTAGCACCGATAAACGTGCAGCACTGATGCCCAATATTCCTGCGATCTCAGAGATTATCCCCGGCATGATCTATGACCATTGGTACGGCCTGCTTGCGCCCAGCAAAACACCACCAGCGATTGTTGCGAAGATCTCTAAAGACGCCAATGAGGTGCTGAAGTCTCCAGCTGTTGTCAAATCACTCAGTGCGCAAGGAGTGATCCCATCCCCCACCACTCCCGAGCAGTTCAACGCCTTCATCGCTGCAGAGATCAAGCGTCTCGGTGATGTCGTGATTAGCGCCAATATCCCTCGTCAATAAATACTTGCCTCTCAACATAACCGTCTTGAAAGAAGCAGTATGGGTGCACGATCGCCTTAGATGTTGAGACGATTGTGCACTCGGTGACTCCACTTCCAATCACGATGGTATCGTGTCTGGTATGCATACACCTACTAGACTAGGCCACCGTTAGGCTGGATGATCTGCCCATGAATCCATGAGGCTCGATCTGAGGCCAAGAACGCCACAGCATCGGCTATCTCGGAGGGTCTGCCAATTCGATTGAACGGACTCATGGATGCAGCACGCTGCTTGGCTTCTTCGGTCTTGCCCGCATGGAACAAATCAGTATCCACAGCGCCAGGTGCCACGCCATTGACACGCACACCACGAGGGCCCAACTCTTTGCCCATTGAGCGCAACAGTGATTCGACTGCAGCCTTAGTCGCCGTGTAAGGGCCGCCACCCGGCACAGCATTGCGAACCATGGATGTTGTAATCCCGATAATTGATCCACCATCCAGCACGTCTTTAGCTGCCTCAGTCAAGACGTTGAAAGCGCCAAATACGTTAACCTCCATCAACTTACGAAAATTGTCGTGTGTGAATTGCCCGATGGGCACATAAGGCTGATTAATCCCTGCATTCACAATCACCGTCTGGGGACGCGTTCCAAAATCCTTGGCTGCTTGCGCGAAAAAACCTTGTACTGCGGTCGCATCGCGAACATCGACCGCGTAGGCCTTAATCTGTCCGTTTTTTTCTTGTGCTTTGGCTTCGCTAGGTTTACTCACATAGGTAAACGCTACACGGAAACCATCTTGCGCTAAGGCCTGCACACAGGCAGCACCAATTCCGCGCGAGCCACCGAATACTAAAGCTAAAGGTTGTGTCATCTTTATTATCCTCAGTCATATTGTCGTACCCGAAGAATATCAACGAAATACTACATTCACCAAGAATAGTCCTGCAGCTTTTATGTTTTTCTAGCGTCGGATATGCAACGTCTCGCGATTGAGCTTTTTGCAGTAAAGTATTAAAGCTATCACTTGACAAAAAATAATGAAAAAATCGTTGCTGGCTGCGTATCCAGCGGTTGGTCAAGCACACGATGCCGGTGCAGTGGATCGCGCCTTGAACGCACTAAATTAAAGGGGCACGCTTGTGAATGACGCAGTAATGAGCACTCTCTATGATGTGGTTGTCATCGGTGGTGGTAACGCCGCTTTGTGTGCCGCAATTTCAGCGCAAGAGGCTGGCGGCAATGTCTTGGTGATCGAACGCGCACCACACGAGCATCGTGGCGGTAACTCTGCCTACACCGGCGGTGCCTTCAGAATCGCCTATGACGGTGCAAATGATTTGGTCAAATTAATGCCAGATCTACATCCTGACGAATTACGCAACAGCGACTTTGGCACTTACACCAAAGATCAGTTTTATGACGAAGTGATCGCGATGAGTGGTTATCGCGCAGATGCAGACGTCTTGCATACTGTTGTACAAGAAAGCCTTCCCACCATGCTTTGGATGACCCAACATGGAGTGCGTTTTGTGCCGCTCTATGGCAGACAAGCCTTTAAAGTCGATGGCAAACATAAGTTCTGGGGCGGCTTAACGGTAGAGGTCTCGGGTGGTGGCCTAGGGTTAATGCAAACCCTCTATAAATATGCCGAAAAATCAGGCATACATTTGCGCTACGCTACCCGTGCAGTTGGCTTAACGCGCACCGATCATGGCTGGTCGATCGAGGTTGAAACCGAGGGTACCCAACAACACATTTCCACTCAAACAGTTGTCATGGCGACTGGTGGCTTTCATGCCAACTTAAAATGGCGCTCAATGTACTTGGGCCCAAACTGGGATATGGCCAAGGTGAGAGGTTCACGCTACAACACGGGTGACGGCATCGACATGGCGATCAATGTCGGCGGTGTGGCGCACGGCCACTGGACCGGTTGTCATGCCGTCTTTTACGATTTAAATGCGCCGCCTTACGGCGATATCAATTTATTGAATCAGCAAAAAAATTACTTTTCACTGGGGATTGTCGTCAACGCTGACGGTCAGCGCTTTGTGGATGAAGGAAGCGATTTTCGAAATTATATTTATTCAGGCATGGGTGCCAAAGTGCTCACCCAGCCCGGAGCAATCGCGTGGCAAATCTTCGACGCAAAAACCTCAAGCTTGTTACCCGATGAATATCGCGTCAAACACGCCACGCGCTATACCTCGGACACCTTAGAAGGTTTAATCGCGCAATTTGAAGGGATTCACAAAAAAGCAGTGCTTCAAACAATTTCTGCATTTAATCGAGCGGTCGACCAAGCAACCCCGTTTAATCCTGCCGTGCTAGACGGACGTGGCACCAAGGGGCTTGACATTCCGAAATCGAACTGGGCGCAGCCATTGGACACTGGGCCTTTCGTAGCCTATGCCGTCACCTGTGGCATTACCTGCACCTATGGTGGCGTCAAAATCAATCCCACAGGACAAGTGCTTGACGAATTTGATCAACCCATTTCGGGACTTTACGCAGCGGGTGAAATGGTGGGAGGCTTGTACTACACTAAATACGCAGGTGGTGCGGGACTCACTGCTGGCTCGGTGTTAGGTCGCATCTCTGGGGAACATGCTGCAAATTTGGCTAAAAACAAAATAAAAAATTAATTCATGTAGGTTAATTCAAATAAAAAGAGAGACTATTCATGTATCCGATCACAAAGACTGTTGGTACCTTACTGCTAAGTTTAATCATTCCCTTCGGTGTCCTCGCTCAAACCGCGGATTACCCCAATAAACCGATTCGCCTGATAGCACCTTTTGCAGCCGGAGGAAGCGTTGATATTTTGGCTAGGACCGTCGCGGATACGCTTTCGAAAGCAACCAATCAGCCGGTAATCGTTGAAAATCGCCCAGGCGCCAGTGGCAATATCGGCATGGAAATCGTAGCAAAAGCAAACCCTGATGGTTACACGCTTTTATTTGCCAGCACAAATCTGACACTCAACCCTGCGGTTTATCCAAAGGTCCCTTTCGACCCGATCAAGGATTTTGTTGCGGTGACAAATGTTGCCTATGCACCAATGATTCTGATCACTCGGCCAGACTTTGGTGGTGACTCACTTCAATCATTGATTCAGTATGGCAAAAGCAATCCGGGCAAACTCAATTTTTCAAGCAGCGGTGCGGGCGGAGCACCCCACCTTGCAGGTGAAATGTTTCAAATCCTTACCAATATAAAAATGACACACATCCCCTATGCGGGCGCTGCGCCAGCCATTACAGATATCGTTTCAGGCCAAGTACAGATGACCTTTACGACCTATATCTCTGCGCAGGCCATGCTGAACTCGGGCCGTCTCCGTGGTTTAGCTGTCGCAAGCCTAGAGCGTTTAGCGGCGTTACCTAATATTCCAACCTTTAAAGAAAAAGGCTTTGAAGGAATGGAGTTTGGCACGATGTTTGGTTTGATTGCGCCTGCTGGCACGTCTCGGGCGATTGTCACGCGTCTTTATCAGCTCATCAAAACGGCTTCTGAAAACTCGGCTTTTAAGGAAAACATCGTTAAGCAAGGTGGCTACATGGTGGTCAACACGCCCGCCGAGTATGACAAATATATAAAAGACGATGTCGCGAAGTGGGATAGCTTCATAAAAAAAATCGGTGGTGTCAGTCAGAACTAACATATTTAAAAATACCACTTACTGCATAAGCTAAAACATGAAAAAAATCGTTGCCGGCGCTATCTCTAGAAACTATTTCAACATGCCCTTTTGGATCGCCGCCCATCAGGGGATGTTCACAGACGAAGGGCTTGACGTCACGATTGACCTACATGAGCCGATCGATGAAGTGTGGCGACGCCTTCAAGATGGGCGGATGGATATTGCGTTGGGCGTGACCGAGCACATCATCTTAGATAGCGAAGGTGGTGGTCATCTTGAAATTATTGGTGGCAATGTCAATCGCCTACCCTTTTCAATGATCTCTGGTAAAGACGTCAAATCGTTTGCGGATCTAAAGGGGCGAACAATCGGAGTCTCATCGATTGACGCGGGTAGCTCTTCACTTGTCATGAAATTGATGGCCGCGCATGGCTTGCACTACCCGCAAGATTATAAGATTGTGGCCTGTGGCCCTATTCTGGCCCGTTGGGAGAAGCTTCAAAGCGGTGAGATCGATGCGGGCTTACAAGGTGCGCCCTTAAACTACATCGCACTTGACCAAGGGTTTAATTCGTTGTTCGAGCCGCGCGATGAGTTTCCTTGGTTTCAATTCACTTCACTGAACATCGATGGTCGTTGGGCCCGTGCGAACCATGACACCGTCATCCGCTTCATGCGTGCCTTTATTCGCGCACACGAATGGTTTTACGCAAACAAAGAAGGTTGCCGAACGATCGCCATGCTCGAAACCGGCATCACCGCTGAGTACGCCGATCGCGCTTGGGATGAATACACGACAGCCGAGATTTTTCCGCGTGATGCTCAGGCCAATCCAGAATCGATTCAGACCTTAATCGACATCAGTGCTTTGTTAAGAGCCATCCCGAAGCGCGCTGGCACACAAGCCAAGTCTTATATCAACCATAGCTATCTGGATGAAGCGAGACGGTCTCTTTAAAAATTCTGTCAAATCAATCAGTATAAAAAAATCACGCTTTTCACAGCCTGTGCTGTTTGAAGCGTGACCTGTTTGAAAGACACCGCACAAACTATGTGTGCGGTGTCTTTCACTAACCGCCTTCTATTCTTGGTATGAAAAATACCTCTGAGCCAGGTTTGACGGGTTGCGTGTAATCGACTTCATGGATCACACCATCAATTGCAATTGAGGTTTCTTCTTCGAGCGTCTCGCCCAAGCCAGGAAACAATTCATTCATGGCGCGTATGACGCCACGAATGTTTTTTGCTTGGACTTCAAACTCCCTGATGCTGTCGGTGTAACGCCTGCTAAAGCCGGCGGTGAACGTCACCTTAACGGCTTTAACAGGAATCACAGTAGCTTCAGCCTGCATCAATCGCGGCCAACACTCTTGGAGGCGACATCGGCAGTTCAGTCATGCGTCGACCAATGGCGTTCTCAATCGCGTTTGCGATCGCTGCCATCGGAGGAACGATGTTGGCTTCGCCCACGCCTTTCACACCGAAGGGATGACTTGGATTAGGCACTTCAACCAAGACAGCTTCGATCATTGGCAAGTCTGAGGCAACCGGGATACGGTAGTCTAAGAAGCCGGCGTTTGAAAGACGACCTTTACTGTCGTAGATGTATTCTTCGTTCAAGGCCCAACCGATGCCCTGCACAACACCACCAACAATCTGACCTGCGCAATAGTCGCGGTGAATTGCACGACCGACGTCTTGTGCCGCCACAAACTGCAGAATCTTGACATGACCTGTTTCGGGGTCAACCTCAACATCTACAAACTGTGTCGAAAAACCTGGAGCCTGGCCACCAGCGTTGGTTGAAGCTTCAAAACCAATTGGGCCACCGGTAACCGCACGCTTGCCTGCAATCGCTTTCAAGGACAAGGGTTCAAAATTACCAACGCTCGGATCAACAGGCTTGGCATAGCCATCCGACCACACGACGTTTTTGATGTCGGTATCCCACATCAACGATGCACGCAGACGCAAGTCTTCGATCACTTTATTGCAGGCCTCAACGACCGCAATACCTGTTGCATACGTGACACGCGAACCGCCGGTCACATGGTTGTAGCCAATCGATGCAGTGTCAGCAACCGTTGAGCGCACAGACTCATAAGGCACGCCCAAGGTCTCGGCGGCCATCAAGGCCATCGAAGCACGTGAGCCACCGACGTCCATACTGCCCGTTGCGATCACGACAGTACCGTCTTCGTTGATATGCACAGAGGCAGTTGATTCGCCGCCGCCGTTGAACCAGAAACCTGAAGCCACGCCGCGCCCTTGGTTTTTGCCCAAAGGTTTGTTGTACTGAGGATGGTCAAGCAAGGCCTGAATCGTTTCGGCATAGCCATCATGCGAATGCTTAGGACCCCAAGCTGTTGGCGAACCAGCCTTCACTGCGTTTTTCAAACGCAGCTTGAGTGGATCCATGCCAATCTTTTTGGCCAAAATATCCAATACGCTTTCAACCGCAAAAGCAGAAATTGGTGAGCCTGGTGCGCGGTAGGCCGCCGATTTTGGACGATTACTGACCACATCAAAACCAACTGACTTAACGTTAGGGATGATGTAGGGTGCAAACGCACACATGGTGGCATTCATCACAGGCGAACCTGGGAAGGCGCCCGCTTGAAACTTGAACAAACCTTCAGCCGCTACGATCGTGCCATCTTTCTTGACACCAATCTTGACCGTCATCGATGAACCAGAGGTTGGACCAGTTGACTTAAATACGTCTTCGCGGCCCATCATGATCTTGACTGGCAGGCCTGTTTTGCGTGACAGCAAAACCGCCATTGGCTCAACGTAAACAACCGTCTTACCACCAAAGCCGCCACCGATTTCTGCTGGATGCACCAACAGGTTACCGATTTCCATGCCGACCAGTTTTGCAGTGTAGGCACGCACCACAAAGTGACCTTGGCTCGCTGACCACAGTTCGCACTGACCGTCAGCACCATAGCGTGCCAAGCATGAATGGGGCTCGATATAGCCCTGATGCACGGCTGCAGTTTTAAAGCTCATCTCAACGACTTCGTCAGCCGAGGCAAAGCCAGCTGCGATATCACCGACGCTGAACTCTAAACGCTTAGAAATGTTTGAAGGCTTGCTTGGTGCAGGCTCAACACCGCGGGTGATCATGTCTTCAAAGAGCAAAGGCGCGTCTGGCTTCATTGCATCTTCAACATCAATGCAATGCGGTAAGACTTCGTACTTCACTTCAATTAAGCTGACCGCTTCAGCGGCGATTGCTGAAGTTGTCGCTGCGACAGCAGCAATCGCATGACCTTCGAAGAGCGCTTTTTCGCGCGCCATGATGTTGCGTGTCATGTGCCAGTAGTTTTGCGCAACACGCTCGGGGCCTACATAATCAAAGGGGTGCTCTGGAAAGTCAGAACCCAAGATGATGCCTTTTACACCTGGCAAGGCCGCAGCCTTAGACGTATCAACAGACAAAATCCGCGCATGCGCGTGGGGTGAGCGTAAAACTTTTGCCCACAACATACCAGGCAACGAATAGTCGGCGCCGTACTGCGCTTGGCCCGTCACCTTTGGCACACCGTCTGGGCGCACTGGGCTCGTGCCCACAACCTTCATAACCTGCTGGATATCTTTAGTGTTCGTCAACATGATTAGGCTCCTCGCATTTCGCGCGCGGCTTCAAGCACCGCGGTAATGATGTTGTTGTAGCCGGTGCAACGGCACAGATTACCCGCCAACCAAAAACGCACTTCTTCTTCGGTTGGATTGTTATTACGCTCAAGCAGTGAGCGCGCAGCAATCAAAAATCCAGGTGTGCAAATACCGCACTGCAAAGCTGCGTGCTCAAGAAACTTGCGCTGCAACACATGCAAGGTTTCGCCGTTAGCCATACCTTCAATGGTTTGAATTGACTTGCCTTGCGCCTCGACACCTAAGACCAGGCATGAGCACACTAAGCGGCCATCAAGGGTCACGCTACAGGCGCCACAATCGCCTGTGCCGCAACCTTCTTTCGTGCCGGTCATATTTAACTCATCGCGCAAGACATCGAGCAAAGAGACGTTCGGCTGACACAAAAACTCAACCGGATCACCATTGATAACTGTTGTGACGTGATGCTTTGACATTTAGTTTTTCCCCTTCGCTCTGGCGAGCGCTTTTTCTGCTGCGCGTCTGGCGAGCACACCTGCTACTTTGATTCGAAATACTTTGGTTCCGCGTTTGTCGTCAATTGGACGTGCCGCAGCGCTTGCCGCAGCAGCCAGCTTGGCTAAGGCTACAGCGTCGACCGTGGTGCCGATCAGGGCAGCAGCAGCCTCAGGTACGAGCAAAGCACGATCAGCCACAGCACCTAGGCTAACGCGCGCGTGCGTGCACACGCCCTTGTCATCAAGAGTCAGGCTCAAGCCAACACCCACCACCGCGATATCCATCTCTGTGCGGGGTGTGAAGCGCAAATACGCATCACCCGAATGTGGCGCACGCTTAGGCAAGAAGAACGACACGATCAACTCGCCTTTAGCCAGCGAAGTTTTGCCAGGGCCAGCGGGAATCTGTTCAACAGGAACGTCACGACGGCCGTTGGGGCCAACGATGCTGGCGATGGCGCCCGCGGCGATCATCGCAGGAACTGTATCCGCACCGGGAGACGCGTTGCAAAGGTTGCCACCTAAGGTTGCGCGGCCACGCACCTGAATCGAACCCACGAGGTTCGCGCCATCAATCACGCCAGGCCACGTTGTGGCGAAGGCGGTGTTCTCGAGCAATTGCATACAAGACACCGCAGCACCAACACGGTAACCACCGTTTTCAACGGCGATGACATTCATTTCGGCGATGCTTTTTATATCAAGCACCAGTTCAGGCTTGATATTGCCCGACCGCATATGAACCATCAGGTCGGTACCGCCTGAGAAAATTTTTGACAAGCCAGGTGTCGCAGCAATCAGCGCCGAAGCGGCCTCAGCTGTTTTGGGTGTTTCAAAACGCATTTCCATCATCTCGCATCCCCGTTCATTTTTTCTGAACCTTGTTCGTACATTAGGTAAGTGATTCTATTCTATCTGTATTACGGCGTCGCGTGGAAATCCCATGAGCTTTTGTCAGGTAAAAAACGCCCGTCGCGTGGAAGTATTTTTTTGATTTATTGCTGCAACGCAGCAAAATATGCCTGCGTTTCGCTTCGTTCGCTGTGATCAACTTAGGGCGGAACTTGCACTCGCAAGATTGCGCCCCTGCTGGGCGCACCAAAAAAATGGCCTGAGGTACAAAACCTCAGGCCAATCTCAACTGCCAAGCAAGGATTTAGCCTTCGATCTTGATGTTGTTTTTCTTGATCACGTCGGCAAATAAAGTACTTGTATCGCGTAAGTATTTTGCGAACTCAGCGCTTTGTTTGAAATCGATTTCAACAGCGATACGGTTGAATAATTCAACCGTGTCTGGGGCTTGCATGATCTCTTGAACAGCTTTAGCCAACCGATCAGCGATATCTTTAGGCAGGCCTGCGGGTGCAACTAATCCCACCCATGCACCTAAGTTAAACCCTGGAATACCCGCCGCTGTGGCCAGCGGAGGCATACCGGGTGTTACCGCGCTGCCTTTGACTAGTGACACGCCCAAACCTTTCAGTCGCCCATCACGCACGAAAGGCATGGTTGCCGCTGCAGTTTCAAGGCAATAGCTCACGCGGCCCGCGATGACATCCGTTAGCGCCGGAGAAGACCCCTTGTAAGGGACATGAACAGCCTTCAAACCCGCTCCTGCATTAAATGCCTCAGCGATCAGGTGCGCAGTCGCGCCGGTGCCCGATGAAGCAAAGGTGTACTTGCCAGGATTGGCCTTTATCAACGCGACTAGGCTCGCCGCATCTTTAACCGGAAAGTCAGGGGCAGTCACCAGCACATAAGGTGACAAACCAGCCATAGCGATAAAAGTCAGGTCTTTGCTTACGTTGTAAGGCGTTGGCTGGACCAAGGGGGCGACTGTGATCGGGCCGCTTGACCCGGCGAGCAAGGTGTAACCATCAGGAGCGGCTTTGGCAACTAAATCCGTGCCAATCATGCCGCCGGCTCCGGCCTTGTTCTCGGGTGTCACGCTTTGGCCAAGAATACG
>CAMDEF010000057.1 GCA_945895265.1 Bordetella parapertussis | reverse complement strand
ACGGTATTTGCAGGGCTTGCGGTAGACACCACCAACATCATCGGAGTCTGTGCGATCTTACCAATGGGCTGAAAGCCGCGAACGAGATCAAAGGGTAGGTTTGGGTATAGAAACCGATTGACCACTTGTGTCGCAGTATTGCCAAGAAGCAACGTATAGCCATCGGGCTTTGCTTGCGCCACAAATTGCAGGGCGATTGTGCCATTGCTACCCGAGCGATTTTCGACAATGACCGGTTGTTTGACGAGAGCCTCTAGTCGCGAACCGACTAGTCGCGCCAGAACATCTGCAATGCCACCGGTTGCATAGGGCACCACAATCTTGATAGGTTCACTCGGATATTCGTCTGCACGAGCGGTGAAAGAGAGTAACAACGCAAACGACGCAAGACACCGTAACAAGTTATTTTTTTTCATCTTGCTCATCCTCTTGGAGATTGTTCAATTAGGGCAATCAATCGAGTGGTTTCTTCTGTGGTGGTATCCCAGCGGCATACCAAACGAAACATATTTGGTGCCCGGCGATAAAACAAAACTCCCTGAGCGATGAGATGATCAACGGCTTTAGGGTTCATTTCAACAAACAGTTCGTTGGCTTGTACCGGCGCCAGTAGTTTGACGCCCTCTAGGTGTGCGATGCCTTGCGCAACCGTTAAGGCAGCCGCGTTAGATTGGCCAGCCAAACGTAGCCAAAGATCATCTTGCACATACGCTAACACCTGTGCTGAGGCGAAGCGCATCTTTGACCAGATCATGCCAGCGCGGCGTAAGTGGAAACCCATTTTTTTTGCGATGTCAGGGTTGAAGACCACGATCGCATCGGTCAGCAAGCCGCCGTTTTTTGTCACGCCAAACGACAAAATGTCGACGCCAGCTTTCCAGGTGAGCTCTGCTGGGGTGCAGCCGAGTGTCGCAACGGCGTTTGCAAACCGCGCGCCATCCATATGCATTGTGAGGCCGTGCGCGCGGGCAACCTGACCTAACGCGGTAACTTCTGAGACCGAATATATGGCACCCATATCGGTTGCCTGCACAAGGTTGACCGCCTCGGGTTGGTTTTTGTGTGCTTGCCCTTTGCCGGCGGTGCCAACTGCAGTATCGAGCGCTAAGGGGTCGATCTTGCCGTCAACGCCGTGCACCGGCGTGACTTTCAAGCCGCTGCCAAAAAAGCTTGTGGCATTGCACTCGGATGTATTGATATGCGCTTCAGGGCTGCAATACACGGCACCAAAGGGGCTGCCAACTGCGGCGAGGGCCAAGGCGTTTGCGCCGGTACCGGTTGGCACCGGAAACACCTGCACCGGATGCTCGAACAACTCACTAAAACGGGTATGCAGTTGCTTGGTGAGCGCGTCTCCACCGTAACCCAAGACAGACCCTTCGTTGGCCGAGACAAGCGCCTGAATCAGTTCGGGCGCTGCACGCCCACAATTGTCGCTGCGAAACTCTAAGTCGGCCATATTGATACTCAACCTTTGTTTAGGTGTACGGGGGATGCTCGCTAAATCGCAATCTGTGTTCCTAATTCGACCACACGGTTAGCAGGCAGCTTGAAAAAGTCGGTGGCGCTTGTCGCGTTTTTAGACATGAGTCTAAAGACATGCGCGCGCCAAGGCGTGAAGCTACTTTTTGTCGTGCGCACAACCGTTTCGCGCGCTAAATAAAAGGTGGTAGACATCATGTCAAACGTCATACCGTGGGCTTCGCACAATTTGAGTGCCCGAGGCACGTCAGGATTTTGCATAAAACCGTAAGTGACAATGACTCGACTAAAGTTTTTACCTAAATCTTGGGTCTCAACTTGCTTTGAAACTTTGACAAACGGTTTATCTGCAGTTTTGATGGTCATTAACACCACGCGCTCGTGCAAGATCTGGTTGTGTTTGAGGTTGTGCAGCAGTGCTGACGGTACACCATCTGGCGAGCTCGTCATAAACACAGCTGTACCACTAACGCGATGTACATCGTTGGTAAATTCAATGAACGACTCAAGCGGCATACTTCCTGACGCCGTTTCTTTGTTCACCAGTTTTCGCCCTCTTAACCAGGTCGTGAGCACGGTAAACGACACTACACCTACGACAAGCGGAAACCAACCACCCTCAGGAATCTTGATGGCGTTGGCCGCGAAGAAAGCCAAATCGATGACAAGCAAAGAGCCTGCGACCAAGACGACAAACAACCAATGCCAGCGCCATAACAAACGCATGACGAAGGCGATGAGTATGGTGTCGATCAGCATCGTACCCGTGACCGCAACACCATAGGCTGCTGCTAGATTAGACGAGGATTTAAAGCCGATGACGAGTGCGACAACCGCAATATAGAGAGTCCAGTTGGTGAAAGGCACATAAATTTGGCCTTCTTCTTTGCCAGAGGTATGGATGATTCCCATACGCGGCAGCAAGCCCATTTGTACGGCTTGGCGTGCGACTGAAAATGCGCCTGAAATCACGGCCTGAGACGCAATCACGGTGGCGACCGTTGAGAGCGCAACCATGGGGATCAGCGCCCACTCAGGCGCCAGCATATAGAACGGATTACGGATGGCTTGGGGGTTGTGCAGCAGCAGAGCACCTTGCCCAAAATAATTCAATACCAACGCTGGCATCACAAAGCCGAACCAGGCCAGACGAATGGGTGAGCGACCAAAGTGGCCCATATCGGTATAAAGCGCTTCGCCACCGGTGACGGCCAACACCACCGCAGACAGAGCAAAAAACGCGAGTTTGGGGTACTCGTAAATGAACTGGAGGGCGTAATAAGGGTTGAGAGCCACCAACACTTCGGGGTGTATGAGGATTTGGTTAATGCCCAGGCCCGCCAACACCGTGAACCACACAATCATGACGGGCCCGAAGAACATGCCAACCAGGCCAGTGCCGCGCTTTTGAATCATGAACAGACCGGTCAGTACGATGACCGTGACCGGGATCACAAAATCCTTAAGGGTAGGGGCGATGATCTCAAGCCCTTCGACCGCGGATAAGACCGAGATCGCTGGCGTGATCATGCTGTCACCGTAAAACAAGGCGGCGGCAAAGATACCCAGCATCGTGAGAAACCAAGAGAGCCAGGCTGGATTTTGCCGCGAGGTGATCAGCGCTAACAGGGCGAGCGAGCCACCTTCACCCCGGTTATCGGCGCGCATAATAATTGCGACATACTTAATCGACACCAGCACCATGATGGCCCAGAACACCATCGAGAGCAGGCCAAGTATGTTTTCGGGCGTTGTTGGGATTGGATGGTGTCCACTGAAAATTTCTTTGAGTGCGTAAAGCGGACTTGTGCCGATGTCACCAAAGACGACACCGATTGCGCCTATCGCTAAGGCGGGTATTGCTTTACTATTTTTCATTCGATCGGATTCATAGAGGCTACAGGCATCAATTGTATTGAGTTACTCAAGCTTTGGGGAATACTGGAGGCAAACTGCAACCAAAGGACTCGGTGTTGAAAGCAAGCAGCGGCCCAAGGATCCGATGTTAAAGGCAAACAGCGACCGAACGACCCAATGAGAGCGGGTCGCCAAACTTCTTAATCTGCCTTTATGTTTCGTTCTTTCACGATCTTCGCCCATTTTTTGGTATCTGACGCGATTTGCTCGGTAAACTGCTCTGGAGTGCTAGCGATGACTTCAGCACCCATTTTTTCAAGCTGACCACGCATCTCGGGTTGCGCCAAGACGGCGGCGATATCAGTATGCAATTTGGCAATCACAGCTTTTGGAGTTTGAGCGGGTGCGACGAAGCCAAACCAATTGGTGAAGTCGTAGCCCGTGACACCCGACTCAGCAACGGTGGGCACGTTTGGTAAGACGGGTGAGCGCTTGGCGCCTAGCACGGCCAACACCTTTAAGCGGCCTGATTGAATATGTGGCAACGATTGCACCAAGCTATCCATGGTGAAGTCGACTTGCCCGCCGACTAAATCGGTAAAGCTCGGGCCGCTGCCTTTGTAAGGTACGTGAGTGAATTGCGTGCCGGTCATGCTGGCGAGCAGTTCAATGGCCAAATGCGGGGCGCCACCCATCCCTGACGACGAGTAATTCAGCTTGCCCGGTTTTTGTTTAGCGAGTGCAAGAAGCTCTTGAACATTGTTGGCTGGCATCGAGGGATGTGCCACTAAAACAAAAGTCACACCCACGACGTTGGTGATTGCGGCGAGATCTTTACTAGGATCAATGTCCATTTTGTACAGATGTGGATTAATCGCCATGTTGCCCAGCGTGGCGAGCATAATGGTGTAGCCGTTGGGTTCGGCGCGTGCGGCTAAAGCCGTACCAATGGTGCCGCCGGCGCCGCCTTTATTTTCGACAATCACAGACTGCCCCCAGGCTGCGGTTAAGCCCTGCGCGACTCTGCGAGCAACGATGTCAGTGCCGCCACCGGGCGGAAACGCCACAATCATTGTGACGGGTTTATTTGGATAGGTGCTGGCCGTTGCCTGCGAGGTGGCCGTGCTGGTTTGTTGGGCGAGCGCCGAGTTTGTGAAACAAAAGGCTGCGGCACAAAGAGCGAGTTTAAGTTTTTTCATAATGGTCTCAAGTAGGCTTTGTGATGTGACAAAAGCTTTGTTGTGCAACAAAACATTATTTTTTGAAGCCTTGCTAAGCAAGATAGTATTATTCACTGAGTCTCTTATTCACTGAGTCTTGCCAAGCGAAGCAGAATGGTTTTCTCTGCGAGGCTCTGCAATCCAAAAAAGAAGTCACTACGCCATTTGCGTTTGCAAAAACTTCTTGGCAGTGTCTTGATCGAGCAAGGGATAAATATCCATGTGCGCAGGAACAATATCGCCCCATTCGTTCATTAAACGATGCAAGGTTTCGGTTGAATCCACATCAAACAACGCCACTGCGCCACGGCCAACCCGAGCGTGCACCGAGACGGCCAAGCCTGACTCAAGCAGAGGGTTCATCCAATCCCAGTAGCTGTGGCGCGTGCTCGCCATTGAGGTTGGTTTTTCTGGGCGAGGGGTGCTAATGACTAAAAACAGCATGGGAGGTCTCCGGGGCGATGACGCCTAGTTTTTTGTTTAAACAGTTCAGGTAAGCATAGCTGCGCCAGCACGCAGCAGCGCACTTAGTCCACTTTATTTTTTTTACCGCTCTAAGTAGGATGCTGTGATTTCCAGTGCCTCGCAATATCGATGCGACGACATATCCAGACACGATCATGTTTGGCGACGTGATCCAAAAATCGCTGTAGCGCAATGAAACGACCAGGGCGCCCTAGAATGCGGCAGTGCATGCCGACAGACATCATTTTTGGGGTCTCATTGCCCTCGGCATACAGCACGTCAAAGGTGTCGCGTAAGTATTCAAAAAAATGCTGCGCAGTATTAAAACCTTGTGGGGTGGCAAACCGCATATCGTTTGAATCGAGCGTATACGGAACAATCAATTGATTGATCGTCGTGCCATCCGTTTTAGTCACTGGCGTATAAAACGGTAAGTCATCACCATAGTTGTCGCTGTCGTACTCAAAGCCACCATGATCGGCCACGAGGCGCCGTGTATTGGGGCTGTCGCGCCCGGTATACCAACCCAATGGCCATTGGCCTTTTGTGATCTCTTTGAGCATGACGGTGGCAGCTTGCATATGCTCGCGCTCAGTCGCTTCATCCATGCCTTGGTAATGCAGCCAGCGTAAGCCATGTGAGGCGATTTCGTGCTGTTGTTCAAGCAAGGCCGCGGTGAGCTCGGGGTGGCGTTTTAACGCAAGGGTGACACCAAAGACGGTAAGCGGCAGTTTGCGACGTTCAAATTCGCGCAAGATGCGCCAGGCGCCTGCGCGTGAACCGTATTCGTAGATGGATTCCATGCTCATGTGGCGTGCTGGGTAGCTTTCAGCGCCTACGATTTCAGAGAGAAAACGCTCTGAGCCCGGGTCACCGTCGAGCACGGTGTTTTCTGCACCTTCTTCGTAATTCAGCACAAACTGCAGAGCGATTTTGGCTTTGCCAGGCCAATTGGCTTGCGGCGGTTGCGCACCGTAGCCAACGAGGTCGCGTGGGTAGTGTGATGAGTAGGCGGGCTGAGCGAAGGGGTTGGGCATGGTGGTTTTGTAAAAAGGTGAAAAGACGAGTTCAAGACAATGATTTAGATCATGACAGCACAGACGACCAATCGTCAACGAATCTTTAGGGTTAGCATAAACTGGCATGAAATTTGCCTCAAGAGGCGCGCGATGACACAGTATCTTGTGTGTTTTTTACTTTCATGTCTAGGGATTGGTATGACTGACAATGCCCACTCTCAAAGTCTGCCGATGGGCTTTGTCTATGTTGATCAAGTCGTTCCTGAGCTTCGCACGGATTTGCGTTATCGCCTGGCCGACAATTTTGTCGGCACAACCGTCGATGGGTACGCTGGTGCGCGCGCGATTTTGACGCAACAGGCAGCACTAGCGTTGGGGCTTGCTCAAGCAGAGCTGCGGTCGCAAGGGCTCGGCTTGCTGATTTTTGATGCCTATCGACCGCAGCGCGCCGTCAACCATTTTGCACGATGGGCCAAAGACTTGTCGGATACAGCGATGAAACAGCGCTATTACCCAGAGGTTGAGAAAACTCAGTTGTTTTCGCAGGGCTACATTGCGGCACGCTCTGGTCACAGTCGCGGCAGTACCGTCGATCTGACACTGGTGAGCCTGTCACCACCTTTTGAACAATTGGATATGGGGACTATCTTTGATTTTTTTAGCCCACGCTCTTGGTTGGCTGCTACGGGCTTATCTGCTGCGCAAGAGCACAATCGCGCCTTGCTTCAGCGCACGATGAAGACGTATGGCTTCACCCCGTATGCTAAAGAGTGGTGGCACTTTACGCTTAACGCAGAGCCGTTTCCTGAGACTTACTTTGATTTTGAGATTCGTGATGATTTGAGTGCGCACTAACGAGTTTTGTTCTGTTTTCGCTGGTTCAGTATGATGCGACTTAAAGCTTGGCGGTTACCAACCCTACCCAAAGAAGTCTGTTTTTTGAAAACTCTGGAGTGTTTAGTCATGAAAGCGTTGTTCGTTGCAATTGCATGTTGCTCTGTGCTGACTGGTGTCGCTCAGGCCCAACCCTCAGCCTGTCACGCGCTCGCTGCCTCTCCAGCGGACCCTAGTCGCAAGGGGGCAGGGGTGCCATACGCAAAGATAGACGGCGCTAGTGCCTCAGCTGCCTGTCAATTAGCCGTCAAGCAAGCCCCAAAAGATGGGCAGTTGTGGTTTCAGTACGGCCGCGCACTTGAAAAAAACAATCGGGTCGGTGAGGCCTTTGTGGCCTATCAAACGGGTAGTGATTTGGGTAACGCCGGTGCCGACAATAACTTAGGTGAGTTGTACCGTGATGGCAAAGGTGTTGCGCGTGATCCGTATATGGCCGAAATTTATTTTCATAATGCCTCGGTGAATGGTTTTGACGAAGCGACACAAAACTTAAACGCCCTCGAAAGGGCCAAACCGCCGGCTACAAGACAAATCCCCGCGCAATTTCGCGGTAAGTTTGCGCTACCCGGTCAAACATGTGCGCAGACTCAAGCGATGGGCAAAGACTTCGGGGACCAATTTATGGGGCTGGAGGTGACAGCAAGCTCGATTAACCAGACCATGGAAAGCCAGTGTGCGGTGATGGGGGTGACAGTTGTTAACCCAGAGCAAGTCAATGTCGTGTTGAAGTGCGGTCAAAATACACCGATCGGGGGTGCGGTTAAAAACTTGGACTGGTTTATGCCGTAAGTCCGAGACTTTGTCGGTATTCTAAGGGACTAAGTGATCCAAGGGATATCTTGATTCGTTTTTCGTTGTACCAACGAATATACGAATCGACAATCTGAATAAATTGCTCAATGGTTGTTGCCTGCCAGCTACGAGGGTAAAACAACTCGTTTTTCAGCCGCCCAAAGAAACCTTCACAGGCTGAGTTATCGGGTGAGCACCCTTTGCGCGACATTGACCGAACGAGTTTGGCATCACCCATCCGAGTTAACCAGCCTGGCCATCGGTAGTGAGCGCCGCGATCCGAATGGACAACGGGACGGCCATCGCATTTTGCAACGGTTTCGATCGCAGCATCTAACATCGTGTTCACGAGCTTAGCGTCTGGTCGAGTACCAATTGACCAACTAATCACCAAGCCGTCAAAGCAGTCGATCATGGGCGACAGATAAACCTTGCCAGCAGGGATATGGAATTCTGTGATGTCGGTGAGCCACTTTTCATTAGGGGTTGCAGCATGGAAGTCACGGTTGATTATGTTCTCTGGCGCAGGGCTAATTTCCCCACCGTACGAGTGGTAGCGACGACGCCTCGGCGTGGCAATAGTCAGTCCTGCCTGCCCCATTAAACGCCGAACAACTCCTTCTGAGATGTGTAGATGCCGCTTGCTCAGCGAAGCCTTTATACGTCGATATCCATAGCACCGGTGATTGAGCTCAAAGACGTCAGTGATTGCAAGACGGACGTCTACATACTTGTCAGGGTCCAGCAGGCGGGCTCGGTGATAAAAGTAAGAGCTGCGAGCAAGGCCCAGTTCGACAAGGAGTTCTGGCACCGCATACGTTTGTCTGAGGGCATCAATCATCAGTGTCTTCTCCCGATTGCTTAGAAGGGTGAGGTTGATGCCCAGGCCTTTTTTTAACAGTTCAGCCGCCATCTTTAAAAGGTCGTGCTCAAGCCGTAACTTATGAATATCACGCTTAAGCGACTCGACGGTTCTTTTTAACTCCGCTCGGTCAGGCAACGGTTGTAGATCATCTGGGTTTTTCATGGATGCAGGTGCCTCTGGGCCGAGTAGCTTATTTTTCCAGTTATACAGCGTTGTTCTGTCAACGCCTAACTTATTAGCCGATACTTGAGCGCTTGTCGGTCGCATGCACAGATCAATGACAGCAGCGTTCTTGAAGGCTTCAGAATGCAACGTCCTGATACCCTTGCTAACTAGGGGCTTTCTGGTATCGGGGAATAACTCACTGATCCACCCAGTTAGCGTACCTCGGCACGGATATCCTAAAGCATTGACCGTGCCAGCAATGCAGCGGTCATGATCTAAGTAATGATTAACTGCTAACTGCTTTTGTTCCTCCGAATACTTCAGCCTAGATCGTGCATAACCAAGCGACACATCTTGTCGCTGCTCATATTCTCGATACCAAGTCTTGAGTGCGTTCTTTGTCGGATAGCCCAATTGAATAAGGGTCGCCGCTATCCGTTTATCTAGCTTGATATAAAGCTTAACTGCTCGAATTCGGTCTTCGTATGAGTACATGAACTACCTCCAAGTAGTCCAACTTTTCCGCCGCACCCCCAGGTGGTCAATATTGGATCGGCGCCAACAAGATTCGTTACTCGGCGTGTTGATTGGGTATGGATTGATTCGTTTAGTCGATGAGTGTTACTTCAAACTCAAAAAACAACGAGGGATCGGGCAAGGTGATGCAAAATTATTAGCCGCGATCGGAGCCATTTTAGGTTGGCAGTCAATCTTTCCGATCTTATGTTGTGCGGCAATACTTGGGGTGGTCGTTGGGTTAATCTTGATTAGATTTAAGCGCTTGACCCTTCAACATCAGATACCTTTCGGCCCATTTTTGAGCTTATTTGCTTGCGGGTTCATGCTCGAAAAAGTTCTATCGCCTGTACGTTAAGTGTTAACGCCTGTGCCTGAAACGCTATCGTTCGGGCCTTAAAATTTCTGTTGAGCAACTCGTCTGCTTTCGGCGGCGATCCCATCCGAAATCTCTTTACGCTTGCGGTTGTAAACAGCCCACGTAATACTTCCTTGATAAAGCTCTAAGCGATTTTTTTGTGCCGCCGGAAACGCAACAATTTTGTTGTACTCAGCCATCTGTTTGTTTGCGGCTGATGTTAGCGGCAGGGCTTCGTTAAATTCCTCAGCCAGTTTGTCGTAAGCTTGAGCCCAAGCGTTTAGGGCCTCTTTTTGTGCCGAATTGATTTTCGTTCTATCAGACATCATGGCGAGGCTTAATTCGCTTGGCGTGCAAAAGGTCTTGGCAAAGTACGCAGCGTAAACAGGTTCAAGACAGAGCGCTTTGATCCTGTTGCTTAATTCAATCACGGTGTCTTGCGGTGTTGGCTTGTTTGACGGCGCAGGGGTCAGCAGGCTTTCTCCGGGGGGGAGTGCACAGCCGCTCAGCAGCATGATTAAAAAAAAGGTCAGTACGCGCATGAGGGCTGTCAACTGTAAACATTGTGGTTTTGATACTCGAAACGAACTGAACGACTAGCATGGCCGAGTCGTCTCACTCAAGAATATATCATAGTGAAATTTTATACATTTTAAATTTTTGAATAGATATAACTGTTTTTCTCAAGCGAGTATGAATTTAGCGTAGATATAGTTGTTTCTTAGTTTCGCTCAAGATTGATCGCATCAGCAGTTTTACGCCAAGTTGCAAGTTGATCCCTATTAAAGCGGTCCATCTCAGCGGGCGTAGAGCTCTGAAGCTCAAAGGCTATCCTATCAAGCTGCTCTCGGACGTCTTTCCGTGCCGCAACATTTTTCATGGCAAGTGCGACGCGATTCACCACTTCCGTCGAGATCCCTACTGGCCCATACAAACCACCCCAAGGGCTAATCGACATATTGTTGATACCAACCTCTTGCGCAGTTGGCGCAGTAGGTGCCAGAGGGCTGCGACTTGGTAATAACGTCATCAAGACTCGCACGCGACCCTCTTCAACCTGTTGCAAGGCGCCGCCTGGGGTACCAATCAGCATTTGCACGCGCCCGGCAATCAAATCCGTCGTTGCAGGTGCATCTCCTTTATAAGGAATATGAACCATATCTAGCTTGGTTTCTAGTGCAAATTGTGCTGTCGTAATGATGCTGGTGCCGTTGCCGCTGGCGTAGTTCACTTTACCCGGATTCGCGCGAACGTAAGCCAGAAACTCTGTCATGTTTTTTGCAGGAACCTCAGCGTTAATCATCAGAAAGAAGCCAAACTTTCCGACCATGGAAATCGGGGTGAGGGCAGTTAAAGGATCATACGGAGGAATTTTGCGCATCGTCGGCGCAGCATTCATGCCCGTCGTGGTAGCGAACAGCAAGGTGTAGCCGTCAGGTAGCGAATTGATCGCGGCTAAACCTGCAATCGCACCGTCCGCGCCGCCTCGATTATCGATAATGATCGGCTGCCCAAGATCTTCAGACAAGGCTTTTGCCACAATGCGGGCGGTCACGTCAGCAGCACCAGCCGGAGGGAAGGGCACAATCATCTTGATTGATCGGTTGGGATACGCCTGCGACCAGCTCGTAGCGGGTGCACCGCCAAGTGCGAGTGCCGACATGACGAACATGAGGATTTTTTTCATTATTTTTCCTTTATAGATATTCAATTACCACGATAATCGTTTTTGGCAGCATCGTCTACAAGAGTTATCCACTGATATGCTAATACCAAAATTTGATTGGCGGTTTTTCGGGCTCTTGCCTATGATGTTTACAGATAGAGTGGTTCGCAGTTGATTACAAATTGAAATTTTGTCATTTATCATTTTGAACACACAGGGAAAAAAATGAAAATCGAAACGTTGGCTGTTCACGCAGGCTACACCCCCGAACCAACTACCAAAGCGGTCGCTGTGCCGATCTATCAAACGGTTGCGTATTCTTTTGATAGTGCACAACATGGTGCCGATTTATTTGACTTAAAAGTTGCGGGCAATATTTATACACGCATCATGAACCCCACGAATGATGTGCTTGAAAAGCGTGTGGCGGCGCTTGAGGGCGGCATCGCAGCATTAACGGTCTCTTCGGGCATGACTGCGATTGCTTATGCGATTCAGACGATCGCTGAGGCGGGTGACAATATCGTTTCAGCCAGCACACTTTACGGTGGCACCTACAACCTTTTTGCGCATACATTTCCACAACAAGGGATCGCCGTACACTTTGCGGATTCGCGTGAGCCCGAAAGTTTTGCCAAGCACATCAACGAAAAAACAAAAGCCATATTTTGCGAATCGATTGGCAATCCGCTTGGTAATGTGACCGATATCGCTGCGCTGGCTAAGGTCGCGCATGCGCACGGAATCCCTTTGATTGTCGATAACACCGTGCCAAGCCCTTATTTGATGCGCCCGATTGAACACGGTGCAGATATCGTTGTCCATTCTTTAACAAAATATTTAGGTGGACACGGCAACAGCATTGGTGGCGCCATTGTTGATAGCGGCAAGTTTCCGTGGGCAGAGCACAAAAAACGGTTTGCGCGCTTAAACGAGCCAGATGTGAGCTATCACGGTGTCGTCTATACCGAGGCGCTTGGCCCAGCAGCTTACATTGGCCGCGCGCGCGTTGTGCCTTTGCGAAACACAGGTGGCGCGTTGTCACCATTCAATGCTTTTTTAATTTTGCAAGGTATTGAAACCTTGGCGTTGCGTATGGATCGTATTTGCGAGAATACGCTGGTTCTGGCGAAGTACCTTGAAAAACACCCTAAGGTTGAGTGGGTACGTTATGCAGGCCTGCCCAACCACCCAGACCATGCGTTAGTGCAGCGCCAAATGGGTGGGCGGGCTTCGGGTATTTTGTCGTTTGGGATAAAAAACACAGACTCTGATCCTCGGGCAGCGGGTGCGCGTTTTCTCGATGCCCTGAACCTATTTACACGTCTGGTGAACATCGGCGATGCGAAGTCACTGGCGACACATCCAGCGTCGACCACACATCGTCAGCTGAATCCTGAAGAGCTGGCCAAAGCTGGAGTCTCAGAGAGTATGGTTCGCTTGTCAGTCGGTATTGAGCACATCAGCGACCTACAAGAAGATCTTGAGCAGGCGTTGGCAAAGGCGTAACAGGATATGAGCAAGGAGGGTGCTGCCTTCCTTGCTCTGGTCTTTGATTTACCGTGCTGCAGCCAAAATCGTGGCGTTGGATGGCGGTGGCTTACCCTCCAAGCGCGCCTTGTGTATTCACATACAGCGAGTAAATCGAATGTGAAGAAGCCATAAACAAGCGGTTGCGCTTGAGCCCTCCAAAGCACAGGTTGGCGCAGCGTTCTGGCAATGCGATCCGACCAATCATTTTGCCTGCAGGCGAGATGACCATCACGCCATCAAGCTCAGGCGTACCCATTCCCCAGCCGCACCAAAGATTGCCATCGATATCTGCACGTAGACCGTCGATGCTGCCAGCACCTGCATCTAGAAATACGCGGCCGTTAGCAATCTTGGTGCCGTTGTCGACTACGTCGTACACCTGGATCAAGCGATTAGGTGTGGCGCGCGATTCAATGATGTAAAGCAGGCTTTCGTCGGGTGAAAAACATAAACCATTTGGCCCTTTAAGTTGATCAGTCAATAGCGTGGCAACACCAGTGACGCCGTCGATGCGGTACACCGAATGCGGTAGTTCGAGCGGTGATTTGACACCTTCATAATTACCTAAGCTGCCAAAGGGTGGATCCGTAAACCAGATTGATCCATCTGATTTCACGACGACATCATTGGGGGCATTGAGTTTTTTACCCTGAAACGAATCTAGCAGTACCGTGATGCTGCCATCGTATTCGGTGCGGGTGACGCGACGCCCGTGCTCGCAACTGACCAAGCGACCTTGGCGGTCGCGGGTATGGCCATTGGCCCAGTTTGAAGGTTTGCGAAACACGCTGACTGCGCCTGTTTCTTCTTCCCACTTCATGATACGGTTGTTGGGGATGTCGCTCCAGAGCAGGTAGCGACCGTCACCGAACCAGACCGGGCCTTCTGCCCAGCGAAAGCCGGTCGCAAGCCGTTCGACCGAGGAGAGTGCCAAGCGATAGGCGTCAAACGAGGGGTCTAACGAGATGACGCGAGGATCGGGGTAGCGTTCGCTTTCTTCCCACATGGCTTGCTCCTGAGTATTGATTATTGTTGTGTCAATATACCTGTTTGCAATGAAAAGCGGGGCAAGAAATACCAACGCAAAGCGCGCCTCGCCGCGGCCCTAGCGTTCAAGTCTGCTCAATCAGGGTCCTGAGGGCTTGAGATAGCAATACGCAACGATACAAGCCTGCCGCTCTGTCGAGGAAATGCGAAAAGATGATTCAGCCAATATGATGTTATTTTTATCATTTCTCTAGAGGTATTGTTTTGATGGCCTCCAACCCTCATGTCGCGTCTGCCGTTACAATGCTGACGATTACAAAAACCATCTCACTTGGTTCGTACCGTTCAATTCCGTTTGTTCGTCTTGAGGGCGTGGCCCATGGCGAGTTGAGCCCTACAGAAAATATCCCTGATTTGGACAAAGCCCCGCGTAACGCGCGCGGCAATGTTGAATATCAAACACGCGTTGTTCTGATTGCACCCGCAGATCCCAAGCAAAGTCAGGGGCGTTTGTTAGTCGATGTGCCAAACCGCGGCTTGCCGGTGAGCCACGCTTTTTATAACAGTCCACGCCAGCGCCCCTTACCGATTGGGTCGCTTGATGCTGGCTTAGGTTTTTTGCAAGAGCAGGGCTTCATGCTGGTATCGACGCAATGGGAGCTTGGGCACGGGTTCGAACCGCCTCAGTTTGTCGATGAACACGGTGAGACACGTTTTGTTGAGGGGGTAGGGTTTGCTGCGGTGCGCGATATGGCGCATTTTTTGCGTGACAGCGTACAGAGTGACAATCCACTTGCAGGCGCGGTTAAGCGAATCTATGCCGCGGGCTATTCGCAAACCTCTCGGTTCTTGAAAAGCTTTTTGCTCAATGGTTTTAATCTTGTAGAAGGTCAGCAAGTCATTGAGGGTTTTCATCTGGTGGGTGGCGCTGCGGGGCAACTTCCGTTGATGGCCTCGGGCACGGGCCCAGGCACGGTGGCTGGAAGTACGCCTGCACCGCCTAACCTCGAACACCGAGGTGTGCACGAAGAACCGTTCACTTACGGTGCAGTGATGGCAACGCTGCAAGCGCGCAACGAACCACTGCCCAAAATATTTGTGACGCACTTCAATATTGACTACATGGGTGGCCGCGCGTCGTTGACGCGTACTGGCCCCCGGGGTATGACAGACCTTGAGCTGCCCGATACCGTGCGAATGTACGATATCGCTGGCTCTGCGCACCTCAATATGCGCGAACAATACAAGCTGTGCGAAGCGATGCATGGGCAACTGGATTGGTCACCGCCGTTGCGCGCGCAATTGATCGCGCTCGACCGATGGGTAGCCGAGCAGCTTGAACCGCCGCCCAGTTGTCTGATGCCCCTGAGGCCAGCGCGAGCAGATGAGACGGTGTATGGCGCGCCGCGGTACTTGCCCGAAGCCACGGTACTGGTGCCTCAAACCGATGCCGACGACAACCCACTAGGTGGGATTCAAGTGCCCGACGTTGCCGTGCCTTTGGGCACCCACGGTCGACCCAACGCCCCAGTCACAAATGTGATTTGCCGCTTGGCTGGCACCTACAAGCCGTTTTTTGCTCTGCAACAAGAGCGCTTGCAGGCTAACGACCCAAGGTTGTCGCTTGAAGAACGTTATCCCGAGGGCTTGAATCAGTACGTGCAACGGGTGCGAGAGGTGAGCGATCAACTGGTTGTACAGCGGTATCTGCTGGCAGCCGACGCGGCTGTGATTGTGAACTCGGCCGCGGATGAGACTCTTTTAAAGCCGAAGCCAACACGGTCAATTTTTCGCTTGTAAAACCGTATCGCTTCAAGGCATCAGGTCTGCGACCAAGACAAGTCAGCGAAGGGCTTGAAGTTCGCCGTTTCGGGGCGTTAGTGAAATGCTTAAGGTCGGTTACTGAGACAAACCGCCCTTAAAACAGCGCGCGGCCCCGTAATGCCTTAGTTTCAGAAAGCTTACGCTTGCCTTCAAGGCGTCGTTGCTTTGAGCTATAGGTTGGCTTGGTGGCATGCCGGGTTTTGGGCGGCCGCGCCACGCTGTTGACCAGTTCGTTGAGCCTTGCCAACGCCTCAGTACGGTTCATGTCTTGGCTGCGGTGGGTTTGAGCCTTGATCACGATCGCGCCATCTCGCGTAATGCGGTGGTCGTTCAACGCTAACAGGCGTACTTTCACGTCTGCGCTGAGTGTTGAGGTGGGGATGCTAAAGCGCAGGTGAATGGCACTTGAGACCTTATTCACATTTTGCCCACCCGCGCCTTGTGCACGTACGGCGGTAATCGTGACGTCGTCTTCAGAGAGGGTAATTTGGGCGTACATTGTGAGATTAAGGAATTGACCTGTAAACTATATTATCGTTTATCTCAGGGAGCTTATCGTGGCCAAAGGTCAGCAGAAATCCAGTAAAGAATCAAAAAAGCCGAAAAAAGATACTTCGACTCCAAAACCCGCGTCAGGGCTGGCAGATCCGGTACGGGCAACGACCGTCAATACGGTTTACACACGCATCAAGAATAAAGATAAATAGTCTGAAAATGTAAAAACGGGCATTGCGCCTCCGAATAGAGGTTCAATGCCCGTTTGTATTGACCGCAAGCTTAAGTGGCTTAAGCTTTAACCAACAGTGGCGCGCGCCCACTCATCTGCTTTTTTCAGTTCGACCAGATTGGCTGAAAAATTCGCATCGCGTTTGGACCTCCCTGCGTAAACAGGTGCCAGTTCAGCCGCGACTGCTTTGTTGGCAGTTGCCTTGCCTATCGTGGCAGTGCCTCCCGCGGTGTGCCAGTCAGCAAAACCAAAACCAATGAGTGCGATTAAGCCGGCTCCGGCAATGGCGCCCCAAAGAGTAGGCTCGCTTTGTGCAGGAAGTTTAAAAGAATCCTCTGATAGGCATTAAGGTAAACCTCTAAGGTTTCCTAATTAGGCTAGCAGAGGATTCTTTAATATTTATGCACTTTGATGCACATTGCTTAGTGTTGGCACTTGTGCAGTGCGTTTTGCGATTTTTGTATGTCTGACAGCGCGCTCGTTATGTTTCTCGATGCATCTTGTTATAAAAATCAAGCATCGCGACAACATCTTGGCCTCGATAGCCCGCAGCTAGACCTATTGCCATCATTTCGCGAATGACGGACGCGGCCGGGGTGGGGTGGTTCATGGTCCGACCAAACTCAATGGCCAAGGCTAAATCTTTTTCACCTAGTTCGAGCTTAAAGCCGGGTTTGAAGTTTCCTTGGATTGCATTTGGAAATCGTTTTAGAAAGTGATGCGACCGCCCACCTGATCCGGACAGCACAGAAAACAGTAACTCTGGTTCGACCCCTGCTGCGGTACCCAGCGCAAAGGCTTCAGCTGCGACGAGAATGTTGCCCATCGCCATCATATTATTGACGAGTTTCACGGTTTTTCCGGTGCCTACGACTCCGGTGTAGTGATAGGCAGAACTTAAGGCTTTCAGTATGTCGTCGACTTCGGCGATGTCTTCGGTATCGCCTCCAACCATCAAGACTAATTGTCCTGTGGCGGCTTCTTCTGGGCCGCCACTGACGGGCGCATCAATCATTCTTACGCCCTTTTCGTGCGCGGCGATTGCGATTTGTCGCATCGTCGCAGGGTCAATCGTGCTCAGTTCGATTCCAAAGCTACCTGGCTGGGCGAATTGCAAGATGCCTGTGGGGCCCAACCAAGCTTGCCGCGCGGTATCTGCGTTAGGCACGCTGCTTAACACCACTTGGCGATTGTGCATCGCTTGTTGCAAATCACGTTGCGTGTTTAAGCCGCTTGCCTCGGCAAGCTCACGACTACGCGCGCTGATATCAAAGCCTAAAACATCAAAGCCCGACGCACTCAAGCGTCGCGCCATGCCACTGCCCATTTGCCCGATTCCAACGAAGGTCAGCGTGTGTTTCATTTTTTGTCTCTCGTCGAGCGGTATAAGTGCTTTGACACGTTAATGCATTACGATGCCGGCGGTTTTCACAATGCGGGCATATTTTGCTGACTCAGTTTGCATCAGCTTGCTCAACTCTTCTGGCGACCCGCCAAGTGCTTCAAACGATAGGTCGGCAAACCGATCTTTCAGCGCGGGCAACGCAAGGGTACGCTTGAGCTCTTGAAAGAGCTTTTGCGTGATATCTGCAGGCATTTTTGCTGGGCCCCATACGCCGTACCACGACGGTAATTCGAAATCAGGTAAGCCACTCTCAGCGACAGTGGGGGTCTGTGGCAAACTTGAGGCGCGTTTGCTACTTGTGACGGCCAGCACCTTGAGTCGGCCAGATTTGACGTGCTGGATGGCTGAGGGGACAGGTTCAACCATCGCGGTGGTATGCCCAGCGATGACATCGGTGAGTGCTGGGCCACCGCCTCGATATGCAATCACCGGCATTTTTAAGCCAGCTCGTTGATTGATGAGTTCTTCGGCCAAATGGCCGGTCGTGCCGATGCTTGAGGTGGCCCAGTTGTATTGACCTGGTTTGCTTTGAACTATCTTGATAAATTCTTCGAAAGTCGAGGCCGGAAACTCGGCCCTGACAACGACGAGTTGTGGCACATAGCCGATATAGCAGATTGGCGTGAAGTCTTTAACGGGGTCGAATGGCACAGCGTTCGAAATCAACGGCGTAATAATGTGGTTTGCAGCGTTCAGTAATAGGGTATAGCCGTTAGGTGAGGCCTGATTGACTTGGTTTGACCCGATGGTGCCCCCAGCCCCCCCTTTGTTTTCGATAATAACTTGTTGTCCAAGTTGTGTACTAAACGCCGGTGCAATAATACGTCCTAGCGTATCCACTGTTCCACCGGGTGGAAACGGCACAACGAGTTTAATCGCGCTGTCTGGAAACCCGGCCGCCCGCACCCAAGGTGCTGTCAAACCCAACCCAAGGATTGAGGCGCTAGATTGCAGAAGTTTGCGACGTGTGGGGTTCCCAGAGTTGAATTTGCTCATGTTGTTCTTATATGAACGCCTCCCGGTTTGGCAAGAAATATTTGATATCGACAGTAAAGGTGGTTGCAGTCTTATATCCGGTCTGTTTGTGCAGACCTTACGTCTGCTGACCCTGATGGAATTCGCCGAGAAAGCCCTAGTCTCCGTAACGTCCTTTAAAGGACCAGACAAACATACAGGTTTACTTTCTCGCGGTCCGACCTGTTCCGCCATCTATCTCATATCTACCTGCGCAACCTTTTAGCTATCCAATTCCTTTTTGTGGTTAATCAGCTACGCGATACTTGGTGCGTAGTTCTTCTGGTACGAACGATCATGGGCCATCAGGGCCCAGATCGTGCGTGCCATTTTGTTGGCCAACGCGACCACTACCGTATTAAACGGGCGTCGCGCCAGCAATTGTTCGATCCAGGGCTCTCGCTGCTTTTGTAGGTTAATTCTGGCGCGCGCGCCATGAATCAGCAATGTTCTGAGATATACGTTACCCCGTTTGCTGATCCCTTGCAGTCGCACTCGCCCGCCCGTGCCGCTTTGTTTAGGCACCAGGCCCAGGAAGGCAGCAAACTCTCGTCCACTCTTAAACGCACTGGCCTCGCCCATTGTGGCAACAGCCGCGGTCGCCGTGAGTATCCCCACTCCGGGTATTTCCAGGATTTTCATTGCCGAACATTCTGTTTTTTTCCAGAGCATGAGTTTTTTCTCGATATCGGCAATATCATCACTCAATTTCTGTATGCGTGCCATTTGTTGACGCAGCGCATCAATCACCATGGCGGATAACGTATCCTCAAGCTCGCCGAGCGCCTCTAGCGCGGCAGGCATGCCCTTGGCACGACCGACCGGTAGCACCACACCAAACTCATAGAGCAGACCACGCAGCTGATTGGTTTGCATCGTGCGAAACTTAACCATCTGCTCTCGCAGGCGGTGCAGCGTCAGTACGCCTTGTTGGCCCTCGGTCTTAATCGCAACAAACCTCATCTCAGGGCGCTGTGCGGCTTCCCAGATCGCCCGTGCATCGGCCGCATCGGTCTTGTTAGTTTTAACAAACGGTCGCACAAACTGCGCCGCGACCAGTCTGACCTCGTGACCAAACCCTGACAACTTGCGGGCCCAGTAATGCGCGCTCCCACAAGCTTCCATCGCGACCACGCTCGGCTCACAGTTGGCAAAAAACTCTGCCATCTGTTCGCGCTTGAGCTGCTTGCGATGAACTTCGCCTGTTGTCATATCTACCCAATGCAATTGAAAAAATTTCTTTGCAATATCCAGACCAATTGTCGTAATCTTCATGTCGAGCCCTCATTACCGTTTGTGGTTGAATTAAGAAACTCCACTTTGGCACTTAGATGCCGTTAGGTAAAGCGAGGGCTCTCTGCTTTTCTGTCACCCTCACTCCCCAGAGGGGAGGGAGGCGTTCATAACATCTCC
>CAMDEF010000056.1 GCA_945895265.1 Bordetella parapertussis | reverse complement strand
CACTTGCAAAGCAGCAAGACGCAGCATTACTTACCGGCGACCATAATTTAAAGATAGTCGCGCAAAAAGAGTCAGTTCAAGTCATGGGAACAATTTGGCTCTTGGTCGCAATGGTCAAGCATGGGTTGCATAGCGTAAAAAAAGCCCTTGAAGCGCTAAAAAAAATGAAGCAACGCAGTCGTCGGCTTCCGTGGGTTGAGGCAGAACAATTGTTGTTATCGCTGAACAAAAAAGGTGGATGATAAAGATTTGATCAGCTGCAGGGGTGCTTCAAACGCTGTCACGTGCGCACGAGCCTGCCTTTATAAATCAATTTGCCAGTGCTGAGTGTGGCTCTATGCAAAATCAAATCTTCTAAAGGTGTGAGGTCTCTGCTAACAATTTCGGCGTTCGGCCTTGTATCAGGCGTTGTGGCTGAAGTCTTAAAAAAAGGCTCGTTAGTGCAACCGGGGGCATGTAGATGTGTATCGGTCACGCTGAGAGATTCGACGGTGAGGTGAGCCATCAACGAGGTATCTAAAGTATTCATTTCACAAGTGCCTGAGAGTTTGATTTGCAGATCAGAAGCAAAACAGAATTTTACTCAGAGAGCGAACATCTTGAATAACAAAGATGAGTCGAAAATGTCCTTGTTACAAAGCACCCTTGTAACAAAGTGTAAAAGTTAGCGTTCTGCCTCCTCAAGCCATTGAAGTCCTTAGCCGAATATGTTTCACTGCGTCTCCCCGCCGCAATGGTGACTCGTGTTCAGCATCCACACCCTATGTCGACTCAACCCCAAACCCAATGCTCACAACTTCTTTCTCAAGTTAACGTGCGGGCCAAAGCGGGCGGGCCGTATCTTGACTCAACTAGCTTTGAGGCGCGTCGCTTAATTTGCGAAGCGCAAAAAATCACAGGCGATGCGTATCACGCGATTGAACGCTTTATTACCTTAGGTGCTATTCATCAAATCTGCGGCAACGAAGCTGAGATGCGGCATAATTTTTCTTGCGCCGCTAAGCTCGATCGCTCGCCACGTACTGCCGCCGCTTACTGCGGAGCATTGATCAACATGGGATACATCTCTGAAGCACAAAAAGAGTTTACAAAAATAGCTCGCCCCGAGTTAGGCGGGCTGACGTGCATCGAGAGTCTTGGTTTTTTGTCGATGGCGATTACTCCACTAAACGACTTTTATGCAGCGGCTCAGCAAATGAAAATTGCTGATCTGTCAGCCAAGCACATCGAAGACGCCAAACGGATTCAAAAGATTTTGCAAGAAGATGACGTTACTGATCAAATGGTCGGTCAAATGCTTGACGACGCGGGCGAAATCTTGCGTGCACGCCATCTTATGCGTTCTGCGCCCTGCCCAAGCAGCTATCGAATTTGCGAAGACCCCTATGACGACGATTCGATTTCGATCCGCTGGTTAGTGCCCGTTGCTACGGATACAGCCTCAGGGATGACCTTCGAATACGTCGATCGCTTCGTCAGACGTTTCGACAAAATGCCAAGATGCATTGGCTTCAGTTTTTTAGGGACGTTGTGCTGATGAGTGTTACCCCTAAAAATTTGCTAGACCTATCCCAAAGTCTGATCGGTACGGCAGTCGATGAGGCTACGGTGCGCTGCTCAATCGGCAGATCGTATTACGCCGCCTTTCATTTAGCGAAAGATTTTCACCGTAGTCTAAGTCAGCCAGGCGCCTTAACGGGCCGATCGGCGGGTGTTCATGAAACTTTGTACCAACAGTTAGAGAGCCCAACGATTAGCAAAACAGACCCTAAGTATGCCGTCTCAAAGAAAGTCGCCGCCATCGCAAGAGACTTGAAGCGCGTGCGGGCAGCAGCAGACTATGAGCTCGAGCAGACATTCAGTAAAAAAGTCGCTCAGCAAGCGATCGACGACACTTTGCGACTAAAAGCACTCGTCGAATCGCGCGGTAGCCAAACTTTACCGCCCTAAAACCTCTTGATACACACCAACCGTCGCAGCCGCACACGCTTGCCAGTTAAATGACTGAGCGCGTAGCAGCCCGCGCTGCTTCAGATCATTTGCTAACGCTTCATCACCAATCACGCGCGAAATTGCTGCGCTTAGCGCTGCAACATCCAGCGGATCAACCGTTAGTGCCGCATCGCCCGTCACCTCAGGCAGCGACGTCGTGTTAGATGTCACCACCGGCACTTGTGCCGCAAAGGCTTCAAGCACTGGCAAGCCAAAGCCTTCTGCCAACGAAGCAAACACTAGCGCACTCGCTGATTTCACAACCGCCAACAAATCCGCCTCGGGTACATGCTGCAACCAACGCACAGCGCCTGAGCTTGTGTCTTCATCAATCATTTTCAAAACAGCTTCGCACTTCCAGCCCGTACGGCCAACGATCACGAGTGGTACGCGTTGACGTTCAGCTAGCGGCATCGAACGATGCGCCAAAATCGCGCCTTCGATATTTTTGCGAGGCTGCAAAGTCCCAACAGAAATAAAGAAGTGCTCGGGCAACGCGTACCGCGCGCGCACTTGCGCAAACTCTGCGGCGGGCACTTCACGAAACCAACGTTTGTCGACCCCTAGTGGGATCACGCTGATTTTGTTGGGCGAGATGCCAGTCCATTTGGCGAGTTCAAGTTTTGAGTATTCAGAAATCGTAATGATCTGATCGGCCCAGTTGGCGGCGCGAACCCAGAGTGCGTTTTTTAAGCCACGATGGTTGCCGCGTGACCAGCGCGGATGCGACAACGGGATTGCATCCATCAAGGTGGCCACTAAAGGCACGGGGCTGCATTTCGGTACGTAATGATCAGTGGCGTGAATCAGGTCAACTTTTTGGTTTAAGCGATTGATGCCAAAAAAATTCAAGCTTGTTGCAGCTGACCACGCTGCGTTCAGTGGATATCGTCCGAGAGTGATGCCGGTGAGGTCAGCGGAGTTGGCCGCGCTGCGCTTCGACTCGAGTCCTGGTGCGTTTGGATTGCGATTGGATGACAAGCCACTTTCGCCATTGATTATCGTCTGCTCTGCAGAGGTGCTGAGGGCGGGGTGCTTTAACTCTTTAAGTACCTCACTCGCCACCGACTGCCCAAAAGAAAACGGCACCAACGACAAATCATCGCGCACACCAAACTGGCGAAGCATTTCAAGTGTGTAGTTACCGATGCCGTCAGAGCCGCCCCCTGCAAGGCCTTTGCATAGGGCTGTCACACCGAACCCCACGCGCATCATGGCTGGATGGGGGGGAACGACTGCGTAGAATCTGTTGATGCGCTACCAGCAGCCGAACCTGAAGCGCCTGCAGCACTTAAGCTTGAACCACTAGTACCTGAACCTCCACTAGCGGCCAGCTCTTGTTGCGCAGCCTCAATCATCCACGCCAACGTCTCGCGCAACCGCTTAGGCTGCCAATTGGGCACAAAGGTTTTCAAAAGCGTCGTGTCGCCACCCAGCTTCAGCACCTCATTAGCCCGCACAAACAGAGGGTTGACACGCGCTTCTAGCGAATGCCCGGTCAGCTCAGTCGCCAACGCCAGTGCTTCTTTAAGCGACACCAGGTTGCTTGAACAGACATTCACGATTTGACCGATCGGCGCTGCCTCAAGCAACAGGCGATAGGCTGTCACCACATCACGCACGTCATTGAATTCGCGCCAGACATCCATGTTGCCCAAATCAAGCGTCGGTTGCTTGCGCACAAAATGCGATACGATCTTTGGGATCAAAAAGCTTTCAGACTGACCAATGCCGGTGTAGTTAAACGGCCGTGCCATCACCACCGGTACCCTGGGCAACCAGAGCTTGGCCATGTATTCCATGGCCAGTTTGCTGACGGCGTAATCGTTGGCTGGGTTAACTGGGTTGGCCTCGCTAAGCAAACCGCCTTGCAAATTGCCGTACACATTGGCGCTACTTGCTAACAGCACACACTTTAATTGCGCAGCAAGTGGGTCAAGCGCCTCAAGCAAATTACGTGTGCCCACCAAGTTGACGTCATAAAACGCCTTGGGTTGGCCATGGCCGACAAAGGCAACGCCCGCCAAATGAACAACATATTGGGGTTGCGCAGCCAATACCGCGGTGCGCAATGACTCAAGATCTAACAAATTGGCTTTAACCGACCGTGGCAAGGTGGGGTCTACATCCCCCAAACCCCAAACCTCGTAGCCATGTGCTTCAAGTTCGTTGGCCAGATGCAGGCCAGTAAACCCTTGCAGCCCGGTGACGAGTACGCGTTGGTTGTTGCTAGCGTTCATCCGAGCTGCTCAACGGTCATTTAAAACGAGAAACCGCGCTCATTGCGCGCCAAGTCTGCCACTACCATCATGCGACAGAGTTCTTCGAGCGTGGTTTTTGGCTCCCAGCCGAGTGTGGCTTTGGCTTTTGCGGGGTTGCCAATCAACAGCTCAACTTCGGCAGGCCGATAAAACTTGGGATTAATCTTGACCACGACCTTGCCTGTGCTGGCATCAAAGCCTTGCTCTTGCTCGGCTTGGCCTTTCCAGTCGATGTCGACCCCCGTCGCTTTAAACGCCATGGTGACAAAATCACGCACGGTTTCGGTGCGATTGGTGCCTAATACAAAGGTATCGGGCTCGGCCGCTTGCAGCATGCGCCACATGCCCTCTACGTAATCTTTGGCATAACCCCAGTCGCGCTTGGCATCGATATTGCCTAACTCAAGCACAGGCAGCTTGCCTAGTTTGATCTTGGCCACGCTGTCGGTAATTTTGCGGGTCACAAACTCACGGCCGCGCAGGGGGGACTCGTGGTTAAACAAGATGCCGCTGGTGGCAAAAATGTTATAGCTTTCGCGGTAATTAATGGTCATCCAGTGCGCATACAGCTTGGCCACGCCGTACGGGCTGCGTGGGTAAAAAGGAGTCGATTCAATTTGCGGAATCGCCTGCACCTTGCCAAACATTTCAGACGTACTGGCCTGATAAAACTTGATCTTTGGGTTGACGATGCGAATCGCTTCAAGCAGGTTCACTGGGCCAATGCCCGTGATCTCGGCCGTGGTGAGGGGTTGTTCAAACGACACACCCACAAAGCTTTGCGCGGCCAAGTTATAGACCTCGGTGGCGCCCGAGTTTTGCAACAGCCTAATACTTGAAGACAGGTCGGTTAAATCGTATTCAACCAGATGCAAATTGGGGTGGTTTTCAACGCCAAGTTCTTCAAGACGCCAAAAATTGACCGAACTGGTGCGGCGATAAGTGCCGTAAACCGTATAGCCTTTACCCAACAGCAATTCGGTTAAATAGGCCCCGTCTTGTCCGGTGATGCCAGTGATCACCGCGGTTTTGTTTGCGCCTGTATTCGCCACGCTCGTATCCAGTTAGCCGTTCAAAGGCGTTATTATACTTCTGTGGCGCTTGCGCGCGCTTCTCGGTTTTATTGCCCCAAACTGCATTCGAGCAGTCTTTTTTTGCCCCAAATTACGACTCGCTGCCCTTGGCCGCTTGCCTGCAGTACTTTCAGTCACAACAACTATGATCAAGTCGGTTTTCAAGAGCTTGTACGGTGCACTTACAACAGGCCCCATTAAAGTCGCGTTAAAAGCAATCGGCGCCAAATACCCAGCAATCGATGTTTTTTTGCGCAAAATACAAGTCGCCTTGTTTGATTGGTACCTCGTCAAGCCACGCAATGTGCAGTACCGCGGCGAAGGTGGTAATCAAGTTTTATTTGTTGACGTGTCTTTTTTGGTGCTTGAAGACGTCAAAACCGGCATTCAGCGCGTCACGCGCAGTATTTTGCTGCAATTGCTGAAGCAACCGCCACCTGGTTTCGAGATTCAGGCCGTCTATGGCGATCGGTATGTGGGCTATAAAGCCGCGGCCATGAGTCACAACAACGGCGATGCGCTCACCCTATCGGTTTCTCGTGCCGAAACCCCCATACAAGTACGTTCGGACGACATCTTTTTGGGTTTGGATTACGCGGCAGTCAATACGCTAAAAGAACAAAACTACCTTTCTAAGCTCAGAGCCGCTGGCATCAAGGTTTACTTTGTCGTGTATGACTTGTTGCCGATTCAGTTCCCTAAGTATTTTCCACCCTCAACCGAAGAATTTCACGTCAGATGGCTGCGGGCGCTCACCAAGTTTGATGGCGCGATTTGTATTTCAAAGGCCGTGGCCGATGATTATCAGGCCTGGATCACTGAAAACCGCCTCACGGTCAGTGATACGTTTAAGACCACCTTTTTTCATTTAGGGGCAGATTTAAACAATTCTTCACCCTCAAGAGGCTTGCCCTCGGATGCCGAGCAGGCGCTGCAAGTGTTTCGCGAGCGCCCCACCTTCTTGATGGTGGGCACGCTCGAACCTCGTAAAGGCTATCGCCAGATTCTTGACGCTTTTACCTTGCTCTGGCAAGCCAACGAAAATATAAATTTACTGATCGTCGGCAAAGTAGGCTGGAACATCGCTGAAATTGCTGACATCCTCGCCAAACACCCAGAACTGAATAAAAAACTCTTCTGGCTAAAAGGGATCAGCGACGAGTATCTTGAAAAAATCTACGCAGCCAGTACCTGCCTGATCGCCGCCAGCGAGGGCGAGGGCTTTGGCCTGCCGTTGATCGAGTCGGCCCAGTACGGTATCCCTTTATTGCTGCGCGATATCCCTGTGTTTAGAGAAGTGGCTGGCGACGCAGCCTACTATTTTGGTGGCCCAGCCGGGCGCCAAACCGCCTCTGAGGCGGCTCAGGATACGGCGCAAAGCATCAAAACCTGGCTGTCTTTGTATGAGGCCAAGCAACATCCCCTGAGCACTGGTTTGAAATACAACACTTGGCAGCAAAGCGTCGAGCAACTTCAAAAGTCGCTATTTGTGCAATGAAAGCGCGCTTTGAGAGTCGAGTCAATCGATTCAAAGGTATCTTTCTCGCTAGGGGCTCAGTCACTGAGCGTTTGCCACAAGTGCCGTGTAAATGAGTTGTTTGGCCTCGACGATTGATGCATCTGTAGGGGTCGCAGCGCAGATAACCTCGCGCAGCGCCTAAAACCGGCTTTTTAGCCCCCACAATGCGATAATGCTAAAAATTATTTCTGGCGGTTAAGTATGCAACTCATCCCCGTTATTCTCTCTGGCGGTGCCGGCACACGTTTATGGCCGGTTTCACGCGAGCAGCACCCCAAACCCTTTATCCGCTTGGCCGATGGTCAAAGTCTGTTGCAAAAGTCATTTTTGCGCGCCAAAGGTTTGCCGGATGTCGTTGAGGTGCTCACCGTCACCAATCGTGATCTGTTTTTTAAAACAGCAGACGAGTATCGTGAAACGGGTGAGATCCCCATGCCGTTGGGCTTCATTCTTGAGTCTGAAGGCCGCAACACGGCGCCAGCAATCGCGGCAGCCGCCATCACCATCCATCAAACGTACGGCCCCAAAGCCGTGATGTTATTTCTAACCGCTGATCACCTCATCGCCGATGTGGCAGCCTTTACCGAAGCGGTGCAAACCGCCGTCAAACTCGCTGAAACTGGCAAGGTCACAACTTTCGGTATTCAGCCTGAAGGCCCTGAAACCGGCTATGGCTACATCGAATCCGAAGGCCACACGGTTAAACGGTTTGTCGAAAAACCAAACCTTAAAACCGCGCAAGAGTACGTGGCCAGTGGTAAGTACCTCTGGAACTCGGGCATGTTTTGCATGACCACTGAAACGGCGATGGCCGAGCTCAAGCGTTATGCGCCCGCAGTACTAGACGCCGTTGAAACAAGCCTAAAGGCTTCGCGTCGTGTTGAAGGTGCGGGTCAGTATCAAATTGACTTAGATGCCGCGACATTTAAAAAAGCCGACAGCATTTCAATCGACTACGCGTTGATGGAGAAAACCACCCACGCCGCCATCGTTGCCTGCAACATCGGCTGGAGCGATATCGGTTCGTGGAACGCGCTGGGCGATTTGATTCCCCAAGACGCAAACGGCAATAGCCTTGAAGGCGAAACTTACTTACACGATGTTAGCAACACCTTTATTCAAGCTTCAGGTCGTTTGATCGCCGCCGTGGGTGTTGATAACCTCATCATTATCGACACACCCGACGCCTTGTTAGTGGCGCACAAAGATCGCTCGCAAGATGTTAAACAAATTGCGGGCCAACTTAAAAAGATTGGGCACGAGGCGTACAAGTTACACCGCACCGTGCATCGCCCTTGGGGCACCTATACTGTGCTTGAAGAAGGCACGGGTTTCAAAATGAAGCGTATCGTAGTGAAGCCTGGCGCGTCACTGTCATTACAAATGCATCATCACCGCAGCGAACACTGGATTGTGGTCGACGGTATGGCCAAGGTCGTGAATGGCGAACAAAACCTCTTAATCGCCACCAACGAATCTACCTTCATCCCCGCAGGCCACAAGCATCGCCTTGAAAACCCCGGCAAAATCGATTTGGTCTTGATCGAAGTGCAAAGCGGCAATTATCTGGGTGAAGACGATATCGTGCGCTTTGAAGACCATTACGGTCGCGCGTGAAACGAGTGCTTAGTCGGCGCGCGCACTGATGGGTATGCTCCAATCGTTATGGGGCTATCGCGGCTTTATTTTAGGCAGCGTGCAGCGCGAGTTTCAGTCTAATTATAAAAACTCAATGCTTGGCGCGGCCTGGACAGTGATCAAGCCGCTGGTGATGATCATCGTCTACACCGTGGTGTTTTCGCAGATCATGAGCAGCAAGTTGCCTGGGGTTGAAAGCGAGTTCGCCTATAGCATCTACCTGTGTGCCGGTGTGCTGACCTGGACGTTTTTTAACGAGGCCGTCACGCGCGGCCAAAATGTTTTTATTGAAAACGCCAATCTACTTAAAAAGATTAATTTTCCGCGAATGTGTTTGCCCGTCATTGCGCTGGCAAATGCCTCGGTCAATTTTGTGATTATTTTTTCGCTGTTTACGATCTTTCTATTGGCAACGGGTGCGTTTCCCGGCGTAGTGTTCGTCGCCCTGATCCCCGTATTGATGATTCAAATTTTATTATCAATAGGCTTGGGTCTAACGCTCGGTGTGCTCAATGTTTTTTTTCGTGACGTTGGGCAAATGGCTGGCGTCGTGTTGCAGTTTTGGTTTTGGGCGACCCCTGTGGTGTACCCCATCAATATTTTGCCGCCCTTCTTTCAGCAATTGATTCGCTACAACCCCATGACAAATCTGATGGGGGCGTATCAGCAGATATTGGTGAATGGTCAGTGGCCTGATTGGCGTTCGTTGTGGCCGGTGACCTTGCTTGCCGTGCTGTTATGTGTGTGGGGTGCTCGCTTATTTCGTAAGCACGCCGGCGAAATTGTGGACGAACTCTAATGGGCACGATTAGCGTTCGTGATTTAGGCAAAGCCTATAAACAATATCCTACCCGCGGTGCACGCCTGGCCGAGTGGCTGATCCCGTTTAGCCCGCCGCGCCATACGCAAAAGTGGGTGCTGCAAGATCTGAGTTTTGAGGTCAAGCCGGGCGAAGCCATTGGGATCATCGGCATGAACGGCGCGGGCAAAAGCACACTACTTAAAATGATTACCGGCACCACCGAGCCCACAACGGGTTCGGTCAAGGTCACAGGCCGTATCGCCGCCTTGCTTGAATTGGGCATGGGGTTTCATCCCGATTTCACCGGCCGCCAAAACGCCATCATGGCAGGGCAGTTGTTGGGCTTAACGGCTGACGATATGCGCAGCCTGATGCCAGAGATCGAAGCCTTTGCCGAGATCGGTACCTACATCGATCAACCGGTACGCGTGTATTCAAGCGGCATGCAAATGCGTTTAGCGTTTAGTGTAGCCACGGCACGGCGGCCCGACATTTTGATTGTGGATGAAGCCTTATCGGTTGGCGACAATTATTTTCAGCATAAAAGTTTTGATCGCATTCGTGCGTACAACAAGCTTGGTACAACACTGCTGATCGTGTCGCATGACAAGGGCGCGGTGCAAGGCATTTGTGACCGAGCAATCTTGCTGAACGGCGGCACCATTGCCATGCAAGGCAGCCCCGAAACCGTCATGGATTACTACAACGCCATGATCGCCGAACGTGATCCTGACAAAGTGCAACAAGTGGTCGGCGCCGACGGTAACGTGCAGACCATCTCGGGTACGGGTGAAGCGCGTGTAATCAAAGCCACCTTGTGCGACGAAGAGGGCAACCCCGTTGAAGTGGTGAAGGTGGGTCAAGCCTTGCAAGTGCAGGTCGAGCTTGAGGCCTTTGCCGATCTGCCTGAACTGGTGTTTGGCTATCAGATTAAAGACAGGCTTGGCCAACCGGTATTTGGTACCAATACCTTTCATACCAAGCAAGTGTTGAAAGACCTGCGTCAAGGTGAGCGTATCCAGTACACCTTGCGGTTTCCGGCTAATTTTGGCGAAGGGTCTTATTCAATGTCGTTTGCTTTACACGACGCTGAAAACCACCTTGCTAAAAGCTATGAATGGCGTGACCGCGCCATTGTCTTTAATGTTGTGATTGTGGGCAAAGATCATTTTGTTGGTTTGACGTGGTTGCCCTCAAGCATCGAGGCCAAGCGTGGCTGACGACTTTAACCGGGCCCTGCAAAACAAAATTCGCGGGTCGCGGGCGGCAGTCAAAGCTCGGCTATTTGTTTACCTACCCTTTGTGTACCCTTTGCTGCATGCCTACCCAGGCGCGCCGGCGCTTGATGTGTCGTGTGGCCAGGGCGAGTGGCTTGAAACCTTGCAAGAGTCGGGCTTCACGGTGCAAGGTGTGGATAGCGATGCGGCTCAGATCGCGGTGTGTCAGCAACGAGGCTTTGCTGCGCAAACATTAGCGGCCTTGACGGCGTTGCAGGCTGCGCCCGCGCAACGCTATGCACTGGTCTCTGCCTTAGGCCTTGCCGATCAATTGCCGCTTGAGGCATTGAAGCAAGTGGTGCAAGAAGCGCACCGCGTGTTGATGCCCGGTGGCGTGCTTTTGCTGCAAGCTGCGCACCCCGATAATATGTTGACCGAAGCGCATCAGGCTGTTCTTGACGCAACGCGCTGTCAGCAGATTTCGCCCATGGTGTTGGCGTTCATACCCGAGTACTTTGGGTTTGAAACCATTAAAACCGTACGCCTGCACGAACAACTTGGTATTGCAGCACAGCAACCTGTTGGCCTAGTTAACGTTTTAAAAGATGCCAGCCCAAGCTTTGCCGTGATTGCACAAAAATCAATCTCGGGTATGAGCCCACCGGTGGTGATCAAAGCCTTTGAACAAGACTACGGTTTGCCACTCGAAACACTTGCGATGTTGTTCGATCAACAACTTGACGCGCGGATTCGTGTCGTTGCAGAAAGCGCCGCACGCGCTGAAGCGGCCTTGGCCGCCATCCACACATCGTTCTTATGGAAACTCACTAAGCCGATCCGTTGGGCCGAGCAACAGGTCACACAAATTAAGGCCGAGGGCGTGGGTGCGCGACTATCCGCGTTTGTTGAAAAAGTGCAAAGAATTGGCGTGCGCCGTTCATTGCCGTGGTTAGCGGTGCGCCCCCGTTGGCGCACAGTGCATGGCTATGTCGTTGCGCTTAATCATCGTTTGATTGCGCGCCAGGCGGCTGCTGCAGAACAAAAAAAATCCCGTTGGATCCGGTCATTGTTGAACAAGCTTATCAAACACGTGAGCGCATCGAAACCTTGAGCCCCGAGGCGCAAGAGATTTACCAGCGGTTTCAACAAGGCAGCGCGATGCAGCCAGCCGACGCGGCCGCGCAGCCCAATAGCTCGTCAAGCGCACACACTCCGCCGCCATGAAAATCGTCGTCGATCTGCAAGGTGCGCAAAACGAAAGCCGCCATCGTGGCATCGGTCGTTACGCCCTCGCCTTTGTACGGGCGTTAATCCGCAACAAAGGCACGCACGAGATCGTGGTGTTGCTCAGTGATTTGTTTCCAGAATCCCTAGCCTATGCACAAGACGCGTTAGCCGAGCAACGCGCACACTGCACGATCAAAATTTGGTCAGGCATTGGCCCCACTGACCTACGTAAGCCAGAAAATCACTGGCGCAAAGACGTGTCAGAGCTATTGCGTGAGGCTTACATTGCAGAGCTTCAACCTGATGTCTTAATCATTAGCAGTTTGCTCGATAGCCCGGGCGACAACACCATCGTCAGCGTCAGCAAACTCGCACCGGTTTACACCGTGGCGATGCTTTACGACTTGATCCCGCTGTTATACAAAAGCGAATATCTGGTCGACCCGACCACACAAGACTGGTATTACGAGCGCCTGTGGCAATTTAAAAAAGCAGACTTCTGGTTTGCGATTTCAGAATCGTCGCGTAACGACGGCATTGCGCAGCTTGGTCTGCCCGCGGCACAGGTACAGAATATCTCGGCCGCACTCGGTGAAGATATCGTTGCCGTCGATTTAAATGCTGAACAGGCAACAGCGCTTAAGCCAAAGTTTGGCATCACCCGCCCCTTTTTGTTGTACAGCGGCGCGTTTGATCCGCGCAAAAATATTGATCGTTTGGTGTACGCATATGCTGCACAGCCCGCTGAGGTTCGGCACGCCCATCAACTGGTGCTGGCCGGTGGCCTTAACGCCCCGCAGCTTGTGCATGTGAATCAATTGATTGCTGCGGCGGGCTTAGATGCTAGCCAAGTGATCGTGACGCAACGTATTACCGATCACGAGCTTTGTGCGTTGTATGGGTTGTGCAAGGCCTATATCTTGCCCACCTATTGCGAAGGCTTTGGTTTTACGGCACTCGAGGCGATGGCCTGTGGTGCACCAACGATTGGCTCAAACTATTCAAGCGTGCCTGAAGTGATTGGTTTACCAGAGGCTTTGTTTGATCCGTTTTCGGTTGAAAGCATTGCAAGCAAAATTACGCAGGTGCTCAGCGATGAGGCCTATCGTTCAATGCTGGTGGCTCACGGGCAGCAGCAGGTTCAAACGTTTTCGTGGGATCACACTGCGCGTAAGGCGCTTGAAGCGTTAGAGCGGCTTGAGCAGGCTGGAGTGCTTGCAGTAAGTAAGGCTCAGCCCGCTGCAGCAGCACTGGTGGCTGAAATCACAGCGCGAATCGCAGCGTTTGAGCAAACCCCACAGCGCCCCGCCGTTGAGTTACAAGAAACCGCGGCGCTCGTCGCAGGCTTGCTGCCGCGCCAAGATCAGCGCCCTAGATTGTTCGTTGATATCACCGAGCTGCACGCTACTGATTCAAAGTCAGGCATCCAACGCGTAGTACGCAGCGTGATTCAGCATTTGTTAACAGAGACTGATTCTGCCTATCAAGTCGAACTGGTCTATGCCGCCAAGCCTGTGGGCTACAAAACCGCTGCAGCGTTTACGCAGCGTATGTTTGGTGAAGGTCATCGGCCGATTTTGACGAACGGAGAACGCGGTGCTGGGTCAGGCGTTGGCTCGGTTACGCTCTTGGCCGATGAGGCCATTGACCAAGACACCTACATCCACCCCCAGCAAGGTGACATCTTCTTAGGCCTCGACCTGCACTTCAATATCGATCAAGACCACGAGCATTTTTTTGCCAAAGCCCGCCAAGCCGGTGCTCAGGTGTATTTTGTGGTCTACGACCTGTTGCCCTTGTTGCTCAAAGACACCTTCACCCCAGAGCTTGTTGAAAAATACGGCAATTGGTTGCGGGTTGTATCCCAGCAGCATGGCGCCGTGTGTATTTCGCAAGCCGTGGCTGCTGAATTAAAAACCTGGGTCGCGCACAATCAGCCCACAGCAGCCCAGTCGCTAAAAATAGACTGGTTTCATCTTGGGGCCGATATTGAAAGCTCAATCCCCTCAAAAGGGATGCCAGACGATGGCCCTCAGCTGTTACAGCAACTGGCCTCTGCCCCAAGCTTTTTAATGGTGGGCACGCTTGAGCCGCGCAAGCGCCATGGGCAAGTGTTAGATGCGTTCGAGCAATTTTGGGCGCAAAATATCCCTGCCAACCTGGTCATCGTCGGCAAGCCCGGCTGGTTGACCGAGGCACTGACCACCCGCTTAAGCACCCACCCCCAGCTTGGCCATCAGCTGTTTTGGATGCAGTCGGCCAGTGACGAATACCTTGAAAAAATCTACGCCGCAGCACGCTGCCTAATCGCCGCCAGCGAGGCCGAGGGCTTTGGTTTACCTCTGATCGAGGCCGCCCGCCACGGTTTGCCCATCATCGCCCGCGATATCCCCGTGTTTCGTGAAGTCGCCCAAGACCACGCCATGTATTTTGCCGGTGACGACGGCGCGGCTCTGGCCACCGCCATCCAAAGCTGGCTGGCGTTGGCAAAACAGCAAAAAACACCCGATTCAAGCCAGATTCAGCGGCAAACGTGGGCGCAAAGCGCTCAACAACTGCTTTCTAGAATGATTTTGACCAAAGATGTCACAAAAATTGCCTAAACTAGCGGGTATTGCTCTTTTTTTGTTGAAAGTCAGTCATGATTCTGCCATCTTGGCGCTTAAGCGTTTGTGTCTGAGCGGTTACCGCAGTGTTTTAAAACTTTAAATTAAGTTGTTTCTTGAGAGTCGGTTTATGAAAATTCTAGTCGTCGGTGCAGGTTACGTTGGCTTGGTGACCGCAGCCTGCCTGTCGAGCAAAGACAATACTGTTGTGTGTGTCGATACCGACCCCAGCAAAATCGCTCGCCTTGAAAAAGGCATCATCCCGATCTATGAGCCGGGTCTTAAAGAGGTGGTTGATGGTTCAATCGCCAGCGGCAACTTAAAGTTTTCAGACAGCATTAAAAACGGCCTGCTAAAGCTGGGTAAAGATAGCACCGCCGCTAATCTGATTTTTATCGCCGTGGGTACCCCTCAAGGCGAAGATGGCTCTGCCGACTTACGCTACGTATTAGCCGCCGCAAAAGAAATCGGTCAAACGCTAGACGGCCCCGCCATCATCATCAATAAATCAACTGTGCCGGTTGGCACAGCCGATTTGGTGAAAGGCGAAGTTGCCTGGCAACTGTTTCAGCGCAAATGTTTTATCGATTTTGATGTCGCCAGTAACCCCGAGTTTTTAAAAGAGGGCGCCGCGATCGACGACTTCTTTAATCCGGATCGCATTGTGATCGGTACCGAAAGCGAGACCACCAAGGCACAGATGGTCAAGCTGTATCAGCCTTACGTCAAAAACGACAGTCAATTACTCACTGTGGGCGTAAAAGAGGCCGAGCTGATTAAGTACGCTTCAAACGCCATGCTGGCCACCCGCATCTCGTTCATGAACGAAATCGCCAACGTATGTGATCGCTTTGGCATCAACGTCGAAGACGTGCGCGCCGGTATGGGTTCAGACTCGCGCATCGGCCCAGCGTTTTTACGCCCAGGCTGCGGTTACGGCGGGTCGTGCTTCCCCAAAGACGTGCAGGCCTTGGTACGCATCGCTCAAAGCGTCGGTGTGGATCCAATCGTGCTCAACGGTGTTGAGGCGCGTAACAAAAAACAAAAGCAATACCTGTTTGAGCAACTTGTTGCCAAGATGGGTAAAGACTTAGACGGTCGCAAAATCTGCGTGTGGGGTTTAGCCTTTAAACCTGACACCGATGATATGCGCGAAGCTTCGTCGATTGATTTAATTCGTGCGCTTTGCAATGCAGGCGCGACTATTGCTGCACACGACCCAGTGGCACGCGAGGTTGCTGAGCATGTGTTTGCTGATTTATTGCGTAACGGTAAGCTTGTGATCGAAAACGACCCTTTAACCGCCGCCAAAGCTGCCGATGCTGTTGTGTTGGTAACAGAGTGGGCCGAGTACAAGAAAATTGACTTCAAAGCACTGAAAGCAACGGTTAAAGGCGCGCTGTTTTTTGATGGTCGCAATCATATTGAGCCAGCCGCCTTAAAGTCACTTGGTTTTTATTACGCAGGTGTGGGCCGCGCTTGATCGGCAAATCAGCTATTGTCCAACAGCCCAGCCGGCGAGTTTTAAGCCGTACTTTTCGTTCGATGCAATTTACACGTAGAGCTTGACGCACTTCATATGAAAAAAATTCTTGTCACAGGCGGTGCTGGTTTCTTAGGGTCACACCTGTGTGATCGCCTGATCGCTCAAGGCCACCAAGTGATTGCGCTCGACAGCCTGTTTACAGGAAGCCAAAAAAATCTTGCTGGCCTCGCCTCAAACCCAAACTTTAAGTTTGTGCAGCACGATGTGGTTGATCCCATCACTGTGCAAACTCTTGGCGTATCAGGCTTAGACGAAATCTACAACCTCGCCTGCCCAGCCTCGCCCGTGCATTATCAATACGACCCCATCCACACCATGAAAACCTCGGTGTTGGGTGCGCTCAATATGCTTGAGCTTGCACGCAGCACAGGTGCCAAGGTGTTTCAAGCCTCAACCTCTGAAGTGTATGGCGACCCGTCTGTACACCCGCAACCCGAAGAGTACTGGGGCAATGTCAATACCATTGGTATACGCAGTTGCTACGACGAAGGCAAGCGCGCCGCTGAGACCTTATGGTTTGACTATCAACGCGCATACAACTTGCGAATCAAAGTCGTACGCATCTTCAACACTTATGGCCCTCGTATGGCGGCAGACGATGGTCGCGTGGTGAGCAATTTTATTGTGCAGGCTTTGCGTGGCGAAGACCTCACCATTTACGGCGACGGTACACAGACCCGCAGTTTTTGCTATGCCGATGATTTAGTTGAAGGCTTTATTCGATTAATGAATTCGCCCGATAGCGTTGTTGGCCCGATTAACTTAGGTAACCCTGGTGAGTTCACAATGATTGAGCTTGCAGAAAAAGTGTTGCGCCTGACGGGTTCAAAAAGCAAACTCGTTAACATGCCTTTGCCAGAAGATGATCCTAAACAGCGTCGTCCAGATATCAGTAAGGCCAAGCAACATCTAGATTGGGAGCCCACAGTTGCGCTTGAACAAGGGCTTGAGCGCACAATTGCTTACTTTAAAGAGGCGATTGCTGCATGAGCACACACGGCAACGGCCAAGGCGACGCTAACTCTTCAGCCAGCACTGCAGTGCGCTCGACCGGTAACGCCACCGACGCAAACTTTGCTGTCGTGATGCCTGTGTACGAAGATCAAGAGGCCTCAACCCGTTTGTTTAGAGAATTATCTGCTGAGTACGGTACACGCGTATACGTTGTTGCCGTTGATGACGGCTCAATCAATCAACCCGTACAGATTGAAGCCCTACAAAGTGCCGGCGTTAAAGGCGTGGTCATTACGCTTAAGCGTAACGTGGGACATCAACGCGCAATTGCGATTGGTTTGAATTACGTAGCCGAGCACATGCCCGACATGCCTTGCACCATCGTGATGGATTCAGATGGTGAAGACACCCCGCAATCGATTCGCGAGTTGGTTGAGCCGATGCAGTCGCCCAAGGTTGACGTGGTCGTGGCGCAGCGTAAAAGTCGTATTGAAAGCATAAGATTCAAAGCGTTTTACGTGGTTTACAAAGCGTTGTTTCAGTTTTTAACCGGTCGCAAAATCAGCTTCGGTAACTTCATGGCCTTAAAGCCAGTGGCGCTTAAACGCCTAGCTGCCATGCAAGAATTATGGATGCATGTTGCTGCCTGCGTATTAACATCAAAGTTGCGCGTGCAAACCCAACCGATTGATCGCGGCCCGCGCTTTGCAGGTAAAAGCAAAATGAATTTTGTTGGGCTGGCCTTGCATGGCTTTAGAGCCCTAATGGTATTTGCTGAAGATGTATTGGTGCGCGTAGGTATTATTTGCGCCTTCGTGGCTTTGTTTACTGTGGCCGCCAGTGCTGCAGCCATCGCGTTAAAACTTGCAGGGTTTGCGACTCCCGGCTGGTTTTCAGTGGCCTTGGGGATTTTGCTGTTGGTGTTTTTACAAACCGGCGCACTGACCTTGATGACCTTGATGTTGACAGGTGTTGTTCGCTCAGGGGCGCCAAATCAAATTGATTACCGCGCTTACATTGACGTTGTGAAGCATGCCAACTAGCACGCTGCGCAGTAAAGTCGCAGCTTTGCTTGCACAGCAGTCAGTCAGGTATCTGATCAACGGCTTAGCCGCCACAGCCGTGCACTTTGCAGTGCTGACTTTTAACCTAACAGTGTTAGGTTGGCGGTCTGCTGGCATTTCTAACTTGGTGGCTGCGATCTTTGGCATCGCAGCATCGTTTTTAGGTAGTCGTTACTTTGTTTTTCAAGGCTCAACAGAGCCCTTGTTTAAACAGGTGTATCGCTTTATTTTTTTATACGCAGCTATTGCCTTGCTTCACGGCGCGCTGATGTACGTGTGGGCTGATCACTACAATCTAAACTACATCGCTGGATTTATTGTGGCCACAGGTATGCAGGTGTTATGCAGCTATTGGGGCAATAAGCGCATGGTCTTTAAAGTATGAAATATCTAAAACTCTTGATTGCGACGGCGGTGTACGTGCTGCTGTTACTCGTAATCTATGTTCTGCACGTGCGTTATGTGCCTGTTAACGTGGTGTTCTATAGCGCGATTTTAGATGCTGTACTCGCAACGATTTTGGCAGCTACTTTGATTGCGACTGTTCGGTGGTTCAAAGTCTTCACTCGCTTTGAAACCTTGCAGCTATGTTGTATCTGGTTATTACTGGGCTATTCATTTGCGATTTCAGTGCCTACAGTCATTGATCGCTCACTGTCTTTTTATATTCTAGAAAAACTGCAGCAGCGCGGCGGTGGCATCAAGCTTGACGCCTTTGATCAAGTCTTTACTCAAGAGTATGTCAAAGAGCACCGCCTAGTCGATGTGCGCTTAACTGAACAGCAACAATCTGGCACGGTTGAAATCAAAGACGGTTGCGTCAAGCTCACTGCTTGGGGGCAAACGATTGCTAGCAGTAGCCGATATTTTCGTGCGCACTTTCTGCCCAAACAGCGTTTGCTGATGGGCAAGTATTCAGATGATTTGACCGATCCGTTTAGAAATAGTGTGGATCGTACGGATTATCGGTGTCAGTAAGTAAGTTATTGCAATAACCACAGCGCTTTAAGCTTTCGGTCAGCGATTTTCGCGGCGGGGGTCATTTTGAATCCCTAAAAGTCCGAAGGCTGTTTGAACTCGATACGCACAATCCCATGGCCGGTTAAAGGCTTGTACGTCTTTCTATTGCTCGGCCTGTTGCTCTGCTTGAACAACACGTGGCTAGGCTATTCTTTTTGGGTCGATGAGCTGTTTTCCGTCACCACGGCCCAGCTTCCCGTTTCAGAGCAATGGCGTGCGATGCTAAACGACGTGCATCCGCCGCTGTATCAAATCCTATTGAAATGCTGGATCTTGTTAGTAGGCAACAGCGAACCTGGCGTGCGCTTACTTAGTCTGTTACTCACCTTAGCTGCACTCGCGCGACTTATGTGGTGGTCGGTAAAGTTAAACCCTTGGGCTCAGTGGGCAGTCATCACAATTTTCTCTACAAGTTTTCTTTTTGCCTTCTATGCGCAAGAGGCTAGGTCGTACGCGCTCAACCTTTATCTTGCGACATTACTCACAACTTCCTTCATAGATTACGACGGCAGTAGCAAATGGTCACTCATAAAAATCGCAGCACTCGCCTTCTTGCTGTCGCTCTCGCATTATTTTGGATTGTTGTTGGCAGGTTCGATCCTTCTTGTGCTTTTGTTTAGTGCAGAAAAAAATATTCGAAATATCGCAACGATCATCCTCGGCGGCCTACTCTGCCTCATCTGGCCATTCGTACACTTGGCCCAAGGCTTGCGCTCACATCCTTCTTGGATTGTGGTCGACGGCCCGCTCGACACCTTGCGAATATTCTTTAGGGCCATGCTACCTCTAGAGAGCTCAACGCTCATTCTGGGTGCGGCGCTCATCACCATAACGTTCATTCTTCTGGCGATATTTAAGTCAGTTCGTAGTCCACCAAAAATTGATGGGGTGCGACCGGCTTTACTTAGATTGGTGCTTGCACTAGTGGTCATGCTTGCATTCGGTATGACTCTTGATCTGATGAATCCGATCTCTACAGAGCGAAACTTTATCGTTTTGCTTCCGGTGGTTGCGATTATCGTAGGTTGCATCATCGACCGATTGACCGAGCAAGGTCAGTCGCGTTGGTGGCTACTCATATGCATCGCGTTGGTAGGAAGTTGGTCCGCGGTGAACTTATCAAGGTCCTACACGCTGATGTCTTTAAAGTGGGGCCCACAGCAGAACTGGAAAGCCACAGCGCAATATGCCATTGACCATACTTCAGAAAACAAAAAGGTTTATTATTTTCGCAATAGTGATTCTGAAGAGATCGAGCGAGTTTTTAACTTTTATCACTAGTGTCCGTACATGAACGCTCCCGTTTGCCAAACATTTAATTCGCTCTGACTAGAAGGTAAAGATTGCACCCGTACATTCGGACTTTGATTGTGGATTTGCATCCACTGTCCTTGATGGGAGTTGCTGATTGGCGCCTCGATCGGTTA
>CAMDEF010000055.1 GCA_945895265.1 Bordetella parapertussis | reverse complement strand
TGAAGTCTTGTGCAAACGTATGCGCGATCAATACAAATTGGCTGTCGTCACCAACGACATCTACACTAAAGAAGACGAGCGTTTGCTAGTGGCTGCCGAAGCACTCACCGCTGATCGCATCATGGGTGTCGAAACCGGCGGTTGCCCGCACACTGCGATTCGTGAAGATGCTTCAATTAATCTTGAAGCGATTGATCGCATGCAGAAACGGTTTCCGGATTTGGATTTGATCTTTATAGAATCGGGTGGTGACAATTTGGCCGCAACCTTTAGCCCAGATTTATCTGACCTCACAATTTATGTCATCGATGTGGCCGGTGGCGAAAAAATCCCCCGCAAAGGTGGCCCCGGCATTACACGCAGTGATTTATTGGTGATCAATAAAACTGATTTGGCTCCTTACGTTGGCGCCAACCTTGACGTCATGCGTCACGACACCGCCCGCATGCGTGCCGATCGCCCCTGGGTGATGACCAACCTCAAAACCGGCGACGGTTTGGATGAGGTGATTAAATTTATCGAGAAGGCAGGGTGCTTGGCTGCGAAGTGAGCTACCACATCAAGCTCAAACTTTGCGTTGTTTTATTTTTTTCTAGATTCAAGTCAGGAAGTATCAGTATGAGCAGGATCGTTATACAAAGAAAAAGTAGTGTTCCAACGCCAAGTAAAAAGCCTTTGACGACTCGGCAAGGGGAAGTCAGAGATTTGTCCCGGGTAGAAAAAGATTTATTCAAACCGGCAATCGAGGTGTTGCCCACCAGCTTGTTAAAGATATTAAAACGAGACTACCGACGCACCAAATGAATCCACCCTGCCTCCAGCCATTCGGTGAGCGTATCGACAGCTTCGGACGTGAGTTTTTGTGCGGCAGGGTCAGCGCCAGATAGTTCGCGGGCGTCGGCCAAAATCTTTAGACCAGCTTCAGCGATAACAGGCGCGACCTCGCCGTTAATAAACAAGTGCTTGCCGCGATACAACATGCGGGTGCGACGGTCGAGCGCCCAGTGTGTGTAGGGTGCTTCTTGACCTTGCGTGGCCTCATTGTCAGACTCGCCATCGTGCATCGTATCGCGATCATCGTCATCATCACCATAATCGCTATCAAACACCGCAGCCTGATTTGGCTCAGTCAGCCAGCACCCTAAAAATCGCTGTGCCAGTGCGGCATTAAATTGGATCTTAGACACCGCTTGCACAGCAGCGTCAATTAAACCGTCTGGGATCTCAGCAGGATGCGCACTAGCTTGTTGCCCCGCGTCGCGATATAACGCATCAAGCTTTGGGCCGGGCAAGGGTGGCTCGCCAAAGGGGCCGCTCGCCAGCCCCGCACGGGCGACGATCTGATCCGCGGCCGCCTCAAGCATTCCGCGGGCCAAGGCAGCCTGATCGGGTGCCCGAAAGCCAATTGAAATCGTCATGCAATCATTATCAAGCGCCACACCATCGTGCGCGGCTTGCGGTGGCAGATACAGCATGTCGCCAGGCTCTAAAACAAACTCTTCTTCTGGGATAAAGTTTTTTAATATTTTGAGCGACAGGTCAGGAATCAGTGTGAGATCGCGCTGCTGACTAATTTGCCAGCGTCTGCGCCCTTGACCTTGTAATAAAAAGACATCGTAGCTATCAAAGTGTGGCCCAACACCACCGCCGATTGTCGCCAGACTAATCATCAAGTCATCTAGGCGTGCATCGGGCACAAACCGAAACTGATTCATCAAGGCGCAGGCGGCGTCGTCTTGAATATCGACACTTTGCACCAACAGTGACCACTCAGGCTCAGAAGCCTTTGGTAAACGCGCAAAGGGGCCACGATCCATTTGCCATTGACCTTTTTCGCGCCACACCAAACGCGATTCGACATCATCGCGTCGGCTCATTTTTTTTAGTGCTGCCGTGGATACGGGCGGTTTGAAACCAGCAAATGCCTGCCGAATCACCAACGGCTTGCGCTGCCAATAGGTTTTCATGAACTGGGCGGGCGTTAAACCACCCAGCAAGGCGAGAGGTTTATTTGGATTCAAGATATTTGGCCTGGTTTCATGGTGTTTCACTCTTGTCGTGATGTTCGTGTTTGTGCAACGTTGGCGTTTGGATCAGCTTGACGCAAGTTGAAAAACAGTGTGGTCAAGGCTGCAGCTTTTTAAGTTGATACAACGCCTCAAGTGCTTCGCGCGGACTTAAAGTATCGGGGTCAAGAGCAGCTAGCGCCTGTTGCAACGCTTCTTGCGCTTCGTTCATTTCAGTCGCGGCAGCAGCCTGAGCCTCAGCATTCACCACTTCGCCAAACAGCCCCAGTTGCGGGGTCGGCGCACCTTGCGCCTCAAGCCGTTCAAGCTCGCGTGTCGCGTGGCGAATCACCGCCTGCGGGATACCCGCGCGTTGCGCCACTTGAATCCCGTAGCTGCGGCTGGCTGGCCCATCTTTCACTTCATGCAAAAACACAATGCCCGAGGGCGACTCGGCTGCAGCAAGATGCACGTTGGCGGTATTCGCTTGCTCGCTTGGCATTCGGGTGATTTCAAAATAATGCGTCGCAAATAACGTCAGTGCGCGGTTATGTGTGACCAAGCGTTGCGCTATCGACCAGGCCAGCGCCAAGCCATCATAGGTGGATGTACCGCGTCCAATCTCATCCATCAACACTAAACTTTGTGCCGAACTCGAAGCCAAAATAGCAGCCGCTTCAATCATCTCCATCATGAAGGTCGAGCGCCCGCCGGCTAAATCATCGGCTGCGCCAATACGTGTAAAGATCCGATCAAGTGGGCCAATCGCTGCGCTTTGCGCTGGCACAAAGCTGCCCACGCGCGCTAACAGTGCGATCAGGGCAACTTGTCGCATGTAGGTTGATTTGCCGCCCATATTCGGGCCTGTAATCACCAACAGAGCGCGGTGCGCATTTAACGAACAACTGTTCGGTGTAAAACGCTCGATCGTACGTTCAACGACTGGGTGACGTCCCAAAGTAATCTCAATGGCCGAGTGCTCTAACAGTGTTGGCGCCACCCATTGGTGGTGTTGGGCGTGATGTGCCAGTGAGACTAAGGCATCAAGCTCAGCGCAGGCTGCGGCACATTGCGCCAGCTGTTTTACGTGCGCAGTGAGTTGCTCAAGCACTTGCTCGAACAGCCATTTCTCGCGGGCAAGTGAACGGTCTTGTGCCGATAAAACTTTGTCTTCCCAAGATTTGAGTTCGGGCGTGATGTAGCGCTCGGCGTTTTTAAGTGTCTGGCGGCGACGATAATCATCAGGCACTTTTTCGGACTGCGCGCGGCTGACTTCAATAAAAAATCCGTGCACGCGATTAAATTCAACACGTAGCGTGGCGATACCCGTGCGAGCGCGTTCGCGCGCTTCAAGCTCAAGTAAAAAGGCGCCGTTGTCCGTTGAGATGGCGCGTAACTCATCAAGCTCTGCGTCAAAGCCTGTGGCGATCACGCCGCCGTCGCGCGCTAAAGCAGCTGGCTCTAACGCGATGGCGTGCGTTAACAGCTCTTGCAAGCCTTCAGGTGGGGTGAGTGCTTGTGCGAGAGTTTGCAAGCGCGGCACCGAGTTTGTCTCGAGCCTATGCTCTCGTTGTGTCGTAGTCTTCGACTGACTCGGCTGCGACGTACTGTCAGCAGTAGCTAAAAGTTCAGACGCCTGCAGCGGTGCCATCGCTGAAAGCACTTGTTGCTGCACCGCCGGCAACGCACCCAAGGCATCACGCAAACTGGCAAGCTCACGCGGGCGCACCGACAGCAGCGCGATACGCGTCGCAATACGCTCAAGATCCGGCAGCTTATTGAGTTCAGTGCGCAGGGCTTGCAATAGTGGCGTTGCGTGCAGCAATTCACTGCGCTGCGCGCTGGCCGTCATTAAACGGCCAATCGCCTGCTGGCGCTCAAGCACCGGCGCGTTGTCACGCAAGGGGTGATGCAACCACCGGCGCAATAAGCGGCTTCCCATCGGCGTGCAACAGTTATCCAAAATCGAAAATAACGTTGGTGCCTCTTCGCCAGAAAGGGTGCGAGTTAACTCAAGATTGCGACGCGTCGCCGGATCCATCAACACATACTGACTGGCCCGATCGGCCACCAAGGTCTGTACGTGCGATAGGGCATGTGCTTGCGTGCGCCCGGCATAGCGTAATAATGCCCCAGCTGCGCATAGCGCAGTAGGTAGGTCATCAACATCAAAGCCTGAAAGCGATTCGGTTTTAAAGTGCGCCAGCAAATGTGCCTGCGCTTGCTCGGCCTCAAAATGCCAAGGCGGTATCTTGGTGGCAGCACAATGCAGCGTCAAATCAAGTTGGGCATCGTCAGCCAAAATGAGTTCAGCCGGATCAATGCGGTGCAGTTCAGAATCAAGCGCCTCAGCGGCGCACTCAGACAGTTTGAACTCGCCGCTTGCCAGATTGAGCCAAGCCACGCCCGCACGTTGCGCTTTATTACCTTTGCGTGGCACAAACACGGCGGCCACACAACGATCAGCTTTTGATGGCAGCAACGCTTCGTCGGTGAGTGTGCCGGGCGTGACAATGCGCACGATCTTGCGTTCGACTGGGCCCTTGCTTGTTGCAGGGTCGCCGATCTGTTCGCAGATCGCTACCGATACGCCTTGCGCTACGAGCTTAGCCAAGTATTGTTCGGCCGCATGGTAGGGTAGGCCTGCCATTGGGATAGGCACCCCGTTAGACGAGCCGCGCCGCGTCAGCGTTAACCCTAGCAGTTTGGCACCGCGCTCAGCGTCTTCATAAAACATCTCATAGAAGTCACCCATGCGATAAAGCAGTAGCAACGGCCCCGCCTCAGCTTTGAGGCGCAGGTATTGCTGCATCATCGGAGTGTGTTCGGTTAGTTCTTTTTCAGACAGAGTCAAATGTGATGTCCATTGAAATTTTTTTGTAGTTAAAGAAACATCATGCAGGTATCAGCCCACAGCTAGCTTGACCGGTTTGCCGATACGACTGAGCATCTCAACTAAGGTGTCGATGGTGAACTTGCCTGTTTTGCTGTTCACCACGTCTGACACGCGCGGGCGCGAAACCATCAGAATCTCGGCGGCTTCGGCTTGTTTGAGGTGATGTTCGCTAATCCAGACAGATAGCTCGGCCATCAGTTGTTGCTTTAGAAGCTGAGTGTCATTGATCTGTTTGCGAGACGCCGCCTGCAAACGCTTGGCTTCAGCTGGCGTAAAGCCAAGTTCCAAAAAGAGGTTCGCACCAGACTTCGTGACGTGTTGGATCTCTGTGTCGATTTTCATATTTTTGACTGTCTCGCGTTGACTACGGCACGATAGCGCGCCTCGGTAATATCCTTGTCCTGCTTATTGGTTGTCTGAGTCTTCTTTTGAAAGCAATGCAAGACGTAGATTGCTTCTTCAAATTTGGCAACGTACATCACACGATAGCTACCACCACTTTCACGTAGGCGAATTTCTTTAGTACCCGCACCAACAACATCAAACGGTTTCCAGTCGTCTGGATCTAAACCAAATTGAATTTTGCTTAACTGAAATCCAGCAACTCGCCGTGCTTCATCTGGAAATGCTAGTAGATCACTGTAACTTGATCCTAACCAGCGAATGTCTTTTTCGCGACTCATTGCAAATCTTGTATAAAATTTTATACACACCCAGTAGTGAAGTCAAGCTTTGTGATTGCGGCGAGCGATGTCGCTAGGCTCAGGGCGATGCGACCCGCAGCCGAGTATGACAGTGCTTTTTGGCTCTTGTAAGGGCGTGATGACAAGTTTGTCCGATCAGGCTCTGCGTATCTGGGTAGCTGGCCGTTGTTCTGGCTTTGGATTTTGTGAGAATTGATCATTCGAGGTGTAAAAACCAAGCACCACGCGTGCACCAGCTATAATTCGCAAGTTGAATACACCGATAGATAGGAGCCCCGCCATGAAGCTATTTAAATCTGCACGTTCTGTTGTGCTGTTAGCCTGTAGTTTGCTCGGCCCTTTGGGGATGATGTCAAGTTCAGCGCAAGCGCAAACCCCGTATCCGACCAAACCCGTACGTATTGTGGTCGGTTTCTCTGCAGGCGGCGCGACAGACGTGCTCGCCCGTATCCTGGCTAAAGACATGACCGAAGATCTAGGTCAAAGTTTTGTCGTTGAAAACAAACCGGGTGCGGCCAGCAATATCGGCGCCGAGTTCGTCTCGCGCGCAGCGCCCGATGGCTACACCCTATTCATGATCGCCATCACCCAAGCGATCAATCACACGCTGTATTCGAATTTGAAATTTGATGTGCTCAAAGACTTTAGCGCGATCGGCCTGGCCGCCAAGTTGCCAAATATGCTTGTCATTAATCCCCAAGTGCCGGTCAATAGCGTGAAAGAGCTCATCGAGTACGCCAAGAAAAACCCGACTGCCTTAAATTTTGCCTCGTCGGGCGCAGGCAGCTCGATCCACATGACGGGTGAACTCTTTAAACTGCAAACCAAGCTTGCTATTCCTCATATTCCCTACAAGGGCAGTACGCCTGCACTGACTGATTTAATGGGTGGGCAGGTGCAGATGATGTTTGACAATATGGCAACGGCTTGGCCCTTGGTGCAAGCAGGTAAATTGCGCGCGTTAGCGGTCACCTCTCCTAAGCGCTCGCCCGCTGCGCCTGATGTCCCCACGATGCAAGAGTCTGGTTTTCCGCGCTTTGACGTTACTTCGTGGTTTGGCTTGGTAGCGCCTGCAGGCACGCCCAAAGACATCATCGCTAAGCTTAACGTTTCAATGAATAAAGTGTTGGCTCGTCCAGAGGTTCAAAAGCGCCTGGATGATTTGGGTGCCATTAACGGTGCGGGCACGGTCGAGCAGTTTGATCAGTTTGTTAAATCACAAACCGAGAGCTGGGGCGTGGTCGTAAAAAGTGCAGGCGTTAAGGCCGAGTAAAAACTCAGACGAGCTTTACTCGTCAACGAGTTTATTCAAGCGTTGCACATCAAGGGGTGCAGTTTGCCCTTTGACTTGCGAGCCCATCGCTTCGATCGTTTGGCAAAGTTGCGCAAGACGGGCATCTTGCGCAGCTGCATGGTTGATCAGCTCATGCAAAACTTTCACTAACGGGTCGCCAGCGCCTGGGTCAACCGCATAGGCGGTGAACCCGGCTGAGTCGTTGGGTGACTCACCCATGGCGATCGGACCTGAGGCGGGCGACCCTTTGTCGAGTAAGGCTTTCAGTGGTGCCGCATCCCAATCCGCATCGCAGGGGGATAGCGGGGTTGACGTGCCGTGAGATGTGTTTGCAGCCTCAGTTGTGTGTGTAGCCTGAGCACTGAACGTTGCCTGGGCAGTGCTTGTGGCTTGTGCAGACTGTGCGTCTTTCGCGTTGACTATCTGCTCTTGCGCGAGAGTCGCTGTGGCTTCAGGTGTCTGAGGGGCAGCTTCAATCAAACGCGCGGGGTTGCCCACCGCGGTCGCCCCAGCAGGCACAGGCTTGACGACCACTGCGTTCGATCCAATGCGCGCGCCGTCGCCAACAGTGAATCCACCCAACACTTGCGCGCCCGCACCGACCACAACCCCCTTACCCAACGTTGGATGCCGCTTGGCGCCTTTGTAGAGCCGGGTGCCGCCTAAGGTGACGCCTTGATAGATGGTGCAGTCGTCGCCGATCTCGGCGGTCTCGCCAATCACTACACCAAACCCGTGATCGATAAATACGCGACGACCAATGGTTGCACCGGGGTGGATTTCGATGCCCGTCAGGATCCGACCCAAGTGTGAAATAAAGCGTCCTAGCCAAAACCATTGAGCGACCCAAAGCCGATGCGCAATGCCGTGAACCACCATGGCATGAAAGCCTGGGTAACACGTAATGACCTCTAGCTTGCTGCGAGCAGCAGGGTCACGCTCGAGGATACAGGCAATATTTTCGCGAAGTTTGTTCAGCATAAAGACGATGGTAGACCAAAGATGACTGCGGGCCGATATTAACCGGACGACGAGGGCGGTTTCGTGCGGCGAGCGGTGTCAACCATCGCGGTACATACGCCTCGCCACATATCAACCTCGTCAACGGTCAGGTCATTACGATTAAAAAAGTGCTGCATGCGCGGCATCAATTTCTTAGGGTGGGCCGGATTTAAAAACTCAACCGCGATTAAGGCCTCTTGCCAGTGCGCTAATAATGCCTGTAGTGCCTGGCTACTGGCAGGGCGGCTGCCTGACGGTTTAGGCGGTTCGGGCAAGGCATTGATATCCAACGCATTATTGGGATCTGCCGCGAGTGCCATGACCTTCGCCCGGCTAAGCAGCGACACCGACTGACCCGCCTCGAGGCCGAGCAGGGCGTAGCGCAGCTCAAAAGCGCCCAACTGCATCGCTTGAGCCACGTTTAGTGAGCTGTACAAGGGGTTAGCCGGAATGGTACAGGCCCGATGGCACAAACTGACCTGCTCATTGGTGAGGCCTGAGCGCTCAGTGCCCACCACAAGGGCGATACGGCCCTGTGGGTGCTCGCGCAGGTGATCGCGTGACATTTGCGCGGCCTGCCGGATATCGCATACAGGAGGCCCCAAGTCTCGGGCACGGGCAGTCAAGGCAAAAGATAAGGTGACAGGCTCAAGCGCCTGGCTAAGTGTGGGGTAGGTTTGAGCGCGTTCCAGAACATCTAAGGCGCCACTAGCCAGCGCTTTCGCATCGGGCTCAAGCGTGATGTCGAGCAATTTTGGGGCAACTAGCACGAGTTCGTCAAAGCCCATGGTCTTGATCGCACGGGCCGCCGAACCGACATTTCCGGGGTGGCTGGGCTCGGTCATGATGAAGCGAACGCGAGAAAAATCCAGAGTCATCTAAAATCCCTGTTTAGCCTAATTAATAAAGCACCCTTTATGCACCCGATGCTTAATACCGCCATCAAGGCGGCCCGGCGCGCCGGAACCATTATCAACCGCGCAAGCCTCGACTTAGATCGCCTTCAAGTCGCCCGTAAAGGGCCACGCGATTATGTCACGGAAGTCGATCGCCTCGCCGAAGACGAGATTATCAGCCTTTTGAGTACTGCCTACCCAGAGCACACCTTTTTGGCCGAAGAGTCTGGCCAACGCGGTGAGACGCCCGCGGGCGAACTTGCTGAAAACGAATGGGTCATTGACCCCATTGATGGCACCACTAACTTTATTCACGGGTTTCCGAACTACGCGATTTCAATTGCACTGCGTCAACGCGGTCAAGTGATGCATGCTGTCATTTATGATCCGTCGCGCAACGAAATGTTCACGGCGAGTCGCGGTGGTGGTGCGTTTTTAAATGACCGTCGTATGCGCGTCACGGCACAAACCAAGTTTCACGATGCGTTGCTGGGTGCCCGCTGGCCCGGTTCAGTTGGCCCTGATGACTTATCAGCGCCACGTTATCTTGAAATGGCACGCGGGTGTGCAGGTGTTCGTCGCACAGGCTCAGCAGTGCTTGACATGGCCTACGTGGCCGTTGGCAGGCTAGATGGCTTTTGCGGGATAGGGTTAAAGCAGTGGGATATGGCTGCGGCAAGCTTAATGGTGCTTGAGGCTGGCGGGCTCGTGTCTGATTTAGAGGGCGAGCAAACCTGGATGGAAACTGGCAACGTATTGGCCGCGACGCCTAAGATTTTCACGCAGATGTTGGGCTTTGTTAAGGTTTAATGCCAGTCGCACTCAACCCTCCCCTAAGTGGGGAAGGGTTTGCGCGTATTTTGTTGAAGCGTAGTAAATGCTTAAATACCGCTCACTACGCACATGACCGTCGATTAAAGAATTTATCGGCTACCATCAAAGACTCAGTAACTTTCGGAGCCCTCCATGGAGTGGCTGTATGACCCAACCATCTGGGTCGGCCTTTTTACTCTTGTCGTGCTTGAGATTATTCTCGGCATTGATAATCTGATTTTTATCGCGATTCTTGCTGACAAACTACCGCCGGCTCAGCGCGATCGCGCTCGCATCATAGGGCTCTCGCTCGCACTCGGCATGCGCTTGGGCTTGCTGATGGGTATCTCGTGGCTGGTACAGCTCAAAGAACCTTGGTTAAGTTTTTGGGGTTTTGAGTTTTCTGGTCGTGATCTCATTCTGATGGTGGGCGGTTTCTTTTTGCTATTCAAAGGCACGCTCGAACTACACGAACGCCTTGAGGGCACACGTCAAGCGGTAGGTCAAGCAAGAACGTACGCCGTTTTTTGGGTGATTGTGACCCAGATCGTCGTGCTAGACGCGGTCTTTTCAATCGATGCAGTGATTACTGCGATTGGGATGGTTGACGATCTGCCCGTGATGATGGCTGCAGTGGTGATTGCGGTGGGGATCATGTTGGTTGCCTCAAAGCCGTTAACGGCCTTTGTAAACGCGCATCCAACAGTGGTGGTGTTATGCCTGGGCTTTTTGCTCATGATCGGCTTCTCGTTGGTCGCTGAGGGCTTTGGCTTTAAGGTACCCAAGGGTTATCTTTACGCTGCAATTGGCTTCTCAGTGCTGATCGAGCTTTTGAATCAGTTGGCGCACTACAAGGGCATTAAGCTTGAAGCGGGGCGCCCGATGCGCGAGCGCACGGCTGAGGCGGTACTGCGAATGTTGGGCAAGCGCTTGCCTGATGAGACCATCGTACCGGCTCCGTTGCAGCAAGGTGATGCGCAAGCGATTACCTTTGGCATTGAAGAGCGCAACATGGTCAGTGGTGTCTTGACGCTCGCCGAGCGCTCTGTTCATTCTGTGATGACTCCACGCACCGAGATTTCGTGGATTAATCTTGATGACAACCCTCAAGACATTCAACAACAGATCACGTCAGTCCCTCATAGCTTTTTTCCGGTGTGCCGCGCTTCGGTTGATGATGTGGTGGGGATCGGCCGCGCGAAAGACATGATTGCCGATCTGCTGACGCATGGCAATATCCGCAAAGTTAACTTGCGTGAGCCGATTATCGTCCACGATACGATTAGCATTATTCGTTTGATGGACATCTTGAAGCGCTCGCGCGGTCAGTTGGTATTGGTCGCCGATGAATTTGGCACCATTCAAGGGTTGGTCACGCCCATCGATGTATTCGAGGCAATCGCCGGTGAGTTCCCAGACGAGGATGAGACTCCGGATATCGTTTCAGAGGGAGCCGATCAATGGAGCGTGGATGGCGCGGCAGACTTGCATCACCTTGAACAGCTGCTGGACACCGAAGGCTTGGTGGATGCTGATCAGGATTACACCACCCTTGCGGGCTACCTGCTTGAGCGCTTTGGGCAATTGCCTGTGGCGGGCGATCAGTGCGAGTTTGTTGGACCGCACGCGCGGTTTAATTTCGAAGTCATGAAAATCGACGGTAGGCGTATTGCACAGGTACGCGTTAAAAAATTAACGCAGGCGGTTGACCATACTATGCAATAGCGCTGAACGCGCAACATGCGCGCGTAGTCAGACGCGTGTCTGACTTCAGAGGATATTCAATTTGAATTGAACTTAAGCGCGATCTAGGTCAAATAGACTCGGGCCGTCTTCGTCGATTACCATCCAACCGCCGCGCGCGTTGTCACCGTTTTCAAGATGATCGCAATCCCAGTCTGGCAACACCCAACGCTCGCAGCGATTGCCGTCTACCGATAATATGTTACGACCTGGGCGATGCGTGTGACCATGCACAACCATTGACACGTTAGCTGCACGGATCGCGGCAGCCACTGCGTCAGCGTTGACATCCATGATCTCGCTGCTTTTGTTTTGATTCGCAGCCATACTCTCGCCACGCGCCTGAGCAGCTAGCGTAAGTCGTTCAGGGATGCTGCGCGCCAAAAAGCCAGATTGCCACGCGGGATTGCGCACCATTGCGCGAAACTGCTGGTAGGGCAGGTCATCGGTGCAATACTCGTCACCGTGGCTGAGCAGCATGGTGCGCCCACCGATAGTGACCAAAACTTGCTCGGGCAATAAACGGGCGCCGAGGCCAGAGGCCAAGGCTTCACCCATCAAAAAGTCGCGATTTCCACGACCTAGCCATACCGGAATCTTGGCAGCACATGCTTTGATTGCCATTAAGTCTTGCGCAAGCCAAGGCGGGGCCACGACGGCCACGTCGTCACCGATCCAGGCGTCAAAGATGTCGCCTGGTAATAAAAGCCCCGCCGCCTCTTTCGAGGCCAGCTTTAGAAAGTCCCGAAAGGCTTCTGAGGTTTGAACGGTGTTCTGCCCCAAATGAACATCTGAAGCGAGCCAGACCGGACCTGCAAGGGCAATCTTATTCAAGGACGACAGCCTTTGTGATGACGAGATCTGTGGTGGGCACGTTTTGATGAAAACCACTGTTCGCGGTGGCGACAGCTCTCATTTTGTCGACAATGTCTTTGCCTTCTGTGACTTCACCGAAGACGGCGTAGCCCCAGCCCTGGGCTGTGGGCGCAGTGTGGTTTAGAAAGTCGTTGTTTGCAACGTTAATAAAGAATTGAGCGGTAGCCGAATGCGGATCGCTGGTACGAGCCATTGCGAGCGTGTACTTGTTGTTCTTTAGGCCGTTGTTGGCTTCGTTTTCAACGTTCGCCTTGGTAGGCTTTTGCTTCAGGCCGGGCTCAAAGCCGCCGCCTTGAACCATGAAGCCATCAATCACACGATGAAAAATCGTGCCATTATAAAAACCGTCGTTTACGTAGGCTAAAAAATTAGCCACTGTTTTTGGCGCTTTAGCGGCATCTAGGGTGATGACGATATCGCCAAGACTGGTGGTCATTTTGACGCGTGGGTTGGTGCTCATTGAAGTAACGCCTTGTTTAGGGGTTGAGGTAGAAGGGGGCGCCGCCTGGGCGCTCAAACACACTAGCGGCAGCATACCAACTAGTACAAGGCTGCGCATGACACGCAGCCAATTTAAAAAAATGGTCATTTAGCAGGGCCCTCGATTAGAGTCTTTACGGTACGAATTTTAGGGGTCAGACCAGGCACCCCTGCTGCGGCAGCCCGTTGGTATGCTCGCAGCGCCAAACTCATTTGTACGTCGCCCAAATTAGCCTGTGCCACGGCATATTTAGGGTTAATCATAATGGCTTGCTCAAGAGCACGGCGTGCCTGATCGAGCTCATCACGGCGGACATAGAGGGCGGCGAGGTTATTCCAGGGCTCAGGCAGCTCTGGAAATCGCATGGTCATACGATGGTAGATGGCTTCGGCTTCGGTCAGGCGATTCAATTCTGTAAACAAACGAGCCTGCATGAACATGAGCTGCACGTCGGTGCCGGGCGTGGCACGGTTCGCTTCGACGATCAGGCGTTTTTCGACCTCGGCGACCGCTTCAGGCAGCCGATCGGCCCGAATCAGACCCTCAATACGGGTGGTGACTTCAGCGGGTGTCAGAGGAATGCGAGTGTCAACTGGAGGCGAAATCGCGTCTAAGACTTTGGCTAAGCCGTCCCAGCCCAACTCTTTGGGTTGATCGCCTAGTACCTGATTCGCCGCAGCATCTGGGTTTGCCGAGGGCATTCGCCCTTGCGAATTTTGATTACGCGGTTGCGTTGTCGCGTTGGGGTTCAAGGGGTTAATCACCCCCTGATTGATACCGCTACCGTAATTGACTTGGGCAAGCCCTAGCCCTGGCAGCAACGCTGCCGTGCTAACGGAGAACAGAATCGAACATATGCTTTTTGGCAGCTTCAAGGCGTAAAACCCTCAATTGCTATACTTGACCATTCGCATTTTAACGCTGCTTTTGCTTGAACACCGCGCAGCGTCTAATTTTCTCTATTCTGGCCTCTAATCCCCTACAAAGCATGCTGCAGATTTACGACTCGCTGTCACGCTCTAAGCGTCCCTTTACCCCTTTGAGGGCTGGTTTTGCCGGCTTGTATGTCTGCGGCATGACGGTTTATGACTATTGCCACCTTGGACACGCGCGCATGCTGGTGAGCTTTGATGTGATCCAACGTTGGCTGCGGGCCTCTGGCTTGAAAGTCAATTATGTACGTAATATCACTGATATTGATGACAAAATCATCAAAAAAGCGGTTCAATCCAATCAACGGCTTGGTGAGGTAACTCAATTTTTTATTGAAGCGATGCATGCTGATGAGCGGGCGTTGGGCGTTCAAAACCCCGATCATCAGCCTCGCGCAACCGAGTATGTGGGTGACATGCTCGGTATTATCGGTACACTTGAAAAAAAGGGGCTGGCTTACCACGCGCCCGACGGCGACGTGAACTTTACGGTGCGCGAGTTTGTTGGTTATGGCAAGCTTTCGGGTAAGTCGCTCGATGATTTGCGGGCAGGCGAGCGGGTCGCTGTGGGGTCCAATAAGCGTGACCCTTTAGATTTTGTCTTATGGAAATCCGCTAAAGAACACGAGCCCGACGACACTCGCTGGCCGTCAGTGTACGGATGGGGGCGCCCTGGTTGGCATATCGAATGCTCGGCGATGAGTAAGGCTTTGTTAGGTGTGCCGCTCGACATTCATGGTGGCGGGCCTGACTTGAAATTTCCGCATCACGAAAACGAAATTGCTCAGACAGAAGGTGCGTTTGGTGGTGCGCTTGCCAACACTTGGATGCACTGCGGGCCGTTGATGGTCGACTCTGACAAAATGTCAAAGTCGCTCGGCAACTTTCGTACGATTCGTCAAACCATTGGTGCAAGCACTGAGCTACCAGGTCATGGCGCCCAGTCGGCACAGTATCAGGTCAATCCGCGCGAAGCCGAAATGTTGCGTTTTTTTATTGTGCGCAACCACTATCGCAGTGCGCAAAACTATGCGCCCGATAATTTAATCGACGCGCAGCAGTCGCTTGACCGGTTATATCAAACCCTGCAAAACATCCCCGCGAGCGGTTCGGCGAGCATTGACTGGTCAAATCCCTCTGCGCAAGCCTTTAAGGTGGCGATGGATGATGACTTTAATTCTGCGGGTGCGGTCGCTGCGTTATTTGACCTGGCCAGTCAAGCCAATCGCAGTCAAGATGTTAGTGTGTGCTTGCAACTCAAAGCGCTCGCTTCAGTGTTGGGTTTGTTGCAGCAAGATCCTAAAGTGTATTTTCAAAGTGCCACGCGTTATACACGGCGTGCCCTCGAGCAAGCCAGCGCAGTGGCTGCAGTTGCGGGCGTTGCGATTACCTCAGAGGCAAGCGGTGCGCTCACAGAGCAACAGATCGAAGAACACATTGCTGCACGTGCACTTGCCAAACAACAAAAAAACTTTGCCGAGTCTGACCGAATTCGTGCAACACTCAAAGCTGCAGGCATCGAGCTTGATGACAAGCCCGGTGGCCTCACTCAGTGGCGACGTGCGTAAGGTCAAAGATAATGGCAACGACGACAGCAAAGACAGTTAAAAAGGCAGCAGCTAAGACACGAGCTAAGCCAACGGCTAAAACGGTCAAGACAGCGGCTAAGACAGCGGCTAAAACGGTCAAGACAACAGCTAAAACGGTCAAGACAACAGCTAAAACGGTTGCGAGACCGGTTCAATCGAGCGCTAAAACTACTGCAGGTAAGACTGCAGCCATGACTGCAGTACTTCCGGCGATACTGGCCGATAAGCCCGAGTACTGGGACGACGCGCTTGAGCAACTTGTGAAGCGTGATCGTATTTTGAAGAAAATCATCCCGAGGTTTCCGGATATTTGGCTGACGACGCGCGGCAACCCTTTTATTACCTTGGCGCGTTCAATTTGTGGCCAACAAATTTCGGTAAAGGCCGCCGAATCCGTTTGGCAACGCGTGTTGCTTGAGTGCGGCAAGCGACCCTCGCCCGCCTTGGTACAAAAAGCTGGGCTCGAGCGCTTGCGTGCCGCGGGTTTATCTGGGCGTAAGGCTGAATATATTCTTGATCTGTCAACACACTTTAGCGACAAGCTTGTGCAGCCGGCCAAGTGGGCGCGTATGCCAGACGAAGAGATCATCGAAGAGCTCACTGCAATTCGCGGTATCGGTCGCTGGACAGCTGAGATGTTTTTGATTTTTAATCTGCAACGCCCCGATGTCTTGCCGCTTGATGATGTCGGTTTATTAAACGCAATATCGTTACACTACTTCAGCGGCGAACCCGTTTCTCGTTTCGAGGCGCGTGAAGTGGCACAGGGTTGGCAGCCCTTCAGAACTGTCGCGACTTGGTACCTGTGGCGTAGTCTTGATCCAGTTCCGGTCGAGTACTAAATACGTCACCCCTCAGGGCAAATGAATATGCGCAATACCTACTTAGATTTTGAACAACCGCTCGGCGAACTTGAAGGCAAGATCGAGCAACTGCGCTATGTGCAGGCAGATTCAGCGGTTGATATTTCTGAAGAGATTGGTCGTCTGCAACAAAAAAGTCAGACTCTGACCAAAGACATCTATTCAAAGTTAACGCCTTGGCAAACTTCGATGGTGGCGCGTCATCCACAGCGCCCTTACACCTTAGATTATGTGCGTGAGATCTTTACTGACTTCCATGAACTGCATGGCGATCGGATGTTCGCCGACGACCTGTCGATTGTTGGAGGAATGGCACGCTTTAATGGCACGCCCTGCATGGTGTTAGGTCACCAAAAAGGACGCGACACCAAAGAGCGCGCAGCGCGTAATTTTGGGATGCCTCGCCCAGAAGGCTATCGTAAGGCGATGCGCTTGATGCGCTTGGCTGAAAAATTTAATTTGCCCGTCTTTACCTTTGTCGATACTCCGGGCGCCTACCCCGGCATAGGAGCCGAAGAACGCGGTCAGTCAGAAGCGATTGGGCACAATTTGTATGCGATGGCTGAGCTCAAAGTGCCAATCATCTCAACCATTATTGGTGAAGGTGGCTCGGGGGGCGCGCTTGCGATCGCTGTTGGTAACGTGGTCATGATGTTGCAGTACTCAACCTATTCGGTCATTTCGCCCGAAGGATGTGCCTCGATTTTGTGGCGCAGTGCCGACAAAGCGTCTGAGGCTGCGGCGGCGTTGGCAATTACCGCAGATCGTTTAAAAGAGTTTGGTTTGATTGATCGAGTGGTCAACGAACCCATCGGCGGCGCGCATCGCGATCCGCGCGTGATGGCGCGTTTGCTGCGTCGTTCATTAGGCGATGCTCTGCGCCAATTGTCGGGCATGACACCCCAGCAATTGATCGATCATCGCCTTGAGCGTTTATTGTCGTACGGACGTTTTCAAGAAGTTCGCGCTTAAGGTTTGGCTCGCGTCATGGACGCCTCGCATTCCAACCTACATGCCTTGCTGACCAACTCCTTAGAGCCATTAGGCTCAGAGGCGACTATCGCAGTGGCGTTGAGTGGGGGCGCTGATTCAGTTGCTCTGGCGCTTATCGCAGCCGAGCACTGCGCTGATACCAAACGATCGCTCTATTTTTTTCACATACATCACGGCCTGATGGCCGAAGCCGATGCTTGGGTTAAGCACTTACGGCAGTTTTCGCAAGACTTAAACATTCCGCTACAAGTGCGTCACGTGCAAGTGGATCTGACCGCGGGCTTAGGCATCGAAGGCGCCGCGCGCGATGCGCGTTATCTGGCCTTAGCGCAGTTGTGCGATGAGCATGAGGTTGCTGCATTACTGCTTGCGCACCATCGTCAAGATCAAGCCGAGACGGTCTTGCTGCGGCTGTTGCGCGGGACAGGCGTGTCAGGGCTCGCAGCGATGCGGGCCGACGTGCAGCGCGGTGGTATGCGTCTGCTAAGGCCTTGGCTTGAGGTTGAGCGGGTTGAGTTACTTGCCGTCGCACAGGCTTACGAGCAGCGCACAGGCTGGGCTGCAGTCCAAGATCCCAGTAACACCGATCCAACATATGCCCGCGGTGCCTTGCGTAGTGCGTTGGCGCCGGTGCTAAACACCTATTGGCCGGCTTGGTGTCAAACGCTGGTACGGCATGCCAAGCAGGCTGGCGAGGCCAATGAGGTGCTAGCCGAGGTCGCGGCGCTTGATTTGGCTGCTCTGGATGTCAAGCCAGAGGATCAAAGTTTTAGCTTATTAGCTTGGCGGGCACTCAGTGCGGCGCGCCAAGCGTTGGTGGTGCGCCATTGGTTGCAAGGGCAGGGCGTGGCCATGCCCGGAGACCGTCGTTTAGCTGAGTTGCTGCGTCAGTTGCGGCAATTGCACGCCTTAGGGCACGACCGAGAGTTGCTTTGGCAGCATGGGTCAGTGGCGGTTCGTTGCAAACAAGGGCGGGTAGTGCTGTCTTCGGGCTAAAATAGTCGACTTTGTAGCTCACACGCTGACTTCGCGGGCCTAATCCCACGAATCTAATTATTTAACATCATGTCAATCATTGTTCATAAATACGGCGGCACCTCAATGGGGTCGGTCGAACGCATTAAAAACGTGGCGCGTCGCGTGGCCAAGTGGCACGCCGCCGGTCATCAAGTGGTGGTTGTCCCCTCGGCGATGTCGGGCGAAACCAATCGCCTGCTTGGGCTTGCACGTGAACTGTCTGCCGAGGCCGATGGCCGCGAGCTCGACGCCATCGCCGCTACCGGTGAACAAGCCTCAAGCGGTTTGCTGGCAATTGCACTGCAAGCCGAAGGCCTAAAAGCTCGCAGCTACGCAGGCTGGCAAGTGCCGATTCGTACTGACTCTGCCTATACCAAGGCGCGCATCACCTCGATTGACGACACTCGTATCCGCCAAGATCTTGATGCCGGCTTTGTCGTGGTTGTGACCGGGTTTCAAGGGGTCGATGATTTAGGCAATGTCACCACGCTCGGTCGCGGCGGTTCTGATACGTCGGCCGTTGCCGTAGCCGCAGCCTTAAAAGCGCACGAGTGCCTGATCTATACCGATGTCGATGGTGTGTACACCACTGACCCGCGCGTTGAACCCGATGCGCGCCGACTCAATGTCATCTCTTTTGAAGAGATGCTTGAAATGGCCTCACTAGGTTCTAAGGTGTTGCAGATTCGTTCTGTTGAGTTCGCGGGCAAATACCGCGTGCCAGTCCGTGTGCTGTCATCACTGACCGATCCCAACATGTCGCTAGACGAAGAAATGCGCTCTGGCACCCTGATTACTTTTGAGGAAGACGAAAAAATGGAAGCAGCCGTTGTTTCAGGCATCGCCTTTAGCCGCGACGAGGCCAAAGTCACACTGTTGGGCGTGCCTGACAAACCAGGTATTGCTTTTGCGATCTTGGGCAAAGTGGCAGATGCCAATATTGACGTCGATATGATTGTGCAAAACCAGTCAGTGGCTGGCACAACTGATTTCACCTTTACCGTGCATCGCAACGAATTTAACCGTACCCTCGCGCTGCTCAAGGGCTCCATCGCGCCGGCCGTGGGTGCAAGTGAAGTGCTATCCGACGATAAAGTCGCCAAGGTGTCGATTGTTGGCATCGGCATGCGCTCGCATGCTGGCGTAGCAAGTTTGATGTTCAAGACCCTTGCTCAAGAAAACATCAATATCCAAATGATCAGCACTAGCGAGATCAAAACCTCGGTACTGATTGAAGACAAGTACATGGAGCTCGCCGTTCGCGCACTGCATAAAGCCTTCGGACTCGAAACCGCTGCGCCGACTAAGGTTTAGTTGAATTGAAGTGGCGCTTTGTTAAATTAATTTAACTTATTTTAATAATGTTAAATTAATTTAACATTTAATTATTCCATATTTATCTGTGATGTGTTAACTTTATTTAACTTATTTTGATAAGTTAAATATGATGAACACTCTAAAAGCAATTGCCAAGGGCTTGGTCAGTGGGCGCAAACCAGTGACTGACATTGATCTTGCGCGTCAAACTGGGCTAACCAGACAAAGTATCAGTCGTGCTCTGAGCGGCGAGCATAATTTTGGTGTGACAACACTATTGGCAATTGCAGAGGCTAATGGTCAAGAAGTGCTAATTGTTCCGCGCGACGTCGCCCGTGCCTTTGAGTACTCGGGTCAACTAAATGTTCAGCACGTCGCGACCATGACAGAAGGCCTTCAAGATATCTGATGTCTAACGTAGAAATTCTGGATATCTTTCTGGCGCAGAGGTTGATCGGCAAGCTTTTGCGTTTTGATAACCACGCCACTGCTCCGATGATTCGGTTTGTTGCCGACAAACGTTTCTCTGCTGATACCCAACAAGCCACCGTATCGCTGAGTATGTTGGCGCAACATCCTGAACAGCAAGAGTCGCTTTGGAGCGATCTTGGTAGTTCGTTGTTTAACGGCAGAGATGGACGATTACCCGCATTTTTTCAAAACATGCTGCCAGAGGGGCTTTTTAGAACGCACCTAGCGCAACTGCGAGGCTGTCGAGAGGATGATCATTTTGCTTTATTCGCGGCCTGCGGACTTGACCTACCAGGAGCGGTCAAGGCACTTCCTGCGGCGTTAACAAAAGACGAGTTGGCCGCACTACTCACGCAAGACAACGCGCCGCTAGACGTGTCGGTGACAGCGGATCCTTTGCCGTTAGGGGTATCAATTTCTGGTGTGCAACCCAAGTTAGGGTTGATTGAATTAGGTGGGCGGTATGTTGCACGTAAACGCCAAGGCGTCACTCGAATTATTGGTAAGTTGCCGCAAATTGATCGGCCAAGGCTTCCAGAGGTTGAACACTTAAGCCTAGGGCTCGCGCAAGCTGCGGGCGCGAATGTTTGCGAGCATAAGTTAGTACCTTTAGCGCAGATGGATATCGAGCATGAATACACACTCGGAGGTAGCAGTCATTTTTTAGCAGTGACACGGTTTGATCGCGACGGGCCGAAACGTATTCATTGCGAAGACATCGCGCAAGTGCTCAATGTAGACCCCCAACAGAAATACACGGGTGCATCGTATGCAGCAATGGGATCGCTGATGATGCGTTTTCCTGAAAGCTTAGGCGTGAACGCTGTGCACGAGTTGTTGAGACTGTTGGTCATTAATGACCTGATGGGTAATTACGATGCGCATCTGAAAAACTTTTGTTTGATCTACCCTGATGGTCGAACACCCTATTTATCGAAAGCGTTCGATATCGTTGCATGGTCTGTTTATTTGGGCGGGCAGGGCAGCGCCTTGGCGCTTTACCGAGACGGCGCCGATAAAAAACCGCCGATTGGGCTGAGCCCGGAAACGCTTAGAGTCTTTTGCGAGCGTGTTGGCATCGCAGAAAAGCCTTGCGCTAGTGTGATTAAAGAGACAGTGTCAAAGGCGTTCGAGCTTTGGCCTGAATTAATTGAAAGTAGTTTGATGTATGACACGCAAAAAGAGAAGCTTTTGGCACGCCTAGCGTCGCATCGCTTTGCGAAAGGGGTGCGAACTTACGTGTAGGTATCGTTGGTTAGCAGTGTCATTCACACGTCAGTGTGGACATACCGTATTAATAGCGCTCGCCCTCCCGCAGCTCTTTAATGATCACATCGCCTATTGGCATCTCATCTTGCTGAGCTACCAACTCAAGCGCAAAGTTCTTTCTACTGAAGGTGCTTGAACTTATTATGACTATGCCATCCGCATCCAAGCTTGCATCAAGACGATTCGCAGCTTTGACTTCGGTTGGGGGCAACTGTTTAGTTGAAATGCGTACATCAAAAAGGTTACGTCTTTTCGAAATCGGCTGGTCTGGCATAAGATGTTCGTTGAATGCGGTGTCATTAGGTATCAGTGTGATTGGTGGAGCAATCAAAAATCAAGTGTTTTTTTGTAAAAATGAGTAAGCAAATGTTGCTTGAATGGGCGAGTGCTATGGCTTGTTCAGCCTGCTCGCCGAGCTTGGAGGAGCTAAGCCGGTCTCATGCTAGAATTCGCACTTGGTTTGGAGGCGTGCCCGAGAGGCTGAAGGGGCTCCCCTGCTAAGGGAGTATGTGAGCTAAAACTTGCATCCAGGGTTCGAATCCCTGCGCCTCCGCCAA
>CAMDEF010000054.1 GCA_945895265.1 Bordetella parapertussis | reverse complement strand
AGTTTTTCAGTATTAATGACAGCCGAACGCCAGGTCAGCGGAATGGCGCCGCCGGTATAGCCGGTGCCGCCCCCTCTGGGCACAATCGTCAGACCCAACTCAATACAACCACGCACCAACCCTGCGATTTCGTCTTCGGTATCGGGGGTGAGCACCACAAAGGGATATTCAACACGCCAATCGGTGGCGTCGGTCACGTGCGAGACGCGCGACAAACCGTCAAACTTGATGTTGTCGCGAGCTGTCAGGCGACCTAAGGTTTTTTGTACCTGCCGGCGCAAACGACCAGTCTGCTCAAACTCTTGCTCAAACGCAGTGACCGCTACGCGTGCTCGGTCTAGCAGGGATGCCACTTTTTCATCGCGCCCGGCATCGTCACCCGCACGACGCTTGTCAATCTCGGTGAGCCTGTGTTGCAGGGCTTCGATCAGCAATTTGCGTCTTTTGGGATTGTCGAGCAAGTCGTCTTGCAAATACGGATTACGACGTACAACCCAGATGTCGCCTAACACCTCGTAGAGCATCCGGGCCGAACGACCGGTGCGGCGCTCGCCACGCAAGTCGAACAATAAGGCCCAAGCATCATCACCCAACAAGCGACAGACCACTTCTCGGTCTGAAAAGGAGGTGTAGTTGTAGGGGATTTCGCGCAAACGTGCCTGAGAGTCAGACAGGGGCTCGGCGTTTAACAAATGGCTAGCAAACGGGGCGTTCATAGGTCACACATCTTGGTAGTTGCCCTTAATGCCTTATTTTAAGCGAAGCCACAAAGATGTTTGGAATACCCCCAAAACCACACGCTCGACAACCTTGCTCGCGGTAGGGGCGCTTAGGCGCTACAGAAGCAAAAGCCTCACGATGCCGCCAAGCACCAAATAGCGTGCGAACTTACCAATCACTATAAAAATTAGACACGGTAACCAAGGCAAACGTAACCACCCTGCCACCGCGCAAAGTGGATCCCCAACGACCGGCAGCCAAGATAGCAAAAGAATTGGCGCGCCAAAGCGATGCACCCACGCCTGAGCCCGTGTTTGTGGTGTCGACGAACCCGCAACAATGCTCGCTGAGCCTGCGCCGGCTTCGCACTGCGCTGGACTTGGCGACACAGGCGAACCTAAGTTGCCAACTGCACGGGGCTCGCCTTGTTGGTCTACCGTCGAACCACCGACGTCTACGCGCGGTCGACGCCAGCGTTCAAAGGCCAGATGCGCGCCCGCTCCCATCCAATACGTGATGAAGCCGCCCAAGCTATTGCCCGCTGTCGCCACCAAAACCGCGGCCCAGAAAAGCTCTGGCTTTAACGCTAGATAGCCTAAAAATATTGGCTCAGAACCCAACGGCAAGATCGTCGCGGCCAGCGCACTCACCACAAAAATTGCCCCCAAACCAACCGATGGTAAGGCGAGCAGCGCAAGCAACGGGGCAAAGAGAGAATCCAGCACGCACTCCTAAAACATAAGGGTCTTATTTGACACATGGGATAATGATTGTTCGAACTAGGAATCACATGAACATCGACTATCTCAAACGCATTTTGACATCTAAAGTGTATGACGTGGCGATTGAAACACCGCTCGATCGCGCCCCGCAGCTATCAGCACGCCTTGGCAACACCATCCTACTTAAGCGCGAAGATACCCAACCAGTCTTTAGCTTCAAGCTACGCGGTGCCTACAACAAAATGGCACATTTACCGCGTGCAAACCTTGCGCGTGGGGTCATCGCGGCTTCGGCAGGCAACCATGCACAAGGGGTAGCACTTTCGGCACAACGATTAGGCTGCAAAGCCACCATCGTGATGCCCACCACCACGCCTGCAGTCAAAATTGACGCTGTACGCGCGCTCGGCGCACAAGTTGTTTTGCATGGGGATAGCTTTAGCGATGCCTATGCCCACGCTCTAACGCTCGAAAAAAAACATCACTTAACCTTTGTACACCCCTTTGACGACCCCGATGTCATCGCTGGACAAGGCACCATCGGCATGGAGATCCTGCGCCAACATGCCGGCCCGATTGACGCGATTTTTGTCGCCATTGGTGGTGGCGGCTTGATTAGTGGCATCGCGGCTTACGTGAAACAGTTACGTCCCGACATCAAAATCATTGGTGTTCAAACGGTTGACTCAGACGCAATGGTAAAAAGCGTGCGCGCAGGCCGCCGGATTACCCTCGCCGAAGTTGGGTTATTTTCAGACGGCACAGCGGTCAAACAAGTTGGCGTCGAGACCTTTCGTCTGGTGCGTGAGTACGTCGATGACTTTGTGGTTGTCGATACCGATGCGATCTGCGCTGCGATCAAAGATGTCTTTCAGGACACGCGCAGTGTGCTTGAGCCCGCGGGAGCGTTGGCGCTGGCCGGTGCCAAACAATACGCACTCGAGCACAAACTACAGAGCAAGACTCTGGTCGCCATTGCCTGCGGTGCCAACATGAACTTTGACCGCTTACGCTTCGTGGCCGAACGCGCCGAGGTGGGCGAAGCACGTGAGGCCATCTTCGCCGTCACTCTGCCCGAACAGCGAGGTAGCTTTCGTGCCTTTTGTGCATTAATCGGCAACCGTAGCGTCACCGAATTTAACTATCGCATTTCAGACGCGCGTTTAGCTCACGTTTTTGTGGGGATTCAGGTCTCAGACGCCACCGAACCCGAACGCATCGCAAAAAACTTTCGTAAGCACGGCTTTGCCACGCTTGATCTCACCCACGACGAAATGTCAAAGACCCATTTACGACATATGGTCGGCGGACACTCGGCGTTAGCCGATCACGAACTGTTATATCGGTTCGAGTTTCCAGAGCGCCCAGGAGCCTTGACGCGTTTTCTTCAATCGATGAAGCCCGACTGGAACATCAGCCTGTTTCATTACCGCAACCAAGGCGCCGCGTACGGTCAGGTCCTGATTGGGATGCAGGTGCCGCATGGCAGTAAAAAGGCCTTCAAAGCCTTTTTAGAAGAGGTTGGATACCCGCACTTTAATGAAACAGACAATCCTGTTTACAAGTTATTTTTGTCGCATGTCTCTGCACCAGAGAAGGCGTAAATCAGCGCGCCGATCAACACCGGTGCGCGAGGGCCTGGGGCATCAAGACGACCGTGCCCGACTTACCCTAGAACTCACAAACGCTAAAAAATGGCGTGTCAGTTTGAGCGATTAGCGCCGAGCCGCCTAGGGCAGGAAGATTCACCACCGCGGCGGCCTCGGCAACGTTGCCGCCGAGTTGTTGCAGCAACTTGATCGCCGCCAGCATGGTACCCCCAGTTGCAACAAGATCGTCGACCAGCAGCACACGCTGCCCGGGCTTAATCGCGTCTTGATGCACCTCGACGGTCGCTTCGCCATACTCAAGCGAGTAGGGTTGCGCCACGGTCTTAAACGGCAATTTTCCCGCTTTGCGTACCGGTACGAAGCCAACGTTCAGCGCATAAGCTAAGGCGCTACCAAAAATGAAACCACGCGCGTCAATCCCAACCACCGCGTCCAGCCGATTGCGCATGTGTCGATAGACAAACATATCAATCAAGGCACGAAAAGCTCGCGGATCTTGCATCATGGGTGTGATATCCCGAAACATCACACCTGGCTTTGGCCAATCGGGCACAGTGCGGATGAGTCCGCGCACCAGATCCTTGGGGTCTTGATAGGGCATTGGCGTAATCATCAAACAGCACTCCGCGTTAAAAAAATTAGTCAAAACCATGTGCACACTAAATTAAGTGCGCAGACCCATAGAATACGCTAGCGGCGCCCCAACAGGGCGCCGAACCGATTAAACTCAAGCCATGACAAGCTCAGATTCACGCCTGCCCTCAAATTCGCGCAATGATTCAGCGACGCTGACCTCTGCCCGACACACCCTCGAGCTCGAGGCTCAGTCGATTCTGGCGCTCAAGGCGCGTTTGGGAGCCGAGTTTGTTCGGGCCGTCGAGCTCATCCTCGCCTGCCAAGGGCGCGTGATTGTCTGCGGCTTAGGTAAAACGGGCCACATCGGACGCAAGATTGCTGCCACGCTGGCCTCGACCGGAACTCCGTCTTTTTTTCTGCACGCCGCTGAAGCCGTGCATGGTGACATCGGGATGATCGGTGCTCAAGACCTTCTTGTGGCCTTATCGTACTCAGGCGCAGGTCAAGAGGTCCTGTCCATCTTGCCGGCGGCGCACCGCCTTGGGGTCAAGGTCATCGCCATGACCGGTAACCCGCACTCTGAGCTTGCTCGTCTGGCCGAAGTGCACCTTGATGTTGGGGTTGACCAAGAAGCCTGCCCCCTGAATCTGGCGCCCACCTCCAGCACGACCGTCTCGCTGGCGATGGGCGACGCCCTGGCTGTCGCGTGCCTGCAGTCCCGCGGCTTTGGCCCCGAGGATTTTGCCCGATCGCACCCAGGCGGCTCGCTCGGCCGAAAACTGCTGACCCGCGTGTCCGACGTCATGCGCCGTGGCAACGCCTTGCCGACAGTCCCCGCCACCGCGACGATGTCTGAAGCGCTTGAAGAGATGTCGCGCAAAGGCATGGGAATGACTGCGGTGCTGAACCCGCAAGGTAAGGTTCTTGGAATCTTTACCGACGGTGACTTGCGCCGCCTCATTGAGCGCGAGGGCGACATTCGTGCACTCACTGTCACGGCTGGCATGACACCTAACCCACGCCACATCAGTGCCGAAGCCTTGGCGGTTGACGCCGCGCTGATTATGGACAATCATCGACTGAACCACATGTTGGTCTGCCAAGAGGATGGAGTATTGGCGGGGGCCGTCCATATGCATGACTTGATGGCCGCAAAAGTGATCTAGAACCACACAACACATGAAACGTTCCCCTCCCATTACCCATCCCGCCGAGGCCCTGATTCTGGCTCGGATCGACCCTACTGTGCGTGCGCGCCTACAGCGCCTCAAACTCATGGTGTTCGATGTCGACGGGGTACTGACAGACGGAGGGCTTTGGTACACCGAGCATGGCGAGACCCTGAAACGCTTTCATGCCCTCGATGGCCATGGCTTAAAAATGTTAGCCGTCAGCGGGATCCAAGTCGCCTTAGTGACTGGCCGCGAGAGCCCGATCATCGCTCGGCGCGCGGCCGAGTTAGGCCTAGGTGCCGTGATGCAAAACGTCCGCGACAAGGGGGCGGTCTTAACCGAACTCGTCACACGGTTTGGCGTCGCGCTAGAGCAAACGGGCTTTATGGGTGACGACCTGATCGATTTACCTGCGATGCAACGCGCTGGGTTTTCAGCCTCAGTGCCCGATGCACCGACCTACATTACACAAGCCGCGCACTGGGTCTCAGAGCGGCGCGGTGGTCACGGGGCCGCTCGCGAGTGCTGCGATCTCATTTTGGCTGCCCAACAACGTCTCGGGGTCTTCTTCCAGCCCGGGCTGCTGGGCACCGGGCCCGTGCAATGAAGGTCGCCAAATGAAAGAACGCTTTGCGATTATCGTCTCGCTGGTGATTCTCACCTCTTTGGTGATGGGCACTTGGTGGGCCGCTGATTACTCTCAACGCGCGGTTGAGATTGATCCACCGGTCAGACTGACACACGAGCGTGACCACTGGGCGACACAAATTGTGCTGGTGCGCACCGACGAAAATGGCTTAGTGATTCATCGGCTCGAAGGCGATCTCATGGAACACTTTCCAGACGATCAATCCTACGACGTCGTCCGCCCGCGCGCGTTTGGCCTGAAAGCAGATAACCCGCTCACTATTGCCACCGCACGCACGGCCACCGTCTTTGAAGAGGGTGATCGTATCGTGATGAAGGGCGATGCCGTATTACTCAGGTTGGGTGACGCTAAACGTCAGCCGCTAAACTTTCGGACTGATGAGGTCACCATGTTGATCAAAAAAGACCTCGCCTACACCGACCTGCCCGCCATCGCCACCAGTGGGCGCTCGCGTATGAGTGGGACGGGCATGCGCTATAACAATGCCACACAACAACTAGACGTGTTTAAATCAACCGACGTTGAAATTGCACCGAAAGACCCAACCGATAACTCTGAACCTGCCGCGACGCAGCCAAAACGATGATGATTGACCTGCACTCTCACCGCTCGATTCGCTTGTTGCTCGCGTTTGGCCTGTGCATACTGCTAGGCGTGGCCCAAGCTCAAAAAAAACCGTCTACAACCGCGGCCGTGGCGCCAAAAGAAGAGCCCGCGACGATGATCTTGTCGGACACTTTACATTTTGACGACACGAAGCGAGAAAGCACGTTTACAGGCAACGTTGTCATGACACGCGGGCTGATGACTATGAATGCAGATAGCCTGCACCTGCGCGAAGACCCTGAAGGTTTTCAATATGGCACCGGCACAGTCAAGCCGGGTAAACGCGTATTGATTCGGCAAGCGCGCCCTGAAGTCTATGAAGTTCTTGAGGGTGTTGGCGTACGCGCCGAATACAACGGCAAAACCGAAACCTTTGACTTGATCGGTCAGGCGATCGTGACACGCTACATTTGTGGTCAACACTTTGACACCGTCAGCGGCGAGCGCGTGCGCTATAGCCAAAAAACCGATGTCTACGAAGCGTTTTCTGGCCCCGACTCAGCCAACAGCGGCGGGCGGGTGCGTTCAGTCGCGCAACCTCGCGCACGAGCCGATGCAGCCGTTGCAGAATGCAAGGCGAAAGAGGCCAATCTGCCCGCGGTCGCCCCAAGCACTGCCCCTGCTAAACCCGCAGCAGCGCCTGCAGCGGGTGCGCGACGTCAACCCGCGGCGCCGCCTGCTCGTCCTTGATTTCTGGTCACATGCAAACAACAAACGAAGTTGGTTCGACAAACTCCTCTGAACAACTCACTCCCGGGCGCCTGAGCGCCACGGGTTTGCGCAAGTCGTATGGCGGGCGCATGGTTGTGCAAGACGTTTCGCTCTCGGTCAATAGCGGCGAAGTTGTCGGCCTGCTTGGCCCGAACGGCGCTGGCAAAACCACCAGTTTTTACATGATTGTCGGCCTGGTCGCAGCCGACGCTGGCCGCATCCAGATCGACGAGACTCCTATCAGCAGCATGCCGATTCATCAGCGTGCGCGTCGTGGTGTGTCCTACCTTCCACAGGACGCCTCTGTGTTCAGGCGCCTGACCGTTGAAGAAAACATTCGTGCCGTGCTTGAGCTTCAAATTGACCACGAGGGCAAGAAGTTTTCAAAGGCAATGATCGAACAGCAGCTCGACTCGCTGCTCGAAGAGCTTCAAATTACACACATCCGACGCAATAGTGCGCTCTCGCTTTCGGGGGGCGAACGACGCCGGGTTGAGATTTCGCGCGCACTGGCTACACGCCCCCGCTTTATTTTGCTCGACGAACCGTTCGCCGGCGTGGACCCCATCGCAGTAATCGAAATCCAGCGAATCGTACGCTTTCTGAAAAGCCGAGGGATCGGCGTCTTAATTACCGATCACAACGTACGCGAAACCCTGGGCATTTGTGACCGCGCATACATTATCAGCGAAGGTAAAGTCCTGACCACTGGCAAGCCCGGGGACATCATCAACGACGCCTCGGTACGCAAGGTTTACTTAGGCGAACATTTCAAGATGTAACTGCCTTTTCAGGCCAGAACTTGCGTAAGCTCAACTTTGCCAAAAATATATGTCTTCAACGTGACATAAATAGGTCTTTTGCTCTTGATTTCTAGGGCGATCTGACTAAACTTAAAACTGTTATCCACTCAAACACGAGGTCAGCCTAGACGTCCTTTTCGCGCATCCGCGCACCCCTTCACTTTTTTGGAGAGTACGCTATGAACCTAAGCCTTATTGGTCACCACTTAGACGTTACCCCAGCAATACGTGAATACATCCACGGCAAAACCGCACGCGTTCTGCGTCATTTTGATCACGTGATTGACATCCAAGTCATGCTCTCGATCGAGCCCTTAAAACACCGAGCCGAAATCACGCTTCATGTCCGTGGCAAAGACATTCACTGCGAAGCCGTGGCTGATAATCTTTATGCCGCAATCGACTTACTCGTCGATAAAATTGATCGCAAGATTATTCAACATAAAGATCGCACTCAAAACCACCACCACATCGCAGCCAAACGCCAGCTATTTGAAGCGGTATAAGTTCTAACTTCTAGCGGCACGAAGCTCAATAGCCCCCAAGTCAATGCCTTGCAACTTGGGGGCAAGCCTTTTCGGCGCCCTAACATCCCCGAAAAATCGACTGGTTGGCCGGTAGACCTGGCTCAGCAAGCCTGCCAAACTGTCGCTCACTCTTCAAATACCGCGTCATATAATCAATTCATGAAACTTTTGTCACGCATCTTGCCAGTCGAAAATATTGTGCTTGAACTGGCGGTCACCAGTAAAAAGCGGGTATTCGAACAAGCCGGTCTTTTGTTTGAAAACAAACACGGGCTTGAGCGCGCCGCAGTCTACGAAAGTTTGTTTTCGCGCGAGCGCCTGGGCTCAACGGGGTTGGGGGCCGGCATTGCCGTGCCGCACGGGCGAGTCAAAGGGCTTAATCACTCGGTGGCGGCTTTTTTTAGGTTAGCCAACCCAATCGCCTTTGAAGCCCCAGACGGGTTGCCAGTGAATCAGCTTCTGTTTCTGCTGGCGCCAGAAAGCGACGCGCAACAACATCTAGATATACTAGCCGAGGTCGCACAATTATTTTCAGACGATAGTTTTCGTCTGGCCTTGGCGCGCGAAACCGATATCACTGTGGTGCACCGACTGCTCACGACAGGCTTGGTCTAAACACCGACAGGTACACTCGCTTAACCCCACGGAGCCGCTATGCTGACGGTGCAAGATTTAGTAGACGACAATATTGAAGACATCTCCTTCAATTGGGTGGCTGGTCAGTCTGCAGCCGATCGTCGCATCCCCGACAACGGCATGGCAGCGGCCGATCTGATCGGTCATTTAAACTTGATCCACCCCTCGCGCATTCAGGTGTTCGGTCGCGAAGAAATGGCTTATTACACGCGCTTTGATACACGCCGGCGCGTCCATCACCTTGAAGAGCTGTTAGCGGGCGGTGTCCCTGCGATTCTGATTGCCGATGGCTTAACGGCGACCGAAGACCTGATTCAAGAGTGCGACCGCAATCATGTTCCCTTGCTGACGACCACCGTACACGCCGCACAACTCATCGACTTACTGCGGATTTATCTCAGTCGCCGCCTGGCGCCCGTCACGACCGTTCATGGAGTATTTATGGATGTTCTCGGTTTAGGTGTGTTGATTACCGGTGAATCTGGCTTGGGCAAAAGCGAGCTAGCACTTGAGTTGATTTCACGTGGTCACGGCTTAGTCGCCGATGACGCCGTCGAGCTCTCACGCACGTCTCCCCACGTGATTGACGGGCACTGTCCAGTACTACTCCAAAATATGCTTGAAGTGCGGGGACTAGGACTACTCAATATCCGAACGATTTTTGGCGAGACCTCAGTGCGTCGAAAAATGAAACTCAAACTAATCGTGCACCTTGTCCGCGCCACAGCGCAAGATAAATTTGAACGACTGCCACTCCAAGACATGACCCAAGAGATGCTCGGCTGTCCGATTCGTCAAGTCATGCTGCAGGTCGCTGCCGGTCGCAATTTAGCCGTACTCGTCGAGGCGGCAGTACGCAACACCATTCTGAAATTACGCGGGATTGACACCCTGACTGAATTCATGGAACGTCAAGCCGCAGCGATTGCACAGGGCAATACTTAAATGGGCGCGCTCAACGTTGTCCTAATTACGGGCATCTCTGGCTCTGGCAAATCGGTAGCGCTGCGCATGCTCGAAGATGCCGACTACACCTGTGTCGACAACCTACCTGTACGTTTTTTACACGAATTTATTACCTCACGTCGCGACAATACTGGCGAGCGCATTGCCGTTGCGATTGATGCCCGCTCTGCCGATGAGCTTGGCGAACTTCCCGAAATCATCACGGCGCTGCGCGCTGGTAATACACAATTACGCGTCGTCTTTCTTGAGGCGACCGATGAAACGTTACTGCAACGCTACGCTGAATCACGACGCCGCCACCCGCTGTCAGATCGCATGCGCAAAAAAGGCAAGGTGCTCTCACTCGAAGACTGTATCGCCCAAGAGCGCGAGCTCTTAGACCCGCTACGCAGCCAAGGACAAGTGATCGATACCTCTGGGCTCACCCCTGGTCAGCTCCGTGCTTGGGTACGCGACTTAGTACAAGCTGATCGCAGCCCTTTAGTGCTCACCTTTGAGTCCTTCGCCTTCAAACACGGGGTCCCGCGCGATGCCGACATGGTGTTCGATGTGCGTTGTCTACCCAATCCGCACTACGACCCGGTCTTGCGTCCGCTGACAGGCCGCGACCAGCCGGTTGCCGACTGGCTAGCCGGCTCTGACGATGTGCAGCAGATGGTCGCCGATATTGAAGGTTTTATCCGTAAGTGGCTACCGCGCTACACCGAGGACACCCGCAGCTACTTGACAGTAGCGATCGGCTGCACGGGCGGCAAACACCGCTCGGTCTACGTGGTTGAGGCACTTGCGCGTCATTTCGCTGAACACACTCAATTGCTGGTGCGGCATCGTAACCAGCCTGGGCTGAGCTAATGCACGACACCGTCATCCGCATTGGGCGGTTGGTGTGTGTCTGTCTTGTTGTCACACTGCTTGCGGCGTGTGCGGGCGGGGCCAGACGCGGGGGCGGCTATTATCTTGATGACGGCCCCGATGCAAATCCCCCTGCCAACCTCGATGCGGTGCCCGACGCGGTACCCAGGATCGAACCCTTCGCACCCAGCAACGGCAAGCCCTACGCTGTCTTTGGCAAAACATACACGCCAGACATGAGCGGAGGGCCTTACAGGGTGCAAGGACGCGCCTCTTGGTATGGCAAAAAATTTCATGGCAACTCGACTGCCAACGGCGAGCGCTACAACATGTATGGCATGACAGCCGCACACCCAACCTTGCCCTTACCCAGCTACGCACGCGTCACGCGCGTCTCAACTGGTAAAAGCGTCGTGGTGCGGGTCAACGACCGTGGGCCCTTTTTAAATGACCGCGTCATTGATTTATCGTATGTCGCTGCCTACAAACTAGGGATGCTTGGCCCAGGCAGTGCCGAGGTCGTCGTTGAGCGAATTACTCCTGACCAAATTCGCAACTGGCAGTCAGCACCCGCGGCGATCAACGTTGCGACGGCAAGCAGCGCTCCTGTGCGGGCTGTCGCCGGCACGCAGGCGTTAGTCGACGCTAACCCGATGGCGGCTCAAGCTGAGTCTGCCAACGACAGCCAAGCGACTGCCCCAGTTGCCTTCACTGCAGCGCCAGCGTCAGCGTCGTGGGCGATGCGGGACAACGGCACGCCAGCTGCACCAGGCAGTATGTATTTACAGCTCGGCGCCTTTTCTGATGCGAGCAAAGCTCAGGCGCTCGCCGCACGCGTCTCAAGCCAAATCCCTGCTGACTTAGGCGCCTCGGTACGCGTCGAACCAACAACGAATAATCTGCACCGCGTCAGAATCGGACCCTTTGCAAGCCGAGAAGCCGCAGTGCAAGCCGTCAATCCGGTGCAAGCTTCAACCGGCGTTGCGCCAAGTTTGTCACCGCCTTAAGCGCTGAATCAGCCTACTGCGAGGGCTTGCGCGACAAGGCGCGGGCGTAAAGCGTATCGCGGGGCAGACCGGTCGCCTTTGCAGCAATACGTGCCGCGTCGCGCACCGAGACAGACTCAAGCAAGGCATCTAGCCACGCGTCAATCGCCGCACCGCCCTCAAGGTCGAGCTCGGCACTGATCACCACTTCAGGAGCAGACACCACCACCACGTATTCGCCCTGCTCGCGATGAGCATCTGCAGTCAGCCAGCCCGGCGCCTGAGCCAGTGGCATGCTGGCCAACTCTTCAAACCGCTTGGTGAGCTCGCGTGCGAAGGCGATCTGTCGGTCGGGTCCCAACACCTCGAGTAAATCTTGAACACTGGCAACAATGCGGTGAGGCGCCTCGTAAAACACCGTTGCCGCCGGCAGTTGGGTCCAGGTTCGAATCCAGCGCTGGCGCGCCATCGATTTAGTTGGTGCGAAGCCAGCAAAGACAAAGCCGGGGTGCGCATCAGTGGTGACACCGGTCGCCATCAGGGCGGCAATCACCGCACTGGGCCCAGGCAGGGGTACGACCTTAAGCCCAGCGGCGTGCACCGCTTGCACCACACGCCCCCCTGGGTCACTCACTGCCGGAGACCCCGCATCAGAGACCAACGCCACTCGCTGGCCCGCCACTAACCGCTCAACAATCGCCGCCGCTGCACTGGCTTCGTTATGCCGATGCACGGCAATCAAGGGAGTAGAGATCCCCCAAGAGTCCATGAGCGTACGACTCGCACGGGTATCTTCGGCCGCGATCACGTCTGCACGATTGAGTGCCTGCCACCCGCGCAACGTCAGGTCGCCCAAGTTGCCGATCGGCGTGGCGACCACATAAAGCGCATGGGTTGGCCAAGACTGTGCGTCGACGCGCTCTGCGACGCGCTGCCAGGCGCCGGGCAAATCTTCGGGTAGGACAGGTTCGCTCATGATGCAACACGAAGGACAGGAATTGTGGCAGTGTAGTCCGCCTGTCGACACGATGCCCGACTTACCGCTGACAACGACACACGGCGCGCCCTCCTCCCACTAGCCCTCCCCCCCAAGCAAGACTGCAGTCTTTTATGACAACCGATCAATTCCCCCCTGAAGCCTTTTTTTTAATTGCGCAACAGGCGCAACGTAAAGCCCTGCAGGCGCGCAAGCGTAAACTCGCCAGACTAGCGCGCGCCAAACCCAGCCAGGGCGAAATCGCCCATGAGCCTCGGCGCACGGCACGTCAGCGAGCCGGCGACCACTACGAGCAGGCGGCTTGGCATCTGGTGCAGCAGGCCGGCTGCCAGCTACTCGGTCGGCAACTCGCCTGCCCGTTGGGCGAACTGGACTTGGTGGTACGTGAGGGCGCCAACCTAGTGTTTATCGAGGTCCGGCAGCGCGCCTCAGGGCGCTTTGGCGGCGCCGCGGCAAGTGTGTCGAGAACCAAACAACAACGCTTTTTGCGTGCTGTCCAATGGTGGCTACCCACGCTCGTGCGTCGTCATTTTGGCCAACAGATGCCGACCTACCGGCTTGACGTGATCGCCTTCGAGCCCGAAGGGGCTGTCTGGTATCGTGATGCGGTTCGCGTGCCTCAGGATAAGTGAGATAATTCAGTATTCATCGCTTACGCATACATCATGGATCTCGCCGCCAAACTGACCGCCCATTTCGAAGACAACATGGCTGCCACTCAGCGCAGCATGCAGGTTCTGTCAACTCCGCTCTTACGCGCCATTGACCTGTGCTTTGGTTGCGTCACCAACAACGCCAAAATGCTCGCTTGCGGTAACGGTGGCTCAGCGGCTGATGCACAGCACTTCATCGCAGAGTTGGTCGGTCGCTTCGAACGCGACCGCTTGCCCCTCGCTGGCGTGGCGCTCAATACCGACACGTCGATTTTGACCGCGGTGGGTAACGACTATGGCTTTGATCAAATCTTTGCCCGCCAAATCATGGCGCTGGGTCAACCAGGTGATGTGCTTGTCGCAATCTCGACCAGCGGCAACTCAGCCAACGTGCAACTCGCCATTGAGGCAGCGCACGCTCGCGAAATGAAAGTGATTGCACTGACTGGCAAAGGCGGTGGCACCATCGGCAACTTACTGCTGCCCAGTGATATCCATCTGTGTGTGCCACACGAGCGCACCATGCGTATTCAAGAAGTCCATATTCTGTTGCTTCACCTGCTGTGCGATGGCATTGACACGTTATTACTCGGAGACCCCGCATGAGACTGCTTGCCCCTTTTGTACGCCCCCTAACGCTTTGCCTCGCCTTAGCTAGCATCGCCAGCCTGCTACAAGGCTGCGTGCCGCTGTTGATCGGCGGGGCTGCCGCTACCACTGGCATTGTTGCGGTCGATCGCCGCACCGTCGGCCAGCAAGTCGAAGACAAAAGCATCGAAATCAAAGTGGCAAGCTCAATTCGCACAAAATTTGGGGATAGCGTGCGTGTCAACACCACCAGCTATCAGGGTGTTGTACTTGTCACTGGCGATTCATTAGGTAACGACCGCAAGGCCGAAATCACTGAAATTGCAAGCAAAACCCAAAACGTGAAATCGGTGTCCAATCAAATCAACGTCGTCAAAGAGACTGCCTCGTTCGGTGAACTCAGCAACGACACTTGGATCACCTCTAAGGTGATGACAACGTTAGCGACCACCAACGAGATCCCTTCGCGCACCATTATTGTCGTGACAGACCGCAGTGTGGTGTATTTGATGGGCCTGGTGACCCAGCGTGAGGGCGACCTCGCCGCAGCAGCTGCCGCGCAAGTCAGCGGAGTCAAACGCGTTGACAAGCTCTTTCAGGTGATCTCGGTTGCCGAAGCGAACAAGCTCGACGACTCGAATCGTGTATTTAACAAAAGCTCCAGCGCCGATACGACTCCCTTAGGCGAAGCGCCAGCGGCAGCAGCGCCGTCCAGTGGCGCTGGCGTTGAAGTCATGCCGATAAAATGAAAAAGTTATTCGCTGCGGCAATACTGATTGCCTTGGGCGGGCTAGGCGTCTGGCTCTTTGCCACGCCGCTTGCGCAGGCGCCCGAGGTCACGTTTTCGACGCTGTCGGGTAAGCAATTAAAGATGTCTGAACTACGCGGCAAAGTCGTGCTAGTAAAGTTTTGGGCAACCAGTTGTGTCACCTGTGTTGCGCAAATGCCTGACAACATTGACAACTACAACACATACCAGGCCCGAGGCTTTGAAATCATCGCCGTAGCCATGCAGTACGATCCCGCCAACTACGTGATCAATTTTGTTGAAACTCGTAAGGTTCCCTTTCCGGTAGCCTTAGATACAGTTGGGCAAGTTGCGCGAGCGTTCGGTGATGTCAAGCTAACACCAATCGCCTTTCTGATTGACAAAAATGGTCAAATACTCAAGCGCTATTTAGGCGAGTACAACAAAACAGAGTTTCGCAGCACGCTCGAAAAAGCGTTAGCGGGCTAATGCGCTCGCCACGCACTACAATTATTCGAATTTCACTGACGCCTCACTTCCCTCAACACGCTTTTACTGTTGCACTCGCCCCATGACTAGCCAGCCCCAATCCACGCAGATGCCTCCTGAAGTTGTTGCAAAAGTTTTGTCTGAAAGCCTGCCCTACATTAAGCGTTTTCATGGCAAAACCATCGTCATTAAATACGGTGGCAACGCCATGACCGAAGAGGTCTTGCAGCGTAGTTTTGCCCACGACGTGGTACTGCTCAAGCTGATCGGCCTGAACCCCATTGTGGTGCATGGGGGTGGGCCGCAAATTGACGAGGCTCTACGCCGCATCGGTAAAAAGGGTACGTTCATACAAGGTATGCGCGTCACCGATGCCGATACCATGGAGGTCGTTGAATGGGTGTTAGGCGGCCAAGTGCAGCAAGATATCGTGTTCATGATTAACGAGGCGGGCGGCAAGGCCGTTGGTTTAACTGGCAAAGACGGCTGTTTAATTCAAGCCAAAAAATTACTGATGCCCAATAAAGAAGACCCCTCTAAGCCGCTCGATATCGGTTTTGTAGGTGACATTGAGCACGTTGAGCCCGCAGTGGTCAAAGCCCTACAAGACGATCAGTTTATTCCGGTGATCTCACCGATCGGCTATGGCGAAGATGGCTTGGCCTACAACATTAATGCCGACGTCGTTGCCGGAAAAATGGCTGAGGTCTTAGGTGCCGAAAAGCTACTCATGATGACCAACACGCCAGGCGTGCTCGACAAAGACGGCAAGCTGATGCGCTCACTTTCGGCCAAGACCATTGACGCCTTGTTTGCCGATGGTACGATTTCAGGCGGTATGCTGCCAAAAATTTCGTCAGCACTTGATGCCGCACGAAACGGCGTGAAATCCGTTCACATCGTAGACGGTCGTGTGCCACACTGTCTGCTGCTTGAGATCTTGACCGACCGCGGCGTCGGCACCATGATTTCATCAAACTAAGCGTCAAGTGCCTCGGCTGCGGTTTCCTCAACGTCCCCCGGTGCGCTCGCGCCGGGCGGGTGTACATCGCCCCTTGCGAGGTGGGCATACGCTTTCTGGTTTAACGCCGACAGCGCAACAGGAACCGGTTTGGCTGTTTGACCTCGACAATACACTGCACGACACCTCGCACAAAATTTTTCGCGAAATCAATATTGGTATGACTGCCGCAGTCATGAAAACCCTTGATCTAGACGAGGCTGCCGCGAGCGAACTACGCACGCATTACTATCGGCGCTACGGCGCCACACTGCTCGGGTTAGTACGACATCACAACATCGATCCTCACGCCTTTTTACAAAACAGCCATGCTTTTGATGTTGCCCCGTTAGTCAAAGCCGAGCGAGGGTTGCGCGATAAGCTCAACCGCCTACCCGGGCGCAAAGTCCTAGTCACAAATGCCCCCTTGCATTACGCACGGGCAGTACTCAAACATCTAGGGATTCTTCGCTGCTTTGACCATCTCTGGGGCATCGAGCAAATGCAGTTTCTGGGGCGTTTTCGACCCAAACCCTCAGCGGCGTTAATGCGTCACATCCTTGCCCACGAGGGTATTCACCCTCGACGAGCCGTACTAGTTGAAGATACGGTCGAAAATCTCCGTGGTGCGCGAAAGGCGGGCCTGCGCACGGTTCATGTCTTTCATCCTGGGTCGCCATTTGGCCGAGGCAAAAGCGGACGCCCCCATTTTGTCGACTTGCGGGTAAACTGCGTTGGCGACTTATTGTTACAAAAGCGCCCCCTACGAGGCGCATAAGTCACATCCGATTGTTTAATCCTTCATGTTGCGCGAGATGACCATGTCAGTCAAAACAGGCGAACGCAAACATCAAATTCTGCAGATGCTGGCAGAAATGCTTGAGCAGCCCAGAGCGGCTCGTATCACCACAGCCGCCTTAGCGGCTCGTCTGCAGTGCTCAGAAGCAGCCCTCTACCGACACTTTGCTAGTAAAGCGCAAATGTTCGAAGGCCTGTTTGAGTTTATTGAAACCACCATTTTTACCTTGGTCAATCAAATCGTTGCCAGCGAAACCAACGGTGTCGAGCAAGCGCGAAAGATAGCAGTGATGCTGGTGACCTTTGCCGAACGCAATCGCGGCATGACACGCGTACTGAGTGGCGATGCGCTCGTCACCGAAGACGAACGGCTGCAAGCCCGTGTCAGTCAGATCACCGAGCGCATTGAAACGACCTTTAAACAATCGCTGCGCAGTGCGCTCACCGGCGGCACGCTTGCACCGACCGCTGAAATCACTCCGATGGCGGCTCTGTTGACACATTGCGTGTTGGGTAGCTGGCTGCGCTTTGCTCAAAGTCGCTGGCAGGCGACTCCGACCACACACATCGACGCGCAACTACGACTGATTTTGGGTGCGTGATCAGCAAACCGCTTGACCCACTCTTGCGTTGGTGAAGCACCGATCCTCGGCGCTAACCTTCAGCCGCTAACGGCACGACCAGCACAGACCGGACACCTAGCTGCTCTCTCCACCTCTCTCGCGTCAAACCTTACTCGCTTACCATTCGCACAGCACACACCGGGCACCCCGGATCGCGCTGTACTTTCACACGATGCCAGTCCATCTCGAACGCATCAAGAATCAATAGCTGGCCCTTTAATGACTGCCCGACCTGCGCTAAGACTTTTATCGCCTCGGCGGCTTGCATACTGCCAATGATGCCAACCAGAGGAGCAAATACTCCCGTTGAGGCACAGGTAATCGCCTCGACATCTTCGGCCTCAGGAAACAAGCAGTGATAACAAGGTGCCGACGGATCACGCGGATCAAAGACGCTAATTTGTCCTTCAAATCGTATTGCCGCACCCGAGACCAAAGGAGTGTTGTGTTTGACACAAGCACGATTGATGGCGTGACGCGTCGCAAAATTATCGGTGCAATCTAACACCACATCCACTTGAGCGATCTGTGCATCGAGCGACTGAGCATCCATGCGCGTCGTCAGTGTTTGAACGACGATATCTGGGTTGAGTGCGAGCATCGTCTCGCGGCCCGATTCGGCTTTTAAGGCACCGAGACGGCTGGTGTTGTGCAAAATCTGACGCTGCAAATTACTGATCTCAACGGTGTCGTGATCAGCCAAAACAATTGTGCCCACACCGGCCGAGGCCAAGTACATCGCTGCCGGCGAACCCAACCCGCCAGCACCGACGACCAAAGCCTTTCCGGCTAGAAGCTTTTCTTGTCCCTCGATGCCAAATTCATCAAGCAAAATGTGTCTGGCATAGCGAAGCAATTGCGCATCGTTCATTTGGTCGTCGCAGCGCCCCCGCTCGTCTGAACGGCGCTCGCAGCTTTGGGTGCGGCCACTGCTTTTTGCAGCGGCTTACCATCTAAGAAGTTGATCGCCTGCTGCAGCTGAAAATCTTCAGGCGAGCCAAACGTGAACGTTTTGGTGGTGTCGGCCAGGGGAGGCTGGTCGGTGGTCCCTTTCACTTCAGTTTCGTTTTGGCGATTACTAAGGTGACGCTGCAAATCAGCTTCGCGCGGCACCCTGAATAAATCGCCCTCAGCCGTATCAGCCACGACTTCATCGGGGACAATACCGGTCGCCTGAATTGAGCGGCCCTTTGGCGTGTAGTAGCGCGAAGTGGTCAGCTTGATTGCGGTGTTTTCAGAGATCGGCAAAATCACCTGTACCGAGCCTTTACCAAAGGTACGGTTACCCATGATCGTCGCACGCTTGTGATCTTGCAGCGCACCGGCCACAATTTCAGACGCCGAGGCAGAACCCACATTCACCAACACGACCATTGGCACCTTTTTGACCCACGAGGGCAAACCAGACAAATAGTCAGACTCGCCACGCGCATAATCTGACGCCACCGCCAAATATTTTTGCTTTGAATCGGGCGCACGGCCATCGGTCGACACCACAAGCGCATTAGGCTCTAGGAACGCGGCCGATACACCAATGGCGCTATTCAACAAACCGCCCGGATCATTGCGCAGGTCAAGGATCAACGCGCGTGGCGCGCCTTTCACGCTGAGATCTTTAAGATGACGCACGAGATCTGAACCCGTTTTTTCTTGAAACTGTGCAATGCGAACGTAACCAATATTGTTATCGAGCATTTTGCTGCGTACGCTACGCACGCGAATGGTGTCGCGAATGATTTTAATGACGATAGGTTGCGCCTGCCCCTGCCGAATGATCGACAGAGTGATCGGTGTTTTAACGGGGCCACGCATCATCTTGACCGCATCGGTCAAAGATAAGCCTTTCGTTGACGTGTCGTTAATCTTTGAAATCAAATCACCGGCCCGAATGCCAGCCCGCGCAGCGGGCGTGTCTTCGATAGGCGAAATCACTTTGATCATGCCATCTTCGGTACCAACTTCAATCCCCAAGCCACCAAATTCGCCCTGCGTAGCAGTTTGCATTTCTTTGAAGGCATCGGCATCCAGATACGCCGAGTGCGGGTCAAGATCAGACAGCATTCCGGCGATTGCACCATCAATCAGTTTTTTATCGCTGACGGGCTCGACATAATTATTTTTAATCGCAGACAACACATTTGAAAATTGTCTTAACTCGTCAAGTGGCAGGGGTGCGCCACGCTGCGCGAGCGCGGTGATGCCCATGCTAAGCAAGATGCCCGCCACCACACCAACCGAGACCAGACCAAAACCATGTATTTTTCGAGTGCCCATGCACGTTCCTGAGTTAAAAACTGTTGAAGCCAACCTCTTGCAGCTGAGCCGCGCGCCTTAGCGCACCATCAGCTTAACTGGGTCAACGGCTGACCCACGATGCCGTATCTCGAAGTATAGGGCCGAATCCACCTGTCCACCGGTACTTCCTGCAAGGGCAATTGTCTCGCCGGTTTTAACAGTGTCGCCGACTTGCTTAAGCAAACTTTGGTTATACGCGTAGACGCTCAGATATTGCTGCCCGTGATCAACAATGATCAGATTACCAAAACCTCGCAACCAGTTCGCGTAGACCACCGTACCCGCGGCCACAACTTGGACCGAGGCGCCCTCGGTGGCGCGCAGCAACACGCCACGCCACACCCCGCCTTCGGGGCGGTCGGTGCCGAAGCGGGCCATCACCTTCCCCTTGACCGGCCAACGCAAGCCTGGCTTAAGGCCCGTCCCAACGGCGCCTGAGTCAGCTTGGCCTGCAGGCGGGCGGGCGGGCGCCGCTGCGGCTGCCCGAGCTTGCGCCTCGTTGCGTTCTTTGGCCTGATTCGCTTCTTGGGCCTGACGCCGCGTCTGCTCTTCTTTGCGTACCTGTTCTTCTTTGCGAGCCTGCTCGTCTTGGCGAGCTTGCTCGGCCAGGCGTGCGACCTCGGCTTTACGAGCGTTTTCAGCGGCCTCGCGTGCGGTCTGCAGCTGCCCGGCAAGATCATCGACCAAGTCAGACAGGCGCTTGTCGTCACGGCCCAGCATCGCAGCTTCGGCACGCTGAGCCTGCAACTGCCCTTCAATACGAGCCAGTACCGTGGCTCGCTCTTTCTTTTGCGCTTCGAGCAGCGTTTTTTGCTCGGTCGTTTCTTGTACTAACCGAACCACATCCTGCCTGCGCAGCTCTGTTTTTGCCTCGAGTTCGGCCAAACGGTCGATTTCTTGTTTGACCGCGGTAACCGCCGCGGACCGCGCCCGCGAAATGTAATCCAGATAAGTCAAATCGCGACCAATCTGTTGAGGGTCATCGCCTGACAAAAGGGCTGTCCAGGGCGACAGGCCGCTTGAATACTGTTTGCGCAATTGGTTAGAGAGTTCGTCGCGCCGCATCACCAAGATTCCAAACTGTCGCTTGAATTGAATTTGTAATTCGTCGAGATCGGCTTGCGCCTGACGCAGCTGCGTCGCCAACTCGCTCAAACGCCGTGCAATCACCGAAATTGCGGCTTCTGACACCTGTAGTGCGTCGGAAGCCTCTTTGCGTTTGGCCTCTCGCTCGTCGAGTTCTTTTTGCAAGATCTCAATGCGCGCGCGTAGCTCAGAGCGCTCGCGCACCGCTTGGGCCTGTTTAGCAGCAATTTCAGCGGTCGTGGCCCAGGCAGCACCACTGACCGCTAACCCACTGAGCGCCCCACACAGCCACCGCGTGAGCTGGCGCATGTGATTAATCCTTTTTTGCCTTGCCTTGCGCCGTAACGGCTGCCATCGCAGCCTCAATTTCAGCGGGATCGCCCAGGTAGTAGTGTCTGATCGGCTTTAAATCTTGATCGAGTTCATACACCAGCGGTTGCCCAGTGGGGATGTTCAGATGAACGATCTCGTCGTCTGACACGCCATCAAGATGTTTAATCAAAGCGCGCAAGCTGTTGCCATGGGCGGCTACCAACACCCGTCGGCCCGCACGAATGGCGGGGGCGATGCTTTCGCTCCAGAAGGGCAACACCCGCTCTACGGTGTCTTTTAAGCACTCGGTTGCCGGCAACTGTTCGGGCGTGAGCTTGCTGTAGCGCGAATCAAACCGCGGGTGGCGCTGGTCATCTAAGGCAAGAGGGTTGGGCGCGATCGCGTAAGCACGACGCCAAATCAACACCTGCTCATCGCCATATTGCGCGGCCATTTCCGCTTTGTTTAAGCCCTGCAGATCGCCGTAATGCCTTTCGTTAAGGCGCCAGCTATTGTGAACCGGCACATACATCGTACCCATGGCGTCAAGCGCCAGCCAAAGCGTACGAATCGCACGCGTGAGCACCGAGGTGTAAGCCAAATCGAAGCCGTAGCCCTTGTCTTTAAGCAATTCGCCCGCCTTGCGCGCCTGCTCGCGCCCGGCCTCGGTCAAATCGACATCGGTCCAGCCGGTAAAACGGTTTTCGAGATTCCATTGGCTTTCGCCGTGACGCATTAAGACTAATTTATACATGGCTAACACAGGTTAAAGTGTGGAGGAGGACACCATTTTATAATTGTCTGACGCGTCACGCCCACCCTCCCCGATAATTTAGGGGTTAACCGTACTTATTTGGACACACCGTGGATTTTTTCTACAATCAAAACAACCTGCTTTTGCTAGCCGTTGCGCTAGGTTCAGGGCTGGCGCTCACCTGGCCCATGATCCTACGCAGCCGCGCCGGTGCGGCGATTTCAAGCGCCCAAGCCGTACAAATGATGAACCACCAGCATGCAGTGTTAGTCGATATTCGCCCCTCGGCAGACTTTAATGCTGGCCACGTGCCCCAAGCTCGCAACGTGCCTTTAGGCGATTTCGAAAAAAAGGCCGCAGCACTTCCTAAAAACAAACCAATTATTGTGATTTGCGATGTCGGCCGTAGCGCACTTGGCGCAGCGACGCGCTTACGCAAACTTGGCTTTACTGAAGTTGTCACCCTCGATGGGGGTCTGAAAGCTTGGCTGACCGCTGGGCTGCCTGTCACTGCTAATAAAACCGGAGCCTGATCATGTCTAAAGTTGTGATGTACACCACCGGCTATTGCCCGTATTGCTCGCGCGCTGAAATGCTCTTGACCCAACGCGGCGTCACTGAAATCGAAAAAATTCGTATTGATGTTGATACCGAACAGCGCGCTCTGATGATGGAGCGCACGGGTCGGCGCACCGTGCCACAAATTTATATCGGCGACACCCATGTGGGTGGCTTTGACGACTTGTCAGCGCTTGACCGCGAAGGCAAGTTGATGCCTTTGCTCAACGGCTAATGATCGTGCGCACAGCACGATGCAAACTTGCCGCGCGCTGTGCTCTATTCTACCGCCGCCACACACCCTAGCCATACGATCGTTTCCCCTCCCCTGAAATTAGAGAGTTATTTATGTCTGACCAAAACGCCCAAGCCGATCAAGCACAAAATCCTAACGCCCCTGTCTTCAACATGCAGCGTGTCTACCTCAAAGATCTATCGCTTGAGATGCCCAATGCACCGAATATTTTCCTCGAGCAAGAAGGACCGAAGGTTGAGGTGACGATCAATGTCGGCGGCCAAGCGCTGGCTGAAACAGTCTTTGAATCGACCATCACGGTCACCGTCACGACAAAAATCGGCGATAAGGTTTTGTACCTGGTCGAAGCCACGCAGGGGGGGGTCTTTGAAATTGCAAACGTGCCCGCCGAACAGCTTGATCCGCTGATGGGCATTGTTTGCCCGACCATGCTCTACCCGTACCTGCGTGCAAACATCGCTGATGCCATCACGCGCACCTCGTTGCCACCACTGCACTTGGCCGAAGTCAACTTTCAGGCGCTCTTTGAACAACGGATGGCAGAAGCGGCGCAAGCCGCCCCAGCATCAAACGGCGGCGACTCAGGTTTAATTCTGCCGCCTGGCATGACGCGACAGTAATTTGAGC
>CAMDEF010000053.1 GCA_945895265.1 Bordetella parapertussis | reverse complement strand
ATCTTCATTTCGAGCCCTCATTACCGTTTGTGGTTAATTTCAGAAACTCCACTTTGGCACTTAGATGCCGTTAGGTAAAGCGAGGGCTCTCTGCTTTTCTGGCACCCTCACTCCCCAGGGGGGAGGGAGGCGTTCATAACATCTCCGATATTGTTTGGATAAGAATAAACGCCCGACTCAACCGTCGAGCACTCTACGTCACTCTGCGTTGACACTAGTCATCGTTTCATGAAACTATCGAATTTGTCAACGTATTCTGAAATGCGCAATAAATACTCACCTTAATAAGAGGCTTGCATGCGTGCTGTTCTGAATCGAATCTATGACGGTGCGGGCGTTTTGGCAGGTGTATTCTTTGTGCTGATCGCCGTGTTTGTCATTGCCAATGTCTTTGGTCGTCAACTCGGCATCGCAGTCAAGTCTGCAGATGAGTTTGCCGGCTATTGCATGGTTGCCTCGTCATTTTTAGGGCTCGCAGCAACCTTTAGAGATCGGATACACGTTCGCGTCACGTTGCTGATTGATCGCTTTACGGCCTCTACAAAAAGAAAGTATGACGTGCTTTGCCTGGCGATGGCTGTCGGGCTTTTGGCTTATTTGACCTTTCACGTTGGACACATGACCTGGGAGTCTTTTGACTTTGATGAAAAGACACCTGGCATGGTCCCAATCCCTCTTTGGATCCCGCAGATGGGAATGCTGCTGGGGATGTTGATCTTTCTGATTTCGTGTGTGGATGGTCTCTGTGCCACCATCGCACAACACGAAGACAAATTCTTTCTTGCCTCCGAGCAATCAAACCAGGCGGAGTAAAGACATGGATGGCGCGCTACTTTCTATTGTACTGATCGTATTTTTGTTTCTCTTACTGGCCACTGGGCTATGGGTTGCACTCACGCTTGCTCTTGTAGGTGTGCTTGGCATTGCGCTATCTTCTCAAGCGAGCCCCGGCGCCGTATTTGCAACCTCAGTGTGGGGCGCAAGTTCGAGTTGGACGCTCACGGCACTGCCCTTGTTCATCTGGATGGGTGAAATATTATTTCGCACCCGCCTCTCGGCAGATATGTTTGCGGGGCTCGCGCCTTGGCTTGGCCGATTACCGGGCCGTCTGCTTCATGTCAATGTCATCGGCTCTGGCATCTTTGCCGCAGTCTCTGGTTCGTCTTTGGCCACAGCCGCCACGATTGGGCGTATGTCTTTACCCGAACTCAATAAGCGTGGCTACGACCCTTACATGTCGATTGGCTCGCTTGCGGGCTCTGGAACACTTGGTCTGATGATCCCCCCGTCAATCATCATGATTGTCTATGGCGTTGCGGCAGAGCAATCGATCCCCAAGCTCTTCATCGCCGGTATTCTGCCGGGCCTCGCCTTGGTGATTCTGTTTTCTGGGTACATCGCGCTATGGGCGCTGTTGAATCCCTCTAAAGTGCCGCCTGATGATTTAAAAGTCAGTCTAAAAACAAAAATTGTCTCAACGCTGCGTTTGATGCCGATCATTAGCCTGATCGTGGCGGTGATCGGCTCAATCTATTTGGGCATTGCCACGGCAACCGAGGCAGCGGCGGTGGGAGTGTTGGGCAGCCTGATTCTTGCTGCGTTGTCTGGCGCACTGACCTGGAGCTCTCTCAGCGACTCGATCATGAGCGCAATGAAAACCTCTTGCATGATCGCGCTGATCTTATCGTGCGCGGCCTTTTTGGGCTTAGCCATGGACTATTCTGGCGTGCCGAGGTTGCTTGCAGAATGGATCACCGGAATGAATCTAAGCCCGGTGCATCTGATCGCATACTTAACAGTACTTTTTATTATTCTGGGTTGTTTTATTGACGGCATCTCGATCGTTGTGATCGTGAGCTCAATCATCCTTCCGGCGATCAAGCTCGCCGGTATTGATTTGATTTGGTTTGGGATCTACTTGGTGTTGGTGGTAGAAATGTCGCTGATCACCCCGCCTGTCGGCATGAATTTATTTCTGCTGCAAGGAATGACAGGAAAAAGTCTTGCCTTCGTTTCCAGAGCGTCGTTTCCGTTCTTTATTTTGTTAGTGCTTGCAGTCGCGCTACTTTGGTACGTGCCTGAGGTGGCGACATGGTTACCGTCAAAAATGATGTCTTAGGTTTGCAATCAACACGGCGGTGAAGTCAGCATGGTCTTAGCTGACTTCGCCGATTGTCAAAGCACTTTTCCGGATACCTCGTCTATTAAATGCATATTAGTCAGATCAGCAACTAAGGTGATCGATTGCCCATCTTTGGCACCGGCAAGCGGATTCACTCTGCCACACACTTCAACACCTTGAATGAAAAAATACACCATGGTCTCCATCCCCATGGGCTCTGTGACCTCTAACATGACTTTAAAGCTATGGTGCCCGGGCTCACGGTGCGGACGCTCTTCGACGATGTGTTCAGGACGCAGTCCAAACAGTAAAGACGTACTGCTCAAATGGTTGCGATAGCGCGCTGCCTTTTCTTGAGGCACCGGAAAGGCAATTTGATCATTGAGACGCAACAGCAACTCACCCGAGTTTTCCTCAAGCCTACAGGGTATAAAGTTCATTGAAGGCGAACCAATAAAGCCCGCTACAAATTTAGTCGCCGGAAAATGATAAAGCTCTTGCGGCGTACCGACTTGCTCAATGCGCCCAGCATTCATGACAACGACCCTGTCGGCCAGTGTCATCGCCTCGACCTGATCGTGCGTGACGTACACCGTTGTTGTCTTAACTTTTTGGTGTACGCGTTTAATCTCGGTGCGCATCTGCACCCGCAGCTTGGCGTCTAGATTCGATAAGGGTTCATCAAATAGAAAAACTTTGGGGTCTCTAACAATGGCTCGCCCCATCGCCACACGCTGACGCTGTCCACCAGAAAGTTGTTTGGGTTTACGCTGCAACAACTCTGAAATATCCAGAATCTTGGCCGCCGCGTTGACGCGCTCTGCGATCTGGGGCTTGGGTACTTTTTTGAGACGCAAACCAAACGACATATTCTCAAAGACTGTCATATGCGGGTAAAGCGCATAATTTTGAAAGACCATCGCAATGTCTCGGTCTTTGGGCGGCACATCGTTCACCACGTGGTCGCCGATCAAGATGTCGCCACTGGTAATGTCTTCTAACCCCGCGATCATGCGAAGAGTCGTACTTTTGCCGCAACCCGAGGGCCCGACTAAGACTAAAAACTCTTTATCGGCAATCTCTAAATCAATGCCACGAACCGCCGGCGTATCGTCATAGTTTTTAACGAGTTGCTGCAACTTGACCTGAGCCATTTGATTATCCTTTTGTAGCGCCAGCCGTCAGCCCGGCAATGTAGTAATCCATCAAGAAAGCGTAGATCACCAAAGGTGGCGCAGCCCCTAACAAGGCGCCCGCCATAATCTGCCCCCAGTTATAGACATCGCCTTTAATAAGCGTGGTCACGATCCCGACCGGCAACACCAATTGGTCGGATGACGTTGTGAACGCCAACGGGTACAAGAATTGTGACCATGCCACTGTGAAGGCAAAGATCATGGCCGCGATAATGCCCGGGATCGCAACCGGGATAAAGATCTTTGTCAGCATCTGAAAATACCCCGCCCCATCAATCAACGCAGCTTCGTCGAGTTCTTTTGGGATCGAAGCAAAATACGCAATCAAAATCCAAGTCGCGAACGGTACAGTCAAGGTGGGATAAATAATGATCAAGGCCCACCAATGATTAATCAGCTCAATTCCAGTCAGCTGATTGATAAAGGCAAAGATCTTAAACAACGGAATGAACAACAGCGTATCAGGTACCAGATAGGTCAGAAAGACGCCAGTCGCCAGCGTCGTCGAGCCCCAAAACTTCATTCTTGATAACGAGAACGCAGCGGGGATACTGATCAACATCGTCACGATCACGACAATTACAGCAATGACACTCGAGTTTCTGAAAAACGTCAGGTAATCATTTGAGCGAAACAGCGCCAGGTAATTATCAAACGTTGGGCGATTAACCCACCAGGGGTTTGTCACTGCTGAAATTTCACCACTGTCTTTTAGTGAAGTGATCAGCATGTATAGCGGTGGCATTAAAAAAAATATTGAAAAAAGCACCAGAAAAAAGTAAGACCAGAGCAAGGCCCAACGCCTACTGCGCTGCATGCTGCGCTGCACTGGAGCCACATTGCTAGTCGCTGCGATTGAATGTTGTGACACGATTAGGCCTCGTTTCCACGTTTGTTAACACCACGCAAAATGAATATCGCAGCAACCCCTAATATCGGCAGCATAAACAGCGAAACGCTTGCGCCTAAGGGGATGTCGTTACCTTGTATGCCAAGATTGAAGGCCCACGTCGCGAAGACATGCGTTTGATCGACAGGGCCGCCTGAGGTCAGGATCCGGACAATATCAAAATTAGAAAAAGTGACAATCAGTGAAAACAAGACCGTGATAGAAATAATATTTCTCATCATGGGTAAGGTGATGTACCAAATTTTTTGCCACCAGTTTGCGCCATCAATCGAGGCGGCCTCAAACAATTGTTCGGGTACCGACTTCAGTGCCGCCAAATACATAATCAGAAAGAAAGGTGCGCCGTACCAAACATTGACCAGAATCACAGAAAACCGCGCCCAGAACGGGTCGCCAAGCCAATTCACTGGATCCATGCCGATACGAACAAAAATCCAATTCAGTGCACTGTAGGTCGGGTCAAACAACCAGAACCAGCCTAAGGTACTCATGGCGGGCGGAATCACCCAAGGGATTAACAGCATGCCACGCCATTTGCGCTGGCCTTTGGCGGGGATCGTGTGCACAAAATGTGCCAGCATAAAACCAATGGCTGCCTTAAAGAGCACCGCGGTCACGGCAAACAGGCAAGACTGCTTCACGACCATCCAAAATGTTTCACGCTTGAACAAGAATACGAAATTGTCCAGACCAACGAAGCGTTCCATTGATTTATTCAAGGTCGCTAAATACATAGAAAACAAGGCGGGGTAAATCACTAGTGCCGTCACTAGTATGATCAAGGGTAAGGCTAGAAAAAATGCCACCGTTGACTTGCGTCGAAGAAAAACTTTCATGGTGGTTGGTCTGCGTGTTGCAGAACCCTGCAAACTCGTCACGTCATTTTGCATTGAAATCTTCCAGAATGACATTTAACCGGATACGTGAAGCATGGCGTGCGCACTCAAGCGCACCACCATGTTCGTTCAATATGGCATACCGACTTAGAACTTAGGTTCGCTTGAAGCCTTCAAGTTCAGATGACGCCCAACCAATTGCCTTCGCCACTGATTCACCACCTTGTGTGCATTTGGCAATCATTTTGGTCATAGTCGCCTGAGCGTAAATTTGCTGTGCGATGGCGACAGGCGCAGGGGCCGCCGCAATCGACACAATCTCTTCGCCACGTGGTGGGTAGTTGTAAGACACACCGACAGGTGGGCCAACCTCAGCCCAGGTTTTAAAGTCACGCAGGTTAGAGTAACCAGGGATATCATAGCCACCGCTGCCAATCACCATTTTCTCGATGCTGGCTCTGTCAGACAAATGCGTGAGTAAGCTTTTTGCGGCTGAGATATTTTTTGACCATTTCCAGGTGCCCCAAAAATAAGGCAACCCAGGCGAAAAGCGACCCTTTGGTCCCTTGGGCGACGGGAACGTCCAACACTGTTCGGCAACTTTTAAATTATCCCTAACCGCAACTGCCCAAGCGCTAGGCGGGTTCATGATCAGCGAGCCTTGTCCCGAGATCAGATACTTATTATTCGAAGCGTCGTCCCAAGCAAAGACGTCAGCCGGGATCACCTTCACCAAGCGCTGCATATACTCGAGCACCTGTTTGGTGGCATCAGAGTTCACGGTGATATTGCCTTTTGCATCGACTAAGATCGCACCATAGGCTGCAAAGAGTGCGCCGACCCAATCGACCGAATCCGTTGTCTGGCCAAGCCCTAAACCAAAAGGATTGCCACCTTTGTGACATTTTTCAGCGGCCGACAAGAAGGTGTCCCAAGTCCATTGATCTTGCAAGGCCTTGTCTGGTTTTCCGTTTACCCCTGGATACATTTTGACAACATCTAGATTGGCATATTTTGCTAACAGATCCATGCGGCCACAAGGCCCCTTGACTTGACTGCCATTGGTGGCTGGTACGCCGATCCAAGAGCCATTGACTTTTCCTAGGTATTGCACAACGTCGGTCGCATTGCCGTTCTTTTTTATTGCCGCATTCACAATGTCATCCATGGGCACTAAATTCTTAGCCTGATTGGGCGCATCCCAACTGGTCAATTGAAGAATGTCGTGTCCGGACTTGGCTTGTGCCTCTGCGACCGCGGTGAGTTGCAGTTTGCTACCTTGCGAGGTGATGTAATCAATTTTGACATTCACCTTCTCTTTTTCTCCCCACTCTTTACAAAGCTTGGTGAGAGAATCGTTTGCACCCGGCACCCAGTGATCCCAAAAGCCGATCGAAAGGTTACCCGCAGCGTGTGCTGTTCTGATAAAGGGTGAAGTCATGGATAGTGCGGAGGCAGAAGCTGCGCCTGCCAGCAGACGTCGACGAGAAAATTTCATATCTAAAGCCATGAGTGTGTCTCCTGATAGTGGGAAAACGAACGAGCTTGATGCCGTTACAACACTGCAAAAAAATCAAAGCTCATTTATTCAAATAGTTTTAAGTTTGATCTACGGTTGATTTTTACCAACAGAGCTATCGTAATACCGAAGCTCATAATTTGTGCTAGGGGTTATCCATAAGAAGCGCTATAAAAGTTTAGGCTAAGTCAGATCAAGTTCAGCATAACCACCCGCGGCCACCGCATCACAACGTGCACGAAACTCTGGGCCCGAGCCAGCGTAACGTGCGAGCACACGCACCGACTTGCCCTCGACGTTCTTATTCACACCAGTCATCCACGAGTCGACGTCATTGGCTAAAAGACCGACCGAGGCGGCTTCGACGACATCCATCCATGCCTCAACGCTTTCAGAACTCGCCTCTACGCGCGAGAGATTTTTTGTTTGCATGTGGGCGAGTAGTTGCGAGACCCACTCGACGTTGTATTCAAGGCTGCGGGGAATGTTACCCAACGCGCCCATTGGCCCAAGTATCATCAGCAAATTCGGAAACCCTGCATTTTGAAAACCATGAAAGGTTTTGGCGCCTGCGGCCCATTGGTCTTTAAGCGATTGGCCTCCTATGCCGCGAAAGTCGATCTGATCGTAAGCGCCGGTCAGTGCGTCGAAGCCTGTTGCATAGATGATCATGTCAAACTCAAACTCACGCTCTGTCGTTTTGATCCCAGTCGCAGTGATTCGCTCGATTGGGGTCTCGCGTAAATCAACCAGTTCAACATTAGGCTGGTTATAAGCCTCAAAATAACCACTCTCAAGCGGCAGACGACGCGTGCCGAACCCATGGTTTTTGGGGATGAGTCTTTCGGCAGTGACAGGGTCTTTGACACGCTGACGAATTTTGTCAGCAATAAACTCTGACATCCAGGCATTGGTTTGCGGACTTGTTAAGAGATCGCGAAAGTTTCCAACCGAAACAGAAAAGCCGCGTTCTTTGTAGAGTTTCTCCCAGAGCTCTTTACGCTCTTGCTCTGATACATCGACACCACGACGTGGATCAGGATTATGCAGAAAGCCAGAAACATTTTCGTGGCAACGCTTGAAGATATCTGAATATGAGGCCTTGATCGTGCGTTGCTGCTCGTCAGTAATCAGGCCGTTGTGTAAGGGCGCACTCCAGTTAGCGGTGCGCTGAAAAACGGTAAGGTGCCCGACCGTTTTGGCAACCTCTTGAATGGTTTGGATACCGGTTGCGCCGGTTCCTAATACCGCGACGCGTTTGCCCGCAAAGCTGACGGGTTCATGCGGCCAGTTTGCCGTGTGGCAAGCGATGCCGGTATAGTCTTTGACGCCTGCAATATTTGGCAAGGTCGGCACCGACAACGGCCCAATCGCGGTGATGAGAAACTGCGCAACCATTCGCTCGCCGGTATCTAACGTTAGGTGCCAATCTCGAGTGTCTTCGTTCCATTCGGCACTGACCAGTTTTCGATTGAAAAGAATGTCTTGGCGCAACTTGAATTTATCAGCAACGAAACCGGCGTAGCGCAGTGTTTCTGGTTGCGGCGCGAAGTGCTCAGTCCACTCCCACTCTTGAAGCAACTCTTTCGAAAAAGAGTAGCCGTAGCTATAGCTTTCAGAATCAAAACGCGCGCCGGGGTAACGATTCCAGTACCAAGTGCCGCCCACATCGCCGCCAGCCTCAATCACGCGCACCGACATCCCAAGCTCTCGCACGCGTAGCAGTTGATACATGCCGCCCAAACCCGCCCCGATAATGATGACGTCAAGTTTTTGGGTGGGTGCGGAGCCACTGTTCGTTGTTTGGTTTTGATTCATTTTGGCTTTTTGTTATATATGATTAAAGAGAACTTACCACTTTTGCGTTGAACTTTAACCTTTCGTAGCAAAAATAGGGACGCAAGCTTACGCCGAGACTAGGCAGCGCTATGGCTATGAACAGCGAACCGCCCACGATCAGCTATGCCACACCACAGCAGTCACGTTGCTGACTGCATGAACAGTGGTGTCGGCGGTTTGGATACTGGCCGCGTTAGCGGCCGGAGCTGCGGCGAAAGTCACTTGGCTTTGCGCTGTATCGACCGTTACCGCGCCAAAAGTGTGTTTCAAAGCAGGCTGTAATTGTCCAGCCACTCCCCAAGACTGGCTCATTGCAATTAGCATTCGCCACCGAGATTTCAAGCCTCACAAATTCATTGCTTTAATAGCAAAAAAGAGATAAATTGCTAATGTGGATAGTCCAAGTTAACCCGCTAGCCGTAACAGAACTCATGAGGATGCACACCGATATCCAAGCGCGTTTTGTGCACATTTCAGAAATGCTTCAAGAGTTTGGACCACAATCAGAGCGACTACGGAGAATAAATAATGGATAGCCTGAAAGAAGTTAAAGCACGCATATTGAAAGATGCCGCGGTCAGTGCCGAGTACGCATTGCAACAACCCGAGTTTGCCATCGCGCGCGAGCTGATCGCTGCGCGCATGCGAGCAGGAATGACACAAGCCCAGTTAGCGCAGCGCATGAGCACGACCCAATCTACGATTGCCAGATTAGAGAGTGGGCGCATGATGCCTTCAATGCGCACATTTGCTCGATATGCTCAAGCGACAAATAGCCATACCGTGGTGCGATTGGTAGCAAACAAAAAAGCCCAACCTTGTGAGTTGAGCTAAGTTATTAATTTTAAATGGGTAAAAAAAGTCTCTTGTTTTCAATAGCCTAGATAAATATCGTACTTTTCCGACATTGATGCCTGATGATTAGCTTCCTACAATTATTATGAATATGACTCGTATGCACAACCCACCCCACCCCGGCCTCACGATCCGCGACGATGTTTTACCAGCGCTCGGTCTCAATGTCACTCAGGCGGCTGAACAATTGGGCGTTTCTCGTGTTGCATTTTCTCGCATGATCAACGCACGTGCTGCAATCTCACCCGAAATGGCCTTGCGGATCGAAGCATGGCTTGGCAAAGAGCGCGGCGGCGACGCCCGCCTTTGGCTGGCGCAACAATCAGCCTACGACATGTGGCAAGCCGCTCAGCAATTCAAGCTTAAGCCCATGCGCGTCACACCTGCGCCAGCACTGGCTTGACATCCTCCCCGCGCTGGTCCTGACGGACGCCGTAATTCAGGAGCTTCTTAGATTTTTTCTGGGGGTCCTGAATTTACATGAAGTCGATGAAAGCAATTTTTCGTACAGGGCATTCTAAATTGGCGTCGCTGATTTCAACTGTATCAATTCGCTTACTCAACCCAGATGAGCACGGACTTGTGCAATCAACGCAATCTGCTGTTCGTGCCTGATGAACTGACCGAGTTCAACCCGTAACTGAGATTGACTGATATTGAAGGTTTTTGAGCCCTTGAGCGGCGGCTCAATTTTTGCCCACTGCGTGTTGAACTCATAAACGGTTTCTTTGTGGCCAATATATTTTTTGACCAATAAGCATTTATCTTCAATTTCAACCGTTTCGCAATCTAAGGCGTGCCTAGAGTAGATTAAAAAACCAATCGTGACGGCACATATTTCTAGGGCCGTAAAAATTGAAATCATCCATATCCCAGCCAAAAAGAAACCTGTGGCCACGATCAATGAGAGGCAGACTAAAACGACATAAAACATGAGCAGCTGCTTTGGTGTCAAAGCACAGTTTTTTCGCATTTGCCAGCGTTTCATGCCCATGTCGATGACCGCAGAATGACCTAAAGGGAAAAGATCGCTATTCTAAGATTTTTCTCTAGTTATTGCTAACTCAAGACACTAAACTGACACGTTGCGTAGATATCAAGTAAGTCTTTGACTAAAAACCTAGCCATGACACAAATTATGTACAAAAACCGCCACTGGTTAGCCAACAAGCTCTTGTCAAAATGTCTTGCCATTGTTCTCGTTTGTATCGCGCATTGGGCCAAAGGGGCAGACCCTGCTCCCTCAGCACCGCTGCATTTGACCCTGGCCAGACAATTACTAGACAATGTTGCACTAAGTCATAATGAGTATCGCCATACCGAACAAATCAGCCTGCCCAGCGATGGTGTGTCTAAAGGCTTCGCAATGTATGCCGATTGCTCTGGCTTGGCGATCGCACTGCTCGACCGGGCAGCAAGCCCCGTTCGGTCATTGATGTCAGTTCCAAAACCGCGTCAACGACCATTAGCAGAAGATTTTGTTGACTCGATTCAAGGCGCTCATGGGTTTAACCAGATTACGACTGTCGAACGCATTCAACCCGGCGACCTGATCGCTTGGAAATTTACTTTAGATATTGATAAGAAAATCGCCAAAGATACTGGGCACGTGATGCTCATTGACACCATCCCGGTCAAAATTGAAAACAGAGCGCCCTTCGTGCCAAACACTACACAATACGAAGTATTTGTCATTGACTCGTCAAAGGCGTATCACGATCCACACGATACTCGGGTACAAGCCGATGGCACAAAAATAAAAGGCTTAGGCCGCGGAAAACTCAGGCTTTATGTATCAGCTAATCACGAGATCGTTGGTTTTGCCAATAACTTTACCAACGCAACGTTTCAACCCTTTGACCCTGCTTGGGCACAATACAGTACCGGCAAAAGTAAAAGCGGCGCGATTGGTCGACCGATGTATCGTTAACGGCCGCTCACCCTGATGATGAATTTTGCCTGGTATTTAAAAAATCGTTTCGCTGTAGTGGGTCAATATCGCCCATTGCTGGTGGCGTTTTATTTTCTTTTTATCTTGGCGCTGGGGATGACAACCTTCACCCACTATGGGATGTCAGCAGACGAACTGATTAGCCGCACCAATGGCGGGATGAGTTTGAACTATATCGCTGAGAAGTTCAACATCACCTGGCTCAAAAACGATCCGATCTTAGCCACCTTCGATATTCCGCTCGACGAGTATTACGATCGCGACTATGGAGTTGCCTTTGATTTACCCGTGTTTTTTATCGAACGTTTATTTTCGCTGAACGACTCACGGCAGCAATTCTTACTGAGGCACGCCCTAACCTTTCTTGTTTTTTGGGCTGGCCTAATTGCAATGTATCACGCAGCGAAATTGCGTTTCAATCATTGGGGCTATGCCCTGTTGGCGAGCACGTTACTGTTGACAAGCCCTCGACTCTACGGCGAAGCGTTTTTCAACAATAAAGATATTGTTTTCATGGCGTGTTGCGCGGCAAGTCTGTATACCCTGACTCGACTGCGACTGAGACTCAGTTGGCAAAGCGCCTTTTTACACGCATGCATGATTGCGCTCACAATCAATATCCGTATTGCTGGTGTGATTTTGTTTGGGCTAACAATTTTTATGCTTGTGATGCTTGCTAGTCTTCGTTTGCTCAAGGTGCGACAGTGGTTAACGTTGACGGTTGTGTTTGGTGTGACCAGTGCCCTGTGTATCGTTGGGCTATGGCCTTGGTTATGGGAAGACCCTTTCACGAATTTTTTAGTCGCGTTAAAAAACATGTCTAAATTTCGTTGGGATTACTTTAATCTCTACTTAGGTGACTATGTTTTTGCAAAGAGTTTGCCTTGGCATTATGCGCCAACATGGATTGCGCTGACCACACCCATCCTGATTTCGGCATGCTTTGTACTAGGCGCCGTACACGTATGCATGAAAGTGGTATCACGACCGCGACAAAATTTACAGCGCCTCGATTATTTTCTGGATTTTTTATTTTTGGCAGCGGCAGGAGGCCCGATTTGCGCGGTCATCATCTTGAATTCAACACTCTACGATGGCTGGCGACAACTCTATTTTATTTACCCTGCCATCGTATTGTTAAGCGTAGCCGGTCTGCAGGCGATCAACAAAAAACAAGTGCTTGGGATACCTCTGGCTGGTTTAATGGGGATTCTGTTCAGCGTACAAATCCTGTTTAACGTTAGCTGGATGATACGCAATCACCCCTTTCAACATTTGTACTTCAATGGTTTGATGACACTACTGTCATCGCATCAAAGCTTTGAGCGTGACTATTGGGGCTTGACCGATGTGAAGGGGCTTGAATTTATTTTGGCCAACGACGATAGACACCGCATCACAATTCGGTCACTCGGCGTAACCTCAGCACAGCAGGCGATCGAGTTGCTGAGGCCGCAAGATCGCAAGAGAATGGTCTTAGATCCCTCAAACTTAGAGTCGGATTATATTTTGACAAACTATCGATTTTTTGATGGCTCTAGATTTGAACAACCCCACAAGGCCTACACAGTCTTTTACGAGATCGTGATTGACGGCAGCACAGTGCTCACCGTTTATCGTCGGCATAGCACTAGCCAGCAGTAGCGGTGTGATCGTTTGTTCAAACGCTCATTCTGCTAGTGAACGTTAACGCGCGTAAACAACACCAGCGCCACCCCTGGGGTCAGCTCCGCCTCGCATACGCCCGCCAATGGTTGAAATCACGTGCGCACGCGACATGCTGGGCTCAAAGCTGTGCGCGCTTTGCAGAACGGTATGGCCTAACGCACGTAACTCTTTAATCACCGAGCGCGGCACGGTGGCTTCAGTGTGTATCCCCAGACCCTCGCAATGGATGCGTGGCACAGTGACGGCTTCGACCGGCGACATGCCAAAATCCACCACATTCAAAATCGCCTGCAACGTGGCGCTGATGATCACACTCCCGCCAGGTGCGCCGGCTAACAACACGGGCTTGCCGTCCTTGAGCAACATGGTGGGCACCATCCCGGTGGTGCGGGCTTTGCCAGGGGCCATCGAATTCTTTTTATTCGGCACGGGATCAAACAACTTCATCGAATTGTTGTAGTTAAAGCCTAAGCCCGGGCTCACGACGCCCGCAGCCGTGCCAAGCGTATGCGTCATCGATACCGCATTGCCCTCGGCATCCATGACGCACACATGCGTGGTGCAGCCGGGCGGCGCCTCTTCTTGGCCACCTGCATACTGACCCGACTTGATTCGGTCAGCCCAATACGCTGCACGCCTTTTAGATATCAGCATCTCGGTCGGGACGTCTGCAAAACGTGGATCGCCTAGATAAGCATTGCGATCCACATGGGCAGCAGCCATCGCGCGCGCCACTAAATCGATGTGTCGTGCCGAGCCATGATCGAGTGCACTCAAATCAAAATGCTCAAGAATCTGCAACATTTCAATCAACGTTGCGCCACTGCCGGGTGGCGGATTAGAGCGCACCTCATAGCCGCGATAAGATCCCACTAAAGGTGCACTTTCTTCGGGTTGATAGCCGGCTAAATCTTTGCGAGTGACGAACGAACCATTGGCTTGAAGGTCGCGGGCGATCTCATCGCCGAGCGCACCTTGATGAAACTCGCGCCAACCCCCTTTGGCGAGTCGCTCTAAAGTGCGCGCATAGTCAGGCAGGCGCATCACGTCGCCAACCTTGAACAAACGCCCCTCGGGGTGCAGATACACGCGCGCGCATTCGGCAGTTTTTCGGATACGTGTGAGGCCATCGGGGATACCAGGCTGAGCGTAACCGCTCCAGACCGTTGCCAAGTTTGGCGTGACTAAGATGCCTTCGTTCGCTTGGGTAATCGCGGGCGCGATCAAATCGGCCCAAGGCATCGAGCCAAGTTTTTCATGAAACAAACCAAGCCCTGCAGGCGTACCAGGCGTCATGATGGCGGTATAGCCAATCTCACTTCTGAAATCATCAAACAAGCTATAGCCTGAAATCGGAGTGCGGCCCTTGCAGTCTTTTTCCCACATCTCCGGGCGCACGTTAGAGCCCGCACGGTTATAGAAATCGATCATCCCGCTGGTGCCCGTGGCTGCATGAAAGTAGTGCAAGGTACCCATGCCGCCCAGACCGCACATAAAGGGATCATTGGCCATTTGCGAAAAGGCCGTCGCCAACGCCGCGTCAAAGGCGTTACCGCCCTGTTCAAGGATCTCGGCACCCACTTCAGCAGCACGCGGCTGCGGACATACGACAACGCCTTTCATGTGGTCTCCTCTAGACTAAGTCAGCGGTGCGCGGTCAGCCTTAGATGCGGCCTGAGAAAACGACTCATACAACGTCAAATCCAACGGATGCACTTCAAGCGTTTCGGGATGCCACATACGGCGCGGTAACTCGAGTATGTCGCCGCCGTAGACATGCAGGCCGATGGCTGGCACGTTACCCAGACACTCGGCAACGTGCACGGTGTCAGCTAGCATCGGCAAAATCGATCCGCGCGTGAGCGTGACTTCGCTGGCCTTGCGCAATTTTCCATTTTCAGCGCGATACAGTGTGTTTTTTTCTTCGCCCGAGAACAGCAGAATGGTCGTCCAGGTACCATGATCGTGCGGCGGCGTGCGACGCCCGGCTGGGAAGCAAACCTTCAACAGCGAAAGCGACGGCGACCGGTAAAACACTTGCCGCGTATTGCCGCCCGTGCCCGCGACAAACCGCAGGGCTTGGTCGACAGAGTCGATATCACCGCGCAGACTTTCAAATTCTTCGCGCACGGCTTGCATCGGGATGCTGCTGGCGCCGGCCTTGGCGAGGCGGGCAACGAGTTCGTGTACTTGCATGGTGGTCTCCTTGGCGTATTCGGCCTTGAGGGCGGGGAGGATGCCAGGCTTCGATACTAGAAGCGTGAGGCAAGCAGAGTTTGACCTGTTGGCCATTCACTATTAGTGAAATTACATATTAAATCTTCTTGTGCTTATAAAGATGGTTAGTCAAGTGGTTAAACATTCCGATTGAAGACGCTGATGCCCAGGCAAACGAAAAGAGCCCTGAAAAGGCAATCACTGAAGGTATAAAACGCCACCCTATCGGTAGAGTCATTGCAGTACTGCCGATGGTTGTAAAAAATCCAGCTGTAAACAAGAGAGCCGTCACCCAATCTTTAGCGAAATCAAAATTCACTAATGCTGCGACCCATATCAAGAGCGATAGAAACATCGCCATCACCAGCAACATAATAAAAAGCACGAACCGAAGCACCTCGAGGTGCAGGCCATGGGTTCGGCTTTTTTCCAATAACTTACGATATTTAAGCGATATCCACGCAAAACTATAAAGATTAAAGATTACCACTACGCATGTAACGCTCAGGGCAAAAAAAAGCTCTTTCAACAAGAACTCAATTTTAATAGGATCACTGATATCCATAAACTGCTCTCTGACCTGTTAAATATGTAACACGCGTTAGCTGGGCAAACAAAAACGACCCTCTTTGATACCGTAGATATTGTTTCTGCTAAATGGCCCGCCGCTTGGATCCCTTGCATTCGCGGTGCAACGAATAAAGCCATTTCATTCACCGTCATAGTCAATCTAGGTGGCAAACGAAGTGCCAACAAATATGAGCGATCCAAATATAGCAAATTCAACTCAAACCGTTTATCGCCCACGCGATTCCTTTGAACAATAGCAACGAAGCGTTTGATCTTATGCATGAAGGAAAATCGATTCACAGCGTGATGCTTGATTCAGTCAGCGCCACAGAGTCCTTAAATCGGCAACTTGTCGCGTAAACTCTCAGGTATTAACTAGGCGTCGCTGTTTTTTATATCAAATTCCGCCGAAATCTGGGCTAATTTATGAGAGTTTTTTACGGCTGGAAAATGGCGTTCGCAGCCGCTGGTTTGCAATTGATACAGGCGATGATGCTGTACCAGGCGTTTGGCGCCTATGTGGCAGTGCTTGCGACAGAGATGGGTTGGAGCAAGACGTCACTTTCCGTAGGCGCGGCGATGCTCGCCATGGAAGCAGCTTTACTTGGTCCTGCAATTGGCTGGTTTCTAGACCGTTTCGGGGCCAAGGGCATCATCAAAACGGGCATCATCCTGTTTGGCTTAGGTTTTATTTGTCTGAGTCAAATCGAAACCCTGACGGGCTTTTACCTCAGCATCATCATTTGCGCTCTTGGCATGTCCATGTTCGGGTACTTCCCGCTCAACGTCGCTGTGATTCAGTGGTTCGAAAAGAAAAGAGCGAGAGCGTTATCTGTCGTCGGTCTTGGCTTTGCCGTCGGCGGACTTTTCGTGCCCTTGATTGCCGGTTCTATCGAAATGTTTGGCTGGCGAACCACGGCCTTTTGTAGCGGCATCATCTCAATCATCATTGGTTATCCGCTCGCGACTTTGTTTCGGCGTCGACCCGAAGATTTTGGCGAAGTCGTCGATGGTATAAACAGCCAAACGCAAGCTCAAGCAAACGGCTCTGTGACAGCCGCTACGCCAGAGCCCACCTTCACTGTCGGACAAGCACTAAGAACCAAAGCATTCTGGCTCTTAGCGGCGGGGCACGGGATCGCGCTCGTCGTGGTGATGACGGTTAACACTCACGCCATCAATCACATGCGAATTTCGATGGGCTACACCATCACGCAGGCATCTCTGTTCATCATGATCATGACAGGCTCTCAGGTTACCGGCGTGTTAATAGGCGGATACCTAGGAGACAAGTTCGACAAAAGGCTTGTCGCGGCGTCATGCATGTTGTTACATGCAGGTGCGTTGTTCGTACTGACGTATGCCACCCATGCCCTCGAGCTAATCTTTTTCGCTTTAGGTCACGGCCTAGCCTGGGGTATCAGGGGCCCTTTCATGCAGGCGATTCGGGCGGACTATTTTGGCCGAAAGTCGATCGGAATGATTCTCGGTATATCCGCCTCAATCGCTGCGATTGGACAAACTGTCGGACCACTGATCGCCGGTTATCTAGGCGATGTGACTGGCGATTATCAGCTTGGCTTTACGGCGATTTCAGGTATTGCTGTGATTGGCGCCCTTGCCTTCTGGTTCGCTCAGCGACCCCAACAACCAAATACCTGAACCAAAATCGACCGCGCGATAGCGCAGTCGATTTTGATGGGTCAGGATTCAGTGCAAATTAACAATGCGAGCAGAAAATGCTGCAAAGCACCATTACTTTACTGTTTTATCCCTTACCAAAATATGCGTAAGAATCACGCAAGTTCAAGCCGTTCCAATGGCGGATGATCTATAAAGAGAACTTGCTTGCATGAGACAAAAAAGGTTATTTACGCATGTCTAGCCAGCCCCAAGAAAATTTCGACTTAACGCGCGATCCAACGTTTCCTCGACTATTGCTGTCGCATGCGCGGGTGCGGCCAACGCATCCAGCATATCGCGAGAAGTTTCTTGGTATTTGGCAGACGGAGTCTTGGGCAGACGCAGCCAAGACTGTGCGCGAACTGGCTGGCGGACTCGCAAGCAAGGGCTTTGGCCGCGGTATGACCCTCGGCATCATTGGTGACAATCGGCCTCGCTTATATCAGGCAATGCTGGCTGCACATGCGCTTGGCGGCACTGCTGTGCCGCTATATCAGGACGCAGTCGCAACAGAAATGACATATGTGTTGCAGGATGCGGAGATCGGTTTTGCGTTTGCAGAGGATCAGGAGCAAGTCGATAAGCTGCTTGAAATAGCAGATCAGATTCCTGCACTACGCCATATTTTTTATCTCGATCCAAGAGGGATGCGGGGCTATGACGACGCAAGGCTTTGCTTTATTGATGAGCTTTTGGAGGCAGGGCGCAGTTTCAATCAAGCAAAGCCTGACTACTTTGATGCGCAAGTTGCACTTGGTCAGTCAAGCGATGTAAGTGTGATTCTCTACACGTCGGGTACGACGGGCAAGCCTAAAGGCGTTTGCCAAACACATGCATCGATGATCGGTGCCGGCAGAGGCGCCTGTGAGGTTGATGCTCTGTCGCCTGCGGATAGTGTGATGGCGTATCTTCCAATGGCTTGGGTGGGCGACTTTTTGTTTTCGATGGCCCAATGCCTGGCCTCAGGCTTTACAGTAAATTGTCCTGAGTCGCGAGAGACTGTCAGTACGGATATGAAAGAGATCGGTCCAACTTATTACTTCGCACCACCGCGCGTGTACGAAGGGCTACTGACTTCTGTCACGATTCGCATGGAAGATGCTGGTCGTATCAAGCGCAAGATGTTTGATTACTTCATGGGTGTTGCTCGGCAATGCGGCTCCAATCTGTTGGATGGCAAACCGGTGCGATTGGGGCAGCGCCTGTTGTACGCCTTAGGCAATATGTTTGTGTATGGCCCGTTACGCAATACCTTAGGAATGAGCAACATTCGTGTCGCATACACAGCGGGAGAGGCGATTGGTCCAGATCTATTCAGATTCTATCGGTCTATCGGTGTGAATTTGAAACAGCTATACGGACAAACGGAAACATGCGCGTATGTCTGCATCCAACGAGACGGTGAGGTTAAATATGACTCGGTTGGAAAGCCTTCCCCGGGCGTTGAAATTCGTATCGGAGACAACAGCGAGGTATTAGTGCGTGGCGTGTCTATGATGGATCGTTATTACAAAAACGCCGAGGCGACCATTGAGGCGTTTGACGCAGATGGCTACTTCCGCACAGGAGATGCTGGTGTGATCGATAATGACGGAGATCTTCGCATTATCGATCGTGCAAAAGATGTCTCCACGCTAGCAAATGGAAAAGTATTTGCGCCTAAATACATAGAGAACAAGCTGAAATTCTTTAGCTTTATTAAAGAAGCCGTTGTATTTGGCTCGGGGCGCGAAACGATAAGTGCATTTGTGAATATCGATCTTGAAGCGGTTGGAAATTGGGCTGAACGCCGTAACATTGCCTACAGTGGCTATGTGGACTTGACGGGTAACGCTGCCGTGGCTGAACTCATCCGTGGCTGTATTGAAAAGATGAACGAAGAGTTATCTAAAGAATCGATGCTCGGGCATGCTCAGATCTCTAAGTTTTTGGTGTTGCACAAAGAGCTTGATCCCGATGACGATGAGTTGACGCGCACACGGAAGGTAAGGCGTGGATTTGTCGAGAGCAAGTATGCACCGCTAGTGAATGCGATATACGGCGGTTTGTCCGAGCAGTTCATCGAGACTCAAGTGCGCTTTGAAGATGGACGGGAAGGTAAGGTCTCGGCAACGTTGAAGATACACGAGGTCACCACATTTGTCGTAGGAAAGACATGACGACCGTTCAACGGACTGTCAATCGCGTCGGACCTGTATTCTTAAGAAAACAAGGATCGTAAATGGCAAATCGGCAAATTGGCGATGTCATCTTAGATGTTGAAAATATTAGTTTGCGCTTTGGAGGAGTCAAAGCGCTGTCGGATATTTCCTTTAATGTTAGAGAGCATGAGATTAGAGCGATCATCGGTCCAAATGGAGCAGGTAAGAGCTCGATGCTGAACTGTATTAATGGGGTGTACACGCCCCAGGCAGGTTCAATCACCTTTCGTGGCCAGACCTTTAGTCATATGAATAGTCGTCAAGTTGCCAAAATGGGCATCGCGCGCACCTTTCAGAACCTGGCGCTCTTTAAAGGCATGAGCGTCATCGACAACATTATGACGGGGCGTAATTTGTACATTCGAAGCAATATTTTGTTGCAAGCGCTTCGTTTGGGGCCTGCAGAGCGCGAAGAAATCGCCAATCGCGAGAAAGTTGAGCACATCATTGATTTTTTAGAGATTCAGGCCTATCGAAAGATTTCAGTTGGTCAGCTTCCGTATGGCTTACAAAAACGAGTTGATCTTGCGCGTGCGCTGGCAATGGAGCCCCAGGTGTTGTTGCTCGATGAGCCCATGGCAGGGATGAACGTCGAAGAAAAGCAGGATATGTGTCGCTTCATCATGGATGTTCAAGATGAGTTTGGTACAACCATCGTCCTGATTGAACACGATATGGGTGTGGTGATGGATATTAGTGATCGCGTAGTGGTGTTGGACTACGGAAAAAAGATTGGTGACGGTACACCCGATGAGGTGCGTGCCAACGACGAAGTGATTCAAGCCTATCTAGGCACATCACACTAAACACGGAGATATAGATGGCATTTTTCCTGGAGACCACGCTTGGCGGCCTAATGGCGGGAGTGCTGTATTCAGTGGTTGCTCTTGGATTTGTACTGATTTTTAAAGCGTCTGGTGTGTTCAACTTTGCTCAAGGCGCCATGGTGCTGTTTGCCGCGCTCGCCATGGCGCGTTTCTCTGAGTGGGTGCCAGCCTGGTTAGGTTTTGAAAGTCTGCTGCTGGCCAACATCATTGCATTTGTTTTAGCGGCAATGTGCATGCTGGTTTTTGCTTGGCTGGTAGAGCGTCTGGTCTTGCGTCATCTGGTGAATCAGGAAGCCGTAACACTTTTGATGGCAACACTTGGCATTACGTATTTTCTTGACGGCTTTGGTCAGACTATTTTTGGTAGCGCGGTCTACCGTATCAATGTTGGTATGCCCAAAGAGCCGATATTTGTCTTGGATAACTTATTTCAAGGGGGCTTGCTGGTCAACAAGGAAGATCTGATTGCGGCCCTGATTGCTGCGACTCTTGTGGCTGTTCTGTCTTTGTTCTTTCAGAAGACTACCACTGGGCGGGCATTACGAGCCGTTGCAGACGATCATCAGGCCGCACAATCAATCGGTATTCCGCTTAATCGAATGTGGGTCATTGTTTGGTTTGTTGCAGGCATCACTGCGTTAGTTGCGGGCATCATCTGGGGTTCTAAGATTGGCGTTCAGTTTTCCTTGACTACCGTCGCACTCAAAGCTCTTCCGGTCATCATTCTTGGGGGGTTGACGTCCGTTCCAGGGGCCATCATAGGCGGTCTGATTATTGGTGTTGGCGAAAAACTCTCAGAGGTCTATTTGGGGCCGTTGGTGGGTGGCGGTATTGAAATTTGGTTCGCATACGTTTTAGCGCTTGTGTTCCTGCTGTTCAGACCGCAAGGTTTGTTCGGTGAAAAGATTATTGACCGAGTGTAAGAGGACCAGCATGTTCTACAGAGAAAACGGCCAATTCAAGATTGCTTACCGAGCCGACCAACAGATTTTTCCGATTGCGCAAGATCGCTGGGCTGTTTTAGCGTTGATTGCGTTTGCGTTTATCGGTGTCCCCTTTCTTGCCGATGGCTATCTTTTTCGAGCGATTCTGATCCCGTTTGTGATCTTGTCCTTGGCGGCTATCGGTGTAAACATCTTGGTGGGCTACTGTGGACAGATTTCGTTGGGGTCGGGCGCTTTTATGGCTGTGGGCGCCTATATGGCCTACAACGTTTTTGTTCGAATCGAGGACATGCCGTTAGTCTTAGCGTTGCTCGCGGGTGGCTTTTTTGCGATGCTGGTCGGAATCTTGTTCGGTGTTCCGAGCCTACGTGTTAAGGGGCTTTATCTGGCAGTGGCTACCCTCGCAGCACAGTTTTTTTGCGACTGGGCTTTTGCTCGAATTGGTTGGTTTACCAACAGCAGTTCTTCGGGATCTGTTGCGGTCTCTAATCTCAGTTTTTTGGGTTGGACAATCGACTCGCCGGTTGAGAAATATCTATTTTGTCTGACCTTTACAGCGACGTTCGCACTCTTAGCCAAGAACTTAGTGCGCGGTGCGATCGGCCGTGAATGGATGGCGATTCGCGATATGGACGTGGCTGCTGCGGTGATTGGCATTCGACCGATGTATGCCAAACTCAGCGCCTTTGCGGTCAGTTCGTTCATTATCGGAGTCGCAGGCGGCTTGTGGGCTTTTGTGCACCTGGGCTCTTGGGAGCCGGCCGCGTTTTCGATTGATCGCTCGTTCCAGTTGCTCTTCATGGTGATTATCGGCGGGATGGGCTCCATTATGGGTAGCTTCTTTGGGGCGGCTTTTATTGTGATTTTGCCGATATTTCTAAACCAGGCGCTACCTTGGGTTGGCAGTCTTGTTGGGGTAACTGTTTCGACCGCAATGATTTCGCACGCCGAGTTCATGATCTTCGGCGGGTTGATCGTTTGGTTCCTTATCGCCGAGCCGCATGGGTTAGCCAAGCTCTGGAGTATCGGAAAACAGAAGCTACGTCTTTGGCCCTTCCCGCATTGATTTTTTGTACCTCAGTACTCTGACGACACCCAGAGAGCTAGGGCTTTCGCTGCTTTAACCGGTGTTTAATGCAATAGGAGATAATCCATGAAATTTCGACAGATTGCTTTAGGACTCGCCCTCGCAACCGCGGGGTTGACGGGAATGGTGGGTACATCGGTAGCTACCGCACAGGAAAAGGTACAGTTTTTTCCTAGCTTGACTGGTCGTACGGGCCCAGTCGCGCCCAATGCAACACAATTTGCCAATGGCTACGCCGATTACATGAAGCTTGTGAATGCACGTGGTGGCGTCAATGGCGTGATGACGCTTGTTGAAGAGTGTGAAACCGCTTATGCGACTGACCGAGGCGTTGAGTGTTACGAGCGGTTGAAAGGAAAGCATGGTGGAGCCACGGTATTCCAGCCACTATCGACTGGCATCACTTTCGCGTTAACTGAGAAGGTTCCTGCTGACAAGATTCCAATGATCACCTCCGGCTATGGTCGTAGCGATTCAGCCGATGGAGATATCTTCAAGTGGAACTTTCCTCTGATCGGACATTATTGGGTTGCGGGCGATACTGTGCTGCAGCACATCGCCAACAAGGAAGGTGGTTGGGACAAGCTGAAAGGTAAAAAAATTGCCGTTGGCTATCACGATAGCCCCTTTGGCAAAGAGCTGTTGCCAATCATGGAAGAGCGTGCCAAAAAACACGGTTTTCAATTGCAATTACTTCCAATCCCAGCACCAGGTGTTGAGCAAAAGGCTATCTGGCTACAAGTGCGTCAACAAAGACCTGACTATGTCGTTTTACAAACGTGGGGTGTCATGACGCCGACAGCTATCCGTGAAGCGATCGCGGTGGGTTACCCTCGCGAGAAGATGTTTGGCACTTGGTGGTCTGGTGCTGAGCCTGATTTAAAAGATGTTGGTGCTGCCGCTAAAGGTTACAGCGCAGTCATGATGCAGCACGGCGCCGAACCACAGTCTGATGTGGTCAAGCAAATTCTATCGATGGTGTATGACAAAGGCCAGGGAGTCGGTCCGCGTAACGAAGTTGGTCAAGTGCTCTATATGCGTGGCGTTGTTGGTGCCATGCTTTCTGTAGAGGGCGCCCGTGCCGCGCAGACGAAGTTTGGAAAAGGTAAGCCTGTCACGCCAGAGCAAGCTCGCTGGGGTTATGAAAACCTGAACCTGACTCAAGCCGATCTGGATGCGTTAGGTTTCAAAGGTGTGATGCGCCCTGTGGCGACGACTTGTAGTGATCACATGGGATCGGCGTGGGCGCGTGTTCACACCTGGGATGGTGCTAAGTTTGTGTGGGCGTCCGATTGGCTTCAAGCAGACAAGAGTCTGATTGATCCAATGGTCAAAGCGTCGGCTGAAAAATATGCCGCTGAGAAAAAGATGACCCGTCGCTCTAAAGAGGACTGCCAGCGCTAAGGCTTATCCCCGCTGGTCCTCATCGGACCGGCGGGGATAGATTCCACACCCCATGAAGAGATGCTGTCTATGAATAGTCCTGCGATCGTTTTAAATGTGAACGGCATCGAGGTTATCTACAACCACGTGATTCTCGTTTTGAAGGGTGTGTCGCTGCAGGTCGCTCAAGGCCAAATTGTTGC
>CAMDEF010000052.1 GCA_945895265.1 Bordetella parapertussis | reverse complement strand
TATTCGTTGGTACAACGAAAAACGAATCAAGATATCCCTTGGATCACTTAGTCCCTTAGAATACCGACAAAGTCTCGGACTTACGGCATAAACCAGTCCAAGTTTTTAACCGCACCCCCAACTGGTCAATTTTCGATCGGCGTCAACAGCCGCAGTAACCCGCGCGCTGAGAATCATAACCGTAGGCGCGTAATGACACCGGATGCCGCACCTTCGGATTTGAGCCCGATAACTGGGTGTCAAAATATGAGACCGTCAGTGTGACGTCCAGCAAACCATTTTTTGCTTCAAGCAGAGGTGGTTGCACAAAGGTCTGCACAGGCAGTGTGTTGCGATCACCCTCGTTTTGTTCGCACGCTGTTAAGCCAAGCGGCACCACGATGCCTGAGGCAATACTCAAGCCATAGCGCAAAAATTGACGCCTAGTATTCGCTTGTTCAAGGTCGTTGGTCATAGGCGCGTGAGTCATAGACACGTTAGCCATTTTCCCAAAAAGGATAGGGTGTCAATTGCGGTTGGGCTGCGCGGCCCAGCTGGCCCGCTTCATTACTGCCCCAACCGTGCAAAGCACGCTGACCAATGGCCACAGCGTGCATCTCACCCGCTGCGATTGCTTGAACTTGGGCAAGCCCCGGCACTTTTGTTGGTGTGCTTCTAGGCAGCGTATCATTCACGCCGAGTTGGCCAAAACCGTTCCATCCCCAAGCATAGACATTACCAGACTCTGTTAACGCCAATGAAAAATGCGTACCAGCTGCGAGCGCTGTTATTTTTTCTGGCATTTCGAGCAAAGCCGGTTGACTGTCATAGCGGTTACGTTGATGGCCTAACTGCCCATATTGATTACTACCCCAAGCGTAAACGTTGCCTTGACTGCAAAGCGCTAAGACGTGCGTTGCACCGACGGCGATACATTTAATTGAAGCGTTGAGTTTTGCCGCCGCATCTTTTGAGGTGGTATCTTTTAAAACAGTGTCTTTCAAAACCGTATCTTTTGAAGCTGCGTCTTTTGAAGCGGGGATTTGTACCTGCTCGACGATGCCTTCATTTTTTAGGTGCCCTAACCCTAATTGCCCTGCAGAGTTACTGCCAAAAGAAAAAACCTCACCTGCGCTTGATAACGCAATCATAAAGTTGTCACCCAATGCTATCGCCTGCATGGCTGGCAAGCCGTGCACTATCCCAGGCAAAGCATTCATTTGTTCAGTCATGCGACCCAAAGCACGATCAACATTGAGCCCCCAAGTGTAGAGACGGCCCGCTGGGTCGATTGCGGCAAAAATTGACTGGCCTGCCGCAACACAGACCGGTGCACTGACGACTTTTATCAGAGCGGGTATCTCAGAAACTGCCTGATCGCCGCCAACACCAAGTGGATTCCAACCCCAAACGACTAACTCTTGTTGGGTCGATACCCCTAGGCTGACACCGTAACCTGCCGACACGAAAGAAAATCGTGCAGACTGCCCAACGTATACTGGGTCTCGATTCGCGCTGCCAGTGCTACAGATATCGACATTCTCTGATGAGTAGCGCCCACTGCCCGCTCCGCCCCACCCCAGTACCTCGCCCGTTTGCAAAAGAGCCAAGGTGTGGCTCTTGCCAGCGCTCACCGCACTGATTTTGTATGGCACGTTAGAGGCGAGTCAAATTGCCATTACTGCGGTAATGCAAGGTTAGGCAATTGCGAATAAGGGATACCCTGTTGCATGGCAGCGGAGCCCAGTGCCGCGTTATAGTCAGGAGTCCCTCGAAAACACCCTACAGCAAAAGGAAACTGATTATTGACATGGTAATGGTAAATATTTTGAATCGTACCGTTCCATTCAACGGGGTGTGTATGGCCATGGCATTCATCTAACTCAGCATTCGTCACCATTTTTCCATCCACACCTCGTGGGCCAAAAATCCCAAAGCCATCCAGTGCGTAACCAAGTACTGGCGAATGACCCGAGGTACCCTGATTCGGGAAACACTTCCAAGAGTAACCATGATAGTGATATTGCTGGGAATATGGATGACCAAAGCACTGATCATTCGGGAGCGCATTGGTCGGGTTATACCAATTACCATTAGAGTCGTTTGCGATTTCTACATGCCAAGCGGCCCCAGTCAACGTGATGCCAATGATCAACGAGTTGATCGGATTAAAACCTGTTACCACCGGGTTTAACGGTAACTTACTGGTCAGGTCGTAAGGAGAAATACCAATCGCTGCTGAAGACGAATAGGCTTGACCCGTTCGTGGATCCGTTCCGCCCGGCAAGGCTGAGTAATAAGGATACGCCGCAGTGCCTGGCTGCACCGGGAAATTTCCCATTGGCGTACTTGGTAAACCATTGCCTTTCAAGTAGCGAAATTTGTCATCAGTTGTCATTGAAAAAACGCTGCCTGCCGGGTCGATCTGCGAAGCCATGACTGCGCCGTCGACATAAGGGATTTGGGAGAGCGTCATGACATTCGTGGTGGTGTTGGTCCAGCTAGTAGCGGCCACTGAGTATTTGGTTGCAACACCCGCTGCTTTAGTAAAAAGTGGTGATATGCAGAGCCCATTGGGGGCACAGACTTGAGTGCTTGTTCCGTTGGCCGCGGTCACCAATATGCTTGGCGTTCCAGACTCACTTCCACTGGTCGAGGCTGAGGGTTTAGAAGATGTTCCATCACCGCAACCCGCTAGCATGGTCAGGAGCGCACCAAGCCACACGAAAGAACTGAGATATTTTCCAAATCCAAACATGTTCAATCCTATTTCTGCATGATTTAATGACCGTCTGCACTTTCATTCTTAAAACAGAGTTGAACAAAGTGTCACAGTGACATACAGTATACGATCACCTTCATCAGCGTGTCAAAGCAATCTTCCAAGATCACTAATTTACGTAGTATCAAAAACAGACCTTTGAGTTTCCCCGACCCGTAAGAGCGACCAAATTGCCGGGAAAGCTTGCTATTATTTTAAAAATTATCAAAAACAATTTAGACTCCCCAAAATGCTGAAAATACAAGACCACCGAATTAGAGTCGCAGCCTCAAGACGCGAAGAGATGCAAAACACTCTCATGTTTAGCGCGCTTGTTTTGGCGTCTGATAAATCTATTCACGAAATTGATGTCGATGACATCATTCAGCAGGCAGATGTCTCACGTGGTAGTTTTTATAAGTACTTTCCCTCGGTTCAGGCATTAATTCCAGCCTTAGCAAACCAACTGGCGCACGAACTCACTGCAGAGATGGATGCGGTCACCCACCAAATCCCCAGCACAGCTACCAGATTGGTCATTAACGCGAAGTTAACCGTGCGCCGCTTAGTGAGGGTTAAGGTTTTAGGAAACTTTCTCATCCAACTGCCGTGGCCGAGTCAAAACCCTGAAGTCAACGTCTTTAAAAATATCAGCTCAGATATTGAACTTGGCATTAAGGAAGGGCTGTTCACCAAAATGCCTGTCTCAATAGGGTGCAACCTGTTTATCGGCAGCCTCATTGGTGGCATTCACGTCATGCTTGGTAAATCATCCTCTGCAAGTTATGAGAATAAAGTGCTATACCCAGCGCTCATTGGCTTGGGTCTGGCTGCAGAAACAGCAGATGAGTTATTAAAAGCTCCCGTGCCTGCTTTACCGACGCTACCAGACACGGGCTTGCTAGGTAAGATAGCTGCGCTGAGTTCTTAAGTTAAGAAAGCGAGTTCAGAAGCACTGAATCAGACCAAATTAATATTAAAATTAAATTAGTTTTCCCGCCCTAGTAGTAAGGTTATTCGCGAGAATTTGAGTGTCGCGCTTAACTTTTTCATCTAGACTTAATGATGACTAAGATTATTAATCACCTCTTCAGTGATGACAAAAAGCAGCACCAACAGATTCGCGCTCGTCTCGTGTCAAGTAGCCCCGAATTAATCTCGACTAAATCCATCAACGAAATTAAAGTCGAAGATATCGCGACGCAAGCCGAAGTGTCTAAAGCCGCCTTCTATAAATGCTTTCGAAGCGTCGAAGATTTATTGAATACCAGCGCTAAACAAGCGGGGGCTGAGCTATTAATCCCCATCTACTCGGTTGGCTTAACCATTTCTGACATTGCCTTACGAACGGCGACTAAAACCAGAATTGCAATACGCATAATGACTGGCATACCATTGTTAGGTAGGCTAATGTTGAACACTGAGTGGCCGTTTGGCGATACCAGACACAAAGGCTATCGAGACATTCAAAAGGATCTTGCCGCAGGCATTACACAAGGCTGCTTTACAGAGATGCCTCTTGAAATCGGTGCCAACCTTGTCGTCAGCACCGTACGGGCTGCGGTTCAAGACATACTCAATTCGACGCAAACTGAAGACTATGAGGCTCAGGTCACTTACACCCTGCTCTTAAGCTTAGGGGTCGACCCAAAAAGAGCGAACGAAATCTCTCAAATACCGTTTGAAAAATTGCCCGCTTTACCAAAGAAGGGTTTGATCGGTAAAATTTTGACCTTAGTCGGCTAAAACGCAATGCGTAAGCCCACACTGCCTACATAAGGTGCCTGACCAGTTCTGGCCTCGACTGAAACACCTGCATAGCTATTTTCGACGAGTCGAAATAATTATAGAACTGCTTTCCAATTAATCACGGAATTTGCAAAATCCAGGATAAGTTCGAGGTAAGAGCTAATCAGTACGACGATCACAAAGATGACCGCAAGTGAAACTAAAACGCCAGCAGTCAAAACCTGAGGACGATCTAAAAACTTTACATCTTTTCTATCGGATTTATTCAAAGAGCTCAATTATTTCTCCCGCTAACAAATTTAAGTGATTTAAAGTTTTCTACAACGAAAATTGCGAGGTCTGAGAATCAGACTTGGGACAAATATAAGCAAAGGTTTTTAACTGTACCACCCTCCTTGCCTAATACAAATAAAAACACCATTATACTTCATAATAAACTATCGTATATTTTGAAGTACACTTCTCCCTCGACCTAGGGGAACCTGAATGGCAATTCTGATCTGTGGATTATTTATTTTTTTAGGTGTTCACTCTATCAGTATCTTCGCCAACGAATGGCGAGATAAGAAAGTCAAGACATTAGGCGTTGTCACCTGGAAGGTTATTTATTCGCTGATGTCAATTGTTGGCATAGCATTGATGACCATTGGTTATCTAGACGCCAGACCACAGCCCATCACGGTCTGGTCACCTCCGCCTTGGGCTTGGCAGATCACTGTCTACTTCAGCCTCATCTCGCTGATTTTGATTGCTGCTGCCTATGTTCCTAACAATGCGATCAAACTAAAACTCAAAGACCCAATGCTGGTGGGTGTGATTGTTTGGGCACTTTGCCATTTAACGACCATCGGATCTCTGGCTGGGATCTTATTATTTGGCGGCTTTTTGCTTTGGGGAATTATTGCTCTCATATCCTGTCGAGCAAGAAGGTCAAAGCTGCCCCCAACCCAAGAGAAGGCCTCGGTCGTGATGACCTTCGCAACAATTGCAGTGGGTACCGTTGCGTTTTTACCCTTTGCTCATATAGCCTATGGGATTGCTCGCTAAAAAATGGGAAACCAGCTCACCTTCAAGCCTTAATTGGAGCTTAGAAGCAATCGTCAAGCACCGATCGGTGTTGTTAAGTTAAGCCCATTCAGGCTCTTTCCAAACCACATCATCATCAATTGGCCAGACTGGTCTGGGCAAGGCTTTAAAGCTTAAGCGCTTTAAATTTGGCGTGGTTAGGCCGGGGCTATCCACATCAATGATTTGTTCATCAGAGAAGAACTCATCAAAGCCAGCACGGTAATGACCGCGACTTTTGACAATGAGACATTGTATTTTTGAAATATCGATGCCATGCATTTCAAGCATCACGGGCTCGGCCAACTGACGGCGCAAACTGCCAACGACAACCTGCAAACCAGAATCGACCAACTCGAGCAAGGCACTGGGCCCGAGTGAGAACTTACGATCTTTCATAATGCCGCGTCGACCCATTTGAAACCCATCACGCAAGCAAATAATTTTTGCGCGGGCAGAAAAACGTTTTGAATGCTCGTGTTCTGTCGCGTTGAAGACTGCATCGAACACAGCGCCTTCACCCAGCGCGTGCGCCTGAGCAGCCAACTCGGGGGCAATAAACACACCAAGCACCACACCACGAATACGTGCCTCATGAAACGCCTGTAGCAGCCACGCAGTACTGCCCCGCCCGCCGCCGCCTGGGTTATCGGCCACGTCGGCAAACAACATCGATGCCAACCCAGCGCGAGCAAGTTTGACCGCCTGTTCAACTTCAATCGTATCTGCAACGTAACGCGCACGATCAGCCCACGCCGCACGGGCCACGGTTAACGCCGCTGCCCGCGCTGCGGCCAAATCTCCACGCGAAGTCACCGTAATGGTCATGCCGCACTTAGGCACATCTGAAAACACAAAGCCACCCGCCACCGAAACGTTTGCAATAGGGCCCTCAGAAGGCTTTTGCATCAACGAATAAGCAAGCTTCAACAAATCGGCATAAGGGCCCCGTGCAGAGAGTAAGGTCACTGAGGGGGGTGTAATCGGCATCCGAATAAACGCTTTTACCGTTTTCATACCGGCAAACATTTCGTTCAACAGGTCAGCAGCTTCAGCGCCACGCTCACGTTGATCGACGTGTGGATTGGTGCGATACGCGACTAAAGCATCTAGCGCATCAACGGTTTGAGGTGACACATTGCAATGCAAGTCGTGTGTCGCGATGACAGGGATATCGGGGCCGACGATGCTACGAATCATAGTCATCATGACGCCTTCGGTATCGTCTTCATGGTCGGCAGTCGAGGCGCCATGATTACAAACATACACCGCATCGACAGGTAAGGCAGCGCGCAGCGAAGCTTCAGCCTTCTGTATGAATTCTCTCCAGACTTCATCACTAGTTGGCCCGCCTGGTGGCGCCCCAATCACGATTAAAGGCACTGGCGCCCAGTCGCCATACGAATCCATTTTTTCGTAAAACCCACGAATCTCGCCTGGCAAGTGACTGGCCTGACGCGCCAGTTCAGTGATACATACGCCCTCTTCCCAGCAGCTTTTTTCAAAATCTTCGCGTACCGATAAAGGGGCGAAGCGATTGGATTCAAGTACAAAACCGACGATGGCGACGCGCGGGGAAGTTTTAAGCATGATGACAGTCTCAATGAGTATTATTCAGAAAAATTGAGTAGCGGTGAAAGTCAGACGCGAGACGAAAGGCCTTAGCATCAACAGTTCAGACTTGATAAGAAGCATAGAACAAAGAGGAAAACAACTCAGCCTTTCCGAAACGTATAAAACAATGGCATTTCTGGTTGAAAATCACGCCACTGCTTACGTAACGCCGTCACCCCATACACAGCACCCAAGGGGATATAAGGTACATCTTCAAAGACCTGTAATTGAATGTCGCGCGCAATCTTTTTTTGCGCCTCAAGGTCAGGAGCTTCAAACCAGGCTGCACGTAACTGTTCAAGCCGCTCACTGGCAGGCCAGCCAAACCAGGCTTGCTTGCCGTTACCACGCAGGGCAAGGTGCCCAGCCGGATCAAGGTTATTGGGCCCCGTGATGGCGGTAAACGCGACGTTCCAACCACCTTTAGCGGGCGGCTCTTGGCTGTTACGGCGCTGGACAGCTGTCCCCCAGTCCATTGCAATCAGATCTACCTTAAAGCCTAAGCGTTTAAACAAATCTGCGGTCACCAGCGCTGCTGCGTGATGCGCCGGAAAATCAACCGGATCCAACATCACAATCGGTTCGCCCTTGTAGCCAGCCTCTTTAATCATCGCACGCGCACGATTCAGATCACGCTTACCTTTGAGCTTCTCCATCCCAGCATCACTATCTAGAGGAGAACCTGGAACAAAGACGCCGCAACGATCACTCCAGTATTCAGGAAAATCTGCCCCATTCACAGCAGTCATGTATTCAGTCTGATCAATTACCGACAAGATCGCTCGCCGTATCGCAGGATTATTAAACGGCGCATGCAAATGGTTAAAGCGTAGTATCGAAATCGAAGGCAAAGTCCGTTTTAACAGCGTCACCGACGAGTCTTTGCGCAGGACCGGTAAAAAATCATTGTCGATGGTTTCGATGCCATCGATCTCGCCAGTTTGTAATGCGGCAATCGCCGTTGCGCGATCAGGCACGATCACCCATTTAACCTGATCCACGTGCACAATTTTAGGGCCCGCCGTAAACGACGGAGCAAAGCTATCAGTGCGCGGCACGTACTCTTTAAATTTATCGTAAATAATGTGCGAGCCTGATACCCACTGCTCGGCCATAAACTTTAAGGGCCCGCTGCCCACCATCTCTTTGACCGGCGTCGTTTCAGGCCCGCTCGCCAAACGCTCGGGCATAATCGCGGCCATACTGCCCTGCTGACGACCCAAGGCCTGCAAGATCAACGGAAACGGCTTTGAGAGTTTGAACTGAATCGTCTTATCGTCAAGCACGGTCAACGACTCGGTGGCTTGCATCAATGAGGCGCCCATCAAATCGCGCTTGGCCCAGCGCACTAGGCTAGCTCGAACGTCGGCCGCGCGTACCGGTGAGCCGTCGTGAAACTTCAACCCCTCGCGTAGCGTAATCTTCCAGAGCAAGCCATTGTCTTCGACCGTGTGACCTGCCGCCATCTGGGGCGACACCCTGTACTGCGCATCTAAACTGTATAACGTATCAAACACCAATTGCGCATGGATATTGGTAATGAACGCGGTCGTGAACAGGGGATCAAGCAAGGTTAAATCTGCATGAGGCACCCAACGAAAAATTGACTTGGGAGTTTGCGCACGTACCCAGCTCGGCATACTCGTCAAGGCTGCGGTCGTAGCGCTAGCCTGCAAAAAATTTCGACGCTTCATTAGTACTGTCCTCCAATACGATGTTGTGCAACAAAGTGCCCCTCACCTACTTGAACGAGAGGTAAGACCACCGGTTCGTCACCGATGTTTCTGGCAGGGCTCGGAATTTCAGAGACTTCAAGACTGGTAGTGCGCCGCACGTTGGGATCAGCGACAGGCACCGCCGACATCAATTTACGGGTATACGGGTGCTGAGGGTTTTCAAAAATCGCACGACGCGGGCCGATTTCAACGATCTGACCAAGGTACATCACGGCGACACGGTGACTGACCCGCTCAACGATCGCCATATCGTGAGAGATAAACAGATACGAGACGCTTAAGTCTTTCTGCAAATCGAGCAAGAGGTTCACGATGTGAGCACGGATCGAGACATCTAACGCCGAGACCGATTCGTCAGCGATCAAGACGCGCGGGTTGACCGACAGCGCCCGTGCAATACAAATTCGCTGACGCTGACCGCCAGAAAATTCGTGCGGCCACCGCTGCGCCATTGAGGCACTTAAGCCAACGCGCTCCATTAATTCGGCCACTTTGCGATCAGCCTCTGGCCCCTGAGCCAAACCCTGTATCAACAACGGCTCTTTGATGCAATCCCCAACGCGCATACGCGGATTTAACGATGCAAAGGGATCCTGAAAGACAAACTGTAAATTACGACGGAGCGCTTTGAGAGACTGCGTATTGGTTGTATCGACACGCGTGCCATCGAAGTCAATCGTGCCTCGTGTGATCTTGGCTAAGCCCACCAACGAACGCCCGGTGGTGGTCTTGCCGCAGCCCGACTCGCCCACCAGAGACAGTGTTTCGCCCTCGTGCAAATCAAAGCTCACTTGCTCAACCGCGTGAATGCGTTTTTTAACAAAACCAAAAATGCCACTTCGCACATCAAAGCGTGTGACTAGATTTTTAACGCTCAACACGACTCGCTCGGTCTGGGTATTGCTTGGAGTGTTGTTATGCACAGCGCTAGCAAGCGTCGCAGGATCAACGGCCCCCGTCGCTCTATTCAGCACCAAATCAAACCGCGCTGGCTGATCGGTACCGTGCATCGCCCCCAGTTTAGGTACTGCAGCCAACAGCGTTTGGGTATAAGGGTGCTGAGGATTTTCAAACAGCGGAATCACCGCATTCTCTTCAACGACCTCACCATCACGCATCACCATCACGCGATTGGCAACCTCTGCAACAACCCCCATATCGTGGGTGATAAAGATCACCCCCATATCCATCTCTTTTTGTAACTCGCGAATCAGCTGCAAAATCTGCGCCTGAATCGTCACATCAAGTGCCGTTGTCGGCTCATCTGCAATCAGCAACGCCGGCTTACAAGACAGGGCCATGGCAATCATGACACGCTGCCGCATCCCTCCCGAGAGTTCGTGCGGATACCGACCTAAAATCGCGCTCGAATCCGAAATACGCACTTGATCCAGAATACGTTTAGCCGCAGCGACGGCTTGCTCATGATTCACATCTTGATGCAGTTGGATCGCCTCGATAATCTGTGAGCCCACAGTAAAAACTGGGTTCAAAGACGTCATGGGCTCTTGAAAAATCATCCCCAAGTCAGCGCCCCGCATGCTGCGCATTACCTCTTCAGAGGCGGCCCGCAAATCAATGCGCGTGCCATCGGCGCGATGAAACAGCATCTCACCCTGATGGATGTGACCTCCGCCGAATTCAACCAGGCGCATAATCGCTAGCGACGTAACAGATTTGCCAGAACCTGATTCACCCACAATCGCAAGCGTCTCGCCTCGATCAACGTGCAGACTCAAGCCTTTCACCGCGTGCACGGCGGTGGGGCCCCGACCAAACGAGACCGATAAATTTCGGATATCCAGTACGCGCCGCTGTGACGTTAGCCCATTATCTGTCATGGCCTAAATCCTCTTTGCCATGCGTGGATCGATCGCGTCACGCAGACCATCGCCCAGCATATTGATCGACAGAATCGTGATGGATAAGAACAAAGCAGGAAACGCAATCAAGTGCGGTTTGATCTGCCAGAGTGCCCGACCCTCTGCCATGATGTTGCCCCAAGACGGTGTCGAAGGGGGCACTCCCGCGCCAATAAACGACAGGCTCGCTTCAGCCAGAATCGCCAAGCCACAGATATAAGTTGTTTGCACGGTCAACGCCGCAATCGTGTTCGGGAAGATGTGCTTCGCAACAATCCGCAGGCGGCCTGCCCCCGCAGCCACAGCCGCTTCAACATAGGGTTGCTCACGTAACGATAAGGTAAGTCCTCGCACTAAACGCACCACCCTGGGCACCTCTGCGATCGTGACCGCCAAAATCACGTTTTGCAAAGAGGCTCGAGTTAAAGCAATTAAAGCGATCGCTAGCAAAATCGTCGGAATCGACATAAAGCCGTCCATGATGCGCATCACGATCGCATCAATCCACTTCACAAAGCCAGCTGCCAACCCAATCACCGTGCCAATCACCGCAGATAAGATGGCCACTGAGAATCCAACCGTCAGCGAAACGCGCGCACCGTACACCACGCGCGAATACACATCTCGACCAAGCAAATCGGTACCAAACCAAAAGCGCTCACTGGGTACCCTGGTGCGATGAATCGGCGAAAGTGCAGTTGGATCGATGGTGCCTAGCCAGGGCGCAAAAATCGCCATTAAAAATAGCAGGCTTAATAAAAAACCACCCACAACAATGGTTGGGTGCCGCTTAAATACCTGAATGAACTTGGCCATCAGTATTTAATCCTTGGGTCGAAGACACGGTACAAAAGATCGACCGTCAAGTTCACTAAGACGTACATAAAGCTAAACATCAAGATCACGCCCTGAATGATCGGATAATCGCGTCGCAAGATCGCGTCAACAGTCAGACGCCCGACCCCAGGTATCGAGAAAACCGTTTCGGTCACGACCGCACCGCTAATCAATAACGCCACCCCACTGCCGACTACGGTCACAATCGGAACGCCGACATTCTTTAAGGCATGCCGAAATAAAATGCCTTTATTACTGACGCCTTTTGACCGCGCGGTACGGATGTAATCTTGCGACAAAGTCTCGAGAAGCGTGGCCCGACTGATCCGCGTGATCAACGCCACGTAAACACTACCCAGTGCACAGGTTGGCAAAATCAGGGTTCGAATCGAGGCCCAGAAACCTTGCGAAAACGGCACATAGCCTTGCACGGGCAACCAACGCAACTCTAAGCCAAAGGCATAGGCCAACAGATACCCCACCACAAACGAGGGGATCGAAAAGCTCAACACGGCCATCATCATGATGCTGCGGTCATACAACTTGTTATGCCGCCAGGCCGCCAAGGCGCCAAGCGGCACGGCTAACGTCACCGACAAAATGAGGGTCATAATCATCAGAGTGAAGGTCGGCGCAAGTCGCTGACCAATCATCTGGCTCACCTGTAACCCCGTAAACAACGAGACGCCAAGGTCGCCGTGCAAGACCTTCCAGAGCCAGTCACCAAAACGTACTAAAAAGGGCTGATCCAACCCTAAAGTTTGGCGAATTCGCTGAATATCGGCGGGCGTGGCGTCTTCACCGGCTAGCAATACCGCCGGGTCGCCGGGGGTCAGGCTGAGCAAGCCAAAAACGAACAATGCTACAAAGAGCATGACCGGCAACGTCAACAGCACGCGCCTTAGGGTGTAGGCAAGCATCAAATACCTTTCAGACTGCTATTTTGAAGTCTAGTCGATCTTATAGGGTCGCTAGCTTAGCGTCAATCTCAGGCACAATAGCTATTATCGAAGCTGTCGTTTATTGATTAAAGATTATGCAGACGCTGAGCATTCCACTTTTCCCGCTTGGGGCCACCTTATTTCCGGCCGGTATGATGGCGCTCAAAATCTTTGAGGTGCGCTACCTCGACATGACTAAAAAATGTCTGCGCGAGAACACGCCTTTTGGCATCGTGACCCTCAACCAAGGGGCTGAAGTTCAGGTAGCAGGCAAGCAAACCGAGTTTGCTGACGTCGGCACTCTGGCCACGATCATTCATTTCGAGGCCGTGCAGCCCAGCTTATTTATGATCCGCTGCCAAGGCGGGCAGCGCTTTAAGATTCTTCAAAAAGAACTTCAGGCAAACGGTCTGTGGCGCGCCGAAGTTGAGTTGGTCGCCCCCGATGAGGTGATAGCGATCCCTCCTGAGCTCTTACCAACCGCAGATGCCCTGACAAAAATTATTCGCACGCTTGAGGATCAAGGGATCCCCCCCGACCAACGACCCATCATCCAACCCTATCAGTTGCAAGACTGTGCCTGGGTGGCCAACCGATGCGCCGAATTACTCGACTTGCCTTCGCAACAAAAGCAGCACCTTTTGACCATGGAAAACCCCAGACTCAGGCTTGATCTGGTACAAGAGCTTCTAGAAGACATGGGCGTATTCAAAGAGCCTGATTAAGTCAGCGAAACTCTTAAAATACTCTCACATTATTCAAACACTAAGTTCAGATGATTAATCATCATTTCGAAACTCAACTTCATTTCAGGAAATCAGCATGGGGACTTTTAGAACATTTTTGTTCGCACCCGCCAATCATCCACGACGCACCGAGAAGGCCTTCACGCTCGGGGCCGACGCAGTCATCCTTGACTTAGAAGACGCTTGCGCCGTCTCAGAAAAAGTCATCAGCCGCCCCCTTGCCGTGCAAGCCATGCAACGGCCACGCAACTGTCTCGGGTATATCCGCGTCAATCCGATGTCAACGATTTATGCCTATGGCGACCTCGTGGCGACTGTCCAAGCTGGCGTCGACGGCTTGATTTTGCCTAAAGTCGAGAATGCTGGTCAGGCCCAAACTGCTGACTGGCTCATGACCGAGCTTGAGCGCGAACGCGGTTTAACGTTAGGCGCGATTGACCTGATCCCGATTATTGAAACGGCCAAAGGCATCGCCAACCTAGGCGAGATCCTGTCAAGCTGCTCACGCATCAAGCGCGTGGCGTTTGGCGCCGGCGACTTTACCTTGGATCTGAATTTGAAATGGTCGCGTGATGAGACCGAACTGCTAGCCTACCGCAATCAGGTTGTCTTGATGTCTCGCGCGCATGACAAAGAACCCCCGATCGACACGGTTTGGGTTGATTTGCAAGATGCTGAAGGCTTCGAAGCCTCGACCAATAAGATTCGCGACCTCGGTTTTCAGGGCAAACTGTGCATTCACCCAGATCAAATTCCAGTCGTCAACAAAGCCTTCACTCCAACTGAAGCGCAAGTTGCACGCGCCACAAAAATTGTTGAAGCCTTTGCCACAGCCGAAGCTGCTGGGTCTTCATCGATTCAACTCGATGGTCAGTTTATTGACTACCCAATCGTCTACGCTGCACAGCGCATCGTTGCGATTAGTCAAAAATTAGCTGCAGCGCGTTAACAACACGCGCCCGTCGTCTTTAATAGATAGACAGGCGCACAAACCCTTCAGCTTTAAGAAACCTCTTTACAAGATCTTGCGCCTGAGCCACTTCGACGTTCAGCGCTGCGGGTGCATGGCGCAATCTTGTGCCTGACGCGCCTCAAACTGAGCGCAGACCTCGTCGTACTTAAATCCGCGGATCCCGCCGCGCACCGTACCTGACTCGCACGAGCGATACAAATCTCGCCAGCACTCTGGCAGCACGTCACTATCGGGTGGCGCAATCCACAGCCTGTATAACAACCTCTTAAGCGCAGGATCTTCGTGGTCTTGAAACTCAGTGCGCGAATGCAGCGTCACGTGACTATTCACGATTTGCAAATCACCGGGTTCAAGCCACATTTCGTAGGCGATATCAGGGCGCCGAACGACCTGATCAAACTGCTCAAGGGCTGCAAAGTGCTCAGCACTGATTTGTGGGGCACCTTCGATTTTTTGGGCACTGCGCACGCGGTTCCAGTTCCAGCGGCCGAACCATTTTTCGCCTTGTTGCGAAAACACTGGCTGCATCACGTACGGCCCCTCGTCGGGTGCGCCCTCGCCCTGCCGGCTAAATGCAATCGGCTCGTACAACCATTTCAGTTGATCGGGATATTCACGTGCCATCACATCGTGGCCAGCCATCGAGCTGCTAACAATGGTCTTACCACCCGAAACGGCCTGATTAAAGCAGCTTAAAAAAATGATGTCAGACGAGTCGGTATGAAAATCAAGTTCAGCGTTGGATGAATAGCCGCGGCCTGTGCCCGTACGATAGGTCATCCCGGCATCTTTCACCGCTGAAATATAGTGCGTGTCTTTACCTTGAGGGCGAGGCACGCCGCTATACAGACCCAAGCCCCAAGTCAGGATTTCAAATTGCTTAGCGGTCAGTTCTTGTCGTGGCAAACCCTTGATCAAGGCAACGCCCAACCCGCGCTTGACCTCTTCAAGCGCCGCGTTAAGAGTGACCAAGGTCTTGCTCAAGGCAAAATCCTCGCGCCGGTAAGCGAGCAAAGATTTATTGGGATGTTCAGCTTTTAGTACCGCGTCAATCATCTCTTGACGCATCGCTGCATCAATTCTAAAAACCCACCGTTGATCGCGTTCAAGATCTGCGACCCGCCAGTTTGAGGGGTGTTTCAAAAAATTCAAGACCATACTGTTGCCTCACAACATGTTATTTTTTGTATCAGAGTGTACTGCTCGTCAGTTGTCAGATCGGCGCGACTCAATGGTTTGCTCGTCTTGATTCAAATCAATGCCATCAACTCTTGCACTTCAAAATCGCCCTCGCCCATCACAATTTCGTCGACCCGAGCTGCCACGTCACCGCCGCACACCTCAGTGATGAGTCCGCGCGCCTTATCGCGAATTTTTTCGGGGCCCACCGGTCGCGTCCAACTGCCCAAGGGTGCACCGCAGCGCTGCACCAACTCACGCCCATCGCGCAACACAACCTTAAGCTCAACGTGCATCTGATCCAAACGACCCGAAATCGTTGCGTCGCGATTAAGAACAATTTTTTCAAGCAAACTGACAACATCCGCCGAAAAGCGCCGCTCTTGCGTAAAACTTTTGGGCTCGACTTGGCCATCAAGCAGTGCCACGGCAGTCGTATATTGCCAAGAGAACTTACCAACTAAACCTGTCTCGGGCTTTGGGCGATCGATGTAGTGCATCACCGGTGTGCGTAATTCGATGCGCTCGACCTGCTCGCTCAAATTGACCGCGGGGTGGTTTGCGCGTAACTCTAGTGCTGCGGTAATCACAAAATGAGTCGCAAACTGCGACGGAAACAATTTCCAGGCTGGGCCGGGCTGTAATGCGCGGGCAACGTCAAGCGCTGCCGTCAGGTGTTGAGGCTCAAAGGTTGCACCGAACAAAGCGGGCCCCCACCCCCTTGGGCTGCCGATCGCATCCACATTTGCTGTGAACCCCTCTGCCGCCAACAGCGCAGCCTCGACACCATTGGCCGCCGCATCGCCACAATGCAATGCCTTGGTCATGGTGCCGACATTAGCCAGCACAGACCCGCAGCGCGAAGCTGCCATACTGACTGCAGCAACGGCTTGCTCTTGCGGCAAACCCATCAATTCGGCACAGGCCAGTGCAGCCGCGAGTGGTCCCACCGCGCCTGGCGGATGCATCGTCAATTTACCCGGTTCGATCTGACCTGAGGCAAGGCGCAAACGCCCTTGCGCTTCAATCCCTTTCGCTAAGGCACGCAACAAGGCTTTGCCCTGAACGCCACAACCGCTGGCCTCGCGCCACTGCGCAAGCGCCAACAGCGCAGGCAACAGTGGTGACAGCGCGTGATTAGGCGGGTTCCACATGGGTTCAAAGTCCAGCACATGCATTGCGGCACCATTCACTCGCGCCGCTTGCACCACACCGGTTGAAAATCCCTTGCCAATCACGCGTGCGGGCCCCACCGGCACATCCCGTTGCGCCAGTTTGGCTAAGATACTCGGCCCCGGTTCAGGCGCCCCCGCGATCGCGACGGCTAAGCCATCCAACAACAACAAACGGCATCGACGCTCAAGCACAGGGTCAGTCGCAGGCCAAGCTAAAAGCAAGTTAACAAAACTGCCAGTCAAGTCATTGGTGGGCGTCGCTGCGTTCACTTTAGGTGAGTCTCGGTTGTTTTTTTCTGCGACTTGGTTGGTAGATTGCGCCAGTTCATTATTGGTAGATGTCGCCCACTTGTTTTTGACAGATTGCGCGTGCTCATTCTCGAATGATTTTGCCGCATCTATCGTGAAAGTTTACGCCTGATCATTCTCTCGCAATTTCTGATCCATGAAGCAGATGAAACTCCACTATTTGGAATCTTAGAGGCTGAAGAGATCAATACAGGGTTATCCCTAATCGACTCACCTTGTCATTCGCCACAAACTGCCTAACGGCATATAGTTGCAGTCACTGTGCAAAAAAAGAATTGGAAACTGCATGACGGCTCTTATCGGACAGGCGCAGCGCCTCTACCGAACTGCCGCGAGCGCGAGCCAACGCGCCGCACAATCACATAGAAAATCAGGATTATTGTTATGAATCAGCCACACGCCACTCAAACTGTGCTTGAGCAAATCGCCGAGCGTATCGTGTCTTTTGACCTCAAGGCCATCACTCCGCAAGCCATCATGTTGTCGCGCACGGCAATTATCGACACCTTAGGCGTCTCACTTGCTGGCGCCATTGAGCCCTGCACCACAAACCTGTTGCGCACACCTGGGGTTGCCGCAGCGCCAGGTGTCTGTACGATTTTTGGCACGGCACAAAAGACTTCAGCACTTGATGCAACGTTTATCAACGGCACCGCCTCGCACGCCTTGGATTACGATGACTTTAGCCAACCAATGGGCGGGCATCAATCTGCGCCGTTGGTCGCGCCCTTGATGGCAATCGCCGAAGAGCGCGGTAACTCGGGCCTCGAACTGCTTCAGTCGTATGTCGTCGGGATTGAAACTGAAATTCGACTGGCGCGCGCCGTCAACTTCTATCACTATGACAAAGGCTGGCATCCAACAGCAACACTCGGTGTCTTTGGTGCCGCCGCTGCTGCGGGACATTTGCTTAGGCTCGACGCCAAAAAGCAAGCGATTGCACTGGCCATTGCCGCCTCGTTCGCCTCGGGTATCAAAGCTAACTTCGGCACCATGGTCAAGCCTCTTCACGTGGGTCAGTGCGCGCGTAACGGTTTATTGGCGGCTCTCATGGCCGACGCGGGCTACGATGCCAATCCTGAAGCGCTTGAGCACCATCAAGGCTTTTTCAATGCGTTCAACGGCAAAGGCAATTATGACGCCAGTTTGATTTTTGAAAACTGGGCCAATCCTCTAGAGGTCTTAAGCCCGAGCATGGGGCTTAAGCAGTTTGCCTGCTGCGGTAGCACCCACCCTGCCGTCACCATGGCGCTTCAACTGCGACAACAAGAAACCTTCAGCCCACAAGACATTGAAAAGGTCGACATCATGCCGCATCGCCGTCGCCTGCCGCATACCAACAATCCAGATCCACAGACACCGTTAGCCGCCAAATTCTCGGTGCAATATGCAGTGGCGCGCGCATTAGTTGATGGTGCCGTGCGTCTTGACGACTTTGAAGGGGATGCGCACTTTGATAGTAAGGTACGAGCGATCATGGCAAAAACGACTGCCGCGCCACACCCCGATATGCCCGACGACTCACCCGATCAATTTGGTGCCGAAGTCATTGTGGCCTTGAAAGACGGGCGTACTGTATCGCGTCGCATTAATAGCTTGGTTGGACGTGGCGGCGACTACCCCTTAACAAGTGAAGAGTTATGGGAGAAATTCAACGACTGCGCCAAACGTGTGCTGCCCGCGAATGATATCCCTGCCCTATTTGCGAAGCTAGAGAAGCTTGAACATATTAAAAATATTCGCGAACTCACCCCCTTCTTAGCCAAGTTTTCCAAGGCAGCCTAAGCACCAAGACGATGCAAGAAAACGACGATCTATGTCCGGTATATAGTGTTTGCCTAAGCCACCCAGTACTCAAGGGAACCTCATGAACAGACGTGCTTTTGTCCGCTCGACCGCGCTGGGTGGTCTCGCGACCATTGCGTTTCCGCTGTTTGCCCAACAGGATAAATTTCCGAGCAAAACGATTAGATTTGTCGTGCCTTTTTCAGCTGGTGGTGGGGGTGATGCGATCGCCAGAATCGCTGGGCAAAAACTATCCGAGCGACTCAACAATCCGGTCGTCGTTGAAAACCGTACGGGCGCGGGCGGCAACGTGGGCTCGGCGTATGTCATGAAGTCGGTGCCTGATGGCTACACCCTGCTGAATATGTCGACCAGTTACTGTATACAAGCGGCGCTGGCCCCTCTTCCCTTTGATCCCATTCTCGACATGCAACCCATCATCACGCTTGCGCAAACGCCGATGGTGCTGCTGGTGCACAACGACTCTCCTTTTCGCAACGCAACCGATTTGATTGCCGCCGCAAAAAAAAAATCCCGACCGGTACACCCATGGCTCGGCCGGCGTTGGCTCAATCGCACATCTATCTATGGAAGAGTTCGCGTACCTCGCACAGATCAAGTTAGTGCACGTACCCTACAAGGGCTCGTCACTCGCCATGAATGATTTGCTCGGGGGTAACGTCGATCTTCTACTCAGCACCTCAACCTTCACCGCCCCTTACGTCAAGTCAAAACGCGTCAGGGCCCTAGGTGTGGCTGGAGAGTCTCGTTTAGCCATTCTGCCCGACGTCCCGACCTTTGAAGAACAGGGTGTGAAAGACTTCAATGTCGTTGACAGTAAATCTATGGGCGGCCCTCGAGGAATTCCGCGCGAAGTCGTTGCCTTACTGAACACTGAACTCAATAACGTTTTAAAAGATCGCGCCGTGTACACTCGGCTTGAAGACGAAGGCACGATCGCCGTAGGCGGTTCGCCCGACCACATGCTGCAGCTTGTTCGCAAAGATATTGCACGCTGGAAGAAAGTGATCGAGCTGCAAAAAATTATCCCTCAATAGTTAAAAGCCTCATGACGCAAAAAACCCCCGAATACTTCCCGCTGGGCCACAGCGGCCTCTACGTGCCGCGCCTTTGGCTAGGCACCATGATGTTCGGCGATCAAACCGACGAAACCGTTGCCAGAGAAATCATTGCAACCACCCGCGCTGCCGGCTACAACGCGATCGACTCGGCCGACAGCTATGCCGGCGGTGACTCTGAGCGCATGGTCGGGCGTTTGATCGCGCAAGACCGTGCCCGTTGGATAGTGGCGACTAAAGTCGCTAACCCCATGAGTAAAGAGCCGAACGACCGAGGCACCTCAAGACGTTGGCTCATGACCGAGATCGACAACAGTCTCAAACGGCTGGCAACCGACTGGATCGATGTTTACTACATGCACCGCGATGACGAGGCCACCCCAATGGAAGAGACTCTCTCGACCTTTGCCCGACTCATTGAGCTTGGCAAAATTCGCTATTACGGTGTGTCTAATTTTCGCTCGTGGCGCATTGCCAAGATGGTTGAAATGGCTCGAAAAATGGGGATCCCGCCACCAATTGTGTGTCAGCCCCCTTACAGCGCAGTCACGCGGATGATTGAAACCGAAGTGCTACCCTGCTGCGCTCATTATGGCGTGGGCGTCGTCGCCTACAGCCCACTGGCGCGTGGCGTGTTAACGGGCAAGTATCAGCCCAACGTCGCACCAGAGGCCTCGAGTCGCGCGGGGCGCGGCGACCGCCGTTTGCATCAAACCGAGTTTCGTAACGAATCTTTTGAAGTGGCCAACGCCTTAAAAGAGCATGCTTTGCGTCGCGGGTTGAGCCCAACTCAGTTTGCCATCGCCTGGGCGCTGAACAACAAACTCATCAACGGTGTGATTGGCGGGCCCCGAACGCTCGAGCAGTGGCAAGACTATCTTGCTGCAATGTCTGTCTCGTTGAACGCCGAAGACGAGGCGGTGGTCGATGCACGTGTCGCGCCTGGCTACGCTTCCACGCACGGATTCACTGATCCGCAATACCCCATTGTTGGGCGCCGCCCGCGTCAATCCTAAATTTTGCTAAGTTCTAGATCGCTCTCTTTGCCCGCTAAGGCAAAGAGAGTCTAAACGGTTTCATGGCTCAAATACTGTACGACGCACAGAACCGAAGAGGCTTGGCTGCCACAAACCCGAAGGTCGAGAGGGCGACGAACAGACCTCCTCTGATCGGCGATAATAGACACCTTGCCATCAACAGTGAACTCTTCCGTCTCATGAACAAACGCGATATGGTCATCAAGAGCGTCATCTACCTACGCGGACCAAATATCTGGACGTATTACTCAGCCCTCGAGGCTGTCGTCGACATCGGAGACCTCGAGGATTGCCCCTCTAATCTTGTACCGGGTCTCTACGAGAGGCTAGTCGCGTGGCTGCCCAGTCTGATCGAACATCGCTGTAGTCCAGGCGTGCGCGGTGGCTTTTTGCAACGCCTGCAAACCGGCACCTGGCCCTGTCACATTCTTGAACATGTGACACTCGCCCTACAGGATCTCGCTGGCCTGCCCGGTCATGGTTTTGGGCGAGCACGCGAAACCGAGACACGCGGTGTCTACAAAGTTGTTGTCAGTGGTTGGCAAGAAGAGGTGACCCGTGCTGCACTCTACGCCGGTCGAGATCTGGTCATGGCCGCGATTGAAGATCAACCCTATGACCTTGAGGCTGCGCTTGAACACATCAAAGAACTCTCGCAAGATTTATGTCTAGGCCCAAGCACTGCCTCGATGGTCTTAGCGGCCGAAGATCGTGATATTCCAGCTGTGCGTTTAAACAATGGCAACCTGATTCAGTTTGGTTATGGCAACCAACAACGTCGTATCTGGACTGCAGAAACTGACCAGACCAGCGCCATCGCCGAAACGATCTCGCGTGATAAAGACTTAACAAAGTCACTTTTAGAATCCTGCGGCGTGCCGATCCCACAAGGTCGTGCTGTTCAAAACGCACAAGATGCCTGGGAAGCCGCCCAAGATCTGGGCTTGCCAGTCGTAGTCAAACCCGTTGACGGCAACCACGGACGCGGTGTGTTTATCAATCTCGAAACGCAGCAAGAGATTGAGGCAGCCTACGCCGTCGCGGTTGACGAGGGCTCTGGGGTGTTGGTTGAGCGTTTCATTCGTGGTAACGAACATCGCCTCTTGATTGTGAATGGCAAACTTGCCGCCGCGGCAAAAGGTCAAGCAGCGCTTGTGATTGGCGACGGCATCCACACGATCAACGACTTAATTGAGCTTCAAATCAACTCAGACCCTCGCCGCGGGCGTGGCGAAGAGCAGCCCCTAAATCCCGTTCGCATTGATTCGGCGGCACGCCTCGAGCTTAAACGTCAGGGGTTTGAAGCTGACAGCATTGCGCCACTCGGTTGCAAAGTCTTGATTCAGCGCAACGGCAATGTTGCCTTTGACTGCACCGATGACGTTCATCCCGAAGTCGCAGCGCTTGCGGCCGTCGCCGCAAAAGCCGTTGGACTAGATGTTGCCGGTATCGATCTGGTCACCGAGGATATCTCTCGCCCCCTTTCAGAGACGAATGGTGCGATCGTAGAAGTCAACGCTGGGCCCGGGCTCTTGATGCATCTGAAGCCAGCCGAAGGTCTACCGCGCGAGGTGGGCAAAGCAATCGTTGATTACATGTTTCCACCAGAAGACGATAAAACCTTTCCGTTGATCGGCGTCTCTGGCTCGAGTGGCACGACGCTAGTCACGCACCTGATGTTTCATTTACTGCGGCTCAATGGCGCGTGCACCGGCTTGTCGAACAGCGAGGGGGTGAAAGTCAATGATCGCGTACTCACTTCGGCAGTCTCTTCAACTTGGTCTAATACTCAACGCTTGCTATTAAATTGCCAGATTCAAGCCGCAGTCGTTGAAACGAACGGCATGCAAATCCTGACCGAAGGGCTCGATTACATCAAATGCTTGGTAGGCATCGTCACCGATATCACTTTTCATGACGCCTTCAAGGGCCCAAGCGTGGCTTACCACGCCTTCGAAACCGCAGCCGATCTGATCAAAATCTATCGCACACAAATTGACGTGGTTTGCGCCAGCGGCACGGGAGTACTCAACGCCGATGATGTCAACGTCGCGGCCATCACTGAATTCTGCAAGAGCTCGTTAATCTTCTTTAGCCAAGAGCCTAGTTCGGCAGTGATTCAAGCGCATCTCGCAGAAGACAAGTGGGCGGTATTGCTCGAGTCAGGCCAGATCGTTTTGGCGCAAGGCAAGCTTCGCACGCCCTTGTGCAAAACCTCAGAGCTTCCAGTTTTGGTAGGGCAGCATGCCGCCTCCCAAGACAATACCGTTGCCGTGCTGGCTTCAGTCGCTGCGGCGTGGGCCTTAAACTTGCCTTTAGATCTGATCCGCAGCGGCCTACGCTCGTACTAACACAGACCACTAAGACCTGACCTAAAGGCCAAGCCCTAGACCCATCTGCCGACATGGTTTTAGGGCCAGCTTGGCGCTCAGTCATTACCCCCGCCTCACTCGTAAATAGAGCAGGCTTTTGGCGCAATTCCGGTAAACTAACTTACTGGTGGATTAACCGTGACGTCACCCCGCCTAATCTAGCTAACGTCTGTCACCCATTTCTTTTACGCAAGGCCTCTAGAGCATGACTGCACGCACTCAAATTCATCGCCTTCAAGTTGCAACCTCGCTCTACCGTTTTATTGAAGACAGCGTGCTGCCAGGCAGTGGCGTCAGCAGCACCGCCTTCTGGCAAGGTTTCGATGCACTGGTACATGACTTGTCACCAAAAAATGTTGCTTTGCTCGCCGAGCGCGATCGCATTCAAACTGCGATGGATCAGTGGCATCGCGCCCACCCTGGCCCTATCCAAGACATGGCGGGGTATCGCGCCCACCTCACTTCGATCGGCTACCTCGCACCGACGCCCGGGCCTGTCACGATCACGACGACCAATGTGGATGCCGAGTTGGCGCTTCAAGCTGGGTCACAACTGGTTGTCCCAGTGCTCAATGCCCGTTATGCCTTGAACGCGGCCAACGCCCGCTGGGGATCGTTATACGACGCGCTGTATGGCACCGATGCGCTGCCTGAAACCGACGGTGCCACCAAAGCAGGGCCGAATAGCTCTGGCTACAACCCTGTGCGCGGTGCCCGAGTCATCGCGTTTGGTCGTCAGTTTCTTGATCAAGCCGCACCCTTGGCTAACGGCTCGCATGCCGACGTACAACGTTACAGCGTTCAGGCAAGCAAGTTGGTGGCTTCGCTCAAAAACGGTGCAACAACGGGCCTGGCAGAGGCCAATACATTTGTCGGCTTCCAAGGCTCTGAGGCAACACCCTCAGCGATCTTATTAGTCAACAACGGCCTGCACATTGATATCCAGATCGATAATTCAAAAGGTATTGGCAAAGACGACCAAGCTGGCGTCAACGACATTGTGATTGAGTCGGCACTATCGACGATTCTTGATCTCGAAGACTCGGTTGCAGTGGTCGATGCTGACGATAAAGTCTTGGCCTACAGCAACTGGCTTGGCATTTTAAAAGGCACGCTGGTTGAAAGCGTGACCAAAAACGGAAACACCTTTAACCGAACATTGAATGCCGACAGAAAATACCAAGCGGGTGTTGGTGCCACTCAGGCTAAAGATGGCGTAGTGACACTGCACGGTCGTTCGCTTTTGTTTTTACGCAACGTCGGTCACCTGATGACCAACCCAGCTATTCTTGATGGCCAAGGTAATGAAATTTTTGAAGGTATCCTGGATGCAGTCGTAACCGTGACGATTGCACTGCATGATCTCAAGCGCACCAAAGATCACTTGTACGGCAACTCGCGAACGGGTTCGGTGTATATCGTTAAACCTAAAATGCACGGCCCTGCTGAAGTTGCGTTTGCAAGCGAGCTCTTTGGTCGTGTTGAAGGGTTCTTGGGTTTGCCTGCAAATACTGTCAAGCTTGGCATCATGGATGAAGAGCGTCGTACCAGCGCCAACCTGAAAGCCTGCATTAACGAGGCTCGTGCCAGAGTGGCCTTCATCAACACCGGCTTTTTAGATCGCACCGGCGACGAAATGCACACAGCGATGCAAGCTGGCCCGATGCTTCGCAAAGGTGACATGAAATCAAGCGCTTGGCTGTCAGCCTACGAACGCAGCAATGTGCTCACAGGTTTAGCCTGCGGTTTGCGTGGTCGCGCGCAGATCGGCAAAGGGATGTGGGCGATGCCTGACCTGATGGCCGCCATGCTAGAACAAAAGATTGGTCACCCAAAGGCTGGTGCCAATACTGCTTGGGTACCGTCTCCTACCGCAGCCACCTTACATGCATTGCATTACCATCAAGTCAACGTTGCAGAGATTCAAGTGGGCCTTGAAAAAACCGCAAACGACGCCGAGATTGATCGCTTGCTCAACGAAATTTTACTTGTGCCAGTCGCCACTGACCCCAAGTGGTCAGCCAGCGATATTCAACAAGAACTCGATAACAACGCCCAAGGGATTTTGGGCTACGTTGTGCGTTGGGTCGATCAAGGCGTGGGCTGCTCAAAAGTGCCTGATATTCACAACGTCGGTCTGATGGAAGATCGCGCCACCTTAAGAATTTCAAGCCAGCACATCGCCAACTGGCTCTTGCACGGGATCACAAACGAGGCACAGGTCACCGAAACCCTGCAACGCATGGCAAAGGTGGTAGATCAACAAAACGCGAATGACCCTCTGTACACCCCAATGTCGCCAAACTTTGAAGCCTCGTCGGCTTATCGCGCGGCGCGTGATTTAGTCTTTAAAGGGTTGGTACAGCCTAGTGGCTATACCGAGCCTTTGTTGCACGCTTGGCGTCTCAAGGTAAAAGCCAGTTAAAACGCCC
>CAMDEF010000051.1 GCA_945895265.1 Bordetella parapertussis | reverse complement strand
AAAGATCGTCACGAGGTACAGGCTGATCTCGAGCGCATGTACAGCAGGTTTCCTCGTCTAAAAGAACGGTTTCGTCAGCAGGCGGGTACCTTGTCGGGTGGCGAACAACAAATGCTTGCCATCAGTCGTGCGCTCATGCTGCGCCCTCGCTTGCTGCTGTTAGATGAGCCTTCTTTTGGCTTGGCTCCTTTGATCGTGAAAGAGATTTTCGAGATCATGCGTCAAATCAATGAAGAAGACCAGGTCAGTATGCTGCTTGTCGAACAAAACGCGTCCTTGGCCTTGAACCTAGCGGATCATGCTTATTTGCTTGAGACAGGCAAGGTTGTTTTGTCGGGTCCGTCGGCCGATATCAAAGCCGACGAGTCGATTCGACGCGTGTACTTGGGTTATTAAACTAGCGATCAGGTTGTGGAGTTTTAATGGATTCGTTTTTATTGCAAGTCACTGCGGGATTAGCAAACGGTGGTATTTATGCCGCGGTCGGGCTAGCGTTGGTCATGATCCACCAGGCGACCCATCATATTAATTTTGCACAAGGCGAGATGGCGACATTCTCGACCTTCATCGCCTGGGCAATGATCCAGGCGGGCGTACCTTACTGGGTGGCGTTTGTCGTAACGATGGTCGTTTCGTTTGTCGCAGGTTTGCTGATTCAGCGGATTTTTCTCAAGCCCGTTGAAAAAGCGCCAATCCTCACTAACGTAATTGTGTTTGTTGGTTTGCTCGTGATTTTTAATGCCTTTGCAGGGTGGATTTTTGAGCACACGATTAAATCGTTTCCGAGTCCGTTTCCGGTTGAGGGTATGTTCTTGCCCCAATACTTTTCTGGCCATCAAATCGGGTCAATTGCCGTAACGCTCGTCGTGTTGCTCTCGGTGTTCTGCTTCTTTCGTTTTACACCGCTTGGTCTGGCGATGCGTGCTGCTGCGTTTAATCCCGAGTCGGCCCGCTTGGTCGGGATTCGCGTGTCTTGGATGTTGGCGCTTGGTTGGGGGATGGCCGCCTTGATCGGAGCAGTAGCCGGCATGATGATCGCACCCATTGTGTTTTTGGATCCAAATATGATGGCGGGCATTTTGCTGTACGGTTTTGCCGCAGCCTTGCTTGGTGGGATAGATAACCCATGGGGCGCCGTGGTTGGTGGCGTCATTTTAGGTGTGCTTGAAAATATCTTGGGCGCGTATGTCATTGGCAGCGACCTAAAGCTTACGATGGCGTTGGTCTTAATCGTGACGATTCTGATCTTCCGCCCCTATGGCCTTTTCGGCAAACCTATTTTCTCGCGCGTCTAAGAGAGCCAACATGTCTGCCATTTCCAAAAAAATAATTTTAGCGGTCGCTGTGTTTGCCGCGGTCTTGCTCCCCTTCGTACTTGAAGATTTTCGAGTGTTTCAACTGAATTTAGTGTTGATCTATGCAATCGCGATTCTGGGCTTGAACATCTTGACCGGCTATGGCGGTCAGATTTCGCTAGGGCATGGGGCGTTTTATGCGGTCGGCGCTTACACGTCTGCGATCTTAATTTCGCAGGTAGGCATGTCGGCATATCTGACCATACCGGTTGCCGCGGTAGTTTGCTTGGTAATGGGTGTATTGATGGGGTTTCCGGCGCTTCGTCTCGCTGGCCATTACTTGGCCCTGGCAACCTTCGCATTGGCGATTGCGACACCACAGTTACTCAAATATAAAGGAATTGAGCATTGGACCGGAGGGGTACAAGGAATTATTCTAGATAAGCCTACGCCTCCCTTTGGGTTAACGCTCTTTGGCAATGAGCTCAGCGAGGATCGGTGGCTTTACCTAGTGATCTTGGCAATAGCCTTAGGTCTGTTTTGGTTGGCTCATAATTTGCTGTCTGGCAGAGTGGGGCGCGCCATCGTGGCGATTCGAGATCAGCCCACTGCTGCAGCTGCCCTAGGCATTAATTTAACGTTCGTGAAGACCGCCACCTTTGGCCTATCAGCTGCCTACACGGGCATCGCGGGTGCACTGAGCGCGTTGGCAGTTGCCTATATCGCGCCAGACAGTTTCCCAGCGTTTTTATCGATTAGCCTGTTGGTGGGGGTCGTTGTCGGCGGCCTGGGCTCAATATCGGGCGCAATCTTTGGCGCTTTGTTTATTCAGTTTGTACCAAACGTTGCAGATGAGCTTTCAAAGTCTGCGCCGTGGGCAGTGTATGGAGGCATGCTGTTGGCGCTGGCTTACGTTGCGCCAGATGGGGTGATGGGGATTTTGCAAAAAATTAAAAAAAGGAGACAAACACAATGAAAAAAATAAATCATATCAAAGCCCTAGTTGCAGTTGTCGCGCTAGCGTCTGCCAGCTTTGGCTTAAACGCGCAGCCTTATGATCCGGGCGCGACCGACAAAGAAATAAAGATTGGCAACACGAATCCGTATTCGGGCGCCTTTTCGGCCTACGGCTCCTATGGCAAAGCACAAGCCGCTTACTTTAAGAAAATTAATGATGAGGGTGGCATTAATGGTCGCAAAATCAATTTCATTTCAATGGATGATGGTTTTTCACCACCTAAGACGCTCGAGAATGCTCGTAAATTAGTCGAGCAAGAAAAAGTTTTATTCTTTTTTGCAACGCTAGGTACCGCGCCTAACACTGCGATTCATAAGTACATGAATCAAAAAAAGGTGCCGCAGCTTTTCGTGCAGACTGGTGCATCAAAATGGGGTGATCCAAAAAATTATCCTTGGACCATGGGTTGGCAACCTAATTACATCAGCGAGGGCAAGGTGTTTGCCCAGGCGATTTTAGATAATCAACCAAAGGGCAAGATTGCATTGCTTTATCAAAATGACGATTCAGGTAAGGATTTGTTGATTGGCTTAGAGCAAGGTTTAGGTGCCAAAAAAGATATGCTCGTGGCGCGCGAAACCTACGAGGGGACCGATCCGACCGTTGACAGTCAGATCGTAAAACTCAAAGCGTCTGGCGCAGACATTTTCATTCACGGTAGCGGGCCAAAGTTTGCCGCGCAATCGATGAAAAAAATCGCTGAATTAGGCTGGAAGCCCACACAATACGTGTGGCAGGTTTCTAGCTCAATTGGTGCTGTGTTGACGCCTGCAGGAATTGATAACACCGTCGGTCTGATTACATCGGCTTTTTCTAAAGATCCGAGCGATCCGCAGTGGAAAAACGATAAAGCGATTTTAGAGTTTGAAGCGTGGTTTAAAAAATATCTACCTGGCGCAGATCCGACAGACAGCTTTTATATCCAAGGTTATATGAATGCTCAGACGATTGAGCATGTTCTAAAGCAGGCGGGCAACAATTTGACGCGTGAAAACATCATGAAACAGGCCGCCAGTATTAATGACTTTAGATTGCCTTTGTTGTTGCCCGGCGTAAACGTGCAGACGAGTGCGACCGATTTCTATCCGATCGAGCGTATGCAGTTAGCCCGCTTCGATGGAAAAGCTTGGGTGTTGTTTGGTAAGACGTACGGGGATTAGATTCAATTTAATATGTTTTTATAAGGGAGTATTTGTTATGAAAAAAGAACTTCGTAAATTAAGTGCGATCTTCATGACCGCCGGTCTTGCGCTTGCAAGCACGATTGCTTGCGCACAGCCCTACGGGCCAGGCGTAACTGACAAAGTCATTAAGATCGGTAATATCAATCCGTATTCGGGTCCGGCATCGTCCTATAGCTCATACGGTAAAGCGCAAGCGGCTTACTTCAAAAAAGTCAATGATCAAGGCGGTATTAACGGACGCATGATTGAGTTCATTTCTTTAGATGACAATTATCAGCCCCCGAAAACACTTGAGCAAGCGCGCAGACTGGTCGAGCAAGACAAAGTGTTCTTGATTTTCGCTCCGCTGGGCACACCGACCAATTCTGCGATTCACAAGTATATGAATCAAAGAAAGGTTCCACAGCTCTTTGTGCAGACCGGCGCTTCAAAATGGGGTGATCCCAAAAACTTTCCATGGACAATGGGTTGGCAGCCTAATTACCACAGTGAAGGTAAGATCTACGCACAGGCAATCTTACAAAATCAGCCTAAGGGAAAAATAGCAATTTTGTATCAAAATGACGATTATGGTAAGGATTACCTCACCGGCATTGAAGAGGGACTTGGTGATAAGAAAAATATGATCGTCGCGCGTGAAAGCTATGAGGTGAGTGATCCAACGATCGACAGCCAGATTGTCAAGCTAAGAGCATCGGGCGCTGATGTTTTCTTGAACATTACCATTCCAAAGTTTGCGGCGCAGGCCATTAAAAAAATGGCTGAACTCAACTGGAAACCGACGCATTATTTGAATCAAGTCTCTAGCTCGGTCGGTTCAACCTTGATTCCCGCTGGCCTTGAAAATAGTGTTGGCTTAATTACGACGTCGTTTATTAAAGATCCAAGTGATCCGCAGTGGAAAGACGACAAGGCGTTTTTAGAGTACCAAGCCTGGTTTAAAAAATATATGCCATCCGCAGATCAAAATGACGGTTTTTATATACAAGGCTATACCAACGCTCAGACGCTTGAGTACGTACTCAAACAAGCGGGTAATGATCTGACTCGTGAAAATGTGATGAAGCAGGCCGCAAATATCAAGGATTTGAAACTGCCCTTGTTGCTGCCTGGCATTAATGTACAAACTGGGCCAAATGACTTCTATCCGATCGAGCGTATGCAATTAGCGCGTTTTGATGGTAAAGCCTGGAGATTATTTGGTAAGATTTACGGCGATTAATATGCTTGCCTGTTAGATAAAAAAGACCGCCAAGGCGGTCTTTTTTTGCGTGAGTGCTGAGACCCAAGCTCAGTGTTTGCTCTGGAACGAGATCACACTGCCTGCGACGAGTTCACATTGCTTCAGTCAATCACGATTCAAGCGTCTTTGATAATTTTTGCCCAACGGACACGCTCTTCTTGTGCGTACTGATTAAAGTGTGCCGAGGTGTCGCCGATGGTGACTGCGCCTTGGGCAAGTAATTGTGCCTTGATCTGAGGGTCGTTTAAGATTTTTACCGTTTCAAGATTTAATTTTTCAACGATGGCTGGCGGCGTTGCCTTAGGTGCGTACAGCCCAAACCAACCACTGACTTCGTAGCCTTTGAGCCCTGACTCTGTAATCGTGGGGACGTCAGGCAAAAGTTCAGAGCGCTTTGCTGAGGTGACGCCAAGCGCTTTCAGTTTGCCTGCTTGAATGAGTGACAGGCAAATCGGCAAATTACAGAACATCATTTCAACTCTGCCACCAAGAATATCGTTGATCACGGCGGGGCTGCTTTTATACGGTATGTGCACCATCTCAACTTCAGCCATCTTTTTAAAAATCTCGCCAGACAAGTGCATGCTGCCGCCCGCACCGCTCGAACCATAGCTAAAGCTTTTTGCTTTTTGCAAAGCAAGAAGCTCTTTCACGTTGTTGGCCTGCACTTGCGGGCCGATGACCAAAACGTTTGGCACCGACACAAGGTTGGTGATCCTGATGAAGTCGCGCTGAGGATCGTATTTAATATTTTTGTGCAGCTTTCGAACCAGATGTCGGCCTTTGGTAATCTTGACGAGACCGAGCAGATTGTGACCTGCAATGCGGCTGGCTTGCGTATCTTACAAACCACGCCTGCTGAAATCGTACAAAAGCCTTTTTCTCAAGTTTTTTACGATGCCAATGCTTGGGTGCTTGAAAAAGTAAAACGCGTGATGGACACAGGCGAGGCCGACATCACCGTGGATGCAGAGATTGAGGTGGCAGCTCAGACGCTATCAGTCAACCTGACGATTGTGCCGTCGACTGGTGCTGGTCATAAGCGCTTGGCTTTAATCCCGACGACAAACTCTCGCAGATTTACATTGAACGCTGTCGTTTGCTGCAGCAACACCCGCCTGGAGGTGTGTGGGATGGCGTCTGGCGCATGGAAGACAAGTAATCTTAGCGAGCACGACCGATTCAGCTGTAGTGGTTTCGATACGATCTGCAGAAATCGTCCGTCGAATCTCGCCGTACCTGCTTACGGGCGCTAAGTTTGTTTTCATGTCAGTCGGACTGTGAAACAATTGGTTGTCTCTTTTTGGTGTTGTGTGGTCGTATGTTGTCTTGTCTGAATCATCTAAGCCGTCATTGGTTTGCCCCGCACGGCACCGGCGCTGCCTCGCGTTTTTTCAAGGCGCTCGGGGCGCTCGTCTTAGTGTGCGCCTTGTCGGGGTGTAGTTCTATTCAGATCGCCTACAACTATGCCCCAAATTACCTGTCGTATCGCCTCAACGGTTATCTGAATCTGGATGACGCTCAAAGGCTTGCACTCGATCAAGAGTTTGTGCGGTTTATGCAGTGGCATTCTGAAGTTGCTTTACCGAACTACAGCTATGCCTTTGAGACTTGGCGCATGCGTGTGGATGACGCAGCACCATTTACCGCGAGCGAAGTATTCGAGATACAAGAACGAGTCGAGCAAGCGCTCGAAGTGCTTGGGCAGCGCGCGGCTCAGCAACTTGCGAGCCTCATGGTGACGCTGACACCGAAACAGCAAAAACGTTTGCGTGAGCAGTTTGAGAGCGAAAATAAAGAGTATTTCGATGAATATTTAAAAAATCCAAACAGCGAGGCGACCCGCAAGAATTACCATAAGCGTGCGCTGAAGCGCTTCGAGGATTGGGTGGGGACGCTGACGGCTCCACAACGCGCGTTGATCGCTGGGTTGTCTGATAGGCGATCGAAAGTGTTTGTGTCTTGGGGTGACGAACGGGTGCTGCGGCAAAAGGCCTTGCTAATGGTGCTTGAGCAACAGCAAGGCGCAGACGTGGCGCAAGCTGAAAATGCCTTGAATACCTACTTAACGAGTTTGAAGCACTATCGTGAACCGTCGCTGGCTCGCCAGCAAATGCAACTTAGACGCGAATGGGCAGAGATGACTGCTGAAGTTTTGAACAGCCTGACTGTTGAACAAAAAGTCTTTCTTAAAAAGAAGCTTGGCGGCTATGCACAAGACTTTGCAAGTTTAAGCATGAAACGGGTGGCTCAAGGGCCTAATTAGTCACTGCGAGTTGAAGCAAATTCGCTCTCTGAATACTGTCTTGAGCGAAGACACCTAAGCAATCAATGCCGTTTAGAGGAAACAATCTGTCTCATCAGATGTTTGATGTGGGTCGGGAGTAGTTGAAGTGCTCCCCACTCGGCTTTCAGCAGATTGGTTTTGCACCAAATACTTACTGAAATAGACATGTTGTAACTGCTGACTTGATGCCACCAATAGGGTGGTACAAAAAGAATTGAATCTGGCTGAATCGTTAGATCATAAAACTGTACTTTTTTGGCTTTAGGATACTTTTCAAAATCGGGCTTTAAAGGATTAAAGTCAGTGTTCTTTGGATAATTTGATAAGGCAGATCTGGGATAAAGATTCAGAAAACTATTAGGCTCTGACAAGAGCCAACGTTTTTGACCATACAGTTGAATGAAAAAATTACTAAAGGCATCGTAATGCAATCCAGTTGTATTGCCTCCTGGGCCGTACCATAACTCTGAATGGTTAATCTCTTGGGGCAACAGTTCATCAAATTGCAAGTCTGCCTTGATCTCTGGAAAAAAATGATCAATGTTCAACGCGCCCATGTATAAATGCCGCTTTGCAGTTGAGTGATTGACATTAATCTCGCACGAGTACTCTCTTAGAGTCATGTTGAGCGGATGATGATGTTCTTGAAAAACACCAGTTTCAGAACTAATCACCTGAACTGTTTTGTTGCCGACTTTTTGATCAAGAAAATTTGGAGTCCATTTTACGAGCTCAGGAAAAACCTCATACACACCCGTAATGAGCACTGGTGTTTTTGATTGTGAACACAACGAACCAAGACTCGTTCCTGTCTCAATGAATTCCTTTAATGACTGTTGAGGAATTTTGTTTGGATATAAATTGAGTGGAGTCGTGCGTCCCTCTGGAGGAGGAGTATTGGTACTCATGCTAATTCCAAGAGAGACGATCAAAATTTTGTATGCGTAAAATTTTGATCAGATGGATCGAGTACAGCGACTAGCGTGCGTGTTTGAAAAAACCTAATAAAAATATAAGATAGTTTTGATACACGCTGCTCGCAAATACTCACATCTGGCTTGGATTAACTCGAAAAGCCTACCTCCGGATACTCAGAACCTCTATTGAGTGTTTGACCTTCATGAGAAATAGCACAATCAATCAAACTTGTTAGGCATCACGTCAAAGGCAAAGTCAGTACGTTTTTAGCACCAGGGCGCGCTAACATTTTTGCATACCAAGCCTCGATGTAATGACGTGGTTTGTGCGGGATTGGCAGCCCGTACCAGCGGTGCACTTCACAGGTGAGCGGGATATCAGCCATTGTCATATTGGCACCTGCGACAAACACATTTTTGCTGAGATGCTGTTCAAGGCGATCCAGCAGGATTTCGGTTGAGGCAATTGAGGCTTCGACTTTTTTCATGTCGCGTTCGGGTTCAGCAATACGGATTAGTTGCCAGAACGCATCGCGACCGGACGGGCCAAAGGTGGTTTGCTGCCAGTCCATCCAGCGCTCGGCGTTGAAACGTTGTTGCAGATCGGTGGGGTAGAGTTTGCCCTGCGAGTGCTTGGCGCATAAGTAGCGCACGATGACATTTGACTCCCAAAGCACAAAGTCGCCCTCAACCAGGGTGGGGACGACTGAGTTTGGATTCAAGGCAATGTATTCGGGCGTTTTGACGATACCAAAGACGCCACCTGCGTCGATGCGTTCAAAGTCAAGACCCAGTTCTTGCGCTGCGTAGACGGCCTTGCGCACGTTGATCGAAGTAATACGGCCCCAGATTTTGAACATGAAAATATCCTCAAATGATAAAAAGAGTTAATCGAAAGTGACCAGCACGCCCATCACTCACAAAAAGCAGTAACACTAGGTGCTGCGCTGAAAAAAGTTATTGAATCGCTGTATCAACAAACTCAAGCAAGGTGTTAAACCCCGGAATTTGTACAGCGATACGACCCGTTTGTTCGCGCCAGGTGATCGTATGTAAGCCGTTTTTTTGCATCTGCTTGAGCGCTTGACGCACGGGCTTGAGCGATGAGGTTTGAAGCGCAATGGCTCCAAAAAAACTTGAGCGCTTGCCGCCTACGCAAGTTAGGCTGCCAAAACATTCTACGTATTGGGTAGCGGTCACAAATACCAAGCTGTAACGTGCACCGCGCACCCGATATTCACCGTTTGCACCGATACGTGCGATGCCACCGGCAGCCGCCATATAGCGCGTGGCTTCTTGTTGGGGTGACTCGCAAACAATCAATAAACCCGCGAGTTTATGTACGTTATTACGGTGGGCTTGCCACTCTTTGCGCCAAACCAATTCAGGTGTGAAATGTTTGCAGTAATACAAACGGCCGGCATTAAACTGGCCCGGTTCAAAACGTACCGTTTCAAAGCGCGCCTCTGACACGACGCCCTCAAGTTCAACTGGTCGTGTAAACGCTTGCACAGGTTGTACGGCTAACCCGTTTGCTTGTAACAACTGATGTGTCTGTGCTGCGTCAGCGGTTTGAAACACTAGTCCGTCGATGCCCACAGGGCTTTCAAGAACCTCTTTGCGCAATGGGCCACCGTCGCTTGGCAGGCCGATGAGTTCTAGGTAGTCGTTCTCAAACACCATTAGGTGATTGATCGAGCCTAGGCTATGGCGCCCGCGTGGCGTTAAGGTAAAGCCAAGTTGCTCAAAGATGGCTTGGGCCGCATTCATTTCAAAATGCGTATTGATCACTAGGTGATCGAGTGGCAGAGCCAGAGCGTTAGTCATATGTGCCTAACTGAAAGTGAGCGTGGCGATCACGGGGGTATGATCTGAGGGTTGTTCAAGGGCGCGTGGCCCTTTATCGATGACGCAGGCGGTACAGCTTGGCACGAGTGACTCTGACAACAACACATGATCAATGCGCATGCCGGCGTTACGTTTAAAACCGTTCATGCGGTAATCCCACCAGCTAAAGGATTTGGGTGCTTGCTCGAATAAGCGAAACGCATCGGTGAACCCAAGCGCCAGCAAAGATTGAAATGCCGCGCGCTCGGGCTCTGACACTAGAATCTGCCCAAGCCATTTTTCGGGATTGTGGACATCGGCATCAACCGGGGCAATGTTGTAATCACCCAGCACCGCGATATTGGGATGTTGTTGTTTTTCAGTGATCAGCCAGGCTTCAAAGGCCTTAAACCAGGCAAGCTTGTAAAGATACTTTTCGCTGCCAACCTCTTGACCGTTGGGGCAATAGGCGCTGATCACGCGAATCGTGCTGTCGCCGTAGGGCAGGGTGGTGGCCAACACGCGTTGCTGGTGGTCTTCAAAGCCCGGAATATTGCGGGTGATATCCACGCCAGGTTGGCGCGACAGCACTGCGACACCGTTATAGGTTTTTTGGCCAGCCCAGCCTGCGTGATAGCCAATGGCAGTGAACGCGTCAAGCGGAAACTTGTCGTGATCAAGCTTGAGTTCTTGCAGGCATAAGGCATCGACTGGGTTAGCCTCGAGCCACGCCAAAACCTGTGGCAGCCGTACTTTTAAGGAGTTGACGTTCCAGGTGGCAAGTTGCATACGTTTATTCAAGCAAGGTGAATGTGTGCCTCAGAGGACTCGCAAACTCAGCTAAGCCGAGGGCGAGCCACGGGAATAGCTGGATTCTAAACTGCAAAGCGATTGCCCGCAGCAAGCGCTCGTTGCGCGTCAGTTTTGGTAAACCTTGGGTACACGCTTGACGTTGCACAGCAGTTCGTAGGCGATGGTGCCGGCCTGTTGGGCAACTTGGTTCACATCGATTTGTTTGCCCCAGCATTCGACGGGGCTGCCGATGCTTGCTTGAGGCAGATCGGTGAGGTCGACGGTGAGCATATCCATCGATACCCGACCGATGGTACGGGTGACGACCCCACCAACTGCGATCGGGGTGCCGGTTGGCGTCACTCTGGGGTAACCATCTGCATAGCCGATCGCCACCAAACCAACGCGTACCGGCGTTGTGGCGACAAAGGTGCCGCCATAGCCCAGGGCTTCACCTGGTGCGAGCGTGCGGATGGCAAAGATCTCGCTGACTAATGACATGACCGGGGTGAGTTGGTAGGGTGGGTTCGGTTGTTGTTCGCCGTTTGTCGAAATTTGAGGTTTCACTGGTAACGGATCAGCCCCATAGAGCAAAATCCCGGGTCGAGCCCAAGTGCCACGCGCGGTCGGCCAAGCCAGGACTGCGCCTGAGTTGCTCAAGCTGCGATCGCCGGGCAACCCAGCGGTGGCCTCGTGAAAGGCCGCGATCTGCTTGGCAGTAGCGTCGCTGTCGGGTTCGTCAGCGCGGGCAAAGTGCGTCATGAGCGTAATCGAGGCGACCGAGGGACAGGCTTCAAGGCGTTCGTAGGCGCCTTGCACAGCTTCAAGCGCAAACCCAGCGCGGTGCATGCCCGAATCGACCTTGAGCCATACACGCATGCTGTGAGCATCAATGGGCGCAGTTTCAAGCGCACGTAATTGTGACTCTTGGTGGATGACGACCCAGAGGTTTGCCTTGTATGCGGCAACCAGTTCATCGGGATCAAAGCAGCCCTCAAGGACAAGAATAGGCTTTGTGATGCCAGCTTCGCGAAGCTCGAAGGCCTCAGCGGCAAAGGCAACGGCAAAGCCGTCTGCGATATCGGCTAAGGCTTGCGCGCAAGGCACAGCGCCGTGCCCGTAGGCGTTGGCTTTGACGACCGCTAACGCGCGGCCTCCGTGCAAGTTGCGAGCAGTCAGGTAGTTTGAACGTAGTGCGGCAAGGTCAATGAGGGCTTTTGAGGGACGAGTCATAAAAATCGCAAAACGAGGCAATACAACAATATATTCTGAAAACTAAGCCGGCACTGAAGTCGGCCGCTGCAAAGGCGGTTGAGTCGTTGTTTGATAGCGACTGATTGCTAGACCGTCAGTACGGATTTCAGGGCGCTGGCCCGTCACCAAGTCTGCAATCAGCTTGCCAGAGCCGCAAGCCATCGTCCAGCCTAGCGTCCCATGACCTGTATTTAAAAACAGATTGTTCAAAGGTGTCGCCCCAATAATCGGCGTGCTATCTGGGGTCATGGGCCGTAGACCAGTCCAAAATGTTGCGTTCTGGACGTCGCCACCGGGAAACAGCTCGGTGACGACTTTTTCGAGGGTTGCACGGCGTTGTGGCTTTAAGCTTAAATCAAAGCCACTCAGTTCGGCCATGCCACCAACACGAATACGATTATCAAAGCGCGTCACCGCGACTTTGTAGGTTTCGTCTAGCACTGTAGATTGCGGTGCTAGCGATTCATCTTTCAAAGGCACTGTGAGCGAATAGCCCTTTACTGGGTACACCGGAAGTTCGATATTCAGTGGCGCGAGCAAATCACGCGTGTAGCTGCCAAGCGCCAAAACATAGCGATCGGCCTTCAGCACCTCTTGCTCGGTGCGCACACCGGTGATTTGGCCGCCAGCCGTTAGCAATTGCTCAACTGGGGTGTTGTAACGAAATTGCACGCCTAGCTCTTGCGCCAGTGTGGCTAAACGGGTGGTAAAGAGTTGGCAGTCGCCGGTTTCGTCGTTGGGCAAACGCAACCCGCCCGCGAGTAGGCCTTGAGCGCGTCGCAGGCCCGGTTCAACCGAGGTGAGTTGCGATGCGCCAAGTAGCTCATAAGGCACGCCACACTCTTCTAACACCTTAATGTCTCGTTGCACCGCGTCCATCTGGGCTTGGGTGCGAAACAACTGCAAGGTGCCCCCGCAGCGCTGTTCGTATTGGATCCCTGTGTCTGCGCGCAACGTGTCTAGGCAGTGGCGACTGTACTCAGCCACGCGCATCATGCGCTCTTTGTTAAGTTCGTAGCGGCTGGCGGTGCAGTTGCGCAACATGTTCGCCATCCAGCGTAGCTGCCACAGGCTGCCGTCTAGTTTGATCGCCAAAGGGGCGTGCTTAGAGAACATCCATTTAAAGGCTTTAAAGGGGATACCGGGTGCGGCCCAGGGTGTGGAGTAGCCAGGTGATATTTGCCCTGCGTTGGCGAAGCTGGTTTCATTGGCGACACAGCCCTGGCGATCAATTACCGTGACCTCAGCACCTGCACGCGCGAGGTAATACGCACTGGTTGTACCAATGACGCCCGCGCCTAAAACGATGACTTTCATTTCAATATCCCTGTTGTTCAGCCAATACTGAAAGTGTAGGGATAGTTACCTAGTGTTTTTTTTTGAAATTGAGCCGAATTCTTAGAGAATTCACTTATTTTGTTGCTTTCATACCCAAAATGCAGAGAAAACCACAAATTCAGCGATTTAAGGGCAAAAAACCACTGTAAGTGTTTGACTCTAGTGGACTTCGCCTCTACACTTTGCTTGCAAGATTCTCAAGCGACGCGGTTTTTGTCCCTAGTCGGTCGCCCTTAGTGGTAATCAGTGGTGTCTATCCCTTCCTTGACCATCTAGCACGTTGGGCGTTTTTGCCCGTTATTTATCTATCAAGGAAGTTGAAATGGCAACTGGTGTCGTGAAGTGGTTCAATGCCGAAAAAGGTTATGGTTTTATTATGCCTGACGGCGGCGGCAAAGATCTGTTCGCTCACTATTCTGAAATTCGCTCGAGTGGTTACAAAACTCTCGAAGAAAACCAGAAAGTTAGCTTTGAAATTGGTCAGGGCGCAAAAGGCCCATCAGCAACCAACATTCAAGTGCTGTAATACTTACTGATTTGTCTGTTTCGGCAGGCAGTCTGTAACTAAGCCCTGCATCGCTTCTGTGATGCAGGGTTTTTTTCTAATGTTTAAGGTGTTACGCAAATGACTTCGCTCGCAAACGCTCAGCTACTGACCACGCGTCGTTCACAAAAGCTCGTACAGGCCCCAGGCCCCAATGTTGAACAGTTGCAACAAATGCTCGCGGCGGCAGTCTGTGCGCCCGATCATTCTGCGTTACGTGCGTGGCGCTTTGCACTCGTGCTGCAACCCGAGGTCGCAGCATTTACCGACTTGGCGATTGACGCGACACGTCGCTCGGGTCGCGAGATTACGCCGCAAAAAGAACAGAACACACGCAAGTGGCTATCAACAGTGCCGCTACTGATTGGGCTTGCGTACAAGATTTCGCACGACAATGAAAAAGTGCCAGAGATTGAACAAACATTGTCGATGGGCGCGGCCGTCATGAATATTCAAAACGCTGCACACTTGATGGGGTTTTCGAGCTACTGGAGTACAGGTCTTGGCACCTACACCGACGAGGTACCCGAGGCGTTAGGGTTTGATGCGCTCGATTATCGTTTCGTGGGTTTTTTAGCGGTCGGTACGCCCATCACACCTGCCAACCCGGTGCAACGCCCTGACGCGATGACGTTTACGACGCGGTGGCGACCATAGCTTTAGATGACGTTTACGACGCGCTGCCAACTGTGGTTTTATACCGTTTGAGCCGCAGGGCGTTGGCCACCACAAACACACTTGAAAACGCCATCGCCCCAGCAGCAAACATAGGCGACAAGAGTATCCCAAACGATGGGTACAGCGCCCCTGCAGCGACGGGTACAAGTGCTGCGTTATAGGCGAAAGCCCAAAACAGATTTTGTCGGATATTGGTGAGCGTCGCGCGCGATAAGCCAATCGCCGTGGCCACGCCTGCTAGATCATCAGACATCAATACGACAGAGGCTGATTCGATTGCGACATCGGTGCCTGTACCGATGGCGATCCCGACATCTGCTGTGGCCAGAGCAGGGGCATCGTTGATGCCGTCGCCGACAAACGCGAGCACGACTTTGGCGTACGTCGGTCCCATGTTGTTTGATTGTGCTTCGAGTGTATCGGCTGTCGGTGAGTGTGAAGTCTCTGGGCTACCGCCTAGTGCACTTGAGCGTTGCAGCGCTTGCAAGACCGCGACTTTGCCCTCAGGCAATACTTGAGCATGGACTTCATCGATGCCAAGTTGCTGCGCGACCGCAAGTGCGGTGTATTGATTGTCGCCGGTGATCATGGCGGTACGCAACCCAAGCTGCTTGAGTGTCGCAATCGCCCCGTGTGCACTTGGCTTGACTGGATCAGCCACCGCCATCAGCGCAGCTAGCTTGCCGTCTACCGCTAAACAGATCGGTGTTTTACCCTGTTGACCCCATTGCTCGCTGTAATGAACTGCCGCAGAGGTGTCTACGCCTTCTGTTTGCATAAACGCTTGGGCGCCTGAGCTCACCGCGTGACCATTCACCGTGGCCCGCACGCCAGCGCCGCTGATCGCCTTAAAGTTGTGTGCGGCAGCGATGGGCAGATTATCGGCGCGTGCAGCCTGCACAATCGCATGGGCAATCGGATGCTCAGAGTGCGACTGCATGGCAGCGGCCCAAGACAGTAGAAGGGCGCGGTCGTAAGTTGGCTTGAGTACAACAAAATCGGTCAGTACCGGTTTGCCCAGCGTTAATGTGCCTGTTTTATCAAAGGCCACCACTTGCACCTCGCGCAAGCGTTGTAACGCATCGCCTTGGCGAAACAAGACACCGAGTTCGGCTGCACGACCGGTGCCCACCATGATTGAGGTTGGTGTCGCAAGGCCCATCGCGCATGGGCAAGCGATAATCATCACGGCGACGGCGTTAATCAACGCATGACTGAGGCTGGGCGCAGGGCCTAACCAATACCAAAGGACGAAGGTCACTAGCGAGCACAGGATGATGGCTGGCACAAACCATGCGGTGACGCGATCGACGAGTGCTTGTATCGGCAGCTTGGTGCCTTGAGCAGCCTCGACCATGCGAATGATGCGTGCCAAGACGGTATCGCCACCTGTGTGTGTCGCTTTAAAGGTAAAACTGTTGGTGGTGTTTAACGTGCCACCAGTCACTCGATCACCGATACGTTTGGTGACTGGGATCGGTTCGCCCGAGATCATCGCTTCGTCGATGTAGGGCTGGCCTTCGGTAATGACGCCATCTGTCGCGATTTTTTCGCCAGGACGTACAAGGATCAGGTCACCGGGCTTGACCGTATCGATATCAATGTCTGTGGGTTGGTCGTTAATCAAAACGCGAGCCTGGCGGGGCTGTAAGCCAATCAGGTGTTTGATTGCAGCGCCTGTGCGTCCTTTGGCGCGCGCCTCAAGCGTTCGACCCAACAAAATCAACGTCACAATCACAGCGGCCGCTTCGAAGTACACAAAACGTGTACCGTCAGGCAAGGCTAGAGGTAAATAGGTAGCCACCATTGAATACGCCCACGCGCTACCAGCCCCTAAGGCAACCAGCGAGTTCATCTCGGGTGCCAGATGCCATAACGCCGGCAGACCTTTAGTAAAAAAGACGCGCCCCGGCCCAATTAATACCAGCGTGGTCAAGATTGATTGTGCGATCCAGCTACGTTGCATGCCAATCGTTTCATGCACAAAGTGATGCACGCCGGGTATCAGATGCCCACCCATTTCGACCAGAAAAATCGGTAGCGTCAACGCAAGCGACACCCAGAGGGCGCGCAGCAAGCTCTTGGTTTCAATATCGCGTGCGTCGGCCTCGGCCGAAGAAGGGGCCGCATGCTGTTCGAGCACAGAGGCTTCATAGCCCGCTTTATGCACGGCCGCTAAGACTTTCAGACTGCCGTCTGTTGTGCCAGAAAACTCGGGATTCCAGTCGATGTGGGCGCGCTCTGTCGCGAGGTTGACCGTTGCTTCTGACACGCCAGGAACGGCCTTCAGTGCTTTTTCAACCCGCAAGACGCACGAGGCACAGGTCATGCCTTGAATAGAGATATCGAGGGCTTCTTGGTCGTTACTTGTCGGAAGCATCGTTGCTGTCAGCAATCAAGAGTGATGGATAACTAACCTTAACATTGACCGACCACCATGTGTCTTGTTTACTTTGAGCGCGTCGTTTGAATCAGGCGCCTCAGATCGGCGGTGACTGTGTCGATCGCTTCGGTGTCAGAGGCTAACAAACGCGCTTTGCCAAAACGATCAAAAATAAACACGCCGCGGCTGTGCGTCACGTCATAGATTTCAGCGCTGTCGCCAGGCTTGGGTTTCTCAATTTGGTAGGCGATGCGATAGCGCTTAGCCAAGGCTGCCACTTCTTTTTCGCTGCCAGTTAGGCCCACTGCATTTTTATTAAAGGCATCGACATAGGCTTGCAACATATCGGGCGTATCGCGATGAGGGTCGACACTGATAAATAAAATGCGAACGTCTTGAGCATCGTCGCCAAGCTTAGTCATCACCTCAGTCAGTTGTGCCATCGTGGTCGGACAAATGTCTGGGCAACTGGCATAGCCAAAAAAGACCAATACTGTTTTGTTTTTGAGGTTCGCCTGGGTGACAGTTTTATTGCCGGTCCCTTTTAGCGAGAATTCAAGATTGGGTAAATGACCGCTTACGTCGTAAAGCGACCACTTGTAGTCGGGCTCTGAACAAGCGGTCAGAGTCAGCAAGCTCACGATGCAAAAGAGGCGCGACAGACGATTTAGCCAGAGCCTCATCGTTTGCTTTGTATGATCTTGTGGCATCTGGCAAGCAGGCAGTCGCCTAAGCGTATCCTCTTAGATACTCGACAACTTAAAGAAGGTCGGTTCGCACGGATTTGCATTAGGCCGCCGCCGCAGTTTCAGTGTCCGACATACCGCTGTGACGCAACAGGGCATCAATTTGGGGCGCGCGCCCTCTAAATGCCTTAAAGGAGTCAGCAGCGGGGCGTACACCACCTACTGCAAGCACTTCACGCTTAAAGCGCTCACCTGTGTCAGCATCAAGCGCACCGGTGCCCTCTAGCGCCTGACCCGTCGCATGCGCGTCGTTTGCTGCGCGCGCAGCGGCTTCTTCAAACGCTGCAAAGGCATCAGCGGATAACACTTCGGCCCACTTGTAACTGTAGTAGCCAGCGCCATAGCCACCGGCAAACAAATGCGAGAAGCTGTGCGGAAACCGATGCCATGACGGTGGGCGTATGACAGCAACCTCATCACGCACTTGATCAAGCTGCGTCAACACCTCGGCAATCGAAAGACCTTGGCTGCGGTTATGTACCAACATGTCAAAGAGCGAAAACTCAACTTGTCGTACGGTTTGCATTCCGCTTTGAAAATTACGGGCAGCGGTCATGCGATCGTAGAGCTCTCGCGGCAAGGGCGCTTGCGTATCCACGTGCGAGGTCAAGCGTTGTAACACCGACCATTCCCAGCAAAAATTTTCCATGAACTGTGAGGGTAGCTCGATGGCATCCCACTCAACCGCCGCAAAAGCCGAGGCGCCCGGCTCGTCGACTTCAGAGAGTAAGGCGTGCAGAGCATGGCCGCTTTCATGAAAGAGGGTGATGACATCATCGTGCGTTAGTAACGCAGGGCGACCACCTTGCGGCCGAGCAAAGTTGCACGTCAAGTACACGACAGGGGTCTGGACCTTTGGACGCTGCCCGACATCCTTTTGGGCACTGGTTGCCTGCGTCTCAGTCGTCGCTTGACGCTCATTTGATGCCTCAAGCTTACGACGGTTGCGTTCACTATCTACCCAGGCGCCGCCTTGCTTTGCAGGACGCGCATAGAGATCCATTAGCAGGTAACCAAGCGTCTCGCCTTTAGCATTGTGTACCGAGGCAGCGCGTACGTCGGGATGCCAGCCGTTGACTTCACAGGTCTTTAATTCAACGTTGAACAGTGTTTGTACGACAGCAAACAAGCCGCTGAGCACGCGAGGTTCGGTGAAGTATTGTTTGACGTCATCGTCAGAGTAGGCATAGCGCGCTTCACGCAGGCATTCAGATGCAAAGGCAATATCCCAAGGTTCAAGATCGCTTAGACCGAGCTCGGTCTTTGCATAGGCTTTTAATTCGATCAGATCACGCTCGGCAAACGGTTTTGCGCGCTGCGCTAACTGGCGCAAAAAGTCTGTGACCTCTAGGTCGCTATTTGCCATACGAGTTTGCAGGCGCAGGTCGGCAAAATGTTTAAAGCCCAGTAATTTGGATTCTTCAGCGCGCAAGGACAACGCCTGTTCAATCAGTGCAGAGTTGTCAAATTCTTTGGCGCCTTGTTCAGAGGCGCGCGTCGCATATGCCTTATAAAGGGTTTGTCGCAACTCGCGATCTAGTGCGTATTGCATCACTGGTAAATAACAAGGCATCTTCAGATTAAGCGTCCAACGCTCGGCGTCTGGGGCTTTCAGCGAGGCGATGACGTCTTCGGGTACACCGTCAAGGCGTTTGCGATCTTCGATCACAAGCGACCAGGCATCGGTGGCATCTAAGACGTTCTCAGAAAACTTTTGCGACACCTGCGACTGCTGATCAGAGACCTCAGCGTAGCGTGTGCGTGCCTCGCCTTGCAGTTCGACTCCGCTGAGTTTGAAATCACGTAGCGCCAATTCAATTACTCGTTTACGCGCGGGTGACCAGTTTTCAAAGTTAGGGCATTGGTGAAGACGTTGATATTGTGAGTACAGACCGACGTGTAAACCCACCCAAGTCGAGAACTCAGTGATTTTCGCTAGCATCGCGTTATAGGCATCGCGAAGTTCAGGAGTGTTAACGACAGAGTTCAAATGACCAACGACTGACCAGGCGCGCCATAAAGGCTCTGAGGCATCATCTAACGGCGTAACGATGGCATCCCAACTCACGGTAAGTTTAGGGTTCGCTGCGACTGAGACTGCGTCACGCGCTGTGCCAAGCAATTGTTCGATAGCGGGGGCAATGTGTTCGGGTTTGATCGCTGCGTAATCGATCTGGGTACTCATTGAAACAAGCAATGGGTTCATCATTTAAGTTCGATTTTACTGAGCGATTAAGCTCGATTATGTTTAGCTATTCAGCCTGCTTCTGCTGAGCGCGTTCGGCGGCCTCTAGCGTATTGACTAACAACATAGCGATTGTCATGGGTCCCACGCCACCGGGTACTGGCGTGACGGCACTGGCGACTTGAATAACGCTGTCAAAATCTACGTCGCCACACAACTTACCGTCGGCACCGCGGTTGATCCCCACATCAATGACGATCGCGCCAGGTTTGATCATGCTGCCGTCGATCATGCGTGGCTTGCCGGTCGCGACCACCACGATATCCGCATGACGGGTATGCCAGCCAAGATCGCGGGTTTTTGAGTTGCAGATTGTGACCGTTGCCCCCGCGCTTTGCAGCAGCATGGTCATTGGCTTGCCGACGATGTTGCTAGCGCCAATCACCACGGCTACCGCGCCACGCAATTGCACGCCCTCAGACTCAAGCATTTTCATCACGCCATAGGGCGTACACGGGCGAAACAAGGGCTTACCAGTCATCAGTAGCCCCGCGTTGCTGATGTGAAAACCATCTACATCTTTTTCGGGGGCGATGGTTTCGATCACTAAATGCGAATCGATATGTGCAGGTAAGGGCAGTTGCACCAAGATGCCATGGATGGCTGGGTCGGCGTTGAGGGCGCGAACGCGGTCAAGTAATTCAGCTTGCGTCATGCTGGGCGGATATTGCTCGAGCACCGAATGCAAACCCGCTTTTTGACATGCCGCGACTTTGTTTTTTACATACACTTGCGACGCTGGGTCGCTACCGATTAAAACAACCGCTAAACCGGGCTTGGTGCCGGCTGCAATGAGGGCTGAGGTGCGCGAAGCAACGTCTTCGCGAATCTTAGCCGCTAGCGCCACCCCGTCAATGATGCGACCCGTCATGCACTGATCTCGGGTTTGGCGAGAGCTACTTTCATCAAGTCTGCCACGGTAGTGACTTGGAGTTTCTCCATGATGTTGGCCCGATGCGCTTCAACTGTTTTGATACTGATGCCTAAGTCATCAGCAATCTGTTTATTCAAACGACCGGCGACGATGCGTTCAAGCACCTGTTGCTCACGTGAGGTGAGTCGCGCTAGCATCGCTTCGTGTTGACGTACCGCTTTTGCTTGCGTCAGGCGCTGATTAGCTTGCTCGAACATGCGACCCACAATTTCGCGTAGGGCAGTCTCATCAAACGGTTTTTCAAGAAAATCAACCGCACCTTTTTTCATGGTGGATATCGCCATGGGGATATCGCCATGGCCGGTGATGAAGACCACAGGCATTGTCGATTTGCGTGCAATCAATTGCTCTTGCAACTCAAGGCCGCTCATGCCGGGCATGCGCACATCAACAATCAGAACTCCGGGCTGCTGCTCATCGTACTCGGCTAAAAAAGACTCGGCGCTAGCATAGGCCCGCACGCGGTAGCTGTTGGCTTCGAGTAGCCACCTTAAGGAGTCGCGTACCGCCTCGTCATCGTCAACGATGTAAACGGTACTGGCTATTTGGGGCAGATTCATGCAGGTAACTCCTCGGACTGATTGTCTAGCTGGATCGCGTCTGGATCAACGCAGGGTAGTGTAAAGCGAAAGATAGTACCGCCTTCTGGATTGCTGGTCGCCCATAGGCGGCCGTGGTGCGATTCAATAATGGTACGACAGATGTTGAGCCCCATGCCAAGGCCCTCGGATTTGGTGCTGAAGAAAGGCTCGAATAGCCGCTCTGGGTCGGTGAGGCCGTGACCGTGATCAATGACGGCGAGTTCGATCTGATTGTCATGTACGGTGACTTGTAACAAGAGCGTGTCAACCGCGCTTTGATCCATGGCTTCAAGACCATTTTTTAGCAAATTGAGCAACACTTGTTCGATCAAAATTGGGTCAGCGAGCACATCTGGCAAATTGTCTGGGATGTTGGTTGCAATGGCCACGCGATGCTTACGCGAATGAATTTCAGCCAAGCCCACGGCATTATCGATCACGGTCTGTAACTGCAGAGCCTGACGACGCGGTTCGCTGCGTTTCACAAATTCACGGATGCGGCTGATGATTTTTCCGGCGCGCTGTGCTTGCGCCGCAGTTTTCTCAAGTGCGGGCAAAAGGGTATTCATGTCGGTATTGCCGGCTTTGACCATGGCGACAATCCCCATGCTGTAGTTGGCGATCGCGGTTAACGGTTGGTTCAGTTCGTGCGCTAACGACGAGGCCATTTCACCCATTGTTGTCAGACGGCTGGTGATTTGAATTTTTTCTTGTTGAATTCTTGAGGTTTCTTCGTGTTGCCTTCGTTCGGTAATGTCGCGCGCTACCTGCAGCCGAACCTTTCGCCCATCGGTCCAGGCCAACATGCGATGCTGCACTTCGAACCAGCGCTGTACCGTGGTAGAAAATATCTCGACCGATTCTTCGGTGTAACGACCGCGACGACCTGCCAGTAATTCATGGTGGCCACTGGTTTGCGCACCAAAAAAACGTCGATAGGTGCGATTGGCAAATAAAAGCTCAAGCCCCTCATCAGAGTCGGCAGTCACCGAGATCGCATCGTCTAGGCCCTCGAGCACTGTCATAAAACGTTCGTGGGCGGCGGTCAGGGCTTCGCGAATGCGTTTGGGCTCGGTGATGTCGGTCATCGACGTCATCCAGCCCACTTGCGTGCCTTGTGGGTCGAGCAGGGGCGACACATACATGCGTGCGTTAAAGCGCGAGCCATCGCGACGTTGTGCCTCGAGTTCAATGCCAGAGCTTGGGGCCTTACCCATCATGAGGTTATCAAGTGTTTGCTGATGCGATTCGTAGCGCCCTGGTACCCAGTACGGAAACGGTGGTAATCGGCCAATCAAGTCGGCTTCGTTCCAGCCAATCATTCGACAAAACGCTGGGTTCACATAAGCGATGCGACCTTCGAGGTCAATCACACGCATCCCCGTAGACATGGAGTTTTCCATGGCGCGCCTGAAACCAGTTTCGGCAATCAGCGCAGCCTCGGCCTCAGAGCGATAGCGGGTGTAGCGCCACAACATCAATAAGGCGATCACAATCACGACAGATAAGGCGACTACCACCCAGATCAAACGATTTTGGCGTAGCTCTTGATCAATCGTGACGAACATGACGCTGCCGTCGTGAATTCGTTGAAGCCAAAAGAACACGCCCATGACGCAGGCGTACAGCACCAAGACCAGCATGGGCGTGAGCCAGTACCACCTGCGGCGGCGCAAGCGGGCTTGGTCAAGAAAAGGGGTGGCGAGTACCGACTTTGCGGGGTTAGACATACGTGCAATCCATAAGGTGGACATTTTAGTCGGGTTGCCCCGTATTTACGCTTGACAAGCGAAATGTTGCGTTAAAACGAATAGTTTTTTCATAATATGAAAAGCTATACCGCAACATGAAATATTTGTTGCCGCAACGCTCAGGAGTACCTAGAATGCCGCAAATACCCAAAAAACAGGTAGCCTCATACATCAATCAGGCTGTCACCACGGAGATTGCCATGGCACCACAAGCTGCCGCACTCAACGCATCAAATGATGCAGACTCGCTCGAAACCCAAGAATGGCTCGACGCCCTGGCGGCCGTGCTCGATCGCGAAGGCCCTGAACGCGCTCACTATCTACTTGAGCGCTTAACGGATTTGGCGCGCCGCTCGGGTGCGCATATCCCGTTCTCGGCAAATACAGCCTATCTCAACACCATCCCAGCTGGGCATGAGCCCGCACATCCGGGCAACCTAGACTTAGAGGCACGCATCCGCCACTACATTCGTTGGAATGCGATGGCGATGGTGGTGAGGGCCAACAAACACAATCCGCCCGATGGTGGAGACCTCGGTGGTCATATCGCTTCGTTTGCTTCACTTGCCACCATGATTGGCTGCGGCCAAAATCATTTTTGGCATGCAGACACGCCAGAGCGTGGCGGCGACCTCGTGTATTTTCAAGGGCACTCCTCGCCTGGCGTGTATGGCCGAGCTTACCTTGAGGGGCGCTTAACCGAAGATCAACTGAATAACTTTCGGCAAGAAGTTGGCGGTAAGGGTTTGTCGTCTTATCCGCATCCTAAACTGATGCCAGAGTTCTGGCAGTTTCCGACTGTCTCGATGGGCTTAGGGCCTTTGATGGCCATCTATCAAGCACGCTTCTTGAAATATTTGCATGCGCGTGGCATCGCTGATACCAGTCAGCGTAAGGTTTGGGTATTTTGTGGCGATGGCGAGATGGATGAGCCTGAGTCGCTTGGTGCGATTAGTTTGGCAGCGCGCGAAAAACTCGATAACTTGATTTTCGTGGTCAATTGCAATTTGCAGCGCTTAGATGGCCCAGTGCGTGGCAACGGCAAAATCATTCAAGAGCTTGAAGGCGATTTTCGTGGCAGCGGCTGGAACGTCATCAAAATGATTTGGGGCGGCTATTGGGATCCCTTGCTCGCAAGCGACAAAGAAGGGATCTTGCGCAAGATTATGGAAGAGACCGTCGACGGTGAATATCAGGCCTACAAGGCTAACGACGGTAAGTTCGTACGCGACCATTTCTTCGGTAAACATCCAAAGCTGCTTGAATTGGTTTCACGCATGAGCGATGAAGACGTCTGGCGTCTGAACCGTGGCGGTCATGATCCCCATAAGGTCTATGCGGCCTTTGCTGCAGCCTCGGCACATGCGGGCCAGCCCACGGTGATTTTGGCCAAGACGATCAAAGGGTATGGCTTAGGGCATATTGCTCAGGCTAAAAATCCGTCGCATCAGCAAAAGAAACTAGACATCGCGACCATTCGCGAATTTCGCGATCGCTACAACATCCCAGTGCCCGATAGCAAGCTTGAAGAGCTGCCTTATTACAAGCCGGCTGAAGATTCGCCTGAAATTCAATACTTGCACGAGCGGCGTAAAGCCTTGGGTGGTTATTTACCCAAGCGTCGCACGCGTGCTGACGAAAATCTGAAAGCGCCTTTGCTTGAAGTGCTGCGCCCTGTGCTTGAGCCGACCGTCGAAGGCCGTGAGATCTCGACCACACAAGCGTTTGTACGGGTGTTGAACCAAGTGTTGCGCGACAAAGACATTGGCCCGCGTGTGGTGCCGATTTTGGCTGACGAATCACGTACCTTTGGTATGGAAGGCTTGTTTAGGCAGATCGGTATCTATGCCCCTGAAGGCCAAAAGTACATACCCGTTGATAAAGATCAGGTGATGTATTACCGCGAAGCTGCCGATGGGCAGTTATTGCAAGAGGGTATCAACGAAGCGGGCGCGTTTAGTTCTTGGATTGCAGCAGCAACCTCGTACTCGACGAACAACCGCATCATGGTGCCGTTCTACATCTATTACTCGATGTTTGGTTTTCAGCGTATTGGCGATCTGGCGTGGGCGGCTGGCGATATGCAGGCGCGTGGCTTCTTGTTGGGCGGTACCGCTGGGCGTACAACGCTCAACGGCGAAGGCTTGCAACACGAAGACGGCCATAGCCATATCTTCTCGTCGACGATCCCCAATTGCGTGTCGTACGACCCGACCTTTGCGCATGAAGTGGCTGTGATTATTCAGCATGGCATGAAGCGCATGATCGAAGATCAAGAAAACGTCTATTTTTATTTGACGTTGATGAATGAAAACTACGCGCAACCTGGTCTGACCAAGGGCGATGAGGCTGGCATTATTCGCGGCATGTATCGTCTGAAGAAGGGCGGTAAAAATAAGGTGAAGGCGCAGTTGCTTGGTTCAGGTACGATTTTGCGTGAAGTCATGGCGGGCGCCGAGTTGCTTGAAAAAGACTGGGGTGTATCGGCCGACATCTTTAGCGTGACCAGTTTTACAGAGTTGCGTCGGGATGGCTTAGATTGCGAGCGCCATAACATGCTGCACCCAACTGCGAAAGCAAAGGTGCCTTACGTCACCAGTTTGCTAGACAAAGCAGAAGGCCC